>NZ_SPKQ01000050.1:389804-528107 GCF_023127895.1 Pseudomonas sp. NCIMB 10586
CGCGGGTGTATCCGCGCCCTACCTCGCGCAACAAGTAAAAGACCTGACGGCAGGTGATGACGCCGCCAACCTCATGGCCCATGCGGTGTTGGGAGCGGTGTTGGCCAGGGCGGGTGGTAATTCGGCGCTGGTGGGGGCCGGTGGTGCGGTAGCAGCTGAAGCCACGGCGAGGTTGATTCGTAGTGAGCTGTACGGGAACGTCAGTAATGACGATCTGACTGCAGAGCAGAAGCAAACGATCTCTGCGTTGTCGACGTTGGCGGCGGGGGTTGCGGGTTCTGCGGTGGGCAAGGACGCGCTGAGTGCGGTGGCGGCGGCTCAGGTTGGGAAGAATGCGGTTGAGAATAACTTTCTAAGCTCTAAAGATGTGCTGAATCTGCACAAGGAACTTGAGGCTGCTGACAAAACCGGCGCTGACAAGCAGGATATCTACGAGAAGTATGCTGAGATCAGCAAGAAAAACAGAGACGAAGCGGTAGCGGACGATTGTTCCGGTAATCCGTTCTGCGCAAACGGAGCGCTGTCAGAGGTCGGGGCAGGTTCGGATGTTGCGAACACTCTGAAACGTCTTCCAGTATTTTCTAACCTGAGCAGTGACGACTTAGCGCAGCTTGACCGGTTCGTACTGGCCGAAAATGAGGACAGTGCCAGAGCTATTTACCAAGCGATACCGGATTATGTAAAGGTTGCTCTGAACGGTAAGGAAGCAGTAGAAGTTATAGGACTGGGCGCTGCAGTTGGTGGTAAGGCGTTGGCGGCACTGGGCGTGGTTGGTAAGGTTAAATCCGACCCCCTGCCGGGAAGTAAAATTGAACAAACACTTACCCCTGAAAAAAAACTGGGAAAGCGCTCGAAACAAAGCATTAAGTATTGTCGGTAATTTAGGCTCAGATGCGAAACCTGTTATTGGACGACTAGAGGTAAGCGCAGGAAATGGGAAGGTTATCGGGCGCCAATCTAATGATGGTAAAGTAGGCTGGCGTGTTGATTATGACCCTGATAAAGGCACTCATATTAATATATGGGACTATTCTCAAGGTAAAGGGCCAGGTAAGGCAATAAAGCAGGTTGTACCGTTTGAGGGTAATGAGAAAGCCTTTGAGACGATATTGAAACAGTTGAATAGGTAACGATATGACTTTGTTTGAAGAGTGCAAAGAAGCACTTCGTACAGATTTCAATGTTGTTGAAGGTCAAGCTCGTCAAGAAGCTATCGATATTTTATATAGCTATCCCTTTTCGCGCGGGAGGGTGGATTGGTCCGAAATTAATTTTTCGGATTATGAGAGTATCGATGCTCTATTGAGTGCAAATCCTACGATAAATAACGATGTGTTCGTTTTTGTGGACGATGCGAGCATCCCTGTTTTTAGGGCGGGACTAATTTTGATTTCCGAAAATATTTATGATGTTATATCTCTGTCGCCAAAATTATTCATTTTTAATAATGAGGTGATATTGGAACCCCTGTTTCCAACTGAAATGTTTCGGTTAGGTGTAAAGTCTAATGCTCCGTAGAGCAAGTCTTGGCCACGGTGCAAGGTATTTTTTATAGATACACCAGTGGCTTTTTAGTTATCAGCTGAATATTCAACTGGTAATCACATGCATCTTCCGCGAAAGGGGGGGCAGATTTATTTTCAGCTGCCATACAAGGTACCGGTCACGATCGAGGGCGTGTTGTACACCCCGCGCTTTATGTCAGGTGGCAGTGCTGAACGTATCGCGGTCGGCGCCAACGTCGACCTGGCTGACGTCAAGACGCTGAAGGGTACTGTGGGGGTGTGGGACAAGTTGGTTGAACGCCTCAAAGGTCAAAGGTGGTTAGCATGATCGCGAACCTATACAAATATCAGCACGGCATTGGCCTGGTCGTACTCCTGGCTGCGCTACTCAATGGCTTTCTACGATTTGACGGTAACTGGAAGCGCTTTTTCCTCATGGTGCTGGTGCAGTTGTGGTTTGGCCAGGCGGTCTACAGCTATGCGCGAGGCGCCAGGGTGGCCATCGCGCCGGGCGGCATGAGTAAGGATGCCGACCCGGAGTGGCGAGCGGCGTTGGCCGGATTCGCCCTGTTTTTATACGGGGTCGTATTTTTTTTGAGTTTTTGATCCTTGCATGGCCCATGTATCTATACGGAAAACCCTTATGAGAAAAGTTGCCTTTATCCTCTCGGCCCTGATCCTCGCGGGCTGTCACTCCAATGCTCGCGACTCGTCATCCAGCCTGCTCAAAGACGGCGTGCAGTTGCAGCAGAACAAGGTCGTGGCCGATGCCGAGCAAGCCAAGGTGATCATGCGGGCCACCGGTTTTACCTACCCTGTGCAGTTCTCCGTGCGCCGTGGCGGTGATGCCGATCAGCGGCCGGAGATCCTCGGCATGGTGGTGGATTCGGGCCGGGGCAAGGTGTTCGGTTGGATCGCCAAGATGAGTGAGGTTGTCAACAGCGCGGCGGTCAAGCGCTTCCCGCAGTTAGAAGTGTTGGCTGATCCGGGGCAGACAATCGAGGTGTTGGGTGAGTCGCGGGTGTATGACTCGAACTACTACCGCTACGCCGAAAAAATTGTCTACGCCTGCGGTCCTATGAGCTCGGAGTTCAAGCCGCAGAAGCAGAAGGTTTACCTGGTGGAGTTCGTGATCGTCGGCGCGGGCTGTGAGCAGAATGTGTATGACATCACCGACCCCGCGCAGCGTATTCCCGTCCTCGCACTTACAAGAATGGACCGCCAAAAAAGGGAATAGATTTGAATGGCACTTACTTAGCATTTACGGCTATCCATTTTGCTAACCCCTGCCATTTATAAAGGCTGCACATCAGAGATGTATGGCATCCCTGCGATACATCCCTTATTCCGCTCCTCCAAAAGTTTCACTCCAACAAATCAAAACACTCAATAAGGACATTCCGTGCTCCAAACCCTCTTCAAAACCGCCGCACTCCTCACGGCATTGTCCCTGACCGGCTGCGTTTCCTACACCGTCACCGGTCCATTGAGTGCTCCTCCCCACCCCGCGAAAGTCAGCAGTCCCCGTACCGCACAAATCGCCGACGTTTCCGTCGCAATCCTAGACGCTGACGAGGCCACACGCACCGCCATCAGCCGTTCACTCACCCATCAGCTCAACCAATACGTCAAGGCCGGTGGCTATTTCAAGGACGTCACCGAATACCCCGTGCGCCTGGGCGAGAACGACGTGGTGCTCAAGTTCAACATGACATCGCTCAAGGGCCATCGCGCGCCGCACCCTGCTTACATCCCGGGGGCTTTATTGACCCTGACGATCTGGATTTGGGTAAACGGGCCCATCTACGTCGACAGTTTCGATATGGCCGGTGATCTGGTGATCGTTGACCGTAACGGTAAAGAACTGGCTGCCGCCAAGCAGCAGATCAAGTTTGAGCACAACGTGGGGCTTTACGGGCGGGAGTATTGGTCGCCGGTGATGGGGGTCAAGAAGTTGAATGAACTGGTGTCAACCCTGCTCGATAACGCCACGGCAAAGTTGGTACAACCACAACTTAAGGAAGAACAAAAATGATCGGTTCAATAAAGCACTGTGTGGTGCTCGCTGCGGTTCTGTTGTCTGGCTGCGTGACGTATTCGCAAAACGAGTTGCCTCCCGTGCAGAAGTGGCCACCCACGGCCAATGCGCCGCAGCAAAAGCCGAAGGTGTTCGTGCGCACCACGGTCATGAATCAAGTCAACGGTGGGCCGGCCAATACGGCTGCGGGAGCTGCGGCAGCGGTTGGGGAAGCGACGGTTACCGAGGGCTTTCGTGAATCTGGGCGTTTTGCGTGGGTGAGTACGGATAAGGCCGAGGCGGATCTCTATGTTGAGGCTACTTTGTACAACAACGAACAGTTCAGCATGGCGTCGGCCATCATTACCGGGGTGACGTTTTTCATCATTCCTTCTACCGCGAAGAACACCTTCACCCTGGAGACTGTATTCAAGGACAAGGACGGCAAGGAGCTTGGCCGCGTGCGCAAGAGTGAATCACTGCGTACCTGGATGCAGTTGCTGTTGATCGTTGCCGTGCCTTTCCGCCAGGACACCCATGAGGTGGTGCAAGCCCTGACCCGCAGCACGTTGGATGAGGCGGTGCAGCGGCGCTTGTTGTAGTCGATTGTTTTATACCTCTAATCGCCAGGGTTCATGGCGATGCCATCTGTCGTACATGGAGTTTTCAAATGAAGCGAAATCCGTTCAAGCAAAAACTGTTGGCCGTAGTGGTCGGTGCAATCAGCGGCCAGGCGTTGGCGGTTGAAGTGGATATTGGTCAAGGCAAGACTAATTGGATAAGCGAGACGTTCAATGAGTCATTAACGCTCACTGGAACACTGACTCAGCCCACGAATCTGACCCCCAACCAAGGCATTAGTAATTGGAGAGGGGTGAGTGTCGCCAATACCAATATCCAGGGATCTTTGGTCAGTCGCGCAGATATTGTGTTGGACGCCGAAAATCGTTTTATTCAAGCGTTTTCCGTGGATCCGGAGATAGTTCAAACCGTCAACCCTGGCCCCAGCACCATCACGGGTGACGTGATCCAGGCCGGAAAAATCACGATGAACAACGGTGGTTATGAAGGTTTTGAAGTCGGTGGGGCCACCATCGGTGGGAGCATTATCAATTCCGGAACCATTCAATCCACTCCGCCAGCCACCGGCTTACTGGGCGGCGGCAATGGCATTTATTTGCATGGCACCAAGGTGGCGGGCGATGTCTCCAACACCGGTGTCATTGCATTGGTGGGAGATGACGCGCTGGGTATTGCTCTGGACCGGCGCGGTTCGCAGCAGACCAGTATTGCCGGCAAGATACTCAACTCCGGCACGGTCTCGGTGACCGGTAAAGAGGCCTGGGCGTTTGAGGTAGAAACTGCCACCACGCCTTTACGAATCGAAAACAGCGGCTTGATGTCAGCCTCTGGGGCTGACGCCAAAGGCATCGCTTTTTTTGATGGCAGCGTCGACTACATCCTCAACACCGGCACCCTCGAAGCCAAAGGCACCAACGCCAAAGCGATCGATCTCCTGGGCGCCACCTTCACCCAAAACAGCCCCACCGGCTCCCGCGGCATCATCAACCGCGGCACGATCGTCGCCGATGGCACGGCCATCTCTGTCGACGCAGCCGAGCAAACCTCCACCTTCGAAATCAACCAACAAGCCGGTGAAATCCGCAGCAACTCCGGCATCGCCATCGACGCAGCCAACCGCGCCACCCTCAACTGGTCCGGCGGCAAAATCGTCGGCGACGTACTCAACGTCAGCGCGATGAACATCGCTGGCCAGGCTGACTTTTCCGGCAGCCGCATCATCGCGCCAGTGTCGATCAACTCGGGCTCTCTGAACCTGTCGGCCCCTGGCACGGTGCTCACCGGTGACCTCAACATCGCCAGCGGTGCAGGCATTGATATGCGCCTGGCCAACAGCGTGGTGCCAACCACGCCATACCTGACGGTCAACGGTGCGGCGAATTTCGCCCAGGCATCGAAAGTGACCTTGAGCGCCACCCCTGGCGATTTCACCGCCGTGCCAAGCGGCACCGAATACACCTTGCTGCAAGCCAGCAGTGTGCAGAACAACGGCCTGTCGGTCGCCAGCACTTCGTCGTTGCTGGATGTGCTGAGTTACTCGGCCGACGCGCAAACGGTCAAGGCCGTGGTGGGTTTGAAGAGCAATCAGCAAGTGCAAGAGGAACTGACCGGCGCGGGCGTCACTGAGCCGGTCGTTACTGTGGTCAACGAAGCAAAAAATGATGTGCTCGGGCAGTTGGCAACAGATGATCCAGTGTTCCAGGCCTTGGCCAACGCGGGCACCGCGCAGCAGTTGGCGCAGGTGGGCGAGCAACTCAAGCCAGACGTCAACCGTGGCGCGCTGGACGTGGCCTTGTCGGGCCAGACGGTGGTCAATGGCGCGATCCTCAATCGCCTCTCGGGCCAGCGTGATAATCGCGAAGCCGTGGGTGTGTGGTTGCAAGGCTTGAGCAGCAACATGGATCAGGATGGCCGTAGCGGCGACAACGGTTATTCGGCCAACAGCAGCGGTATGGCGGTGGGTGTGGATGGTCGGTTGAACGACAGCACCACGGTGGGTGTGGCTTACAGCTACCTCAATTCCAACATCCATTCGGACCTGGGCACCAAGACCGACGTGCAGGGCCATGCGCTGTCGTTGTACGGCAACTGGTCGCTGCAGAACTGGTTCGTCGACGGCAGCCTGAGCTACGGCCATAACGACAATGACAGCAAGCGTCGTGTGGCGGGTACTACCGCCAAGGGCAGCTACGACAGCAATGTGTTGTCGGCCAGCGTACTGGGCGGCTACAGTTTCAAGCTGTCGGATGCTGCCGTGATAGAGCCGCGAGTGGCGGCACGTTATTCCAACGTGCGCATGGACAGCTTCACCGAGAAGGGCTCTTCGGCGGCGCTGAGCACCGGCTCGCAACGCTATGAAGTGGGCGAGTTGGGCGCGGGTGTGCGCTTGGCCGGCAACTTCCCGTTGGCCACCGGCAGCCTGCAACCGGAAGCCACATTGATGGCCTACCACGACCTGATGGGCGACCGCGTGGCGCAAACCTCCAGCTTTGTGCTGGGCGGTTCGGCGTTTACCGTCACGGGCGCTTCGGTCGCACGTGACAGTTACGAGGCCAGCCTGGGCCTGAATTATCAGGTGTCGGCGCTGACGGTGGGCGCCAGCTATACCCGCCAGGCGCGTAGCGGGTTTGATGCTGATGGGGTGATGGTCAAGGCGCGTTACGCGTTTTAGGGTTCAACCCGAACAGGGGCTCTTTGCGAGCCCCTGTTATCCCCAAAAGCAATAATCTTTTTTTCTTGAAATTTGCTCGCCGATATTTTGGTTTTTTTAATTTTTACTCGACCTTTTTTCACCGTCCCCACCCTAATACGCAATTTCCCGCACCCTTTCTTTGTTTAGTATTGGACCCAGTGGCTACTGAGTCCCAATGGGTCACTCTGTTCAAAAAAAGGAGAAGCGACATGATGCCCAAGGATCCTTCCAACAGTGGCCGGCCTCACCTGCTCGCGGCCTCCTGACATGAACGCGCATACCCCTTTGGCGGCCCTCGCCGGTAACTATCTTCACGGCGACATCGTGGCTGCTCACCGACATGACGAGGGCCAGTTGGTCTATGCCATCAACGGTGTGATGCTGGTGTCGGTGCAGCAGACAACCTGGGTGCTGCCTTCCGGGCACGCGCTGTGGGTGCCCCCGGCGATGGAGCATCAGATCCGCATGACCGGCGAGGTGCGTATGCGCACCTTATTGATCTCGCCGGGGGCGCATCGCGGCTTGACGCATGAGTGCCAGGTCATAAGGGTTTCGCCGTTGTTGCGCGAGCTGATTGTTGCCGCGGGCGATGAGCCTGACAGTGAGCCGGCGTTGCTGCGCCACCTACAGATTGTCGATCTGATTTTCTCCGAACTCGACCGGGCGCAGCGGGTGCTGGCGCATGTGCCGATCCCGCATGAACCGAGGCTCAAGGCGCTGTGTGCCGACTTTATCGACAACCCTTCCCAGGAGTCGAAACTGGAGCATTGGGCGGCGCAACTGAATATGAGTTCACGCACCCTCGCTCGGCTGTTCCAGAAAGAACTGGGCATGAGTTACGGCGAATGGCGCAAGCGCACGCGGTTGCTGCTCAGCATGCAGCGGCTGGCCAGTGGGGCCTCCATTTTGGAGGTGGCTTTGGAGCACGGTTACCAAAGCCCAAGTGCATTTACCGCGATGTTCAAGCGCACCATGGGTTACACCCCCAGTCACTGCCGTCTGGTCTGAATTCCCAGCAGTAGCCGTGACTGGCACGTTGGCGAGGGGGCGATGAAGATCCAATGTGGGAGCTGGCTTGCCTGCGAAAGCTTTAGTGCAGTAACAGATGCATCGACTGACACACCGCCTTCGCGGGCAAGCCCGCTCCCACATTTCTGAACGAGTTCGACGCGCGATTCAGAAGCGCCGTCCCACCTTGTCCCAATCAAAACGATGGTTGTCCAGAACTCGGGAGATGCACACCCCGTTGCGCTTTTACCCTGCGTCTCTACTTGGCCTTCTGGATTTCTTTGATGGGTTCGCCTTCTTTTTCCCCACGGCATGGCCGTCTCTCGCTGCTCGGCGTGGCGGTGGCGTTGTTGGCGGGTTGTTCGTCCTGGATCGCCCATACACCGGCGCAGCCCCATCCGGAACGCATCAATGCCCTGAGTCGCCTGCCGCAAGGCGTGTCGGCCCAGGCACTGCCCGAGCGCTGGTGGCAGTTGTACAACGATCCGCAACTCGATGCGCTGGTGCAAAAGGCCTTGCTGCACAACCGTGGTCTGGCGGCGGCCCAGGCCCATGTGCAGGCGATGCTGGCCGGGATCATGCAGGCCGATGCCGAGCGTTGGCCGTCCACCCAGGCGTCATTGGGCGCCGCTTACGGCAAGACTGCCGATGACCAGACCCTGGCCAAGGCCACCGGTAGCCATGCGCCGTCAGAGTGGGCATTCAACCCAGGCTTCGAACTGGCGTATCAAGTGGATATCTGGGGCCAGGTTCAGCGCACCATTGAACGGGCCCAGGTGCAAGCCGCAGCGGCGCAGGATGCCGAAGACTTGCTGCGCATCACGGTCGCGGCGCAAACCACCCGCGCCTATGTGAACGCCTGCGCCTTGGGCGCGCGTGCCAAGGTCCAGCGCCATTCGTTGGACGTGGTTGTGCGCAGCCTGGCGTTGATTGATCGCCAGCGCCAGGCCGGTGTGGTGACGGACCTTGAGTACAGCCGCATGCAAGCCCTGCAAAGCGAAACCCAGGCGCTGCTGCCGATGCTGCAGGCGCGTCGACAGGCCGCGCTGTACGAACTGGCAATGCTGACCGGCGTGGCTGACCTGGAGCAAGGCGCTGGCGCCGCGACCTGTGAAGGGGTGCCGCAACTCAATGCCGAGTTGCCGGTGGGCGATGGCTGGCAATTATTGGCGCGCCGCCCCGACATCCGGCAGGCCGAGCGGGCGCTGCAAGCGGCCACGCTACAAGTGGATATCGTCCAGGCCGACCTGTACCCCAAGGTCACCTTCGGCGCTTCAGTGTCTTCCTCAGCCAACAAATTCCATGAGCTGGGCGATAGCAGCGCGGTGATGTTCGGCATTGGCCCGCTGATCACCTGGCACTTCCCCAATTGGCGCGCCAACCGCGCGCGGGTCAGCCAGGCGCGGGCGCTTGAGCAGGTGGAGGTGGCGCAATTCGAGGCCAGCGTACTCAAGGCGCTCAAGGAGGTGCACCAGGCCCTGGCCTTGTATGACGGCGAACGCCAGCGCCACGCGGCCTTGAGCCAGGCACTGGACAGCAGCCGCCACGCCTACAGGTTGGCCGAATTCAACTATGACGCCGGGTCTATCGACTTTCTGGACGTGCTGGACAGCGAGCGTGAACTGATCCGTTTGCAGGCCACGCGCGCCGATGCCGATGGCCAGTTGCTGCAACGGCAGATCAGCTTGTTTCAGGCGCTTGGCGGTGGTTGGCAGCCTTCAGCGCCCACCCACGCTCACACCACTTTTTCCGGTACCCAACCATGAATATCGCCGTTGATGAAAAAACTGCTGTCCAGGATGAACAGGCGCATACGCGCAGCCCACGCCGCAAAAGGCATCTGCTCCTGCTGGGCGGCGCTGCGCTGTTGATCGCTGCGGTGGTGTTCGGCGTGTACTGGATGACGGTCGGCCGCTACCTGGAACAGACCGATGATGCCTATGTGCGCGCCGACTGGATTCCCATCAGCCCGAAGGTCTCAGGCTATGTGGCCGAGGTGGTGGTGGAGGACGATCAGCCGGTCAAGGCCGGGGACGTGCTGGTGCGAATCGAGGACCGTGACTACCAGGCGCGCTTGGCACAGGCTCGTGCAGAACTGGCCGAGACCCAGGCCTCGGTGGCAGCGCAAGAGGCCAACTTGAAAGTCACTGACAGCCTGATCGCCCAGCAAAAGGCCGGGGTTGCCCAGGCTGAGGCTCACGCCCGCAGTGTGGCCGCAGAATTGCGCCGCGCAAGCCTCGACCAGCGCCGCTACGAAGGCTTGGTGCGCGACCACGCCGCCAGCGCCCAGCGTCTGGAAACGGCCGCCGCCAGTTACACCCAGGCCAATGCTGCGGTGGAAATTGCCAAGGCCATGCAGCTCCAACAGGAAACCCGCTTGACCGTGGCCGTCACCCGACGCCAATTGGCCGAAGCTTCGCTCCAGCAGCAGATTGCCCGGCGCAGTCAGGCCCAGGCGCAATTGAACCTGGCGACCCATGCCCAGGAAGACACCTTGATCCGCTCACCCATCGACGGCGTGGTGGGGCAGCGCAAAGTGCGTACCCGCCAATACGTCGCCCCAGGGTTGCCGCTGCTGGCAGTGGTGCCTTTGCAGCAGGCTTACGTCGTGGCCAATTACAAAGAAACCCAATTGCGCGACATGCGCGCCGGCCAACCCGTCGACATCAGCATCGACAGCTATTCAGGACGCAAGCTCAAGGGCCATGTGATGAGTTTTTCGCCAGGTTCGGGGGCGGTGTTCGCACTGTTGCCGTCGGATAACGCCACCGGCAACTTCACCAAGATCGTGCAGCGCTTCCCGGTGAAGATCGTCATTGATGAGCATGACGAAGGCGGACCTATTCTGCCGGGCATGTCGGTGATCACCACGGTGGACACTCGCCCAGATAAGCAGGGTGCTGCACATGACTGAAGCGGCTGAAAAGAGCGTCTCCTTTCGCGCCTGGGTAGCGGTAATCGGGGGGCTGTTCGGCTGTTTCATGGCCGGCATGAACGTACACGTGACCAGCGCCGCGCTGCCGGAGATCGAGGGTTCCCTGGGGGCGACGTTCGAGGAAGGCTCGTGGATCTCCACCGCCTACCTGGTCGCGGAGATTGTGATGATCCCGCTTACCGCGTGGCTGGTGCAGGTGTTCTCCCTGCGCCGGGTGATGCTCGTGGGTTCGTTTGTGTTTTTGGTGGCGTCCATTGCCTGCTCCTGGGCGCCCAACCTTGCGGTGATGATCATCATTCGAGTGATCCAGGGCGCAGCCGGCGCGGTACTTATCCCCTTGTCATTCCAGTTGATCATCACCGAGCTGCCGCCAAGCAAGATTGCCATGGGCATGGCCTTGTTCGCCCTGTCCAACAGCGTTGCCCAGGCCGCCGGGCCGTCCATCGGCGGCTGGCTGACCGATGCCTATTCCTGGCGTTGGATCTTCTACTTGCAACTGGCTCCCGGCATTCTTTTGCTGCTGGCGGTGGCATGGTCCATCGATGCCAGACCCATGCAGTTGAGCCTGCTCAAGCGCGGCGACTGGGGCGGCATCATCGCCATGATCGTCGGCCTGGGGGGCTTGCAGATTGTGCTGGAAGAGGGCGGGCGCAAGGACTGGTTCGGCTCCGATTTCATCGTGTGGATGTCGCTGGTCGCAGGCGTTGCCCTGGTGTATTTCGTACTGTCGCAGCTGTATGGCCGCTGCTCTTTTATCAACCTGCGCCTGCTCAAGAGTTACAACTTCGGAGTGGCCAGCGCGGCGATGTTCATCTTCGGCGGGGCAACGTTCGGCCTGGTGTTCCTGGTGCCCAACTACCTGTCCCAGTTGCAGGGCTACAACGCCCGGGAGATTGGCATCAGCCTGATCGCCTACGGCATGGTGCAACTGGTACTGGCGCCGTTCATGCCGCGCCTGATGAAGTGGCTCAACCCGAAACTGATGGTCGCCAGCGGCTTTTTCATCATGGCCCTGGGGTGTTACCTCGGTGCGCACCTGGATGTGGATAGCGCCGCCAACGTGATTATTCCATCCACCGTGGTGCGGGGTATCGGGCAGCCGCTGATCATGGTGGCGCTGTCGGTACTGGCGGTGTCCGGGCTGGCCAAAGACGAAGCCGGCTCTGCCTCGGCGTTGTTCTCCATGCTGCGTAACCTTGGCGGTGCCGTGGGTACGGCAGGCCTGACGCAGATCGTCGCCCTGCGCGAACGCTTTCACTCCGAGCGGGTAGGGGAGTCGATCACACTGTTTTCCCCGTCCTTGCAGGAACGCCTGCGCGCCAGCATGGCTGACAGCGAGGGTTTTATCTTCAACCAACTGTTGCCCGCTCAACAGCAGGTTATCGAGGGCTTGATCCACACCGTGCGTCGCGAGGCGTACCTGATGGCCTACAGCGATGCGTTCTATGTATCCTGTATCGCGTTGATCTTGTGTGGTGTCGCGGCCTTGGCATTACGGCAGTCAGCCAAGAACACATAACCACGCCAAGGAGGTGTTGAACTTGTACAGCCCACTGCGTTTGGTTGGAGCCCACTATCTGCCCCCCGGAAAAGAGGAGCTCTCTCATGCAACAACCCGATACCCTGGTCCGTAACCCGCTCGGCAACCCTGTAGTCGCCCGCGTCACCGTGAATGGCGATGCGCGCAGCGTGTGGAGTATCGTCGGAGATTTTGCGGGTTTCGCGAAATTCATTCCGGCGTTGTCCCATATCGAAATGACGGGCGAGGGTGTGCGTTCGGTCCGCAAGAAACTGTTCAAGGACGGCAACGTGGTGATTGAGCAACTCAACACCCGTGACGACCAAGCCATGACGATGACCTGGTCACTGATTTACACCTCACTGAATATCGGCAACCTGTGGGCGCTGATGGAAGTGGCGCCGCAAGGCCCGAACCAGAGCCTGGTGACCTGGACCATCATTGGCCAGCCCTACACTGGCGGCAAGGAGGATATGCCGGCGTTCGAAGCGTTCCTGCAAGGCTTTGCCGATGATGCGATGAAGAACCTGCAGGCGCTGTTCAACTGACATAGAACGAGCAGGCAGTGGCTGATTCCGTGGCGAGGGAGCTTGCTCCCGTTGGGGCGCGAAGCGGCCCTGAGAATAGGACTGCTGCGCAGTCCAGCGGGAGCAAGCTCCCTCGCCACAGAAGCATTCTGCTGTTTTAAGCGTTAGTTGACGGCCTGATCAATCCCCGCCTGCAAGGCCTGGCTCTCTCGATGGCCACCGGCGCGCAGAAGGCCCAGGTTCAAGGCTTGATCCTTGCGCGTGGCGTCGTCCTGTTTCTGGGTCAGTTCGTCCTTGGCCCCGAGTGCGAGGTTGACCGGTGATTTGGAGACATTCAGCCCGACATCGGCGCGGTAGTCGCTGCCTGCCAGTGTGGTTGCGGTGACCCTGGAACCGCCCAGCTCGACCTTGCCATGCTCGGCACTGATCCGCGCACCCGTGAGGCGCGTATCACCACCGACCTGCAGGCTGACGCCCTGGCTGCCGCGAATACCTGACGCCTGAGCGACGCTGTCCTTGATCACATGGCTGACGTCCAGGTTCAGGGTCGGGGTGTAGTTGGTGTTGCCACTCTTGTCACCGAACAACACGCTTTCAGCCGTATCGGCCACCTTGCTGCCGGTGGTGTTCTTGCCGCTGACAACGTAGCTGTCGCTGGTTGTTGGCCAGACCTTGTCCTTGAAGCCCGACAGGCGCGTGCCCAGCGCATCCGTCTTGTCTGCCAGGTAAGCCTTGGCCTTGTCCACGCGGGTGCCGAAGGCGCCGCGGGGCTCGGGGTTCACGTCGTAACTGGCGCTGCGGGTGAGTTTTTCTTCCAGGCGTTCCTTGGCGTTGACGACGCTGTCGAGCACTTTGTCCTTGGCCGAAGCCAGGTGCCCGGCGCCCTTGTCGACCACGTTCTCCAATTTGTCGCGATGCTTGTCGAACGCGCCTTCGGCCTTGGCTTTTACCGTGTCCTTGAGCGGGCCGCTGGCCTTGGCGAGTTTATCGACCACGCCAGGCTGGTTTTTCTCGACATCCAGTTTGGCATCGACATGAACCTGGGTGCTGTTGACCTGGTCCTTGCGGCTTTCTACAACGAGGTCGCCGCCTACCTTGCCGCTCACCTGCTCGGCGTCGATGCGTGCGCCCGCCAATCGGGTATCGCCGGCACTGTTGATGACCACGGTATCGGCCTTGATCAGGCTGTCGTGCTGGGTGGTGCCTTGCACGTGATCCACATCGACCTTGGCCCGCGCATTGATGCCGCGTTGGGTCTTGGGTGTCTCGTGTTCACCGGCGTCGGCCAAGGTGGTCTTGCCCACACTGGCGCCCGCGCCCAGGGTCACGCCCCAGCTGTCATGAGCCTGGGTCGACTGTGCCGACTCCTGCAGGACGCCGCCGTTTTGTGCGTCTAGATTGACGCTGGCCGCGCTGACCTGAGTACCCTGCAAGTGAATGGCATCGGCTGCATCGGCACCGCTGGCGAGGCTGACCTTGCCGTTGCTGTGCAGTTGCCCGACGACTACGCCCTGGTCATCTTCGGCCACCTTGCCGATGTTGAAATTGGCGCTGAGGTTGCCGGTCTTGCTGCTGCTTTCGGCGCTGCTGGTTTTGCCGGCGCCAAGGGTCAGGCCGCCGCCCAGGTTGCTGCCGTTGCTGACGTGGCGGTGGGTGGCGGCTTGCAGGTCCAGCTTGCCGCCGGCATTGAGGCTGATATCGCCGGTCTTGGCGGTGCCGGAGCCGATCTGCGTGCCTTGCAGGGTCATGTCGCCGCCGCTGCCGAGTTGGATCGGCCCGTTGCCCTGGAGCGTCGCGACGCGGGCCTGGCTGTCCTGGGTGTCGAGGCGCTGGTTATCCAATTGCACACCGGCACCGAGGTTGATGTTGGTGCCATTGGCGCCGGGCGCTGTGCCCACGGTCAATGACGCGTTACCGCGCAACGTGCTGCTGGTGTTGCTCTGGGTGTCGTTAGCCTGGTTGAGCGCCAACTCACCGCCGGTCTTGAGGTTGACGCCTGCCTGGCCGCCGTTGAACTGGCTGCCTTCATAACTTGCATCGCCCTTGGTCTGGAGGCTCACGCCCTGGGTGCCCGCGTAGCTGCCGACCACTGCCGTGCTGCTGGCTTGGCGTACATCACGGCTGCCGCCGCTGCCGCTGCCGCGTACATTCACGTCCTCGCCGGTGGTGGTGTAGACCCGCACGCCGACCTTGGCGTCCACGCCTTGCTCGCTGCTGCTGTGGGTATTGGCTGCCGCCTTGGCGATATGCTCGCCGGCATTGATGGTCAGCCCGCCATCGGTGGCGCGGTACTGCGTGCCCTCATCCTGCAACTTGCCGGCGCTATCGACCTGCACCGTGGCGCCACTGAATTGGCTGACCACGGCGGTGTTGTCCTGCGTTGTGCCGGTTTTGTTCGTGTGGCCAACTTCCACATCCAGGCCGACATTGGGTTGCTCGAACGCATCCAGCAAACCGGGCTGATGGAACTTGGCCTGGGCCACACCCTCGACGGCTTTTTCGATCGGGCGGGTAATGCCTTTGTATTCGACATTGGCGCCGACGTCGGCGGTCCAGCCGTTTTGCTTGTGGGTACTGGTCTCGGTGGAATGGGCGGCCAGGTTGTCGATCTGGCCCGCGTTGACGCGCAGCTCGGCGCCGGCCTTGGCCTGTGCACCCTCGCCGGTGAAGGTGTTGCCAGCATTGATGGTCAGCTTGCCGGTCGCGGCCACGGCGCTGGTTTGCGCGGTGGTTTTTTCAGCGGTGTCGTGGTTGCTCTGGTGGCTGAACTGAGCACCATTGCCTGCCCGATCAATGCCGCCGGTGTAGTAGAAACTGCCGCCGGTGGTGGTCTTGTCTACGGCTTCGGTGCGCTGGTCATGGGCGGCCAACAGCTCGACGTTTTTGCCGCTCAGGCTGGCATCGCCTTCGGTTGCCTGGAGGTTGGAGCCGCTGATGCTGACGTCACCACCGGCGTTAACCGCCACACTGGCGCCGTTGATGCTTGAAGCCTGCTGCCGGGTGGTGTCGGTCTGGCGGGTTTGCTGCTGGTCTTCATAGCTCAGGCCTGCACGGTACTGGCGGCTGACACCTTCAGTTTCCTTGGCGTAGCCATCGAAGCCGCGGGTATGGGTACTGGTGGTGTCGTGGGCGGTGTTCTGCGCCGCAGCGACCTTGATATCGCCCTTGGCATTCGCTTGCAGTTCACCCGCGGCGGACACCTGGGAGCCACTGACCGTGAGGTCCTTGGCGCTTTGCAGCTTGAGGTTGCTGTCCGAGCGCAGGTTACTGGCAACCACGGTGCTGTCCTTGAGGTTCTTGCGGCTTTCATCCTTGGAAATGCCGAAGAACTTACTGTCGTTGCTGTAGCGGTTGTCGTGGGAGGTGTCTTGTACGCCGTCGATCACCAGCGAGCCTTTGTCGCTGATGACACTGGCCTGCTTGCCGCCTCGGGCCCGGCTGCCGCTGATGCGCACGTCGTCTGCCTGGACGATCAGCTTGCCGTCGGCATTCACCTTGCTGGCGGTGTTCAAGGTCTTGCCCTGGTTGCCGTCGCCGTTCTTGCCGAAGAAGCTGCCGCCCGTGAGGTCGCCTGCGTAGGTGTTGTCACTGCTGTTTTGGGTGCGGCTGGCGCTGGTGATGTCCACTTGGCGGCCTGCCAATTGGATGTCCCCTGGGGTTTTCAGCTCGGCGCCCTGCAATTGCAGTTTCTGTTTACTGGTCAGCTCCAGCGTGTGGCCGGCCTTGAGGCTGCTGGTGATGCTGCGCTGTTCGCTGCTGGATTTGTCCCAGTTGGCTTTCCACAGGTGCTTGCGATGGTTGCCATGGTCGCGGGTCTCATGGGTTTCGGTAGCGGCGGTCACCTGCAGGTCGGCGCCGCTGTTGACGCGCAAGGCGTAGCCCGCTTCGACGTGGCTGGCTTTGATGTCGGCCTTGGCGCCGGAAGACAATGCCGCGTCCTGTTGGGCGACGAGCGTGTTGCCGTGCTGGCGGGAATCCTTGTCGGTGGTGGTGCGGTCGTAGGTTTCGTAGGTGAACAGCAAGTTGCTGTTGTCCCACTGTTCACGCTTTTCCTGAAGCCTGCGGCTTTCCAGGCTGCTGAGGGTCAGGTTGCGCCCGGCATCCAGCTTGACGTTGCGCCCGCCTACGTCAGTGGCGGCCAGGTTCAAGTCCTTGGCGCTGCGCAAGTCGACGTCGCCCTGGCGGCTCTGCACCCCGGCGCGGGTGGCGTCGAGGCTGTTGGCGTGGACTTGGCCGCTGACATCGAGGTCACCGGCCGAGCTGATCTTTACACCGTCAGTGCCTTGCACCTGCACACCACCCACACGTACCCCGGCCCCTTCGGCGGTGCTGATGATATTGATGCGCCCGGCCTGCATCGCGCCGAACAAGCGTGCGTCGATGCGTTGCTCCTGGGCCTTGCCGGCGGGGTCGACCTGGCGTACTTCGCCGCTGGCGAAATCCACCTGGTTGCGACCGACCGTGAGGTTCAATTGATCACGGGCACTGAGGCGACCCTCGCTGTCGATGCGTGGTGCGATCAGCTTGATGGAACCCTCGCGGTTGTGCAGGCCCTGGCCCTGGATCGTCAGTTGGCCGTTGGCATCGCGGGTGCTCAAGGCTTGCAGCTTGCCGTCGTTGAGTTCAGGGCGGCCGACCACCAGGTTGGCATTGGGCGTGTTGATGAAGCTGCCGCCATTGACCGAAATGCCGTTGGGGTTGGCCAGCACATAATCGGCGGCCTGGCCGAAAATCTCCTGGGCGCCGTTGAGGGCCGAGGCATTGCGGCTGATCACTTCGTTGAGGATCACGCTCGCCGCCTGGCCCTGGAACTGCGGGTTGGCGGCCAGTTGCCCGGCCAGTTGGGATTGGCCGGCCTGCAAGGCGTTGTTCAACACCAGGCCCTGGCGGTCGACGTTGTAGTCCAGAAACTGGTTGTGGGACAGGCCGCCGGCATTCGGCGCGACAATGTTGACGATGGGCACACCGCCCTGGTCTTGCAGTTGCGGCGTGCCGCCGGGGCCTGTGACGACGGTCACGCCGCCAGCCAGTACCAACTGTGGCAGCAGAAACAGGCTGGCAATGGCCCAGCGCAGTTTGCCCTGGGGAGAAAGGTGAAAGCTGTGTGAAGTAGTCGGCATAAATAATTTCGCTCTGTGTTGGCTGATCCGCGACGTGCGTTGTTCGTTGCAACGCTGCTGGGGTGGTCAGGTACGGCGGTGACTCAGGCTAAAAACGGGTGTGGGCTCATATCTGCACGCTAAGGCGCGTCAGCCAGACCTCCGGCTCCTGGCGAAAACCTGTTGGGGTGTTGAGGTTGCGTTGGTAGTCGACGTCGAGCTGCACGTTCTTCCAGCTCAGGTTGAGCCCCGCGCTGGCGCCGCTCAGGCGTTGGCTCTGGGCGCCGTGTTCGTGCTTGACCCACGCATTGTCCAGGCCCAGGCGCGGGGTGATCTTCACCGGCAAGCCCGTGTCGAGCGGCAGGCGCAAGGTGTTGCGCCATACCGCGCCAATGGCGCCGGAGCTGCTGTTTTCGCGGTAGCCACGCACGGCCGAGTCATCGGTGATCAGCAGTTGTTCGATGGCGGGCAATGCATCCTCGCTGTACTGCACCGACAGCTGGCTTTGCCACTGCCATGGCTGCGCTGACCATTGGCCGTTGCGCCATTGGGTGAGATTGGCGCGGTACTTGTGGAACTGTGCCTTGGGGTGTTTTTTTTGCACCTGGTCGGCATCCCGATCGGCGCCGAACCACGTCAGGCCCTGGGCGTAATTGACGTCCAGGTTCCACACCGCACTGTTGAGCCAGAACAGGTTGAGGCCCGCTTCTGCCACCGTGAGCGTCGGGCTCTGAATGTCCAGATGGACCTTTTGCAGGTAACTGTCGACGTCCTTGTAGGCCAGTTGCAGGTTGGCGCTCAGTTGGTGGCTCTGGTCGCGCCACAGCACGCGGTCGCTGCGCAGGCTGAGCTGATCGGTGCGGCCACTGTTGTAAAGCGTCGTGCGGCTGAGCTTGAACGGTGAGCGGTATTCGGCATGGCTGGCGAACAGGCTGTAGGTCCAGTAACCGTAAGGGATGGAATAGAACAGGCTGTGGCTGCGGCTGTAGCGTGGCCCATGGTTGAGCGTGTCACTGAAGCTCAGGTTGAGCGAGTCGTTGATTTGCAGCGGGCTGTCCAGGCTCACGCTGATGGCGTTGCGCTCACGCCCGGTGCCGGCGCTGCCGAGGTTATCGACCCCAAGCCCGAGCGCCCAGCGCGAGGCACTGCTGCGCGAGCGCAGGATGATGCGTGAGGCGCCGGGTGTGCTGCCGGGGGCGATGTCGGCGGTCAGGTCCACCGAGCGCAGGCGGTTGAGCTGGTCCAGGCCCTGCTCCAGGTCGCGCAGGTTCAGTGGTTTGCCGAGCATCCCGGGGAATGCCCCGCCCAGCGCCACCGGCAGGCTCTGATCGGCCAACTCGATGGCCTCCAGGTAGCCTTCTTCGACATGAATATCCAATGGCTGCCCGGCGGCCGGCGCACTGATCAGGTACGGCCGGCTGGCGATGTAACCGGCCTCGACGTACAGCTGGGTAATCTGCGCCAGCAGGCGGTTGATCTGCGTGACGCCCATGCACGGGGCCACGTAGGGTTGGATGTGTTTGTCCAGCTCGCTGCGGGTGAACAGCGTAACTCCGGCCAGACGCGTACCGCTCAGGGGCCAGCAACCTTCATCCTTGGCACTCTCTTTTGGCAAGGCCGGCAGGGCCGGTTGCGTGCCGAAACTGCCGCGCTGCATTTGGCGCTGGCGTTGCTCCAATTGTAATTGCTGCAAATCGCGCTGCTGTTGCTGCTGCAAGCGCAGGGCTTCCTGGCCAGGCTGTGGGCCATCGGCGGCAGCCACCGGCAGCGCCCACAGGCAGAGCAGGGCGATGCCCAGTTTTCGGGTACAACACAGGTGTGCGGTTGAGAGCTGATGTGGCACTCGACTTCCTTAAACGTAGAAATACACGCGATGCATCCGCCCGAGCCAAATAGTGAACTCAGCGGGACTTGCCACACTTGAGTGAGTGGTAGACGGTTTGTTACATCGCTGTAGGATTTATCACACAATACGTAAGAAAGGTCGCGTAATTAAGTGCTTTTATGCACATTTTTGGTGCGGCCTGAGGTGTGCAGGCCCGTCATTCCTGCGCTTAAAGGCGTGTAAGTGGCAGAGGGATGGTTTGGATTGTTGTCAAGACTTCGCCTAATCGGCTGGGCCCGATCAAGGGACGGCAGCTTGCCTCGTTGCCAGATTAGGCTTTTGAATCCATTGGATATTCTGTAGCCTTGCGCAGCTTCAGCTTTACCCGTGCTTGATGAACAAAAACACTTCGTCCGGCGGCGCCCGAAGGGCTCCCGAGCCGGTGGTACACTCGACTTTCGCGCTACTGCGCCTGCAGGTCTTGCGAACATGACGCACATTTCCGAACGCCTACTGGTTCAAGCCCACCTCGACGCCAAACAGCCCAAGGTTCTCAGCGTTGCTGAAGAGGCAAGCTTGCGTACTGCCATCGCCGCCGAGCTCAAGGCTCAGGACGCGGTGTTGGTCGCCCACTTTTACTGCGACCCGGTGATTCAGGCCCTGGCCGAAGAAACCGGCGGCTGTGTTTCCGACTCCCTGGAAATGGCCCGCTTCGGCGCTGCCCACCCAGCCAAGACCGTGCTGGTGGCCGGTGTGCGATTCATGGGGGAGACCGCCAAGATCCTCACCCCGGAAAAACGCATCCTGATGCCTACCCTGGAAGCGACGTGCTCCCTGGACCTGGGGTGCCCGGTGGATGAGTTTTCCGCATTTTGTGATCAGCATCCCGAGCGCACCGTGGTGGTGTACGCCAACACCTCGGCCGCGGTCAAAGCCCGTGCCGATTGGGTGGTGACCTCCAGCTGCGCACTGGAAATCGTCGAGAGCCTGATGGACAACGGCGAGACCATTATCTGGGGCCCTGACAAACACCTGGGCACCTACATCCAGCGCCAGACCGGCGCCGACATGCTGCTGTGGGACGGTGCCTGCATCGTGCACGAAGAGTTCAAGTCCAAGCAGCTGGAAGACATGAAGGCGCTGTACCCGGATGCGGCGATCCTGGTGCATCCGGAGTCACCGACTTCGGTGATCGAATTGGCGGACGCGGTGGGTTCCACCAGCCAACTGATCGCTGCGGCGCAACGCTTGCCGAACAAGACCTTTATCGTGGCGACTGATCGCGGCATCTTCTACAAGATGCAACAGCTGTGTCCGGACAAGGTCTTCATCGAAGCACCCACCGCCGGCAACGGCGCCGCGTGCCGCAGCTGCGCGCACTGCCCGTGGATGGCGATGAATACGCTGGAGCGTACATTGCAGTGTTTGCGTGAGGGCAGTAACGAGATTTTCGTCGAGCCGTCGGTGATTCCCCAGGCGGTGCGGCCGCTCAAGCGGATGTTGGACTTCACCCAGGCTGCGCGGTTGAAACTGGCCGGCAACGCCTGAACACAAATCAAAATGTGGGAGCTGGCTTGCCTGCGATAGCGGAGTAACAGTCACAGGTGTTTGGCTGCAAGACCGCTATCGCAGGCAAGCCAGCTCCCACAGTTGATCGGCGATGTGCTTGAGTTACTTCTTTTGCTTCGGGATCCGCACCAGTTGCGTATCCGAATAGATGTCATGCCAACTGCGTTTGTGTTTATCGAACAACGACCAGATAAACCCCAGCCCCACGCACAACCACGACGCAATCGACACCACAAAACGCAGCAACGCCTGCCACAGGCTGATCCGCGAGCCGTCGGCGTTTTGCACGCGTACGCCCCACACCTGCATGCCCAGGGTTTGCCCCGAATGGGTCCAGAACTTGGCGAAGAAACCAAACAGCACAAACAACAGGATCGTCGACAACAACGGGTCACCGTCCAGCGCGCCGGACTCGGTGAGTGTGCGCATCTTCGCTTCGCCGATGAAGGCGATCCACACCAGCTTGTAGATGAACGCCGTGACGATCAGCAGGGCGGTGCATAACAGGAAGTCATAGAACATCGCTGCCAGGCGACGGCCCAGGCCAACGGCGGGGAATTCGCCCTGGGGGCTCAACAGGGGTTTGGACATGGCAGGGCTCTCTGGAGAAAGCACGCAGTTTACGCAATGGCGCCCATAAAAAAGCCCCTGATGTCATATCAGGGGCTTTTTGTCGCAGGAGGGATCAAGTGTTCTCTGCTTGTACTTCGTCAGCCTGCATACCTTTCTGGCCCTGCACAGCAATGAAAGTCACTTTCTGGCCTTCTTTCAGGCTCTTGAAACCGTTGCCCTGAATGGCGCGGAAATGCACAAACAGATCCGGGCCGCTCTCAGGAGTGATAAAACCAAACCCTTTTTCGTCGTTAAACCACTTGACGAGACCGCTCTGACGTTGGGACATTTTCTTCTTTCCTTTGACGCTAAAAATTAATGACAGCCCCTTTCACACGAAAGAGTACTGGGCTGGGTTGCAGGAAAGTTAAGAGACGTCGAACGGGTTGTAGCAACTACTTCAGCTACTGCCCAGGTCCAGGTTCCAAGCGACCCATGCAAACACAGTGAGCAAACTCTACGCCAACTAATATGAAAAAAACAAGCCCCGCGCAAGGCCCCGGTTTTACTGGGGTGCATGACACTTTGTTGAATGCTGAGCAGCTGACTTATTCGATAGAGTAGTTCACTTGTTATAGGGCTATTCCTTTAAAAATGACTATCGAAAATGCACTGTTTTATGGCGGTTGCGTTACAGTTTAGTGCACGTTCACGCAACCGCGTTACTTATGGAAACAATCCGTCAGCCGCGATAGTAACGTTGCGGCACAAATGGCATTTTACTTACACGTAGTGGCACCTTTTTCCCACGCACCAACGCAGACACTTCGGTATCCAGCGCAGTGAAGGCCGTGTCCAGGTAACCCATGGCCAGCGGGCCCCCCAGGCTCGGGCCAAAACCGCCGCTGCACACGGTGCCGATCACGGTGCCGTGTTCGTCGACAATCTCTGCACCTTCACGCACCGGGGTGCGCTCCTGAGGCAGCAAGCCCACGCGCTTGCGGCTGACGCCAGCTTGTTGCTGAGTGAAGATCCGGTCGGCGCCGGGGAAAGCGCCGGCACGCGGGCCATCCGCACGCCGGGCCTTGGAGATCGCCCACAACAGGCTGGCTTCGATCGGGGTGGTGTCGGTGTTCATGTCGTGGCCGTACAGGCACAGGCCGGCTTCCAGGCGCAGCGAATCGCGGGCGCCCAGGCCGATAGCCTGTACTTCGGCTTCGGCCAGCAGGCTGCGTGCGAGGCTTTCGGCATTTTCAGCCGGCACGGAGATTTCGAAGCCGTCTTCACCGGTATAGCCGGAGCGGCTGACATAGCAGTCCACGCCCAGCAAACGCATGGTGGCGAATTGCATAAAGGTCATCCGGGTGACTTCAGGTGCCAACCGCGCCAGCACCTTCACCGCAGCCGGGCCTTGCAGGGCCAGCAGGGCGCGTTCTTCGAACAGCGGTTCGATGGTGCATTGGTCGCCGATATGTTGACGCAGGTGTGCCAGGTCCTGGTCCTTGCAGGCGGCATTGACCACCAGGAACAGTTCGTCGTTGCCCAGGTTGGCCACCATCAAGTCGTCGAGGATGCCGCCTTGCTCGTTGGTGAACATGGCGTAGCGCTGCATGCCCACCGGCAGGTCGATGATGTCGACCGGCACCAGGGTTTCCAGGGCCTTGGCGGCATTGGCACCGGTCAGGCGGATCTGGCCCATGTGCGACACGTCGAACAACCCGGCCTGATCACGGGTGTGCTGGTGTTCTTTCATAACACCCAGCGGGTACTGCACCGGCATGTCGTAGCCGGCGAAGGGCACCATGCGTGCGCCCAGTTCGAGGTGCAGGGCGTGCAGAGGGGTTTTCAACAGGGTTTCGGTGGACATATTCAGCTCCTGAAAAACGTGCCGACGCGCTTGTGGGCGTCAGCACTCGATAATGTTGACCGCCAAACCGCCACGGGCGGTTTCCTTGTATTTGCTTTTCATATCGGCGCCGGTCTGGCGCATGGTGCGGATGACCTTGTCGAGGGACACAAAGTGCTGGCCGTCGCCCCGCAGGGCCATGCGCACCGCATTGATCGCCTTCACCGAGCCCATGGCATTGCGCTCGATGCACGGCACCTGCACCAGCCCGCCAATCGGGTCGCAGGTCAGGCCGAGGTTGTGTTCCATGCCGATCTCGGCGGCGTTTTCCACTTGGGACACGCTGCCGCCCAGCACTTCGCACAGGGCGCCCGCGGCCATGGAACAGGCCACGCCCACTTCACCCTGGCAGCCGACTTCGGCGCCCGAGATCGAGGCGTTTTCCTTGTACAGGATGCCGATGGCGGCGGCGGTGAGCAGGAAGCGCACCACGCCGTCTTCGTTAGCGCCCGGGATAAAGCGCATGTAGTAATGCAGCACCGCCGGCACGATCCCCGCTGCACCGTTGGTGGGCGCGGTGACCACGCGCCCGCCATTGGCGTTTTCTTCGTTGACCGCCAGGGCGTAGAGGTTGACCCAGTCCAACACCGACAGCGGGTCGCGCAGGGCGGACTCGGGGTTCTTGCACAACTGCCTGTGCAGCGCCGCCGCCCGGCGCTTGACCTTCAAGCCTCCGGGCAAGATGCCTTCGTTGCGACAGCCGGCGTCGACGCAGTCCTGCATGACCTGCCAGATTTTCAACAGGCCGCTGCGGGTTTCCGCTTCAGGGCGCCATGCGCTCTCATTGGTCAGCATCACCTGGCTGATGGACAGGCCATAGGTGGTGCAATGGCCGAGCAGGTCCTTGGCGTGCTTGAACGGGAAGGTCAAGGGCGTGGCGTCTTCGACGATCCGGTCGGCGCCGGCAGCGTCTTCATCCACCACAAACCCACCACCGACCGAGTAGTACTCGCGGCTGCGAATCTGGATACCGGCGGCGTCAAAGGCGCGGAAGATCATGCCGTTGGGATGATAGGCGAGGGGTTTGCGAATCATCGCCAGGTGTTCTTTCTCGTTGAACGCAATGCTGTGTTCACCGAGCAGGTTGAGGCGCCCGTCACTGCGCATCTGCGCCAGGCGGGCAGCTACGGTTTCGGTATTGACGGTGTCCGGGTGTTCGCCTTCCAGGCCCAGCAGTACGGCCTTGTCGCTGCCGTGGCCTTTGCCGGTGGCGCCGAGCGAGCCATAGAGTTCCACTTTGATGCCGGTGGTGGCGCTCAGCAGGTTGTCACGCTTGAGGCCCTCGACGAATCGAGCCGCCGCACGCATCGGGCCGACGGTGTGGGAGCTGGAGGGGCCGATGCCAATCTTGAACAGGTCGAACACGCTAAGGGACATGGTTGTTCTCCGGTTTCTTATTATTCTTGAGGCCGTACTCGGTCAAGTGTGGGAGGGGGCTTGCTCCCGATGGCGGTGCGTCAGTCACCAGATCTAATAACTGACCCTCCGCTATCGGGAGCAAGCCCCCTCCCACATTTAGACTGAGTACCTCTTCAGTTATGCATAGCTCTCGATCGACGGGCACGCACACACCAGGTTGCGATCGCCAAACACGTTGTCGACCCGGCCAACCGGTGGCCAGTATTTGCCTTCGATCAATGACGGCACCGGGTACACCGCTTGTTCGCGGGTGTATGGATGCGTCCACTCACTCACCAATTCAGCTGCGGTGTGTGGTGCGTTTTTCAGCGGGTTATCGTCCTTGTCCAACGTGCCGTTTTCCACTGCACGGATCTCTTCGCGGATGGCGATCATGGCGTCGCAGAAGCGGTCCAGTTCTTCCTTGGATTCACTTTCGGTCGGCTCGATCATCAAGGTGCCGGCCACCGGGAACGACATGGTCGGCGCATGGAAACCAAAATCGATCAGGCGCTTGGCCACGTCGTCCACACTGATGCCGCTGCTGTCTTTCAACGGGCGCAGGTCGAGGATGCATTCGTGGGCCACCAGGCCGTTGCTCCCGGTATAGAGCACGGGGTAATGCTCTTCGAGGCGACGGGAAATGTAGTTGGCATTCAGGATCGCCAACTGCGACGCGCGCTTGAGGCCGGCGCCGCCCATCATGCTGATGTACATCCAGGTGATCGGCAAAATGCTCGCGCTGCCGAACGGTGCGGCGCATACCGCGCCTTCCTTGCGTTCCATGGCCGCGTGGCCGGGCAGGAACGGCGTGAGGTGCGACTTGACGCCAATCGGGCCAACACCCGGGCCGCCACCGCCATGGGGGATGCAGAAGGTCTTGTGCAGGTTCAGGTGGGACACGTCGCCGCCGAACTTGCCCGGTGCGCAGAGGCCGACCATCGCGTTCATGTTGGCGCCGTCGATGTACACCTGGCCGCCGTTGTCGTGGATGATCCCGCAGATTTCGCGGATGCCTTCCTCGAACACACCGTGAGTGGACGGGTAGGTGATCATCAGCGCGGCGAGGTGCTCGCGGTGCTCGATTGCCTTGGCGCGCAGGTCTTCGATGTCCACGTTGCCGCGCGCATCGCACGCGGTCACCACTACGCGCATACCGGCCATGTTGGCGGTGGCGGGGTTGGTGCCGTGGGCCGACGACGGGATCAGGCAGATGTCGCGACGTTCTTCGCCGCGGCTCTGGTGATAGGCGCGGATGGCCAGAAGGCCTGCGTATTCACCCTGGGAGCCGGCGTTGGGCTGCAAGGAGATCGCGTCGTAGCCGGTGGCCGCGCAGAGCATGGCTTCCAGTTCGGTGGTCAGTTGCAGGTAGCCGGCGCTTTGCGCGGCGGGGGCGAAAGGGTGCAGGGCACCGAACTCGGCCCAGGTCACCGGGATCATTTCGCTGGCGGCGTTGAGCTTCATGGTGCACGAGCCCAGCGGGATCATGGTGCGGTCCAGTGCCAGGTCCTTGTCGGCCAGCTTGCGCAGGTAGCGCATCAGCTCGGTTTCCGAGTGATAACGGTTGAACACCGGGTGGCTGAGGATCGGCGACTGGCGCAGCAGGGCGGCAGGCAGGGTGCTGTCGGTTGCAGCAAAGGCCGGCAGGGTTTTGCCGTCGGCGAAAATGGCCCACAAGGCCTGGATATCAGCCTGGGTAGTGGTTTCGTCGACCGACAGGCCAACACGCTCGGCGTCCACGACGCGCAGGTTGATGCGCTGGGCGCGGGCCTTGTCATGCAGGGCGGCGGTGTGGGTGCCGGTGTTGATTGTCAGGGTGTCGAAGAAGTGTTGCTGCTCGACTTTCAAGCCCAGGGCCGTCAAGCCCTTGGCCAGGATCGCGGTCAGTTGGTGAATGCGCTGGGCGATCTGGGTCAGGCCCTTGGGGCCGTGGTACACGGCGTACATGCTGGCGATATTGGCCAGCAGCACTTGGGCGGTGCAGATATTGCTGGTGGCTTTCTCGCGACGGATATGTTGCTCGCGGGTCTGCATGGCCAAGCGCAGGGCCGGCTTGCCGAAGCGGTCTACCGACACGCCGACCAGACGGCCTGGCATATCGCGCTTGAATGCATCCTTGGTGGAAAAGTACGCCGCGTGCGGACCACCGAAGCCCAGCGGCACGCCGAAGCGTTGTGCGCTGCCAATGGCGACGTCGGCGCCGAATTCACCCGGCGGGGTCAGCAGGGTCAGGGCCAGCAGGTCGGCGGCCACGGCTACCAGTGCGTTGGCGGCGTGGAAGCGCTCGGTCAGTTCGCGGTAGTCGAATACATCGCCGTTGCTGGCCGGGTATTGCAGCAGGGCGCCGAAGAACGGGCTGACGTCGGTCAGTTCGCGCTCATCGCCCACCACCACGTCGATGCCCAGTGGCTCGGCACGGGTGCGCAGTACGTCGAGGGTTTGCGGGTGGCTGTGCACCGAAGCGAAGAACGCGTTGCTGCCTTTGTTCTTGCTCAGGCGCTTGCAGAAGGTCATGGCTTCGGCGGCGGCGGTGGCTTCGTCGAGCAGGGAGGCGTTGGCGATCGGCAGGCCGGTAAGGTCACTGATCAGGGTCTGGAAGTTCAGCAGCGCTTCCAGGCGGCCTTGGGAAATCTCTGGCTGGTACGGGGTGTAGGCGGTGTACCAGGCCGGGTTTTCCAGCAGGTTGCGCAGGATCGGCGACGGTGTATGGCAGTTGTAGTAGCCCTGGCCGATGTAGGTTTTGAACAGTTGGTTCTGCCCGGCAATGGCCTTGATCTTGGCCAGGGCCTCGGCTTCGCTCAAGCCGTCTTCCAGGCCGAGCACGCTGGTGCCCTTGATGCTTTCCGGGATCACGCTGGCGCTGAGGGCTTCGAGGGAATCAAAGCCCAGGCTGGCGAGCATTTGCTGCTCATCTTCCTGGCGAGGGCCGATGTGGCGGGCGATGAATTCGTTGGCGGTGGTCAGATTAACGGTCATGGCGCGCTCCTCAAGCTTCAGCGTTGGCTTTGATCAGACGGTCGTACGCATCCTGATCCAACAGCTTAGCCACTGCCTCGGCGTCGGCGGGTTTAAAGCGGAAGAACCAGCCTTCGCCCATCGGGTCTTCGTTGACCAGTTCCGGGCTGCCATCGAGTTTGTCGTTCACTTCCAGCACTTCACCGTCCAGCGGCATGTAGACGCCGCTGGCGGCTTTGACCGATTCCACGGTGGAGGCTTCGGCGCCCTTGTCGTAAGCCTGCAACTCCGGCAGTTGCACGAAAACCACATCACCCAGCGCGTTCTGCGCAAAAGCGGTGATACCCACGGTGACGCTGCCATCGGCTTCGGCGCGCAGCCATTCGTGATCTTCAGTGAAACGCAACTCGCTCATGGAAACTCCTCAGGGCCAGAATCGTCTGGTGGACGGGATTGGAATAATGGGGAGTTGCTTAGCAATATTGCGGCCAAGGTTATTAATTCGTTATAAATCAACAGGTTAATAAAATCGGTTATGACGTTAGTGCATTTAGCTGTAGCGATTTCGCTACAGTCGAGTGCTTGAAAAAAAGCCTATGTGGATCAAAGCCTTGCATGGCGCGTAAAAAACAGGGTTGTAGCGATATCGTTACGCTGTAGCGCTTTCAGTACACTGAATGTCGTTCCTGGACCAAATTTTGGAATGCTCTCCAAATGTGGGAGGGAGCTTGCTCCCTCCCACATTTGTTTGTATTCCAACTTGAATCAGGGCTTGTTGGGGATGCCGTATTTGCGCAAGCGATGGGCAATTGCGGTGTGTGAGGTCTGTAGGCGGCTGGCGAGCTGGCGCGTCGAGGGGTAGCTGGCGTAGAGCTTTTCCAGCAGATCGCGCTCGAAGTCTTCCACCGCCTGTTCCAGGCTGTCGACTTCGCCATCGCTCTGGCGCGCCACCGACGTACCGGCGATGTCCAGGTCGCCGATGTCTACCAGGCTGCCCTCGCAGATGGCGGCGGCGCGGAAGATCACGTTTTGCAGCTGGCGCACATTGCCCGGCCAGCGGTTGCCCAGCAGCGCTGGATAGGTGCCGGGCGCCAGGCGGCAGACCGGGCGCTGGATCTGCGCGCAGGCTTGCTGCATGAAATAGCGGGCCAGCAGCAGAATGTCCTGGCCGCGTTCGCGCAGTGGCGGCACTTCAACGTTAAGCACGTTGAGGCGGTAGAACAGGTCTTCGCGAAAGGTGCCTTCGCTGACCATCTTTTCCAGATCGCGGTGGGTAGCGCTGAGGATGCGCACATTGACCTTCACCTCACGGTCACCGCCCACCCGACGAAAGCTGCCGTCATTGAGAAAACGCAGCAACTTGGCTTGCAGGTACGGTGACATCTCGCCGATCTCATCGAGAAACACCGTGCCCTGGTTCGCCAGTTCCATCAGCCCTGGCTTGCCACCGCGCTGGGCGCCGGTAAAGGCGCCAGGGGCGTAACCGAACAACTCGCTTTCGGCGAGGTTTTCCGGCAGCGCCGCGCAGTTCAACGCCAAAAACGGTGCACTGTGGCGCGTGCTGATCGCGTGACAGGCGCGGGCCACCAGCTCCTTGCCGGTGCCGGTTTCGCCCTGGATCAGCAGCGGTGCATCCAGCGCCGCCACCCGTTGTGCCCGGGCCTTGAGGGTGCGGATCGCCGGGGATTCGCCCAACAGCGCATCAAAACCTTCGGCATGGTCGTGGTGCAGCGCCGATAGCTGTTCGCCGATGCGGTTGGGCTGGTAGAGGGTGAGCAGGGCTCCGGCGTCGGTGATCGGCGTGGCGTCCAGCAGCAGGGTCTGGCCATTGACGCTGATCTCGCGCAACGGCAAGCGAAAGCCATGCTCCAGCAAGGTCTCCAGCAGCGCGGGGTCGTTGAACAGCTCGGCGATGCTTTCGCCGGCCGGTTCGCGCCCGTACAGCGCGATCAATGCCGGGTTGGCCAGCAAAATCTTGCCCGCGCTGTCCAGGGCCAGCACCGGGTCGGTCATGGCTGCCAGCAGGGCGTCCAGTTGCAGGTGGCGGCGTTGGCCCGGAAGGATGTCGACCACCTTCACCGCTTGCACGCCGTGCACGCTGAACAGCGCATCGCGCAGTTCTTCAAGCACCTCGGCGCTGAGGGTGGGTGCGTCGATATAGACGTTGGGCGGCACCATCTCCACCGCATCCAGGTTGAGATTGCGCCCACCGAGCAAGGCCAGGACTTCCTGGGTGATGCCGACGCGGTCGATGAAGCTGACGTGGATACGCATGGGGCGATTGGCAATTCTGGAGAGCAGAGGCGGCAAGTATGCCTTGGCGCGGGGCGCAGGTGAAATCTGACAAATGATGGAGATCAAAATGTGGGAGGGGGCTTGCTCCCGATTGCGGTGGATCAGCCAATCAACCTGTGGCTGACACACTGCTATCGGGAGCAAGCCCCCTCCCACATTTTGAACTTACTCCAGGTGTTCGGGTTTGACTGGATCACCTGATTTCACATCCAACTGATGCCGCACGTCCTCAAACATCAAGTCGTACTGCTTGTGCATCGAGCCGTTCAACACCGCGACTTTCGGCATGCCGTATTTCTGCGCGATGTTCATCGCATGCCGCGCAAAGTCGAATGCCTGGTCCTTGGGCAGGAAGAACTCCTCCTTGAGGTCCTTGCCCTGCACCGAACCGTGCAGTTTGAATAACATGCCTTTGCCTTCCTTGGGGTCCTGGCTGACTTCATAGTCGATGCACAGGTTGTAGCTGTAGTCGTCCTTGTTGAGCGCGTGACGTTCGACGTGCAAGTGACCGGGTTCAAAGATAGCCATAGGCGTTTCTCCTCTACTTCACAGATAGGTGATGCCAGGTGTGGCCGTGCTGATGCGGGTGCCGGCGCTGCCCTGGACGATGGCTTCGATGTCCGAGAGTGAACCGATCACCGCGGTTTTGCCAGTCTGGCGGGCGAACTCGCAGGCTGCCTGTACCTTGGGGCCCATGGAGCCCGCGGCGAAGCCGAGTTTTTCCATGTCGTCCGGGTGGGCCTGGCCGATGGCCTTCTGGGTTGGCTTGCCGAAGTCGATAAAAGCGGCATTGACGTCGGTGGCGATTACCAGCAGGTCGGCGTCCAGTTGCGCGGCCAGCAAGGAGGAGCACAGGTCTTTGTCGATCACCGCTTCAATGCCGCGCAGCTTGCCGTCTTCGCCATACATCGTCGGGATGCCGCCGCCGCCGGCGCAGATCACGATGGCTTTTTTCTCCAGCAGCCATTTGATCGGGCGGATTTCAAAGATGCGTTTGGGGCGCGGGCTGGCAACCACACGGCGGTATTTGTCGCCATCGGGTGCGATGGCCCAGCCTTTTTCGGCGGCGAGTTGTTCCGCCTCGGCTTTGGCATACACCGGGCCAATAGGCTTGGTGGGGTTCTGGAAGGCCGGGTCCTTGGCGTCCACTTCCACCTGGGTGAGCAGGGTGGCGAACGGCACTTCAAAGTCCAGCAGGTTGCCCAGTTCCTGTTCGATGATGTAGCCGATCATGCCTTCGGTTTCAGCGCCCAGTACGTCCAGCGGGTAGGGTGAGACGCTGGTGTAGGCCGCCGCCTGCAACGACAGCAGGCCGACCTGCGGGCCATTGCCGTGGGCGATCACCAGTTCGTTGCCGGCGTGGATCTTGGCGATCTGTTCGGTAGCGATGCGGATATTGGCGCGTTGGTTGTCTGCGGTCATGGGTTCACCACGGCGCAGGAGGGCGTTGCCGCCCAGGGCTACGACGATGCGCATAATGCAATCCTTTTAGGGTGTGAGCAGAGCCCAATGTGGGAGGGGGCTTGCTCCCGATGGCGGCAGGACAGTCAATCTATCTATAGCTGAGCCACCGCTATCGGGAGCAAGCCCCCTCCCACATTTTTGAACCCTGTTCCGACAGTGAGAGTTAGATATCCGCCAACGCCGACACCAGGATCGCCTTGATGGTATGCATGCGGTTTTCCGCCTGCTCAAACGCGATATTGGCCGGCGACTCGAAGACTTCCTCGGTCACTTCCACACCATTGGCCAAGTGCGGATAGCGCGCAGCGATGTCCTTGCCGACCTTGGTTTCGCTGTTATGGAACGCCGGCAAGCAGTGCATGAATTTCACCCGGGGGTTGCCCGAGGCTTTCATCATCTTGGCGTTGACCTGGTACGGCAGCAGTTGCTCGATACGCTCGTCCCACGCTTCCACCGGCTCGCCCATGGACACCCAGATATCGGTGTGGATGAAGTCCACGCCCTTCACTGCTTCTTTCGGGTCTTCGGTGATGGTGATGCGCGCGCCGCTTTCCTCGGCAAAGGCCTGGCACTGTTTGATGAAATCCTCGTGCGGCCACAGCGCTTTCGGCGCGCCGATGCGCACGTCCATGCCGAGCTTGGCGCCGATCATCAGCAGCGAGTTGCCCATGTTGTAGCGGGCGTCCCCCAGGTAGGCGTAGCTGATGTCATGCAGCGGCTTGTCGCTGTGTTCGCGCATGGTCAGGGTGTCGGCGATCATTTGGGTCGGGTGGAATTCGGCGGTGAGGCCGTTGAACACCGGCACACCGGCGAACTTGGCCAGTTCTTCGACGATTTCCTGTTCGAAGCCACGGTACTCAATGGCATCGAACATCCGGCCCAGGACGCGGGCGGTGTCTTTCATGCTTTCTTTGTGGCCGATCTGCGACGACACCGGGTCGATGTAGGTGACGTGGGCGCCCTGGTCATGGGCCGCGACTTCGAAGGCGCAGCGGGTGCGGGTCGAGGTTTTTTCGAAGATCAACGCGATGTTCTTGCCTTGCAGGTGCGGACGCTCGGTGCCGGTGTATTTGGCGCGTTTGAGGTCGCGGGACAGGTCCAGCAGGTAGTTCAGTTCGCGAGTAGTGTGGTGCATCAGCGACAGCAGGCTGCGGTTACGCATATTGAAAGCCATGATGGAATCTCCTTAATAGTCGATAGGGTCGCGGATGATCGGGCAGGTCATGCAGTGGCCGCCGCCACGGCCACGGCCGAGCTCACCGGCGCTGATGGTGATGACTTCCACACCGGCCTTGCGCAGCAGGGTGTTGGTGTAGGTGTTGCGGTCGTAACCGATCACCACGCCGGGTTCCACGGCCACTACGTTGTTGCCGTCATCCCACTGCTCGCGTTCGGCGGCGAAGCTGTTGCCGCCGGTCTCGACGACACGTAGCGCCTTGAGGTTGAGGGCCGCGGCGACGGTTTCGAGGAAGTTGGTTTTCTCCCGTTGAATGTCGATACCGTGAGGCTTGCTTTCGTCAGGGCGCAGGGTGAACGGCACGATCTGGTTGACCACTTCCGGGAAGACGGTGACCAGGTCGCGGTCGCAGAAGCTGAACACGGTGTCCAGGTGCATCGCTGCGCGGGATTTGGGCAGGCCGGCCACGATGACGCGCTCCACCGCTTTGTTCTTGAACAGGTTGCGCGCCAGTTGGCCGATGGCTTGGTGGGACGAGCGCTCGCCCATGCCGATCAACACCACGCCATTGCCAATCGGCATCACGTCGCCGCCTTCCAGTGTGGCAGCGCCGTGCTCCTGGTCGGGGTCGCCGTACCAGATCTGGAAGTCCGCGTTGGTGAATTCCGGGTGGAACTTGTAGATGGCGGAGGCCAGCAGGGTTTCCTGGCGTCGCGCCGGCCAGTACATCGGGTTGAGCGTTACACCGCCGTAGATCCAGCAGGTGGTGTCGCGGGTGAACTGGGTGTTGGGCAGCGGCGGCAGGATGAAGCTGGCGTGGCCGAGGAAGTCGCGGAACATCTCGATGGTCTTGCCACCAAAGCTGCTCGGCAGGTCATCGGCCGATACGCCACCGATCAAATACTCGCTGATCTTGCGCGGCTCCAGGCTACGCAGCCACGAGCCGACTTCGTCGACCAGGCCCAGGCCCACGGTGTTGGCGGTGATCTTGCGTTGCAGGATCCAGTCCAGCGCTTCGGGGATGGCGACGATATCGGTGAGCAGGTTGTGCATTTCCAGCACATCAATATCCCGCTCGCGCATCTTGGTCACGAAGTCGAAGTGGTCGCGTTTGGCCTGGGCCACCCACAGCACGTCATCGAACAACAGCTCGTCGCAGTTGTTGGGGGTCAGCCGCTGGTGGGCCAAACCTGGGGAGCACACCATGACTTTGCGCAGTTTGCCGGCTTCGGAATGTACGCCGTACTTAACTTTTTCCGTGGTCATTACAGATCCTCCAGTGAACATACAATTACAGAGTCAGGAAGCCGTCGTAGAGCCCATAGGCCGCCACCAGGGCGCCAATGACCACTGCGGCGAAAATCAGCTTCTCGACGTTGGTGAAAATCGGTTTGCCCAGTTCACGCTTGGCCTTGGCGAACAGGATCGCGCCGGGGGCGTAGAGCAGGGCGGAGAGCAGCAGGTACTTGGTGCCGCCGGCATAGAGCAGCCAGATCGCGTAGATCAGGGCGACGGCGCCGATGAACAGGTCTTTCTTGCGCTCCTTGAGCGCGTTTTCGTAGGTTTCGCCACGCACCGCCAGCAGCAGGGCGTAGGCCGCCGACCACAGGTAAGGCACCAGGATCATCGAGGTGGCGAGGTAGATCAGCGACAGGTAGGTGCTCGCGGAAAACAGTGTGATCACTAAAAATATCTGCACCATCGCGTTGGTCAGCCACAGGGCGTTGACCGGCACATGGTTGGCGTTTTCCTTGCGCAAGAACTCCGGCATGGTGTGGTCCTTGGCGGCGGCAAACATGATCTCCGCACACAGCAGCACCCACGACAGCAACGCGCCCAGCAGCGAGATGATCAAGCCGACGCTGATCAGCACCGCACCCCAATGGCCCACCACATGCTCAAGCACGGCAGCCATCGACGGGTTCTGCAACTTGGCCAGTTCCGGTTGGGTCATGATCCCCAAAGACAGCACGTTCACCAGCATCAGGAACAGCAGCACCGTGATAAAACCGATCACGGTGGCCTTGCCCACGTCGCTGCGTTTCTCGGCACGGGAGGAAAAGATGCTCGCGCCTTCGATGCCGATGAACACCCACACGGTGACCAGCATCATGTTGCGCACCTGGTTCATCACGCTGCCCAGGTCAGGGTTTTTTACGCCCCAGATGTCTGCGGTGAAGATGTCCAGCTTGAACGCGAATAGGGCGATGAGCACGAACAGCAGCAGCGGCACGACCTTGGCAACGGTGGTCACCAGGTTGATGAACGCTGCTTCCTTGATGCCGCGCAGCACCAGAAAGTGCACCGCCCACAGCAGTACCGAGGCACCGATCACCGCCGCCGGCGTGTTGCCTTCGCCAAAGATCGGGAAGAAGTAACCCAGGGTGCTGAACAAGAGTACGAAGTACCCGACGTTGCCCAGCCAGGCACTGATCCAGTAGCCCCAGGCCGATGAGAACCCCATGTAATCGCCGAAGCCGGCCTTGGCGTAGGCGTACACCCCGCCGTCGAGATCGGGCTTGCGGTTGGCGAGGGTCTGGAACACGAATGCGAGGGTCAACATGCCGATGGCGGTGATCACCCAACCAATCAACACGGCGCCTACGTCGGCACTGGCGGCCATGTTTTGCGGGAGTGAAAAGATCCCGCCGCCAATCATTGAGCCCACGACAAGTGCAACCAGCGCACCAAGCCTAAGTTTTCCGGGAGAATCAGACATTGCGTGACTCCAATGCAGGAGAAGAGAGATCAAAGAATAATTCCGTGCGCTAATAAAACAGCTGACTCAGATCAGTTCATTGGTACATTCCATTGTGAATTAACGACTTAGGGTGGAAGTTGCGGGGCGACACGGCTTGTGCAAAGGCGCTCGCTAGAGCGGTCTCCTACAATGTGGTTAATCATTTGGTCCGGGGCATGGGTGTTGAAGCTAGTTCGTATTTGCGAATGTGCAAAGTTTTTGTACGTTGCCTGACGAGCGCTTCATAATTGCCGTATTTAAATTCTAAATAAGCCTAAACTTCCTGCGTTTACATACCCTTATGTTATGAAACGCTAGCGTCATTAAATTGAATTAGTTGAGTGCGCGGTGGTCGGCTCAAACATTTATTGCGAGGAACCTGCATGTCCCAACCAGCCCAGAAACTTCGGCTCAGTGCCCTGATCGCCCTGGTAGTAGGTTCGATGATCGGCGGCGGGATCTTCTCGCTCCCGCAAAACATGGCGGCCCGCGCCGAGGTGGGCGCAGTGCTGATCGGTTGGGCCATTACCGCGGTTGGCATGTTGACTCTGGCGTTTGTGTTCCAGACCCTGGCCAACCGCAAACCGGAACTGGATTCCGGGGTGTACGCCTACGCCAAGGCCGGCTTCGGCGATTACATGGGGTTCTCGTCGGCCTGGGGCTACTGGATCAGTGCGTGGATGGGCAACGTCGGCTATTTCGTGTTGCTGTTCAGCACCCTGGGTTACTTTTTCCCGGCGTTCGGTCAGGGCAATACACCACTGGCCATCGGTTGTGCATCGCTGTTGCTGTGGGCGGTGCATTTTCTGGTGATGCGCGGGATCAAGGAAGCGGCGTTCATCAACCAGATCACCACCGTGGCGAAGATCGTGCCGCTGCTGATGTTTATCGTGATCGCCGCCGTGGCGTTCAAGGCCGACATCTTCACCCGTGATATCTGGGGCCTGGGCAATCCGCAGATGGGCAGCGTGGTCGAGCAGGTGCGCCACATGATGCTGGTCACGGTGTTTGTGTTTATCGGTATCGAAGGCGCCAGTGTGTACTCGGCGCGGGCCGAGAAACGCTCGGATGTGGGGCGCGCGACGGTGATTGGTTTCCTGGGCGTGCTGGCGCTGCTGGTGCTGGTGAATGTGCTGTCGTTGGGCATCATGGGCCAGCCGGAACTGGCGCAGTTGCAGAACCCGTCCCTGGCGGGCGTGCTGGAACACATTGTCGGGCCCTGGGGAGCGATATTGATCAGCCTCGGCCTGGCGGTTTCGCTGCTCGGGGCATTGCTTTCGTGGGCGTTGCTCTGCGCGGAAATCCTCTATGCCACTGCCCATGACAAGACCATGCCGGCGTTCCTGAAAAAGGAAAATGCCAATCAGGTGCCGGTTAACGCGTTGTGGCTGACCAATGTGATGATCCAGGCATTTCTGGTGATCACGCTGTTTTCGGCCAGTACCTACACCACCCTGATCTACCTGGCGTCGTCGATGATTCTGGTGCCGTACCTGTGGTCGGCGGCCTATGCGGTGCTGTTGAGCGCGCGCGGCGAAACCTATCAAGGCGCTCAGCGCCGACGCATGAAGGATCTGCTGGTAGGCTTGATTGCCCTCGGTTACGCGGTGTGGCTGTTGTATGCGGGCGGTTTGAAATATTTGCTGCTGTCGGCGCTGCTGTATGCACCGGGTGTGATCCTGTTTGCCCTGGCCAAGCGGGAGCAGGGCCGCCCGTTGTTTACCTCGCTTGAAAAAGGCATTTTCGGTTGTGTGATCGCGGGCGCCGGGTTGGCTGCGTACGGGCTGTATAGCGGGGTATTGTCGCTGTGAGGTTGGTGTATCAACCGCCTTATGACTGGGCGGCGATGGTGGAGTTCTTATCGGCGCGGGCAATCACCGGGTTGGAAACCGTGGTGGCCGGTGTGTATCGACGCAGCATCAGTGTGGCCGGGCGACATGGCTGGATCAGCGTCGCGCCGGGGGCGGGGGACTGGCTGGAAGTGACGGTCGACTTTCCCGAGCCGGCCGCGCTGCCCGAGATCGAGCGGCGCCTGCGCAGGATGTTCGATCTGGATGCCGTGCCCGCCGTGATCAACCTGCAATTGGCCAGGGACCCGTTGATGGCGCAACTGGTTGCGGCTCGACCAGGGCTGCGGTTGCCGGGTACATGGGACGGCCTGGAGTTGGCCATTCGCGCAGTGCTGGGCCAGCAGATCACGGTGGTGGCGGCGATCCGGTTGGCGGGCAAGCTGGTGGCGCAGTATGGCCAGTCGTTGCAAACCCCCCACACCGGTATTACTCACCTGTTCCCGGCACCCGAGGTGCTGGCGGCGGCGGACCTGGCGGCCCTGGGCATGCCCAAGGCGCGAGGTCGCACCTTGTCCGGTGTGGCCCAGGCGTTGTTGGATGACCCTCGGATTTTCGAGCCCAAGGCCAGTCTCAAGGACGGTGTTGCACGGTTGGTGGCACTCCCGGGGATTGGCGATTGGACCGCGCAGTACATCGCCATGCGCCAGTTGCGCGAGGCGGATGCGTTTGCATCGGGGGACATCGGCTTGATCAATGCGCTGGCGGCGCTGGAAGGCGGGCCGGTGTCGGCACGGCAGTTGCTGGCGCGGGCCGAGGCGTGGCGGCCGTTGAGGGCGTATGCAGCGCAGCATTTGTGGACGTCGTTGAATCGCGGGGATTGATAGTGACTGTGATGGCCTCATCGGGGGCAAGCCCCTCCCACATTTGATGTGTGAATACATTCAAAAGTGGGAGGGGGCTTGCCCCCGATGGCGGTCTTCAGTTCACCACTGAGGCCGGTGCGCGCCCAATTCCCCTGCCGGCAAATCCCACTGCAACGGCGTGCCACTGATGCTCAGCGGCGCCAGTAACCGATGGGCCTGGCCCCAGGGGGTCTGCTCTACCACCAAGCCTTGATCATTGATGTCTTCGCCGCGCAACGCTGCCTGCTGCGGCACCTGCCCTGCGTCCACCAGCAACTTGGCCGTGCGCGCCAGTGACAACCGCGCCGAACCGCCCCGACCTGACGCAAACCGCTCGCTCAAGGCCTGGATCGCACTGGCGGCCATCAGGTAACCGGTAGCGTGATCCAGCGCCTGCACCGGCAGCGGCACGGGCTTATCCGCCTGCTTCCAGGCCATGCCCGCCTCGGCGATCCCGCTGCTCATCTGCACCAGGCTGTCAAAACCGCGACGGTTACGCCACGGGCCACTCCAGCCATAGGCATTGAGGCTGACGTCAATCAGGCCGGGGGCGATATGTTGGCGCTCGCCGAGGGTGTAACCCAGCTGTTCCAGTGCATCGGCGCGGTAACCATGGAACAGTACGTCAGCGTGCTTGAGCAAGGCTTCGAATACCTGCCGGCCTTCAGGGCTTTTCAGGTCGAGGCGGGCACAGCGCTTGCCCAGGGTCATTTCCGGTACCACGCCCGGTTCGTTCCAGGTTGGCGAATCAATGCGCAGTACATCTGCACCCAATCCGGCGAGGAAACGACTGGCCACGGGGCCGGCCAATACGCGGGTCAAGTCCAGCACCTTGATACCCGCCAGCGGGCGCGCAGGTGAGCCAAGCCAGGGTTTGTCGATACCAGGGTCGAAGACCTGACGCTGTATCAACTCTTCGGCATTCACCGCCAAGCCTTGCGGATGCTGCTGCCAGGCTTGCCACGTACGCATCTGCGCCGCACAACCGCCGGCGTCGACAATGGCCTGTTCCAGTTCTGCGGCGTTCCATGTAGCGACTTTGGTCGCCATCTCGGCGCGGTCGGCCACAGGCCCAAGCACCCGTTCGGCCGCTGCACGGTGATGGGGTGCATTGGTGTGCAGACGAATCCAGCCCTCGGCGCTGGCGTAGTCACCGGCCACTGGGTCCCACAGCGGCGGTACTTGCCAACCCACTGGGCGAATCGACGAAGAAAACCACAGCGAGGCGAGACGCCGATCCACGCTGACGCTGGGCAGCCGCCCGGTCTGTTGCTGGATCAACTGGGCAACAGCCTGGCCAGCGGCGCCGATGCTGGCGACGGCCAGGTCGGTCACGGCGAAGGACGAGGGCAGCGCGCCTGCCGAGGTCTCGGGCAGCGCAATGTGCGGTAAATCGAGTGCAGCTTGGATGGGAGTCAGCAGGTCAGTCATCTAAGGCCCTCCGTAAGAGAAGGGCCACTATAGAAGAACATCACACCGGTGTGGCAGCCCCTGGGATCAAGGGCAGTTCGATACTGGCGATAAAACCGCCGTCGGGATGATTGGCCAGGATCAGGGTGCCGCCATGGCGCTCGGCAGCACGGCGGGCGATGGCCAGGCCCAGGCCATGACCTTGCGCAGTCTGGCCCGGCGCACGGTAAAACGGCTCGCCCAGTTGGCCCAGGTGCTCGGCATCAACGCCGGGGCCGTGGTCGCGTACGCTGATCAGAATGCGCCCGTTTTGATGCTGGGCCTGCAATTGAATCGGTTGGCCGGCCGGGTTGAAGCGTTGGGCATTGCGCAGAAGGTTATCCACGGCGCGCTCGATCATGGTCGGCCAGCCCTTGAGCCGCAGGTCGACGTCGGTGCTGAGGTGCACCACTTGCTCGGGCGCGCCGAGCTGGGCGTCCTTTTGCAGGGTCTTGAGCAATGGGTTGAGGTCAATGTCTTCGGCGCTGGCGTTGTCGGCGTCGACCCGCGCCAGGACCAGGATTTCGCTGATCAAGGCTTCCAGGCGGTCGCATTCGCGGGTCAGGCGTGGCCAGAGTTTTTCCCGTTCTTCGGGGCTGGCGCGCTCGGCCAGGGCCAGGGCGATACGCAAGCGTGCCAGGGGCGAGCGCAGTTCGTGGGACACGTCGCGCAGCAACTGGCGCTGGCTACCGATCAGGCTTTGCAGGCGCGCGCCCATGCGGTTGAAGTCATTGGCCAACACACCGAATTCGTCGCGCCTGTTGGCCAGTTGCGCCAAGCTGTTTTGTTGATAGGTGGTTTGCCCCAGGTCATGCACCGCGCCGCGCAGGCGGCTGAGTGGGCGGGTGATGGACAAGGTCACCAGCAGGCTGAACAGGGTCAACACCACCAGGGTAATCGCCAGGGCACTGAGCGGCCACAGCAGGCTACTGCGGTGCCAGGCTTCCAACTCCGGGTGGGGAATGCGGTAGATCAGCAGGTAGGTGTCGCCGGTTTTGTCGCTGGTGTACTCGGCGGTCAGGCGCCGCCAGGGCAGGTGGCCGTCCTGGCTGTCATTCTGCCGGGCTTCAAAGGCGGCGGCGCGACGCGGGAAGGTACCGCGCACCACCGGCTCGCCGCTCTCGTTAAGCACTTGCACATCGATGTGGTAATGGCGTTTGCGCTGTTGCAGCAAGTCCTGGGCGGCGTCCTCACCCTGGGCTTCGTAGAGTTGCGTCCACTCTTGCGCCAGGTTGTTCAGGCCGGGGTGGCGGCTGAGAATCCAGGCGTCCTGGTTGAGCATATGCCCAAGCAGAATCGACAACCCGCCAACCAGGGCGATGGCCAGCCAGAAACTCGCCAGGATACGCCAGAACAATGAACGCACAGGAAACCCTCAAACAGGAAAAGCCCAGTGGTGTGAACCACTGGGCCGTAGGCATTACGTTTGCATTATTGCGCTTTTTGCGCTTGCTGGGCTTTCCATTCCTGGAATTGCTTCCACTCGGCGCGGCGCTCGGCTTGCTTCTTGACGATCTCGTCGTATTGCTTCTGCTGGTCAGGCTTGAGCACGGCGCGGATATTGGCCTGGGTTTTCTGCTTGCCGGCGGCGATCTCGTCCTGCATGGCTTTCTGGTCAGCGGCCGGGAGTTTGTCCAGGTACTTTTGGGTCAGGTCCTTGCGAGCGTGCCATTGGTCACCCATCAGCTTGCGGATCTGCTCGCGCTGTTCCTTGCTCAAGTCTAGCTGGCTGAACGGGCCGCCTTTACCACGCGGGCCGTGTTCACCGTGGCCCGGGCTGCCCATCATGTGGCCTTCGTGGCCGCCCATCGGGCCTGGGCCTTCAGGCATGGCCATGGCAACGGTAGGCAGTGCAGCGGCGAGCATCAAAGCGATAAGGGTCTTGCGCATGGTGATTCTCCTGTCTCTATTCCGGTGAGTCCGGATGTGAGTAGGTTACGCAGCGCAAGGTCAGCCGCCGTCAGCGGAGGGTAAAGATTTGGTAAGGCTGCCTCTAGAGGCTGTAGTAGTAGCCGCGACTGCGCAGCGCCACGATCCGCGGCCGGCCATCCGGGTGCGGGCCGATCTTTTTGCGCAGGTTGCTGACGTGCATGTCCAGGCTGCGATCGTAAAGGGTCAACTTGCGGCCCAGGGCGATCTGCGCCAGTTCCTGTTTATCGAGGGGCTCGCCGGGCTGGCGCAGCAAGGCTTCGAGCAGGCGGCTTTCGGAGACGGTCAGGGTGAACTCCTGGTCATCGATGCTCACCACGCCGCGCACCGGGCTGAAGCACAGGTCGCCCAGCTCAAGCTGGGTCGAGACCGCGGTCGGGTGGCTGCGGCGCAATACGGCACGCAGGCGGGCGGTCAGTTCGCGCGGATCGCAAGGCTTGGCCAGGTAGTCGTCGGCGCCCAGCTCCAGGCCGAGGATGCGGTCCAGGGGTTCGCCCCGCGCCGAGAGCATCAGCACCGGCAGTTCCGGGTGGTCGTTGCGCAGTTGCTTGAGCAGCTCCAGGCCGCTGCCGTCGGGCAACATCACGTCGAGCACCACCGCCGCCGGGGCGGCTTCGGCCAAGGCTTTGCGGGCGCTCAGGCCATCGTGGCAGGCGCGCACCTGGAAGCCTTCCTGGCTCAACCAACTGTTCAGCAGCTCACAGAGCTCCTGGTCATCATCTATCAGTAACAGCTCGCTCATGACTCACTCGATTTAGCCATTGTCGACGGCGACGACCCCACCGGTGCCGCCGTGAGCCATTAGGAGTGCGCCGAAACGATTAGGTTCGACGCAGCCGGGTTCAAGGCAGGACTTGCTTGAACGGCTTGATCACCACATCAGCGTAGACGCCTGCTGCGACATAGGGGTCGGCCTTGGCCCAGGCCTGGGCGTCGGCCAGGGAGGCGAACTCGGCGACAATCAGGCTGCCGGTGAAACCGGCGTCGCCCGGGTCATTGCTGTCGACCGCCGGGTGCGGGCCGGCCAGTACGATACGGCCTTCGGCTTGCAGCTGTTTAAGGCGCTCGACGTGGGCGGGGCGTACGCTCAGGCGTTTTTCCAGCGAGTTGGCAATATCGGTGGCAATGATGGCGTAGAGCATGTCAGTCCTCGGTTTTCGGCGTGGTAGGCGCGGTGTCATGCAGGTGACGCGACAGGTAGATCCCCTGGCCGATCAGGAACAATACGGTCATGCCCAGGCTGCCGAACACCTTGAAATCGACCCAGTAGTCCTGGAAGGTAAAGGCCACGAACAGGTTGGCCGCACCACAGAACAGGAAAAACACGATCCAGGCCACGTTCAGGCGCACCCACACCGGTTCCGGCAAGGTCAGCGCGTGGCCCATGATCCGCTTGATCAGCAGGCGGTCACCGATGAAGTGGCTGCCGATAAAGACCAGGGCAAACAGCCAGTTGACCACCGGGGCTTTCCATTTAAGGAAGGTTTCGCTGTGGAAGGCCAGGGTCAGTCCGCCAAAGACCAGGCAGGCGATAAGGGTCAGCCATTGGCTTTTTTCCAGCTTGCGCTGGGAGATGAAGATGGCGCCGTAGACCACGATGGAGCTGATGATCAGTACGGCAGTGGCACTGTAGATACCCCCGAACGACAGCTCGTGACCGGCGATTTCGATGACCCTGGGGTCGAGTTTGGTAACGATGAAAAACAGCAACAGCGGGATGAAGTCGATGAATTGTTTCACAGTAAGAGCCAGAAGCTGGATGTGGCGGCATAATAACAAACATCCTTGGTTGCGATAGCGCCAGCTGACTTGAGGTTACATACCCACGTGAATGTTGATTTGCACTGCCACAGCACGGCCTCCGACGGCGCCCTGGCGCCCGCGGTACTGGTTGCGCGTGCGTTTGAAAAAGGCGTGCAAGTGCTGGCGTTGACCGACCACGACACCCTCGAGGGTCTCGATGAAGCCCGCGAAGCCGCGCGTTCTTTGGGCATGCAACTGGTCAACGGGGTGGAATTGTCCTGCACCTGGGGCGGCGCCACCATTCATGTACTTGGCTACGGTTTCGATCAGAATGCCCCGCCGTTGGTGGCGGCCATTGCCCAATTGCACGATGGCCGCTGGCTGCGGTCCGAAGAAATAAGCCGCAAGCTCAGCCTTAAAGGCATGCCAGGTGCCCTCGACGGCGCCCGTGCCATCCAGCAGGAACTGGGTGACAGCGGCAACGCACCGGCCCGTCCGCACTTTGCCGACTGGATGGTGCGCGAAGGCTATGTCAAGGATCGCGCCGAAGCCTTTCGCAAATGGCTGGGGGCCGGCAAGTTGGGCGATGTGAAGCTGCATTGGCCGACCCTAGAAGACACCGTCCAGACCTTGCGGGCTTCCGGGGCCTGGGTCAGCCTGGCGCATCCCTGGCATTACGATTTCACCCGCAGCAAGCGCCGCAAGCTGATCAGCGACTATATTGGTGCGGGTGGCCACGCGATCGAGGTGGTCAACGGGCATCAACCGGCGGAACAGGTCGGCAGCCTGGCGATCCTTGCTCGCGAATTTGGTCTGCTGGTCAGTGCCGGCAGTGATTTTCATGGCCCAGGCGGCTGGTCCGAGATTGGCGAGTATCGCCAGGTCCCGGAAGATCTGCCGCTGTTGTGGGGGCGATTCAAGCATGACCCCATTATTGCCACCGTCTGAACAGGTAGAGCACGTGAGTCAATTCTTCCAGATTCATCCGGAAAACCCTCAGGCGCGCCTGATTAAACAGGCCGTGGAGATCATCCGAGCCGGCGGCGTGGTGATCTATCCAACTGATTCGTCCTACGCCATCGGTTGCCAGATCGGCGACAAAGGCGCGGTCGAGCGTGTAAGGCGCCTGCGCCAGCTGGACGACAAGCACAACTTCGCACTGATTTGCAGCGACTTGTCTCAACTGGGCCTGTTCGCCAAGGTCGACACCGGTACGTTCCGCCTGCTCAAGGCCCATACGCCGGGGCCTTATACCTTCATTCTCAATGCCACCCGCGAAGTGCCGCGCCTGTTATTGCACCCCAAGAAGCGCACCATCGGCCTGCGCGTGCCGGAACACCCGATAGCCCTGGCGCTGTTGGCCGAGCTGGGTGAGCCGCTGATGAGCGTGTCGTTGATCCTGCCCGGTGAAACCGAACCGTTGTACGACCCTTACGAAATGCGGCGCCTGCTGGAAAAGCATGTCGACCTGATCATCGATGGCGGCTACGGCGGCAACAAAGCCTCGACGGTGATCAACCTGGCTGACGGCGAGCCTGAAGTGGTGCGTGTGGGCTGTGGCGATCCGGCGCCATTTATGGTCGAGGCCTGAATGTCGGCCGTGGAAACCGCTGATCCCCAGGCCGGCGCCCAGCAGGAACTGCCGTTCGCCATGGTCTATGGCCAGGCGGTCATGGAAATGCCCCTGGACCTGTACATTCCACCGGATGCCCTGGAGGTCTTCCTGGAAGCCTTCGAAGGCCCGCTGGACTTGCTGCTGTACCTGATCCGCAAGCAGAACATCAATATCCTCGACATCCCGGTGGCAGAAATCACCCGTCAGTACATGGGCTACGTCGAGCTGATGCAGTCGGTGCGCCTGGAGCTGGCCGCCGAGTACCTGGTGATGGCCGCCATGCTCGCCGAGATCAAGTCGCGCATGTTGTTGCCGCGTTCGGAGACCGTCGAAGCCGAAGAGGATGACCCGCGCGCCGAACTGATCCGCCGCTTGCAGGAGTACGAACGCTTCAAGGCCGCCGCCGAAGGCATTGACGGCCTGAGCCGCGTGGGTCGTGATGTGGTGGTGCCCAAGCTGGACGCACCCGAGGCCCGTGCGCGCAAATTGCTGCCGGACGTGAGCCTGGAAGAATTGCTGATGTCCATGGCCGAGGTGTTGCGCCGTGGCGATATGTTTGAAAGCCACCAGGTCAGCCGCGAAGCGCTGTCTACCCGCGAGCGCATGAGTGATGTGCTGGAACGCCTGAAGGGCGGTGGGTTTGTGCCGTTTGTGGAGCTGTTCACCGCCGAAGAAGGCCGACTAGGTGTGGTGGTGACCTTTATGGCGATCCTCGAACTGGTCAAGGAATCCTTGGTCGAGCTGGTGCAGAATGAGCCTTTTGCGGCTATCCACGTGCGGGCGCGAGCCGAATAACGAGCTGAATCGATGAATCTGACTGAACCCCGCGAACTGGCACCCTTGCTGGAGGCCTTTCTCCTGGCCTCGGGTAAACCGCAATCCCTGGAGCGCCTGTTCGAACTCTTTGAAGAAGCTGAACGCCCGGAGCCGCCGGTATTCAAGAAGGCGCTGGAGATCCTGCGCAAGTCCTGCGACGGCCGTGCCTTTGAGTTGCGCGAAGTGGCGTCGGGTTATCGCCTGCAGATCCGTGAGAAGTTTTCGCCGTGGGTGGGGCGCTTGTGGGAAGAGCGGCCGCAGCGTTATTCGCGGGCAATGCTGGAGACCATGGCGCTGATCGCCTATCGCCAGCCGATTACCCGTGGCGAAATCGAGGACGTGCGTGGTGTGGCGGTCAACAGCCATATCGTCAAGACCCTGCTGGAGCGCGAGTGGATCCGCATCGTGGGTTACCGCGACGTGCCCGGCAAACCGGCGATGTTCGCCACCACCAAGGTGTTCCTCGATCATTTCAACCTGAAGAACCTCGACGACCTGCCGCCCCTGGCTGAACTGCGCGAAATGGAGGCCGAGCCGGTGCTCGACTTCGACGATGCGCCGGTGCCGCAAAGCCTGCAGGAACTGGCCGATGCCAGCGCCGAGCCGGAGGAGCCCAAGGACGAAACCAGCTTCCATACGCTGTTGTTGGAGCTCGATGATATGGAGCAAGGGATCAAGACTGATTTTGACGACCTGTTGCGTGATGCTGCCGACGAGCCGCAGACCGAGGTGAACGTTGAACCCGAGCCCGAAGTCGAAGAAGACATCCTCGGCGTCGCCGATGCCCGGGAAAAACTGCTGGCCGCCGTCGCCGCCCTGGAACAGCCGCCGCTGAGCGACGAAGAAGACGAAGCCCGGGCGCTGGCCGAAGCCATCGAAAACGAACGCCGCCAACTCGAAGACTGACGCAATAAAAACTGTGGGAGGGGGCTTGCTCCCGATAGCGGAGTGTCAGGCAGCAGATGCATCAACTGATCCACTGCTATCGGGAGCAAGCCCCCTCCCACATTGGATCTCCATTGTCTCCATTGGTCTGGATTGTCTGGGAGAAAACATGAGTTCCACCAAAGACCCGTGCATCAGCATCTGCAAGTTCGCCAACGACATCTGCGTCGGTTGTGGCCGCAGCAAGCGCGAAATCCGCGCCTGGAAGAAGCTCGACAAAGTCGACAAGCGCACGGTGCTGGCTGAAGCCGAGCTGCGATTGCTGGCGCTGGGTGCCACCGGTCGGCGGAAAAGCAAATGACTTGGACGTTATCGACTAGTCTGTGATGCGCAACACGCGCCATGCGCGTATGATTCTCGACCCCTTGCCGACCTATTCGGCCAAGGCCCCGCTTTCAAGACCCCTCAGGCCACGCCTGAATCGACCCACCGGGAGGTGCTTACGATGAATGACCAAGACCAGAAAGACCAGGAAATCGGCCCAGCAGGCGAAAAGCTGCAAAAAGTGCTGGCGCGTATCGGCGTGGGCTCGCGCCGCGACGTCGAAGCCTGGATTACCCAGAAGCGCATCAAGGTCAACGGCGTCGAGGCTACCCTCGGCCAGCGCGTCGACCTGCACGATGCAATCACCATTGATGGCAAGGTCATCAAGCGTGAAGAGGCCGCCGAATCGGTGCGCCGGGTGATCATGTACAACAAGCCCGATGGCGAAATCTGCACCCGTGACGACCCGGAAGGCCGTCCGACCGTGTTCGACAAGATGCCCAAGCCCAAGGAAGGCCGCTGGATCAACATCGGTCGTCTGGACATCAACACCACCGGCTTGCTGATGTTCACCACTGACGGCGAACTGGCCAACCGCCTGATGCACCCGTCCTACGAGATGGATCGTGAATACGCCGTGCGTGTACGCGGTGAAGTCGATGACGAGATGATCGAACGCCTCAAGGCCGGCGTGGTGCTGGAAGACGGCCCGGCCAAGTTCACCGACATCAAGCAGGCGCCAGGCGGCGAAGGTTTCAACCACTGGTACCACTGCGTGGTGATGGAAGGGCGTAACCGTGAAGTGCGTCGCCTGTGGGAATCCCAGGGGCTGGTGGTCAGCCGCCTCAAGCGCGTGCGTTTCGGCCCGGTGTTCCTGAACTCCGACCTGCCGATGGGCCGCTGGCGCGAAATGAGCCAGTACGAAGTCGACATCCTCAGCGCCGAAGTTGGCCTGACGCCTGTCGCCATGCCGCAGATGAACGCCAAGAGCAAAGACAAGCTCGAGCGTATGCAGCGTAAATCGTCGCGCCCTGTTGCGCGTACCGAGCGCGTGGCTCGCACCCTGCGCCCGGCGCTGAATGCACCGGCAACCGGCGGTCGTATTTCTCGCGAGCCGCAGATCGAAGGTGAGCGTCGCCCAACCGCACCGTCCCGCCAGGAAGGTGATCGTGCACCACGCACACCGCGCCCGGCCCGTGGCGAAGCGCCAAGCGGCGGTCGCAGCAACCGTGGTGAAGCCGATCGCCCGGCCGACAACGCCAGTACCAAGCGTCCAGCCAAGCCAGCGGCGAACAAGCGCCCTGGCCCGAAACTGGTAGCTGATGAGCCGTCGGGCAAGCGCCGTGGCGCCCCGGCAGGTTCGGGTCAGCGTCCTGGTTTTGGTCGCAAGAAGCCGCAGTGATGCGTTAAGCGCTGCATAAAAACGCCAACCCTAGGGTTGGCGTTTTTTTTGATCTGAATTTGAAATGCAATCAACTGTGGGAGCTGGCTTGCCTGCGATAGCGGTGTGCCAGTCACCTTTGTGCTAACTGACCCACCGCTATCGCGGGCAAGCCCGGCTCCCACAGGGATATCTACACGTCTGATGATCTTTTAAAAGGCAAAGGAGCCATCAAACACCGGCTTGTCATCCAGCGCCAACACCCCACTGGCAAAGATCAAATCCAAGTGATGACTGCCTTTCTGCCCGCCGCCCAGGCCCAGGTGCAGCCCGCAATGGCGCTCCTCGAACCCGGCATTGCGCGCATACAGATCCTTGACCCCTTCGTTGGTGCCAATCCCTAGCTCCTCCACCCGACGGTTGGACGGGTTGGCATTCAGGTACTTGTTGAAATCATCCGCCAGCCCCGGCACGTCGCTGGCCACGCTGCAAATGGTCGAGTTCTCGATCCACAATTCCAGCGGTGATTGCAGCACGCCGTATTTGCGCGCAAACGGAATAGTGCTGAGGAAGGTACCGACAAACCGCACCTGGCCGTTGATGGCTTCACTGTGGGTGGCGATTTCGCCGGGGGCCAGGTCGTGGTTGCCGACGCCGTTGATATTGGTCCACTTCTTGATGCTGCTCATCGGCGCTTCAAGACGTGAACCGTGCTTGTCGGTGAAGCTCAGCACATTGGCCTGGGACATGCGTCGGATCAGCGTGGCGTTAAGGTCGGCAATACGCTGTGGCTCGACGCTGAAGGTGTCGTAGAAGTAATCACCATAATCCTTGAATAGCAGGGATTTCTTCCAGTGCTCGGCCATCACGCCGTGCAGGGCGCGGATAAAGTCCGGGCCTTCGGCGCGTGGGTTGGGCAGGGTGGAAGAGTCGTAGAGAAACAGGTACAGGTCACAGTCTTCGATGGCTTGCACCAGGGCTTCGCTGGGAGCCAGGTCCAGGCGTTGCAACTGGAAGTTGAAGCGGGCGGCGCTGCCGTGGGTGATTGCCTGGGCGATGGCGTCGTAGCGTTCGGTATGGCCCAGCAGCACGGTGGGGCGACTCAGGCCGCTGAGGGCTGGGTGGTGTGCGAGGTAGTAGAGAAAGTGTTCGACGGCGCGGGCCTTGTCCATGACGGGTGTCCTTCTGTGCCTTGGGTAAGGGGGCAGGTGCCGTGCACAGCACCTGCCGGATGCCTGCCGGGTATTAGAAAGGCCACATCGCGGTGCCGAAAGGCACAACGGCATCGGCTTGCATCATTTCAACGGCGGCCTCATGGGTCGGCGCTTCAAACCAATCGTCGAGTTGCAGTTCGGTTTCCAGGTCTTTTTCCAGTGCTTGCATGGTGTATCTCCTAGAGGACGTTGATTGAGAACGGCTTGCCCGCGGGCTTCGTGGGCAAGTGGAAAGAACCTAGAAGAGAGTGTTTCAAAATGCAAAAAAAATATTGACACGGTTTCATTTGGATTTTTTCTTCTGTTTTTGGCGAGCTATTTTTTATTCAGAAAAAACAGCGTATTGGCTGAACCGTTTATTCAGAAAATCCCCACTGACAATTTTCCGTTGGCTGTCCATAAAACCTGGCTGTAACGCAGTGTTTCCGCATTGTAACGATAAGTTTACGAATTTGCCCCGGGAGTCTTGGGCGACCTGTAGCTGTAAGGATTGGCTGACAGTTTGTCGCGTGCACTCTGTTGGGGCGTGCCGAAGCTGTCGAGCGGTGTACAATGCGCCGCGTTTTACTGTGACCCCCCTTGCGTACCCACGCAAAAGGCCAAGACCTCAGGGTTCGATCCCCCTGATCATTCCGCCTGGCCACGAGCCGGACGGGTTCGATTTCGTCACAGATAAAAACAAACAGGTGACGTATGACCATTAGAAAGACGCTGTACTCCTGGTGCCTGCGCTGGGGTTTGAACGGCGCTGCTTGAGTTGGTAATTCAAGGCAGCAACCTGCATTCATATCCTCAAACCTTGCGTGAGACCCTTTCATGAGTGGAACCCATTCCTCTTCAGGCGAGCTGAAACGCGGCCTGAAAAATCGGCATATCCAGTTGATCGCCCTCGGTGGCGCCATCGGTACCGGCCTGTTCCTGGGCTCGGCCGGGGTGCTCAAATCCGCCGGCCCGTCGATGATCCTGGGCTATGCCATCTGCGGCTTTATCGCCTTCATGATCATGCGCCAGCTCGGCGAGATGATCGTCGAAGAGCCGGTAGCCGGTTCGTTCAGCCATTTTGCCCACAAATACTGGGGCGGTTTCGCCGGCTTTCTGTCGGGCTGGAACTGCTGGATTCTTTACATTCTGGTGGGTATGTCGGAGCTGACCGCTGTCGGCAAATACGTGCACTACTGGTGGCCGGAGATCCCGACCTGGGTGTCTGCGGCGGCTTTCTTCGTGCTGATCAACGTGATAAACCTGGCCAACGTAAAGGTCTTCGGTGAAGCCGAGTTCTGGTTTGCCATCATCAAGGTGGTGGCAATTGTCGGCATGATTGCCTTGGGCAGCTACCTGCTGGTCAGTGGCAGCGGCGGCCCGCAAGCCTCGGTGAGCAACCTGTGGGACCACGGCGGGTTTTTCCCCCATGGTGTTGGCGGGTTGGTGATGGCCATGGCGATCATCATGTTCTCGTTCGGCGGCCTGGAAATGCTTGGTTTTACCGCCGCCGAAGCCGATCAACCACGCACCGTGATCCCCAAGGCGATCAATCAGGTGATCTACCGCATCCTGATTTTCTACATCGGTGCCCTGGTGGTGCTGTTGTCGTTGACGCCGTGGGACAGCCTGCTGGCGACTCTCAACGCCTCTGGCGATGCCTACAGTGGCAGCCCGTTCGTGCAGGTGTTCTCGATGCTGGGCAGCAATACCGCCGCGCATATCCTCAACTTCGTGGTGCTGACGGCGGCGCTGTCGGTGTACAACAGCGGCACCTACTGCAATAGCCGTATGTTGCTGGGCATGGCCGAGCAGGGCGACGCGCCCAAGGCCCTGGCGAAGATCGACAAGCGTGGCGTGCCGGTGCGCTCGATCCTGGCCTCGGCGGCGATCACCCTGGTGGCGGTGCTGATGAACTACCTGATGCCCCATAACGCGCTGGAACTGCTGATGTCGCTGGTGGTGGCCACGCTGGTGATCAACTGGGCGATGATCAGCTTCTCGCACTTCAAGTTCCGCCAGCACATGAATCGCACCGGCCAGGTGCCGCTGTTCAAGGCGCTGTGGTATCCGTATGGCAACATTATCTGTGTGGCGTTCGTGGTGTTTATCCTGGGCACCATGTTGATGATTCCAGGCATTGACCGCTCGGTGTACGCGATCCCGGTGTGGGTGGCGTTCATGGGGGTGTGTTACTGGATCAAGAACAAGCGGGCGCAGCAGTCCGTGGATATGGCGGTCCCCGCGGTGAAGTAAGCGTCAATGTTGTTAAGCAGACCCGGCCTTGTGCCGGGTTTGTTGTTTGAGGGGATGGCCAAGGTGCATTCGCGTATCCTAGGGCTTCTTCCGGAGGACCGTGTTACTCATGCTGGTGATTTCCAATAACGTACAGCTGCCCGATGCCGAGATCGAGCTGACCGCGATCCGCGCCCAGGGCGCCGGTGGTCAGAACGTCAACAAGGTGTCGAGCGCAGTGCACCTGCGGTTTGATATTCCGGCGTCTTCATTACCGGAGTTCTACAAGGAACGCTTGCTGGCGCTACGCGACAGCCGTATTACCAGCGAAGGTGTGCTGGTGCTCAAGGCCCAGCAATACCGTACCCAGGAGCAGAATCGTGCCGATGCGTTGGAGCGCCTGGTGGAGTTGATCCAGAGCGCCACCAAGGTCGAGAAAAAGCGCCGTCCGACCAAGCCCACCCTGGGGTCCAAGAAGCGCCGCCTGGAGTCCAAGACCAAGCGCGGCAGCATCAAGGCCGGGCGAGGCAAGGTCGACTTCTAGGCGTCGCGCGTTTCCCGGGCCTTGGGTGCCTGGCGGTACAGGTATAGACTCAGCAGCAAACCGGCGGCGGCGGCGAGGGCGGCGAACAGGAAGATCGATGCAAAGCCGAAACCTGCTGCCACGGCGCCTGCCAGTGGCCCGGTGATGCCCAGGGACAAGTCGATAAACAGCGAATAGGCGCCTACCGCCGAGCCACGGCTGGAGGCGGGCACCAGGTTGACCGCCTCCACGCCCAGCGCCGGAAATACCAGAGAAAAGCCGAAGCCGCTCAACGCCGCGCCAGCCAGCGCCAGTTGGGCATCCGGCGCCAGCCACAGCAACAGCAGGCCGAGGACTTCCACCGACAGGCAGGCAATCGCGACGCGAAAGCCGCCAATGCGGTTGATCAAATTGCCAAACAGCAAGCGTGCGCCGATAAAACTGGCGCCGAACAGGCTCAAGGCCCACACCGCGTTATCCCAGTGCTGGGTGGTGTAATACAGGGTGATAAAGGTGGCGATGGTGCCAAAGCCGATGGAGCCCAGCGCCAGCGCGCAACCGTGTGGCAACACGCGGCCCAGCACATTCATGAACGGCAGACGTACGCCGGGTACAATCGGCGCGGCTTGTTTTTTCCAGGCCAACAACACGCCCAGCACGGCGAGCAGAATGATGCTCACGCCCATGCTCCACAGCCCGAACCGGCTGACCAACAGCACCCCCAATGGTGCGCCGACCGCCAGCGCGCCGTAGCTGGCGATACCGTTCCAGGAGATGACTTTGGCGGTGTTCGCCGCGCCAACGCGGCCGATGCCCCAGCCGATCGCGCCGGAACCCACCAGGCTTTCGGCGCTGCCCAGCACCAGTCGACCGATCAACAGGCTGCCCAGGCTCACTGCCGGCAGGCTGGAAAACCACGCCGCCAGCAACATGAACACGCCACTTGAACCGCAGCCCACCAGGCCAATCAGCACGGCGCGCTTGCTGCCCAGGTTGTCGATAATCTTGCCGGCATAGGGGCGGCTCAACAGGGTCGCCAGGTATTGCACGCTGATGACCAGCCCGGCGATCACGGCGCCATAGCCCAATTGGCTATGCACATAGCCCGGCAGTACAGCCAGGGGGATGCCGATATTCAGGTAGCCGATAAAGGTAAACAGCACGATGGAAACGACTTGCAGCGTGACGGCCATGGGTCGCTGGGTATCTGGCATGGGAGAGGTCCACTGTCGCAGCAGGTAAAGATAGGCTGCTAATGATACCGGCGCGCAGGCCGGGCAGGGCGGCAAAAATGTAAAACCTCGGATCAAAGATGCATCAGGCTTGGGCGGGAGCCAGCAATTGAGTCGTCACCAGGGCTGCCAGGGCATTTTCCTGGGTGCCGAAGCGCTTGAGCAGTGCGGCTTGCTTGTCTGCACTGAGGCGGTTCCAGACTTCGACCATCTGCAAGGCAGCGTCGAGCACGGCGGCGTCCGGCGTATCGGGAAGGGTTGTGGTCATGATGAGCGTCTCGAATGATTCAGGCAGTGTGGAAAGCGCTCAAAGGTGCGCTTTCCACACGGTCTGGTACGGCGTCAGTCTTGGCGTTTGCTGTCGACTGGTTTTGCTTCTTTGGTCGCAGGCTGCTTGTTGCTGGCCTGCTGCGGTGTTGGCTGCTCGGTTGGGTGCAGGCTTGGGAAGGGGAGATTAGGTATCTCGTGCATCGTCGTCGCTCCTCGCAAGGTCTGTTTTCAATCGCAGGTGATTGCGCGCTCTCAAAAAGCCTTGGCAGGATACAGCACCGTAAATGACAAAAAGACTTTTATCTCGGCGGACGCACAATTTTTAATACTTGCGACGCAAGTGACATGAGAACGCCCCCTAGAACGGTACCTTGCCCAGGATCATGTCGCGGTACATCACGAAATCCCCCAGCAAGCTATAGAACGGGTGCTGAAAGGTCGCCGGACGGTTCTTTTCGAAAAAGAAGTGGCCAATCCAGGCAAAGGTGTAGCCAGCGATTGGCAAGGCCAGCAACAGGAGCAGTGACCCCCGGCCTATGGCGTACGCGAGGATACCGATCACCAGGGTGGTGCCGATGAAATGCAAGCGCCGGCAGGTGCTGTTGCCATGTTCGCTCAGGTAGTACGGGTAAAACTCGGCAAAGCTGTTGAATTTTCTGGTGTTTTCCACGGTGGCCGGCCCTCTGGTTGTTGTGCCGCCCAACAGGTGTTCGGCGGGGAGCTTATTTGAGTCTAGAGTGATCAGTGGTATCAGCCAGTGACAATAGATGCCACTTTAGTATCCTTGGCTTCCTGGCTGCCGTTTGAGCCTGCTTTCAATAAGAAGACGCCATGAGCGAACGAACAACTTCTGCAAGCTGGGCGATGGGGATAGTCAAGGCGTTGGAAATGGACGGCCTGGATTGCCGTGCGTTGTTCAAGCAACTGGGCCTGGACTATGCCGCCCTCAGTGACCCGGACGCGCGTTTTCCCCAGGATTCCATGACCCGCCTGTGGCAGCGGGCGGTGGAGGTGTCAGGCAACCCGGCGATTGGCTTGAACATGGGCAAGGTGGTGCGGCCGGCCTCGTTCCATGTTGCCGGTTATGCGCTGATGTCCAGCAACACTCTGGCTGAAGGCTTTATGCGATTGGTGCGCTACCAGCGCATCATCGCCGAAAGCGCCGACTTGAGCTTCCGACTCTTACCCGAAGGCTATGCGTTGATTCTGACAGTGCATGGCGATCATCTGCCGCCGACCCGGCAAAGCGCCGAAGCCTCGCTGGCCAGTGCGCTGGCGCTGTGCGGCTGGCTTACCGGGCGCACCCTGCAACCGCGCAAAGTGCTGCTGCAGGGCGATCAACCAGCGGACCTGGCGCCGTACAAACAGGCCTTCCATGCGCCGCTGCAATTCAATGCGCCCTATGACGCGCTGATCTTCGAGCAAGCCGACATGGATGCACCGCTGCCCACGGCCAACGAGGCCATGGCGCTATTGCATGATCGTTTTGCCGGTGAATACCTGGCGCGTTTCTCTGAAAGTCGCGTCACCCACAACGCGCGACAGGTGTTGTGCCGCCTGCTGCCCCAGGGGGAGCCCAAGCGCGAAGCGGTGGCCCAGACACTGCATCTGTCCCAACGTACCTTGCAAAGACGTTTGCAGGAGGAGGGCACCAGTTTCCAGGCGTTGCTCGATGACACCCGCCGCGAGCTGGCCGAGCAATACCTGGCGCAGCCAAACATGACCTTGCTGGAAATTGCCTACCTGCTGGGGTTCGCCGACCCGAGCAACTTCTTCCGCGCGTTTCGCCGCTGGTTCAATGCCACGCCCGGCGAGTACCGGGCACGGCTGCAGGAAATGTCGTCGGTCAGTGGCGCCAAAATGCCGGAATACACAGCACAAACACGGTAATGATCTCCAGTCGACCCAGCAGCATGCCCAGCGACAGAATCCACTTGGCTGCATCCGGCAGGGTGGCGAAGTTGCCGGCCGGGCCGATGGTTTCACCCAGGCCCGGGCCGACGCCGGACACGGTGCTGGCGGCACCGGTCAGCGCGGTCATCCAGTCCACGCCCAGCAGTGACAAGGCCAGGGCGATGGTGCAGATGGTAATGGCAAAGAAAAATGAAAAGGTCAGGATCGACCGCACAATTTCTTCGTCGAGGCGATGACCGTTGTACTTTTGCTTGATCACCGCACGTGGGTGGATCAACTGGTTCAAGTTGGCCTTGAGCAGGATATAGGCGACCTGGAAACGGAAGATCTTGATGCCGCCGGCCGTGGAGCCCGAGCAGCCGCCGATAAAGCCCAGGTAAAAGAACAGCATCAGTGAGAAGTTGCCCCAAAGGCTGTAGTCCCCCAGTGCAAATCCGGTGGTCGTCATTACCGAAGTCACATTCAGCGCCACATGGCGCAAGGCATCGAGCCAATGCAGGTCGGTGGTCCACCAGTACCAGGTGCCGAGCACCAGCCAGGTCACGAGCAATAGGCCGAGCAAGCCTTGCACCTGCTGGTCCTTGATCAGCGCTCGACGGTTGCCGCGCAACGTGGCCACATACAGGGCGAATGGCAAGCTGCCGAGGATCATCACCACCACCGCGACCCAGTGCACGGCCGGTTGTTTCCAGTGCGCGAGGGACTCATCCGAGGTGGAGAACCCGCCGGTGGAAATCGCCGACATTGCGTGGTTGATCGCATCGAACAAACCCATTCCGGCCCACCAGAATGCCAGGCTGCCGAGGATTGTGATGCCCACATACGCGGCCACGATCAGCCGCGCCACCATGTGCGAGCGGGGCATGACCTTTTCCGAGCGGTCCGAGGATTCGGTCTGGAACAGGCGCATACCACCAATACGCAGCAGCGGCAGGATCGCCACCGCCATGCCGATAAAGCCGATACCGCCGAGCCAGTGCAGCAGCGAACGCCACATCAGGATGCCCGGCGACATGCTGTCCAGGCCGCTCAGCACGGTGGAGCCGGTGGCGGTGATGCCGGACATGCTTTCAAAGAACGAGTCGGTGTAGCTGATGTGCTGGGTCAGCAAAAAGGGCAGGGCGGCGAAGATGCACACCACCACCCAACTGCTGACGGTCAGCAGGTACATGTCCCGGGGGCGCAAGTGCACATGCTCCGGGCGACCGGGGATGACCAGGGCCAACCCGGCGATAAAGGTGATCAGGCTGGCCCACAGGAATGAGGGCAGGTCGCTGGTGCGTTCGAAGATCACCAGGGTGGCCATCGGGATGACCATGGCGACGGCAAGGGTGATCAGGAAGATGCCGATGATGAAACCGATGATACGTAGGGTCGGCAACGCCATGAAGTTCGCTCGGGTGATTGGGCAGAGGCGCCATTCTACCGACGGTGCTGGGCATGTAAACCAGAGTGCTTGAGGTTACCCGGAGCAAAATGTGGGAGGGACTTGCTCCCGATAGCAGCTGATCAGCGCAGAATGTATCTGCTGATCCACCGCTATCGGGAGCAAGCCCCCTCCCACAAGGTCGCCTTTTTCAGTACCGCAGGGATCAGAACTCGTGATCAGCGCTGTCCGGGTTCAGGTCACTGATGCCCAGCTTGCCGGCAGCGGCCTCGATCGAACCGGTCTGCTTGACCAGGGCGGCAATCGCGTCGCGTACGATCTGGTTGCCCTTGTCGTTGCCTGCGGCGATCAACTGGTCGTAGTGCTCGCCGGCGTTGGCGCGGTCGACCATGACCTGGATCTTCGCTTCGGTTGCTGCCAGGTCCGCCTTGAGGGCGGCATCGGCAGCCGGATCGGCCTTGGCTACCAGGGACGACAGGCTGGCGCCGGTCAGCTTGGTGCCGTCAACGCGGGTGTATTCACCCAGATAAACGTTGCGGATGCCCTTGGCGTCGTAGAACTGCGAGTTGTGGGTGTTATCGCTGAAGCAATCATGTTCGTCTTCCGGCGAATTGGCTTCCAGGGACACCTTCATGCGCTCGCCGGCCAGCTCGCCCAAAGACAGGCTGCCCATGCCGAACAGCATTTTACGCAGGCCGTCGGTAGCCGGATCCGACTCCAGGGTGGCGCGGTAGTTGTCTTCGACGTTGGGTTTCCAGTTGCCGACCATTTCTTCCAGGTCGCTGACCAGCAGTTGAGTCACTGCGCGCAGGTAAGTGCGGCGGCGCTCATTGTGACCGCCGGTGGCACCGTCACCCGTCAGGTAGTCCGAGGCCGGACGGTTGCCCGCGCCTGGGCCGGTGCCGTTGAGGTCCTGGCCCCAGAGCAGGAATTCGATGGCGTGGTAGCCGGTGGCAACGTTCGCCTCGGAACCGCCCAGCTCATTGAGGCTGGCGAGTTTTTCCGGGGTGATTTCCTTGACGTCGATCTTGTCTTCGCCGACCTGGATCTCGCTGTTGGCAATGATGTTGGCGTTGGCGCCCGGGTTACCCAGGGCGTGCTCGTAGGACTTGTCGACGTAGTCGATCAAGCCTTCGTCCAGGGGCCAGGCGTTCACTTGGCCTTCCCAGTCGTCGATGATGGTGTTGCCGAAGCGGAACACTTCACTTTGCAGGTACGGGACGCGCGCGGCGATCCAGGCGGTACGGGCCGCTTTCAGGGTTTCGTCGTTCGGGTTGGCGAGGAAGGTGTCGACCGCTGTCTGCAGGGTTTTTGCGGTGGATTCGGCATCGCTGTATACCGCAAACACCATGTCTGCGTAGTGCGCGACAACCGCCTTGGCGGCTGCTTCGTCGACCTGGCCGGCAGCCGGTGCGGTTGTGCTGGCGGCGGCGGGTGCTTGAGGCGCGGCGGCCTTGTCTTTACCTTCGCCACAACCGGCGAGAGAAATGGCAATGGCCAGCAGACTGGCGGTGGCCAGGGGCATACGAATCATGGCGAACATCCTGCTTCGAGTGTGAATAGGGCGCGCGGGGAGCGCAAAAGCTGCGACATAATGCGAAATATTTGCATTTTGTGTAAAGGCTTATACGCGGGAAATATTTGGTATTGGTTGGTTAATTCACAGACTCACCGCGTTATTACGCTCGGACTGCTTCAAATAAGCCGCCAGCTCCCGCGCCTGCAGCGGTTTGCTGTAGTGATAACCCTGACCCTCATGGCAGCCTTCGGAGATGATGTACGCCTCTTGTTCGGCGGTCTCCACGCCTTCGGCAATCACCTGCATACCCAGGCTTTTGCCCAGTTGGATAATGGCGCGCACGATCGTTGCGTCATCGTCATCATCCTGCAGGTCCTGGACGAAGCTTTTGTCGATCTTGATCTTGTCCAGCGGCAAGCTTTTCAGGTAGCTCAGGGATGAATAACCGGTGCCGAAGTCATCAATGGCGATCAGCGCCCCGGAGCGACGCAGGCTCAGCAGGTGCTGGGCGGCGGTGCTGATGTCTTCCATCAGGCCGGTCTCGGTCACTTCCAGTTCCAGGCTGCGGGGCGGCAAGCGATAGATCTGCATCAGGTTGTTGACCACCCTCGGCAACTCGGTGTGGTGCAGTTGCACGGTGGACAGGTTGACGGCGATGCGCAGCGTGGTGAAGCCCTGATCATGCCATTCGCGCAGTTGCCGGCACGCCTGGTCCAGCACCCATTCGCCGATCGGGATGATGGTGCCGTTCTGTTCCGCCAGCGGAATAAACAGATCCGGCGGTACCAGGCCGTGTTCCGGGTGTTGCCAGCGCAACAGGGCCTCTACGCCGACTACGCGATGGTCGCGGTAGCTGATTTGCGGCTGGTACACCAGGTGGAACTGGTCGCGGCTCAGCGCATCGCGCAGGTCCTTTTCCAATTCGCGGCGCCGGCGCATTTCGCTGTCGACGCTGGCGATGTAGAACTGATAGCGGTTGCGCGAGCGGCTCTTGGCCAGGGTCATGGTCTGCTCGGCTTTTTGCAGCAACTTCTCGGTGCTGTCGCCATCTTCAGGGAACAGCGTGATGCCGATGGTGGCACGCAGCCTGATCAGGTCATGCTCAAGTGCGAACTCCGCCTCCAGGTCATCCAAAATGCTTTGCGCCAGTTCGGCGGCTTCGTAAGGCTGGTCGATATCGGCCTGCACCAGGGCGAACTGGTCGCCTCCCAAGCGGGCAAGCGTGCCGAGGCGTCCGCTGTGGGCGCGCAGGCGATCGGCCAGGGCCAGTAGCAGTTTGTCGCCGGCCTGGTAGGTGAATTGTTCGTTGACGCTCTTGAAATCATCCAGCCCAACGCACAACACCGCCACCCGGCGCTGCCTGCGGCCGGCGTCAGTGAGGATCTTGTCCAGCTGTTCCTGCAGCTTCTGGCGGTTGGGCAGGCCGGTCAGGAAGTCATATTGGGCCATGCGCAACAGGCTGGATTCGGCCTCGTGGCGCAGGTGGGTATTGCGCTCGATGGACTCGAGCAACTGGTTGGCGGTGTTTATCCACTGCCCCAGTTCGTTGCGTTCGTGGCCCTTGAGCTGAGGGATCTTGTGTGCGCTGGGGCGGTCCGGGTTGATCGAGGTCAGGTGCTGGATAATCCGTGACAGCGGTTTGGTCAGCATCCAGTGATACACCAGGTACAGCACCAGCCCCATGGCCAGGGCGCGCAATACGCCCGAGATAAAGATGATGACCGAGCTGACCAGAAAACCTCTGCCATAGGTGGCGGTATCCAGGGTGATACTGAGGTCGCCGTAATATTCGCTGTAGGGGCCTTTGCCGACCAATGCGGTGGTAAAGGAGCGTTCCTGGCCGAGAATCAGGTCGGTCAGCCAGCGGCTGGGGGATTGCTGCAACGCACGGCTTTTTTCCGCCAGCATGGTCTCGTTGGGATGACCGATGGAGGCCATGCGCACGGCGTCGTCCTGGAACAACCCTTCGATCACTTGCATACCCATCTCGCGGTCCAGGCTGTAGACGGCCTGGGTCGAGGGGTCGCGAAACATGTCGAGGATACGTTGCGCATCGCCAGCCACAGCCTGGCGCGTCTTGTAGGCATCAAAAACAATCTGCGCCACGCTCAACGCCACGCCGACGATCAAGGCCGACAGCAGCACAACCCGTAGCAACTTCACCGACAAGCTGTTTTTGAGTTCCAGCTTCAAAGGGGCATTCCTTGTCTCATGCGGGTGGCCGTCAATATGCCATGAGTATTGGCAATCTGAGGATGGCAGTCAAAGGGACATTGGGGCCGCAGCTTAATTGAGGTTTTGGCCGGATAAACGCAGGAAAGATCAGGGGGCTCAAAGCCCTGCAGCGGAGAAGGCGGAGGAGGTCCGCCTTCGAGTGGGTGACGATTTAAGAAAAATCGATTTTACCCTGGGGCTTTGGCGCTTCCCCACCGATCTTGGAGCTTTCACCGGCCATGTCCAGGACTTTGCTTGCCATGTCCAGGACTTTGTTTCCGGCATTCATTGCACCGTTTGCCAGATCCAGCCCTTTATCAACAACACCCGCGACCATTGGGATCGCACCTGCAACCCCTGCTGCCATCGAAATAGGATCCATCGTTATTCTCCACATTTAATTAGAACCAGGAGGTTTATTCCTCCTGGCGTTTGTGTGGTGAATTGTTACTGTTGAGTTCCGCTATTTCTGGGCGGTCTGCCTGGCGAGCACAAAAAAGCCCGGCAATCGCCGGGCTCTTTTTACTGAACGCGCTGCTTAGGCAGTGAAGGTCTTGCCTTCGAACTGCTCAGCCACGAACTTCCAGTTGACCAGGTTCCAGAACGCTTCCACATACTTTGGACGCACGTTGCGGTAGTCGATGTAGTAGGCGTGTTCCCATACGTCGCAGGTCAGCAGCGGGGTGTCGCCGCTGGTCAGCGGGTTGCCGGCGCCGATGGTGCTGGCCAGGGCCAGGGAACCGTCAGCCTTTTTCACCAGCCAGCCCCAACCGGAACCGAAGGTGCCGACGGACGTCTTGGTGAACTCTTCCTTGAACTTGTCGAACGAACCGAACGCCGCATTGATGGCCTCAGCCAGTGCGCCGGTTGGTTGGCCGCCGGCGTTTGGCGCCAGGCAGTTCCAGTAGAAGGTGTGGTTCCAGACCTGAGCGGCGTTGTTGAAGATGCCGCCCGAGGAAGACTTGACGATTTCTTCCAGGGTCTTGCCTTCGAACTCGGTGCCAGGCACCAGGTTGTTCAGGTTCACGACATAGGTGTTGTGGTGCTTGTCGTGGTGGTATTCCAAGGTTTCCTTGGAGATGTGCGGCTGCAGGGCATCGTGTGCGTAGGGCAGCGGCGGCAATTCGAAAGCCATGATGATTCTCCTAATCAGGTCAGTTGCGGTGAGCGCAAGGCCGATCACGGGCGGCCAAACATGCGCCGGGGAGTTTGTACTCTTTGCGGCGCAGGGGGCCGATCATAGCACCGGGGGTGCGGCATAACCACGCAACAACTGTGTGGGATAGAGGTTCCAGCGCGTTTTCAACTATTGGTCAGGCGCTGATCAATTGGTAGGCCACCGAGAACATCATCACCGCCACCAGCAAGTCCAGCAGGCGCCAGGTGGCGGGGCGTGCCAGCCAGGGTGCCAGCCACGCCGCGCCGAGTGCCAGGGTGGTGAACCACAGGAGCGAAGCGCTGGCGGCACCGGCCACGTAAGCCCCCGGCTGCGTTTGTTGCGCGCCCAGGGAACCGATCAGCAGCACGGTGTCCAGGTACACATGGGGATTTAGCAGGGTCACCGCCAGCGCGCTCAACAGGACCGCGCGCAATGAGCGGGTCTTGAGAGTGGCATCCTGATCCAGGCTTTGTTTCGAACAGGCCCGGCGTAGCGCACATGCGCCATACCACAGCAGGAACGCTGCGCCGCCCCAGCGTGCCACCGCAAGCAGTATCGGGCTCTGGGCCAGCACGGTGGCCAGGCCGAACACCCCGGCGGCCACCAGCAGCGCATCGCAGATCACGCACAAGGCCGCGACGGGCAAGTGATGCTCGCGGCGCAGGCTTTGCGCGAGGACGAACGCGTTCTGGGTGCCGATTGCCATGATCAGCCCGAGGGCCACCAGCAAGCCGTTCATATAGCTCTGCCACATACTGAGGAATCCTTGTTGATGCTTAAACGATGCTGGCTATGGTGCGGGTCGGGCCTGTATAAGAAAAACCAATATTGCTGATCGCTCATTAGGAAAACTGATGTTCGACTATAAATTGCTTTCCGCCCTGGCGGCGGTGGTGGAACAAGCCGGCTTCGAGCGCGGTGCCCAGGTGCTGGGGCTGTCGCAGTCGGCGATCTCCCAGCGCATCAAGTTGCTGGAGGCGCGTATCGGGCAGCCGGTGCTGGTACGGGCCTCGCCCCCAACCCCGACCGACATCGGCCGACGCCTGCTCAACCATGTGCAACAGGTGCGTTTGCTGGAGCGTGACCTGCAAAGCCAGGTGCCGGCGCTGGACGAGGAGGGTATGCCCGAGCGCTTGCGCATCGCCCTGAATGCCGACAGCCTGGCCACATGGTGGGCCGAGGCCATCAGCGACTTCTGCGCCGAACAGCACTTGCTGCTGGACCTGGTGGTCGAAGACCAGACCGTGGGCCTCAAGCGTATGCGTGCCGGTGAGGTTGCGGCCTGTATCTGTGCCAGCGAGCGCCCGGTGGCTGGCGCTCGCAGCCTGTTACTGGGCGCCATGCGTTATCGGGCGCTGGCCAGCCCGGCGTTTATTGCCCGGCATTTTCCGGCGGGCGTGCGCGCCGATCAATTGGCGCGCACGCCGGCGCTGGTGTTCGGCCCGGATGATTTCCTGCAACACCGTTACCTGGCTTCCCTCGGGGTGGACGGAGGTTTTGAGCACCATCTATGCCCGTCGTCCGAAGGTTTTATTCGCCTGACGGAAGCCGGTCTTGGGTGGGGCCTGGTGCCCGAGTTACAGGTGCGCGACCAGATTGAAACCGGCGTATTGGTGGAGTTATTGCCAGATAAGCCCATCGATGTGCCGCTGTACTGGCATCATTGGCGCAGTGGCGGGCAACTGTTGGGCTTGTTGACCGACCATCTGGCCCAGGTTTGTGGCCACTGGTTGGTGCCGTTGAAGTGATGGTGGGCGTCAAGGCCACAGCGATGAAAAACGAAAGAACACGGAGTACTACATGAAAATTCTGGTCACCGGCGCAAGCGGCTTCATCGGCGGGCGCTTTGCGCGTTTTGCCCTTGAACAGGGCCTGGATGTGCGGGTCAACGGGCGACGCGCCGAGGGTGTCGAACACCTGGTTCGGCGCGGTGCCGAGTTTATCCAGGGTGACTTGAATGATGCCGACCTGGTGCGTGACCTGTGCCGCGACGTTGAAGCCGTGGTGCATTGCGCCGGCGCCGTTGGGTTGTGGGGCAAGTATCAGGACTTTCACCAAGGCAATGTGCTGGTGACTGAAAATGTGGTTGAAGCCTGCCTCAAGCAGCGCGTGGGGCGCCTGGTGCACCTGTCGTCGCCGTCGATCTACTTCGACGGCCGCGACCATTCAGGCATCACCGAAGAGCAGGTGCCCAAACGTTTCAAGCATCCTTATGCCGCCACCAAATACCTGGCCGAGCAGAAGGTCTTCGGTGCCCAGGAGTTCGGTCTTGAGGTGTTGGCGTTGCGCCCGCGTTTTGTCACCGGTGCCGGCGACATGAGCATCTTCCCGCGGCTGTTGAAGATGCAGCGCAAGAACCGCCTGGCCATTGTCGGCGACGGCCTGAACAAGGTCGACTTCACCAGCGTGCACAACCTCAATGAAGCGCTGCTCAGCAGCCTGCTCGCACCCGGCTCGGCGCTGGGCAAGGCGTACAACATCAGCAACGGCGCACCGGTGCCTATATGGGATGTGGTCAATTATGTGATGCGGCAAATGGAGCTGCCCCAAGTGACCCGTTATCGGTCTTACGGTTTGTCCTACAGCGTGGCGGCCTTGAATGAGGCGTTCTGTGCGATGTGGCCGGGGCGGCCGGAGCCTTCGTTATCGCGTTTGGGCATGCAGGTGATGAACAAAGATTTCACCCTCGACATCAGCCGTGCCAGGCATTATCTGGACTACGACCCCAAGGTCACCCTGTGGGCCGCGCTCGATGAGTTCTGCAGTTGGTGGAAAGCCCAGGATCCGGGCCTCAAGTAAGTTCATAACCAGCAACACATCGGGAACCGAATTCGCCGGACCGTGTCGACCTATGCGTCTGGGGCACGGTTTATACTTGCGCCGCTCGGCCTCTGAGCAGCCACCTCATTGATTCAAGGTAGATTCATGCGTAACGATGCAAAAGACGACTTCGACAACGTGCCCAGCCTGCGGGCAGACCTCGGGGACGACGATGATTTCGTGCCGACTGCCGCCACTTCGGTGCGCTCGCGAACCACACCAGTGGTCAAAGTTAAAAGTGCCAGCACCGGCCCGTTGTGGGCGTTGGTAGGCGCATTGCTGATTGCTTTCGCCGGCCTGGCCTGGTGGAGCTTCCAGCAGATTTCCCTGATGGGCCAGCAACTGGTCGCCACCCAGGAAAGCTTCGCCCGCATCAGCGAGGAAGCGGCGGGGCGCCTGCAGGATATTTCCGGCAAGGTCGTGGCCAGCGAAGCCAGCGTGAACAACGGCAGCGAGGCGCTGAAATTGCAGATCAAGCAGTTGCAAGCCCAGTTGCAGGAGCAGGGCAAGCAACAGTTGGGCGTCGCCGGCCAAGCCACCGAGCTGGATAGTCGCCTGGCCCAGATGAGCGCCAGTACCACCGAACTGACGGCTGCCAATGCCAAGCTGCAAGGCCAGGTGCAGGCCCTGACCGACGCTGTCGCCAGCCTCAAGGCGGCCCAAGGTGAGATCAAGGACTTGTCCACTGATGTGGCAGCCTTGAAGAAGCAGGGCAATCCAGGCGCCGCCATCGCCCGTCTTGAGCAGGATTTGCTGGTACTCAAGAGTGCCCAGGAAAACCAGCCTGCCAACGTCGATGCGCCGACCAACAAGGAGTTTGATGTGTTCCGCATCCAGACCACGCGCAATATCACCACCTTGCAGAGCCAGGTGCAGAATCTGAACCAGCGCCTCAATGCGCCTGCTGCGGCCACACCGCTGGGTCAATGAACGAAGTTATGGCCTTTGAATGAGATATAAATGTAGGAGGGAGCAAGCCCCCTCCCACATTTTGGATTTTCACTTGGAGATTGATTGTCACCAGATAGTGACATTTCTTCTCCCCTTCGTTACTTGCCCCTACCGCGCCCTTGTTTAGACTCCGGTCATCCCACAAAAAACAATAAGGGCCACCCATGACCACCCATCCACTGCCTGCCAGCAGTTGGCTGAACGCACCTGCCCACCACGCCTGGCTCGCCGCTGAAGGCCAGCGCCTGTTGGCGTTCGCCAAGGCATCGCGCCTGCCGGACGGGTTCGGCAACCTCGACGATAAAGGCCAGTTGCCCGCCGATGCCCGCGCCGAAACCATGAACACCGCCCGTATGACCCACAGCTTCGCCATGGCCCATGCGATGGGGCTGCCCGGTTATGCCGAGCTGGTGGCGCATGGCGTGACGGCTCTCAGCGGCCCGCTGCGCGACAGTGAGCACGGTGGCTGGTTCGCCGCGCCCCAAGCCATGGATGGCAACACCGGCAAAGCAGCGTACCTGCATGCATTCGTGGCCCTGGCCGCCAGCTCTGCGGTGGTGGCTGGCGCGCCGGGTGCGCAAACCTTGTTGAACGACGCCATCCATATCATCGACCAGTTCTTCTGGAGCGAGGAGGAGGGCGTCATGCTTGAATCTTTCGCCCGGGACTGGAGTGGTGTCGAAGGCTATCGCGGCGCCAACAGCAACATGCACGCCACCGAAGCCTTCCTGGCCCTGGCCGATGTCACTGCTGACAGCCGTTGGCTGGACCGTGCGCTGCGCATCGTCGAGCGGGTGATCCACACCCACGCCGCCAGCAACCAGTTCATGGTGATCGAGCACTTTGACGCGCAGTGGAAACCTCTACTGGGCTACAACGAAGATAACCCCGCTGATGGGTTTCGCCCCTACGGCATAACCCCCGGCCACGGTTTCGAATGGGCGCGGCTGCTACTGCACCTGGAAGCTGCGCGCCTGCAGGCCGGGCTGGATACGCCGGCTTGGTTGGTTGACGACGCCAAAGGGCTGTTTGCCAGCGCCTGTGAATATGCCTGGGCCGTGGATGGTGCACCGGGCATTGTCTACACTTTGGATTGGAGTCGGCGCCCGGTTGTACGCGAGCGCTTGCACTGGACCCACGCAGAAGCCAGCGCCGCTGCTCAGGCACTGCTCAAACGTACGGGTGAACTGCATTACGAGATCTGGTATCGACGCATCTGGGAGTTTTGTGAAACCCACTTCATCGATCGGCTCCATGGCAGTTGGCACCACGAACTCAGCCCGCACAACCAACCCAGCAGCAACATCTGGGGCGGCAAACCTGATCTGTACCATGCCTGGCAAGCGGTCGTGCTGCCGGCGTTACCCTTGGCACCCAGCCTGGCCAGTGCATTGGGCAACGGGCGTTATGTCACCAAGTGGTGACATTTGTGCGTCCCTTTGTTACCTGCGCCTGGAAAATCCCTGTTTAAACTCCGTGCAGCGCAAGCTCTAGACTTGCATGCATAACAACAAGAAAAGGTACTCAGATGAACGCGATTAATCGCCTCGCCGTTGCTATTTCCATTGCCTCGTTGTTTCCCCTCAGTGCATTTGCCGCCGACTCCAAAGGTACGGTGGAAGTGGTGCATTGGTGGACTTCCGGTGGTGAAAAAGCGGCTGTGGATGTCCTGAAGGCCCAAGTTGAGAAAGACGGCTTCACCTGGAAAGACGGTGCCGTTGCAGGTGGCGGTGGCGCCACGGCCATGACCGTGCTGAAAAGCCGTGCGGTTGCCGGCAACCCACCGGGTGTAGCCCAGATCAAAGGCCCCGACATCCAGGAATGGGCGTCCACTGGCCTGCTCGACACCGACGTGCTCAAAGACGTCGCCAAAGAAGAAAAGTGGGATTCCCTGCTCGACAAGAAAGTCTCCGACACCGTGAAGTACGACGGTGACTACGTGGCCGTACCGGTGAATATCCACCGTGTGAACTGGCTGTGGATCAACCCGGAAGTCTTCAAGAAAGCCGGTATCACCAAGAACCCAACCACCCTCGAAGAATTCTACGCAGCCGGCGACAAGCTCAAAGCTGCAGGCTTCATTGCGCTTGCCCACGGCGGCCAGCCTTGGCAGGACAGCACCGTTTTCGAAGCGGTAGTGCTCTCGGTCATGGGGGCTGATGGCTACAAGAAAGCCCTGGTCGACCTGGATAACGACGCCCTGACCGGTCCGCAAATGGTCAAGTCCCTCACTGAGCTGAAGAAAGTCGCGACCTACATGGACGTGGACGGCAAAGGCCAGGACTGGAACCTCGAAGCCGGCAAGGTCATCAACGGCAAGGCCGGTATGCAGATCATGGGTGACTGGGCCAAGTCCGAGTGGACTGCCGCCAAGAAAGTCGCTGGCAAGGACTACGAGTGCGTAGCGTTCCCTGGCACCGACAAAGCCTTCACCTACAACATCGACTCCCTGGCGGTGTTCAAGCAGAAAGACAAAGGCACTGCCGCAGGTCAGCAGGACATCGCCAAAGTCGTGCTGGGTGAAAACTTCCAGAAAGTGTTCAGCATCAACAAGGGCTCGATCCCTGTGCGTAACGACATGCTGACCAAGATGGATTCCTACGGCTTCGACTCCTGCGCCCAGACCGCCGCCAAGGACTTCCTGACCGATGCCAAGACCGGCGGCTTGCAGCCAAGCATGGCGCACAACATGGCCACTACCCTGGCGGTGCAAGGTGCGTTCTTTGACGTAGTGACCAACTACATCAACGACCCGAAAGCCGACCCGGCCGACACCGCCAAGAAGCTGGGTGCTGCGATCAAGTCGGCCAAGTAATACTTGGTAGCGGATTTTTGTGGGAGCCGGGCTTGCCCGCGATGCAGGCAACTCGGTGTACCGGTTACACCGAGCTGATGCCGTCGCAGCGGTGCGACGATTCGACAAGCCAGCTCCCACACAAACCGCGTTCGACAAGAGACTCACCTTGTAGTCCTTTTTCCCTGTAGTGGATTTTCCCATGAGTTCTGTTGCTGTGTTCAGCAAGGCCTCGCCGTTCGATGTGCTGCAACGCTGGCTACCCAAACTGGTGCTGGCGCCGAGCATGTTCATCGTGCTGGTAGGCTTTTACGGCTACATCCTGTGGACGTTCGTGCTGTCGTTCACCACTTCCACGTTCCTGCCCAGCTACAAGTGGGCGGGCCTGGCTCAGTATGAGCGTTTGTTCGACAACGACCGTTGGTGGGTGGCGAGCAAAAACCTGGCGCTGTTCGGCGGCATGTTCATCGGCATCACCCTGGTGATCGGCGTGACGCTGGCGATTTTCCTCGACCAGAAAATCCGCCGCGAAGGCTTTATCCGCACCATTTACCTGTACCCGATGGCGCTCTCGATGATCGTCACCGGTACCGCCTGGAAATGGCTGCTCAACCCGGGCATGGGCCTGGACAAACTTCTGCGGGATTGGGGCTGGGAAGGCTTCCGTCTCGACTGGCTGATCGACCCCGACCGCGTGGTCTACTGCCTGGTGATCGCCGCTGTGTGGCAAGCCTCGGGCTTTATCATGGCGATGTTCCTGGCTGGCCTGCGTGGGGTTGATCAATCGATCATCCGCGCCGCCCAGATCGACGGTGCCAGCCTGCCGCGCATCTATTGGAGCGTGGTGCTGCCAAGCCTGCGTCCGGTGTTCTTCAGTGCAGTGATGATCCTGGCGCACATTGCGATCAAGAGCTTCGACCTGGTGGCGGCGATGACCGCGGGTGGCCCGGGCTATTCGTCCGATCTGCCGGCGATGTTCATGTACTCGTTCACCTTCAGCCGTGGCCAGATGGGCATGGGCTCGGCCAGTGCAATCCTGATGCTCGGTGCGATCCTCGCGATCATCGTGCCGTACCTCTACTCCGAGCTGAGGACCAAACGTAATGACTAGTCTCGCCTCCAAACCTGCCATCAGCCTGAGTCGTATCGCGATCTATGCGGTGCTGATCCTCGCCGTGCTGCTGTACCTGGTGCCGCTGGTGGTGATGCTGCTCACCAGCTTCAAGACTCCCGAAGACATCAGCAGCGGCAACCTGCTGAGCTGGCCGACCGTGGTCAGTGGCATCGGCTGGGTCAAGGCCTGGGCCACTGTGGATGGCTACTTCTGGAACTCGATCAAGATCACCGTTCCAGCCGTGCTGATTTCCACCGCCATCGGGGCCTTGAATGGCTATGTGTTGTCGTTCTGGCGCTTCCGAGGTTCGCAACTGTTCTTTGGATTGTTGCTGTTCGGCTGCTTCCTGCCGTTCCAGACCGTGCTGCTGCCCGCGTCGTTCACCCTCGGCAAGATGGGCCTGGCGAGCACCACCACCGGCCTGGTGTTTATCCACGTGGTCTACGGCCTGGCGTTCACCACACTGTTCTTCCGTAACTACTACGTAAGCATCCCGGATGCGCTGATCAAGGCGGCACGCCTGGACGGTGCGGGTTTCTTCACCATCTTCCGGCAGATCATTCTGCCGATGTCGACGCCGATCATCATGGTCTGCCTGATCTGGCAGTTCACGCAGATCTGGAACGACTTCCTGTTCGGCGTGGTGTTCTCCAGTGGCGACTCGCAGCCCATCACGGTGGCGCTGAACAACCTGGTCAACACCAGCACCGGGGCCAAGGAATATAACGTGGATATGGCGGCGGCGATGATCGCCGGGCTGCCGACCCTGCTGGTCTATGTGATCGCAGGCAAGTATTTCGTGCGCGGCCTCACGGCCGGCGCGGTCAAGGGGTAATCATGGCTACGCTTGAACTTCGCAATGTAAACAAAACCTACGGCGCCGGCCTGCCCGACACCTTGAAGAACATCGAACTGTCGATCAAGGAAGGCGAATTCCTGATCCTGGTCGGCCCTTCGGGGTGCGGCAAGTCCACGCTGATGAACTGCATCGCCGGCCTTGAGACCATCACCGGCGGCGCGATCATGATCGGCGACCAGGATGTCAGCGGCATGAGCCCCAAGGACCGCGACATCGCCATGGTGTTCCAGTCCTATGCGCTGTACCCGACCATGAGCGTGCGCGAGAACATCGAATTCGGCCTGAAGATTCGCAAGATGCCGCAAGCCGACATCGACGCCGAAGTCGCACGCGTGGCCAAGCTGCTGCAGATCGAACACCTGCTCAACCGCAAGCCGGGCCAACTGTCCGGTGGCCAGCAGCAGCGTGTGGCCATGGGCCGAGCGCTGGCGCGCCGGCCGAAGATCTACCTGTTCGACGAACCGCTGTCCAACCTCGACGCAAAATTGCGCGTCGAGATGCGCACCGAAATGAAGCTGATGCACCAGCGTCTGAAAACCACCACCGTCTACGTCACCCACGACCAGATCGAAGCAATGACCCTGGGCGACAAAGTGGCGGTGATGAAGGACGGCATCATCCAACAATTCGGCACGCCGAAAGAAATCTATAACGACCCGGCCAACCTGTTTGTGGCAAGCTTTATCGGTTCACCACCGATGAACTTCGTGCCTTTGCGCCTGCAACGCAAGGACGGTCGCCTGGTCGCGCTGCTGGACAGCGGCCAGGCCCGTTGCGAGTTGCCGCTGAGCATGAATGACGCCGGGCTTGAAGACCGCGATGTGATCCTTGGCCTGCGCCCGGAGCAGATCGTGCTGGCGGCGGGCGAGGGCAATGGCTCGTCGAGTATTCGTGCCGAAGTGCAGGTGACCGAGCCGACCGGCCCGGACACGCTGGTGTTCGTGCAGCTCAACGACACCAAGGTCTGCTGCCGTTTGGCGCCGGACGTCGCGCCGCAGGTGGGTGAGACGCTGACGCTGCAATTCGACCCGGCCAAGGTGTTGCTGTTTGACGCCAAGACCGGTGAGCGATTGGGGACTGCTGGCTCACGGGGGGCATCTGTGGGAGCCGGGCTTGCCCGCGATGGCGTCACCGCGTTGTAACTGCAGGACCGAAGCGCCTGCATCGCGGGCAAGCCCGGCTCCCACAGGAAAAAGAAGATAACCAGTTGTTTTAGTTAAAAAATGTAACCCGCGTTAGATAAAAACAGTTTAATAACAATAAAGACGAGGATGTAGGGATGAAAAAGCAACACAACAACACCCGGCTGATCTGCCAGCTGTCAGCGGTAGCAGCCCTGGTTTTGTCCGCCAATGCGATGGCGGATGAAGCCTTCAGTGCCGATTCCAAGTGGATGACCGGCGATTGGGGCGGCGAGCGTACCAAGCTGATCGAGCAAGGTATCGACATCAAGGCCGACTACGTTGGGGAGATGGGCTACAACGCCCACGGCGGTTATAACGACGACAAGACCGGTCGCTACTCTGACCAGTTTGGTCTTGGCGTGGCACTGGACCTGCAAAAACTGTGGGGCTGGGATAACACCCAGGCCAAGATCCAGTTGACCAATCGTAATGGCGAGAACATCTCCAACGACCGTGTTGGTGACCCGCGTGCTGGCACCTTGAGTTCATCGCAGGAAGTGTATGGCCGTGGCCACATGGTGCGTCTGACCCAACTGTGGATCCAGCATCAGTTCCTCGACGGCAAGCTGGACGTCAAAGCCGGTTACTTCGGTGAAGGCGAAGACTTCAACACCTTCCCCTGCGAGTTCCAGAACCTGGCGTTCTGCGGTTCCCAAGTGGGTAACTGGGCCACCAACATCTGGTACAACTGGCCCGTCAGCCAGGCCGCTCTGCGTGTGAAATACCACATCACGCCTGAACTGTATGCGCAAATTGGCGCGTACAACCAGAACCCATCGCAAACCGAAATGGGCAACGGCTTCAAGCTCAGCGGCAGCGGTACCAAGGGCACCGTGTTGCCAGTTGAATTGGTGTGGTCGCCGAAGGTCAATGGCCTGCCGGGCGAGTACCGCGTGGGTTACTACAAGAGCACGGCTGACGCTGATGATGTGCGCGAAGACGTCAATGGCGGCGACGCTGGCGCCACTGGCGATGCCCTGCGCGTTCGCAACAGCAAAAGCGGCTACTGGGGCGTGGTGCAACAGCAACTCACCACTCACAATGGTGATGCCTCCCGTGGTCTGAACGTTGCGGCTAACGTCACCTTCCACGACAAGGACACCAACTTCATCGACAACTATCAGTCGCTGATGTTTGTGTACAAGGGCCCGTTCGATGCGCGTCCAAAGGATGACATCGGCATCGGTTTTGCCCGTATCCATGTCAACGATGACGTGAAGAAAACCGCAGAGCTGCGTAACGCGGCAGGTGGTTTTACTGACTACAGCCAGGCCGGTTACATGCCGCTGCAAGGTACCGAATACAACTACGAAATCAACTACGGCTTCCATGTCACCAATTGGCTGACCGTACGCCCTAACCTGCAATACATCACCCACCCAGGTGGTGTGGATCAAGTCGACAACGCCTTGGTCGCCGGCCTGAAAATTCAGTCTACCTTCTAACGCTGTTGCGATAAGCTCCTCTCTCTGTGCGCATTTGCGGGTAGCCATGGCTATCCGCTTTTTTTTGGCTTGCACTGTGATATTCGGAACCTGTGCACATGCATGAGCAACCGCTGCAACGCTTTTTCAAATCCCTGCGCGAGCGACCGGTGTTCGCCTGGGAGCGCTTTCAGATGCGCGATGTGTTGGTGATCGACCACCCCCTGTGCCAGGCGGTGTTCAGTCGCCAGGGTGCGCAATTGCTGCACTTTCAACCGACGGGCCAGAAGCCGTGGCTGTGGTGTGCCGCCAAATGGCCGCAAGTCGGGGCTATCCGTGGTGGCGTACCGGTGTGCTGGCCGTGGTATGGCCGTCACCCCAGCGAAAACGCGTGGCCGTCCCATGGCTGGGCGCGCCTGATTGACTGGAAGCTGCTCGACAGCAGCACCGATGACGATGGCGTGCGCCTGCACTGGCAATTGCAATTGTGCGACTGGCAGGTGGACTTGCACGCGCACTTGGGCGAAACCCTGGAACTGCGCCTGAGCACCGAGCACCAGGACGAGTTGCCGTGCCAGTTGAGCCATGCTTTGCACGCTTACTGGCGTATTGGTCACGTTGACGAGGTAGCGCTGTCTGGGCTCGACGGCGCGCAAGGTTATGATCAGCTCAACCGTCAGGTCTGCCAGCAGGAAGGTGAACTGCGGGTCGATGGCGGTTGCCAGCGGGTGTTCCAGCATGAGGGCGAACTACAGCTCAAGGACCACGCCTGGCAGCGTGAACTGTGCATCGACACCGGCGACAGCGCCGACACGGTGGTGTGGCATCCAGGTAGCCGACCGCTGTTGGGCGTGAGCTTTAACGAGGCGTCGGGGTTTGTGTGCGTGGAGTCGGCGATGGCCGGTGCGAGCCTGGCGCCGGGGGAGAGGGCGCATTTGAGTCTGCAGGCTCGGGCTGGAGCTTAGCGGTGTGGCTGATGGCGCTATCGCAGGCAAGCCAGCTCCCACATTTGAAGGTATTCACACATCAAACTGTGGGAGGGGGCTTGCTCCCGATGAGGCCAGTGCAGCCAACACAGGTCCAGGCTTAGTTGAACTCATCCCCCACCGGATACCGGCTGTCATTCAAACTCTCTTTGATCTTGCGCAAATGCGGCTGGAAATCCACCCCGCGACGCAGGGTCATGCCGGTCGCCAGCACATCCAGCACGGTCAATTGGATGATCCGAGAAGTCATCGGCATGTAGATATCGGTGTCTTCCGGCAACGGGATGTTCAGGCTTACTGTACTGGCCTTGGCAAGCGGCGAGTTTTCGGCGGTCACGCCCAACACTGACGCACCGTTTTCCCTGGCGATACGCGCCACTTCCACCAGTTCGCGTGTGCGTCCGGTGTAGGAAATGATCACGAACAGCTCGCCGGTATGCGCTACCGAAGCGATCATGCGCTGCATCAGCACGTCCGCATGAGCGGTCACCGCCAGGTTGAAGCGGAAAAACTTGTGCAGCGCATCCATGGCCACCGGCGCTGAGGCGCCCAGGCCGAAGAAGTGGATCTGGCGCGCCTGGATCAACAAGTCCACCGCCTTGCTGATCAGCGCCGGGTCCAGGGCCTGGCAAGCGCTGTCCAGGGACGCAATGGCGCTGCCAAAGATCTTCTGGGTGTAGGCCTCGGGGTTATCATCGGCCTCCACGGCACGGCTGACATACGCGGCGCCGCTGGCCAGGCTTTGCGCCAACTGCAATTTAAGTTCAGGGTAACCGCTGACGCCGAACGAACGGCAGAAGCGGTTGACCGTCGGTTCGCTGACCGAGGCGGCCTGGGCGAGGGCGGCGATCGAGAAGCGTGTAGCCTGCTGCGGGTTGAGCAGGATGACTTCAGCGACTTTGCGCTCGGCCTTGTTTAATTCTTCGAGGCGGTTCCGGATCTGTTCCAGAAGATTTCGCACGCGGTCCATTCAGTCTTTCCTTCGGGCGACGATGCAAATAAAGGGCGGCAACCAATCGACGACTGGCTTTTCGCGGTGGCCTATCCTACTGAGGGTAGCTGAACACCACCACTCGCAATGCGTATTTCCGGAAAATGTTGTGGTTATTACTACATTTTTCCTTGAGTGATGCCTTGAAAAAAGGTATTTGTAGCTTAACTTGATAAAAGAACAAACATCATGCCTTCGATAACCGTAGAACCCTGCACCTTTGCCCTGTTTGGCGCCTTGGGTGATCTGGCGCTGCGCAAGTTATTTCCTGCCCTCTATCAACTCGATGGCGCCGGGCTGCTGCACGACGATACACGCATCCTGGCCCTGGCCCGTGAAGCCGGCAGCGAGCAGCAACACCTGGCCCATATCGAAAAAGAATTGCGTAAATACGTCGGCAAGGAACTCGACGAGGCCGTGGCCGCGCGCTTCCTTGCGCGCCTGGCCTACGTGCATGTCGACTTCATGAAGGCTGACGACTACGTCGCCCTTGCCGAGAAGGTCGGCGGCGAGCAACGCCTGATCGCCTACTTCGCTACCCCCGCGGCGGTGTACGGGGCTATCTGCGAGAACCTGTCCAAGGTGGGCCTGGCGGAAAACACCCGCGTGGTCCTGGAAAAGCCCATCGGTTCTGACCTGGAATCCTCGCGCAAGGTCAACGATGCGGTGGCGCAGTTTTTCCCGGAAAACCGCACCTACCGTATCGACCACTATCTGGGCAAAGAAACCGTCCAGAACCTGATCGCCCTGCGTTTCGCCAACAGTTTGTTCGAAACCCAGTGGAACCAGAACTACATTTCCCACGTGGAAATCACCGTGGCCGAGCAGGTCGGCATCGAAGGCCGTTGGGGTTACTTCGACAAGGCCGGCCAGCTGCGCGACATGATCCAGAACCACCTGCTGCAGTTGCTTTGCCTGATTGCCATGGACCCGCCGGCCGACCTGTCCGCCGACAGCATCCGCGACGAGAAGGTCAAGGTGCTCAAGGCCCTGGCGCCGATCAGCCCCGAGGGCCTGACCACCCAGGTGGTACGCGGCCAATACATTGCCGGCTACAGTGCGGGCAAAGCCGTGCCGGGTTATCTGGAAGAAGACAATTCCAACACCCAGAGCGACACCGAAACCTTCGTCGCCCTGCGTGCCGATATTCGCAACTGGCGTTGGGCCGGGGTGCCGTTCTACCTGCGTACTGGCAAACGTATGCCGCAAAAGCTGTCGCAGATTGTCATCCATTTCAAGGAACCGTCCCACTACATCTTCGCCCCCGAGCAGCGCCTGCAGATCAGCAACAAGCTGATCATTCGCCTGCAACCGGACGAAGGTATTTCCTTGCGCGTGATGACCAAAGAGCAGGGCCTGGACAAGGGCATGCAACTGCGCAGCGGGCCACTGCAACTGAATTTTTCCGACACCTATCGCAGCGCACGCATCCCGGATGCCTACGAGCGGTTGTTGCTGGAAGTGATGCGCGGCAATCAGAACCTGTTTGTTCGCAAAGATGAAATCGAAGCTGCGTGGAAGTGGTGTGACCAGTTGATCGCCGGCTGGAAAAAGTCCGGTGATGCACCCAAGCCGTATGCGGCGGGGTCCTGGGGGCCGATGAGCTCGATTGCACTGATTACGCGGGATGGGAGGTCGTGGTATGGCGATATCTGAATTGAAACTGCCTCAGGGCGTTACTGCCCATGAGTACCGTACGCCCACGCTGCTGGCCGATGGCCTGGCCCATGACGTGGCCGAACAACTGCGCGCTGCCATCAGCGCCCGTGGCGAGGCGACGCTGGTGGTGTCCGGTGGACGCAGCCCTGTGGCGTTTTTCCAGAACCTGGCCAAGCAGGGGCTGGACTGGTCCAGGGTCACTGTCACCCTGGCCGATGAACGCTGGGTACCGGTCGAACACGCCGACAGCAATGCCGGCTTGTTGAAGCAGCACTTGCTGCAAGGCCCGGCAGCCGCGGCCAGGTTCCTCAGCCTGTACAGTGCCGCCGCCAACCTTGAAGACGCTGCCGAGCAGGCCGATCGCCTGCTGGCCGAACTGCCCGGCATTGATGTGCTGGTGCTGGGCATGGGCGATGACGGCCACACCGCCTCGCTGTTCCCCAACAGCCCCAACCTGTCTGACGCACTGAAGGCCGACGGTACTCGCCGTTGCTGGCCGATGCTGGCGCCAACCGTGCCGCACCAGCGCCTGACCATGAGTCGTGCGCTGCTGGCGACGGCCAACTACACCGTGCTGTCGATTTCCGGCAGTTCGAAATTGACCACCTTGAGCGCCGCGCTGGCCAGCGACGATGTTGCTGCCATGCCGATTCGCGCGTTTTTGCAACCTACTCTCGAGATTTACTGGTGCCCATGAGCCAAGGATCAGCCGCTATGAAAAGCCCTCAACCGACCGTGTCCATGGCGGATAAAGTTGCCTTGATCGACAGTCTCTGCGCCAAGGCGCGGATCCTGCCGGTGATTACCATCGCCCGCGAGCAGGACATCCTGCCGCTGGCCGATGCCCTGGCAGCTGGCGGTTTGACCGCGTTGGAAGTGACCCTGCGTTCCGAGTTCGGCCTCAAGGCCATTCAGGTCTTGCGTGAGCAACGTCCTGAGCTGTGCACCGGTGCCGGTACCGTGCTTGATCGTCACATGCTCGAAGCGGCCGAAGTGGCGGGCTCGCAATTTATCGTTACCCCTGGCATTACCCGCGACCTGCTGGAAGCCTCGGTACACAGCCCGATCCCGCTGCTGCCGGGCATCAGCAATGCCTCCGGTATTATGGAAGGCTACGGCCTGGGTTACCGCCGCTTCAAGTTGTTCCCGGCCGAAGTCAGCGGCGGCGTCGCGGCCATCAAGGCGCTGGGCGGCCCGTTTGGCGAAGTGAAATTCTGCCCGACCGGCGGCGTCGGTCCGGCCAATATCAAAAGCTACATGGCGTTGAAAAACGTGATGTGCGTGGGCGGTAGCTGGATGCTTGATCCTGAGTGGGTCAGGAACGGCGACTGGGCACGCATCCAGGAAGTTACCGCACAGGCGCTGGCGCTGCTGGACTGAGCGGATTTACAGAATCGTTGTTGCTGTGCTTAACGGCATTTTTGCGGTGCGCTTGGTCGGTGTGCCGCTTTTTTTTGCCTGCAGAAACCTCAAGAACACCGATGTTCAACTGTGGGAGCTGGCTTGCCTGCGATAGCGGTGGGTCAGCTGACATCTCTTGCGCTGATACACCGCCATCGCAGGCAAGCCAGCTCCCACATGTTTAATCTGTGCTCAACTGGTTAATGGCGTTGACTAGCACGTCGATGTCCGCTGCCGATGTCACCAACCCTGGTGTCACCCGAATACAGGTGCCAAACGACGCACCCACACGCGTGGTGGTAAACAAGTCGTAGTCCCTGAGCATACGATCCACCATCACCTGCTGATCCCGCCCGAGGAACTTGAACGCGGTGATCCCGCAATACAGCCGCGGATCATCCGAGGTCAGCACTTCAATACCCGGCAAGGGGCGCATCTGGTTTACCCACAGATCCCGCAGGTAATTGACCCGCGCACCCTTGGCCGCGGCGCCACCCAATTGCCGATGTTCTTCAAACACCAACGGCAAGGTCATCAGCGCGGGAAAGTTCGGTGTACTGTAGGACGTACGAGCGCGCACATCCGTGGCCGGGTAGTGAAACTCGCCCATGTCCGGGTCGATATCGGCCAGGCGCTCGGGGGCGATATATAAAAAGCCCAGGGTCAGCGGTGCACCCATCCATTTGTGCAGGTTGAACCCCGCGAATTGGATGCCCAGTTCAGCCAGGTTGAACTCGAACTGGCCCAGGGCGTGGGCGCCGTCGAGGATCACGTCGATATGCTGTTCGCGTGCGGCCTTGGCAATAGCCGCAACGGGCATCACCAGGCCGGTGCGATGAGTGACATGAGTCAGGGCCATCAGTTTAAGACGCGGATACTGCGCGAACGCCTTGTTATACGTCTGCACCAGGCTGTCGAAACTGGCCGGGTGGGTGTGTGACACCTCGATCACCTCCACGCCGCGAACATCGGCAAGCCAGCGCATGGCGCCCTTGACCGTGTCGTACTCCAAATCGCTGATCAGCACCTGGTCGCCGGGTTGCAGGCGGTTGTAGTTGCGGATCAGCGACTGTAAGGCTTCGGTAGCGTTGCGCGTGAAGGCGATCGACTCGGGGTCGACGTCAATCAATGCCGCCAGCGTGCGGCGAATCTCGACGTTTTCACCTTGCTCGAAACGTTGGCGCACATGCACCGAGTTGCTGCGGTTGATAAAGCTGATGTGCTCAAGGTATTGCGCCTGCACTGCACGGCTCATACGCCCGAAGTAGCCGTTTTCCAGGTTGATCGGCCCGGGTTGCAGGTCATAGCACTGGGCGATGGTGTGCCAGTGGCGTTCGTTGTCGGCATTCCTTGGCATGGCGAGTCTCTTAATGGCGGGGGGCGGGTTTGCCGTGTTTGGCCCGCAGTGGTTCGAGCAGTTCGGCCAGGCCGTTGTGGTCGATTTCCTGCATCAAGGCCAGCAGACCGCCCAATTCGCCGTGGGGGAAACCTTCACGGGCAAACCAGTTCAGGTAGGGGCCAGGCAGGTCGGCGATGATCCGGCCCTTGTATTTGCCGAAGGGCATTTCGCGGGTGATCAGCAGTTCGAGTTTTTCAGGATTCATGAGCTTCGCGGGATTGAGGCGAGGTCTTCGAAAATACAGGCATTCTGCATGAAGGCCAAATGACAGATCATGCAAATAACGCACATACAGATGGTTCAATATTTCATAAGTTATTGAAATTAAAGGATAAGTTAATTCTTAAAAACCTGGCACGGGCGCTGCAATAACCAAGACACCCTTCTAACCCGTACAAGGAATTGAAAAATGACTGACATCAATAAAGAATCGATCTCCGTACTGAACGACCTGATCGAAACCAGCATCGACGGCCAAAAGGGTTTCAAGGAATGCGCTGAAGATATCAAGCATCCGGAACTCAAGGCTCTGTTTGCCAAGCGCTCTGCTGATTGCGCCACTGCCGCCGCTGAATTGAAAACCGCCGTGCGTGCCCTGGGTGGCGATCCGGAAGATTCCGGCAGCGTAGCGGGTGCTCTGCACCGTGGCTGGGTCGACGTGAAGTCGATGGTCACTGGCAAGGATGAAGAAGCGGTATTGAACGAAGCCGAGCGCGGTGAAGACCACGCACTGAAGGCTTACCGTGAAGCGATCGAGAAGATCAACAAGCACAACCTGCTGGGCATTCGTGACCTGGTGGAGCGTCAGTACCACGGCGTACAGCGCAACCACGACCAGGTAAAAGCCCTGCGTAACCAGGCTCGTGCTCAGTCGTAAGACCTGCACTGTAGCAACTGTGGGAGGGGGCAAGCCCCCTCCCACATTTGTATTGTGTAAATGCTGAGATTGCAGTCAGCCTCAGCCAATACTGATCGGCGGCAACTCGGTCAACGTCACCACCTGCTGCTTGCGCGGCGCCAGAATCTCTGCCTCGCCATCTACCACCAACTCATCACGCTGGTTGAATACGCGTGTAGCGATGCGTACGCGAAACTTCGGCAGTTTTTCAAGGATTTCCAAACGCACGGTGAGGGTATCGCCAATCTTGACCGGCTTCTGGAAGGTCATTTGCTGGCCGATATAAATCGTACCCGGCCCAGGCAGCTCGCAGGCTACGGCCGCACTGATCAGCGCACCGCTGAACATGCCGTGGGCAATGCGCTCCTTGAACATGGTTGCCTTGGCGTATTCGGCATCCAGGTGCACCGGGTTGTGGTCGCCGGACATGGCGGCAAACAACTGGATATCACGCTCTTCGACGGTCTTGCTGAAGCTGGCGGTCTGGCCCACTTCGAGCGCCTCGTACGGGGTGTTGGTTACCTGGGTCATCTAAAGGTGCATCCTGTGGCTTATCGGTAATTAATCGGCTGATTTTAAAGCAAAAACTATTCGCAGCGGGCTGGCCTGCGCAACGTCAGCGCCTGTTCCAGCCAGCTCAGAAGGTCGGCGGTGACTTCATCACGGTTGGTTTCGTTGAATACTTCATGCCGCGCCTGCGGGTAGAGGTTCAATTGTATGTTCTGGCAGCCGGCCTCACGCAGGGCATGGGCCAGGTCCTTGAGACGCTTGCCTTCACTTACCGGATCACATTCGCCGCCCATCACCAGGATCGGCAAGCCCGGGTCGATCTGCGCGAGATTGGACGCTTTGCTGATTTGCTGCAAGCCGCCCAGCAGGTCGATCCATAACTGGTTGGTGCAGCGAAAACCGCAGAGCGGGTCGTTGATGTACTTGTCGACTTCGTCCGGGTCGCGGCTCAGCCAGTCGCAGGCGGTGCGATTGGGTTTGAACGCTTTGTTGAACGAGCCGAATGACAGGAACTCGATCAACGCACTGCGGCCGCGCAACCCCTGGCGCATGCGTTCGATGCGTGCGATCAGCCGTGCCGCGCTATACAACGCCACCGGCTGGAAATTCGAACCGCTGAGAATCGCGCCATGCAGGCTGGCGCTGTGGTGCAGCAAATAGCCCTGGGCGATGTAGCTGCCCATGCTGTGGCCGAGCAAAATAATCGGCAGGTCCGGTTTTTGCTGGCCGATATGCTGGTTGAGGCTGGCCAGGTCGCCGACCACTTTGTTCCAGCCATCCTTTTCAGCGTACAGCCCCAGGGTGCCCTCATCGGCAGTACGCCCATGACCGCGCTGGTCCAGCGCATACACCCCGTAGCCGGCGCTGCACAAGGCGTCGGCCAGGCGAGCATAACGACCACTGTGTTCGGCCATGCCGTGGGAGAGCATCACCACCGCCTTGGGCGGGGTGTCTGGCAGCCATTGATTGACGTACAGGCGGCTGTGGTCATTCGCGGTCAGCCAGAAGGTGCTGTGGGTCATGGCGGCTTCCTTTGCTCAGGGTCGTTGCAGTGTATAGCTCATTCGCAGAGTTGCGGGGTATCTGCCTACACGTTAGACGCAAGATTCATACAATCAATGACACGATTTAGCGTATTTGCCTGTTTGCTCATAGCTGCTAACGTCCCCAAAGCTCCGCTTTTTATAAACGCTTAAAGCGGCCGGACATACTCAGGTAAGAGGACAAGAATAATGCAACCTGATTTCTGGAATGACAAACGCGCAGCGGGCGTTCCCAATGACATCGACCTCACCACCTACAAGTCGGTGATCGAAGTTTTCGAGCGTTCCTGCAAGACCTTTGCCGACCGTCCGGCGTTCAGCAACATGGGCATTACCCTGACCTACGCCGAGCTTGAACGCCAGAGTGCGGCGTTCGCCGGTTACCTTCAACAGCACACCGACCTCAAGCCTGGCGAGCGCATCGCGGTGCAAATGCCTAATGTGCTGCATTATCCGGTTGCGGTATTCGGCGCATTGCGCGCCGGGCTGATCGTGGTCAATACCAACCCGCTGTACACCCCCCGCGAGATGCGCCACCAGTTCAAGGACGCAGGTGTGCGGGCGCTGGTGTACCTCAACCTGTTCGGTTCGCGGGTGCAGGAGGTCTGCACCGACACCGAGATCGACTACTTGATCGAAGCCAGGATGGGCGACTTCATGCCCGCCGCCAAAGGCTGGCTGGTCAACACCGTGGTCGACAAGGTGAAGAAGATGGTCCCGGCCTACCACCTGCCACGGGCTGTGTCGTTCAAGCGTGCGTTGCGCATGGGCGCGGGCCTTGGGGTGACGCGCCATCCGGTAACCCTGGACGATATTGCCGTACTGCAATACACCGGCGGCACCACCGGCCTGGCCAAGGGCGCGATGCTCACCCATGGCAACCTGGTGGCGAACATGCAGCAGGTGCGGGCGTGCATGTCGCAACTGGGTGAAGACGGCCACCCGCTGATCAAGGAAGGGCAGGAGGTCATGATCGCACCGCTGCCGCTGTACCATATCTATGCATTCACGGCGAATTGCATGTGCATGATGGTGTCCGGCAACCACAACGTGCTGATCACCAACCCACGGGACATTGGCGGCTTTATCAAGGAGCTCAAGCAGTGGCGCTTCACCGGGCTGCTGGGGCTCAACACCCTGTTTGTGGCGTTGATGGATCACCCGGATTTCAAGAGCCTGGATTTCTCCCATCTCAAGATCACCAACTCCGGCGGCACCGCTCTGGTCAAGGCCACGGCGGAACGGTGGAAGGCGCTGACCGGTTGCTCCATCGGCGAAGGCTACGGCCTCACCGAAACCTCACCGGTGGCCAGCACCAACCCATACGGCGGCCTGTCGCGCCTGGGGACCGTGGGCATTCCGGTGCCGGGCACCGCCATGAAAGTGGTTGATGATCAAGGGCACGAACTGCCGTTGGGTGAGCGCGGCGAGTTATGCATCCAGGGCCCGCAGGTGATGAAGGGGTACTGGCAGCAACCCCAGGCCACCGCCGAAACCCTGGACGCTGAAGGCTGGCTCAAGACCGGTGACATTGCCGTGATCGACACCGACGGCTATGTCAGCATTGTTGATCGCAAGAAAGACCTGATTATCGTCTCCGGCTTCAATGTCTATCCCAACGAAATCGAAGATGTGGTGATGGCCCACCCGGCCGTAGCCAGCTGCGCGGTGATCGGCGTGCCGGACGAGCGCACGGGGGAGGCGGTGAAGCTGTTCGTGGTAGCGCGGGCCCAAGGGGTGAGCATTGAGGAGCTGAAGGCGTACTGCAAGGCCAATTTCACGGGGTACAAGGTGCCCAAGCACATTGTGCTGAGGGAGTCTTTGCCGATGACGCCGGTGGGGAAAATTCTGCGGCGCGAGCTTCGCGACATCGCCTGAATTGAAATAGGGTCAAAATGTGGGAGGGGGCTTGCTCCCGATAGCAGTGTGTCAGTCAACAGAGTCTTTGGCTGATCCACCGCTATCGGGAGCAAGCCCCCTCCCACATTTGTTATCCGTCGCCCAGGAAAGCCCATTCCAGAGCGTATTTCATTGATATAGAATTTTTGCTCTAAAAGTGACCATTGGATATTCTTGAGTCATGTTTATGACTGTAGGGCCCTCTTTTGGCTCTAGGCGGCCCTCGGCAAAGCTGCTACTCTCGGCGCGCTTTGTGACGTCTCGGCCTGCTTGAAAGCGCCAGATTCACCTAAAAACATACACCAATAATAATCGCATCAAATGCGATGATGAATTCGCGTCGCTGAGGAGTGGGCTTCCATGAATGAAGACTTTTGGAAGGATAAGTACCCCGCCGGGATTGCTGCACAGATCAATCCAGACGAGTATCCGAATATTCAGGCGGTACTGAAGCAGTCCTGCCAGCGCTTCGCCAACAAACCGGCTTTCAGCAACCTGGGCAAGACCATCACCTACGGTGAACTCTACGAATTGTCCGGGGCATTTGCCGCGTATCTGCAACAGCATACCGACTTGAAGCCTGGCGATCGAATCGCCGTGCAACTGCCCAACGTCCTGCAATACCCGGTCGCCGTGTTCGGCGCCATTCGTGCCGGCCTGATCGTGGTCAACACCAACCCGCTGTACACCGCGCGGGAAATGGAACATCAATTCAATGATTCCGGGGCCAAGGCCCTGGTTTGCCTGGCCAACATGGCGCACCTGGCTGAAAAAGTCGTGCCCAAGACCGCCGTCAAGCATGTGATCGTCACTGAAGTCGCCGACCTGCTGTCGCCGTTCAAGCGCCTGCTGATCAACAGCGTGATCAAGTACGTGAAGAAGATGGTCCCGGCCTATCACTTGCCCCAGGCCATCACGTTCAATGACGTGCTTGCCAAGGGCCATGGCCAGCCGGTGAATGATGTCAGCCCGGCCAGCAGCGATGTGGCGGTGTTGCAATATACCGGCGGTACCACCGGTGTGGCCAAGGGCGCGATGCTGACCCACCGCAACCTCGTCGCCAACATGCTGCAATGCAAGGCGCTGATGGGGTCCAACCTCAACGAAGGCTGCGAGATCCTGATCACACCGCTGCCGCTGTACCACATCTATGCCTTCACCTTTCACTGCATGGCGATGATGCTGATCGGCAACCACAACATCCTGATCAGCAACCCGCGTGACCTGCCGGCGATGGTCAAGGAACTGTCGAAGTGGAAGTTCAGCGGGTTCGTCGGCTTGAATACCCTGTTCGTGGCGCTGTGCAACAACGAAGCCTTCCGCAAACTCGATTTCTCCGCGCTCAAAGTCACCCTGTCGGGCGGCATGGCCCTGCAATTGGCGGCCGCCGAGCGTTGGAAGGCCGTGACCGGCTGTGGTATCTGCGAAGGCTACGGCATGACCGAAACCAGCCCGGTGGCCACGGTGAACCCGATCCAGCATATCCAGATCGGCACCATTGGCATTCCGGTACCGTCCACAGTGTGTAAAGTCATCGCCGACGACGGTACCGAGTTGGCGCTGGGTGAAACCGGCGAGCTGTGCGTCAAGGGCCCGCAAGTCATGAAGGGCTACTGGCAGCGCGAAGACGCCACCGCCGAGATGCTCGACAGCGAAGGTTGGCTGAAAACCGGTGACATCGCGATCATCCAGCCAGACGGCTATATGCGCATTGTCGACCGCAAGAAAGACATGATTCTGGTCTCCGGCTTCAACGTCTACCCCAACGAACTGGAAGACGTACTGGCAGGCTTGCCGGGCGTGTTGCAGTGCGCAGCCATCGGTGTGCCGGACGAGAAGTCCGGAGAGCACATCAAGATCTTCATCGTGGTCAAGCCAGGCGCCACCCTCACCAAGGACCAGGTGATGGAGCACATGCGCGCCAACGTCACCGGCTACAAGGTGCCCAAGGCTGTTGAGTTCCGTGATGCGTTGCCTACAACTAACGTCGGCAAGATTCTGCGGCGTGAATTGCGTGATGAAGAACTGAAAAAGCTGGGTGTGAAGAAATAGCCCGGTAAAGCGTGAATTGAAAAGTACCCCTCGCTGAGGGGTATTTTTTTGCCTCTGGCGCGGCGTAATGCCCGGCTTGTCACTCCACGGGCTTGTGTGATATCGACTAATAACGACGCACGCTCGCTAAATACGCGACGCTTGCAAGTTGACGGCTGATCGAGGAGTGATGATGGACTTAGGGATTAGAGGTAAATGGGCTGTCGTCTGCGCTGCCAGTAAAGGGTTGGGTTATAGCTGTGCCCAGGCGCTTGCGGACGAGGGGGTAAACATCGTGATTAACGCACGGGGGGCGCCTGACTTAGAGGCTGCCGCACAGCGTTTGAAACTCAGAAACCCTGAGGGAGAAGTCATCACGGTGGTAGGTGATATTACTGACCCTTCGATTCGCCAGGCATTGGTCGATGCTGCCCCGCAAGTTGATATATTGATCAATAATGCCGGGGGGCCCAAGCCTGGGAACTTTCGTGAATGGACCGATCAAGAGTGGCGTGCAGCAATTGATACCAATATGTTGGCACCTATCGAACTCATCAAGTCAGTGATCGATTCCATGGCAGGTCGAGGCTTCGGCCGGATAATCAATATAACTTCCGGCGCGGTTAAAGCGCCCCTGGATGCATTGGGGCTTTCAACCTCAGTCCGATGTGGGCTTACCGGTTTTGTGGCGGGCTTGGCGCGTCAGAAAGACTTCGCGTCGAGAAACACCACGATCAATAATATTCTCCCCGGTGCGTTCAAAACCGAGCGATTGGAAAATACCTTTCAAGTGGCGGCAGAGCGTTCAGGAAAAACAGTGAACGCTATGGCTGAAAGTCGACTGGCAACCATTCCGGCGGGGCGCTTTGGTGACCCGGCTGAGTTCGCTGCATTGTGTGCTTTTTTATGCAGTCATCAGGCTGCCTATGTGACCGGTCAGAACATCCTTATCGATGGCGGCGCCTACCCGGGTATCTTCTAATGGATAGCCAAAGATGTCGTTGTGCCATATGAAATAGTAGAGTTTTTAAAATTTAAACCGCCAGCGATGGCGGTTTTTTTATGGGTTTTGCTTTTTCTTGTGTGCCGTAACGGACTGAAGTAAAACGAAAAAATTCAATGAGTCATAGATTGGATCCAATCTTATTCCATTTTGTTATTTGAAACGCGTTAAACCCTAGGATAGGTTTTTAGTGGTTGTAACAAGATATTTCTGTCGCGTCGGTGAGCGTAATGCCCGCTCGCCGATCACATTGGATCTACTGTCTTAGGGAGCAATGCATGTCGACCCAAAAACGCTTGAAAGTCTTTCCTACCTCATCGATCGGCACTATCGCCACCATCCCGTCCTCAAAACCTGAAACACAACGGGCAATTATTGCCGCCAGCCTCGCCTCGGGAACTTCTTATATTTACAACGACCTTCGTTGCCTTGAAACCGAAACAATGAAAAAGGCATGTCGTAGTATTGGTGCAATTATTGAGGAGCAACCAGGCAGATTAGTGGTAACTGGCACAGGCGGCTTGATCAAGCCCGAAAAGAAGGTGATCGACGCTCTAGGCTCCGGGTTGGTATTTCGAGTGTTTGCTGCGTTGACGTGCTTTACAACGACGCCGGCGGTTATTACCGGTGATGAAGTTCTGCGGGGGCGTGTCATGGAGCCTTTGTTTGTCGCCCTGGAAGGGCTGGGGGCCCATATTTCATGCATCAACCACAGTGGCAAGGCCCCGATTGTGAACTGGGGGGGTTATAAAGGGGGAGAGTGTACGATTGAGGGCAATATCAGCTCGCAATTCATCACTGCGATTCTGTTCTGCGCCCCCCTCGCCAAACAACCTACGGTGGTGAATATCCGCGGTGAAATTCTGTCGCTTTCGTATATCAAGCAGACTTTGGAAACCCTCAGCACCGCGGGGATCAGCTATGAGGTGAACGCTGACTATTCACAAATTACGGTGTATCCCGGCCACTATCGCAGCGCGAACTATACGATCGTCGGTGACTACACCTCATCGTCCTATTTGATCGCGGCCGGCATCATCTTTCCGGGCGAGTTGACGCTCAAGAACATGAACAGCAAGAGTTTGCAGGGCGAGCGTGCGATTCTCAAAGTGGCCGAGGCGCTGGGCGTCAATGTTGAGTTCAATGACGCTGCCAATGAAGTACGCATTGTTAATAAGTTGGCTGAGTTAAAAGGCAAGTATCATTTCGATGCGAGTGATTACCCCAATATTGTGCCGACACTGGCGGCGATCGGTGCTTATGTGCAGGGTGAGTTCAAAGTGACCGGCGGCTCCATTACGCGCTTGCACAAGTCGCCACGCATTGAGGCGATGGTGACCGAGCTGGTGAAAATGGGTGTGGACATACAGCCGTTGTTTAAAAACGGCGTCTACGATGGCTTCGTTATTCGTGGTGAACCGAGTTACGCCGGTGATGCAGTGTTGTCAGCCTGGGGTGACCATCGAATTTTCATGTCATTGTTTGTGGCTTCCTTGCGGTGCCAACAGCTGAATGAGTTGGATGGTTATCAGGACGTTCATTGTTCCTTTCCGGATTTCTTCCAGGAGTTTGAACGTCTGGGCGTGTCGTTTGAAGAAAGCTCGACAGCCGCCAAGCATGTTGAAGTCTGACTTTTTATCTTTGAATTAAAGGGAGGGTGGCCTGGGTCACCCTCTATATAACGGATTATAGATCATGAATTTTCGAGAAAAGCTTGAGCGGGATGGGTACGTCGTTATTCCAGGAGTACTCTACAGCGAGCAGGTGGAAAAGTTGCGTAAAACGTATGTCCATAGTTTGGCAGAGACCGAGCAGAGCACGCTGTTGCCAACGGCGTTTCTGCAATTTAGTGATATGGTCAATGCACTGCTCCATCCTAGTGCTATTCAGGCGATAAAGGATATTTTTCAGTCGGATTTTTCGCTGTTACCGAATTTTACGGTGCGCGAGAGCGTTTATATACCATGGCACAATGATGCGTACTTTCTTCCCGACGAAGTGATTTCGCCTAGCGCATTTCCCGAATTCTTACAGTGTGCTTATTATCTTCAAGATAATGATCCTGTGTCGGGCGGCGGCATCACCTTACTGCCGGGATCGCACAAGCTCAGTAAAGATGAAGTCAAGATCAGGCTCGCCGAACCGGTAAAATTCGAGCGCACGATCATGAGTAAGGCCGGCGATCTGGTTATTTGGGATAATCGAGTAACTCATCGCAGCAGTGCGCCGGATCAGACGCCTGTGGAAACAAAGCTGGCCATTCAATGGACTGTTTCTGCTTCGACCAAACATAACGCATCCTACATTACCTACCTGCGTGCCCGGGCTGAGCGCAGCCTGCATGTTTCGGACTATTTGCCCAACAGCCCCAAGCCATATTTTGCCGATATGCCCAATGTGCGCTACCCCTCTTCTTTTTCACAAGATGCCGTGTTGAAGATGAAGGGCGAGAACATCACATTTATCGAGATCTGAACAGGGGATTTGCAATGGAATTGCAAAGTACTGGCGAAACCGGTGCACATTACATTCTTCGCCAACTTCAGTCTTTGGGGGTTACGCACTTCTTCATGGTGCCTGGCAAGTTGATCAATGCGTTTATGCGTTGTTATCCCAGTGATGGCTCTACAACGCTTGACATTGAACCGGTGGTTACAGCGTGTGAAACAGGCGCGTCCTATATGGCCGAAGGCTATGCGCGTGCCAGTGAAACATTCGGGGTGTGCCTGGTGATAGGCGGGCCGGGTGTTACCAACGCGCTGACCGGGATCGCTTCCGCTTACACGGACCACCAGTCGGTCTTGCTCTTGTCGGGCCAGATTGCGTCATCGCTGGAAATGCAAAACGTGCTGCAGGACGGGAGCCAAACCGGCGTGAATCTGTGTGATGTATTCAAACCCATCACCCGCAGTGCCCTCGAGGTCAAGGCAGGGCAACCCTTGTCGGCGTTTTTGCGCGAATCGGTGCGGTTGTTGAAAGGCCTGGAAAAAGGCCCGACCTACTTGGCCGTCAGCAAGGAAGCACTGTACGAGAAATCCACGAGCCGCGCCGATATCGCCGCCAACGTACTGGAGTCGTGGAGCAACCAAGCGCTTGCCGTTGAAAAGATCAAAAGCGCGGCGATCAAGGCCGTGTTCAAGCGCTCGACCAATCTCGTCATTCTCGCGGGGCTACGTTGCAAAAACTCCAAGGTTGGCGCTGCGCTCCTGGCATTTTCCGAGCGCTTTTCGATTCCGGTCGCGACCACCTTGAGCGCCAAAGGGCTGTTCCCGGAGGACCATCCCAACGCTTTGGGCGTTTACGGTTATTCGGGAAACAAGCGCGCTATCGAGGCGTTCAAGGGCGGTGTGGACGGTGTGATTCTCCTTGGGCTCGATACCACTCAATGGAGCACCATGCTCTGGTCCCATGAGCTAAGGCCTCAATTTGGCGCGATCCAGGTGGATGAGAACCCAGATTATCTGGGACGGTATCTTGATATTGATCACGGTGTGGTGGCGACGGGGGAGGGTTTCCTGAGGCTGGTCAGCGAGGTTCACGCACAAGAGCTGGAGGCCAGCCAGGAGAGTCGCTCCAGATGGTCGAATGATCTTCAACGGGTGCCGCTGCATTACCCGGTCGATGCCAAAGCTACGGGCAATCTTGCCGACCATCCCGCCGCCTATATCCCGGTGCTGCAAGCGTTTTTCCCCAGTGATGGCGTGGTGTGTGTCGATTCGGGCTCCCATCGATCCTTCTTCGGCCACTACTGGACCGCGCGGGGAGCGGCGGCCTATTTATCGGCAACCACATTAGGCCCGATGGGCTGGAGTATCCCGGCAGGCATCGGTGCAAGTTTCGCCCGCCCCGATGGCAAAACCATGGTGATTACCGGTGATGGCTGCATGCTGATGCAGGGCCTTGAGCTATCGACCGCCGCGAAACATGGGTTGAATATCGTCTTCGTCGTTTTCAATAACCGGTCCTATTCGGCAAGTTACTTCAATAACAAAGACAACTTAGCCGCGCTGACGCAAATTCCCGATTACAACTGGTGCCTGTTTGCCCAGAGCCTGGGCGTGAGCGCGACGTGCGTGGACTCCCCACAGGCCTTGCAAGATTGTATTGAAAGCATCATGAGCACCGCCGCACCTCATCTGATTGAAGTCAAATGCGACGGGCGACATACCACGCCCAATAGCGAATACGGCACACGCTTGAAAGACCATCCATTACTGTAAGGAGCCTGTCGTGAATTCTAGAATGGTGATCACCAACTCCTGCCTGATCCTGGTATTGGGGTTGTTTTCCATTGACTTGTACAACCCCGCCTTGCCGGAGATTGCACGGGTATTTTCGGTAACTGACGCGCAGTCCCAAAACCTGGTGGTCTTCTATCTGGCAGGCTTTGCACTGTCCCAGTTGGTGTATGGGCCGATCTCCGATAGAAAAGGGCGGGTACCGGTGATTATGGTCTCCCTTGCCCTCGGCGCCTTGGGCAATTACCTGACGTCGACGGCGGACAGTATTCAGGCGCTCTATCTGTTTCGTTTGTTAACAGGCATCGGTGCTGGCGGTTGCCCCGTGATAAGCCGGGCAATATTGAGCGATACGTTCAAAGATAAAACCGAGTTGTCCAAATCGCTGACGGTGTTCTCCATGGCGTCCCAGGTCTCGCCTGCGCTTGCGCCGGTGCTGGGTGGTTTTATTACTGCTGCACTTCCTTGGCAATATAATTTCTACGCACTGACCCTGATCACGCTGCTCGGCGCCGTATTTATCAAGGCCACACTGGTTGAAACAGCTCCGCTGCAGGGCGTGCCTTCCAAACGGCTTGAGGGTTTCAAAGTACTGCTGCGCGACTTCAACTTCATGGTTTACAGCCTGGTCTCTGCGGTACTGTTTGCGATCACCATCGGCTACTTCACCGCGAGCCCATTCATCTATCAATTGCAGTTCCATCTGCAGAGCCAGGAAAACGGCCTGCTGTTCGTTGGCTACTCTGCGGGTATCGTCTTGGGTTCTTACCTGACCAAGCGGTTTTTGAATCGTTACTCGCCTGAGCGCATCCTGATGACGTCCCTGGTGGCGTTGACGGTGTTGGCGGCGCTCGCTCCGCTGGTTCTCCAGGCATTCAAGCTGGTCACGGCCCCGGCGTTGGTGGTGTATGGCTTTTTGGTCGCTCTCGGCTGTGGCCTGTCCTCACCCTTGTTGTTGGGGATCAGTCTGCATGGCCAGGCAAAACATGCCGGTACCGGGAGTGCGCTGCAAGGCGCGATCAAGATGGCGGGCGCGGCACTGGCGCTGTTCTTTTTCTCTGAGGGGCACACCAGCACCGCCATGGGGCTGATGATGGGGATACTGGTCATGTCGCTGTTTTGCCTGTTCGCCATCGCCCTGGCTCAGCGTATTGCCGGCCGGTCAGTGGCAACCGCCTGAAAGTGCGCGAGAGCGTGACTGCTGGCACAGCAGTCACGCTCTCGCCGGTTAGGGGCGATGGTTACAGAGTGAACTGGGCAAAGCTCACGCCGGCACCCGCCGGGCGTACATCCTTGAGGAACGAGTCCTTCTCGGCGCTAAGTTCCAGGGTTATCTCCGGCTTGCGCTTGCCCGCATTGCGTACCACCAACCCTTCCAGCTTTTCGCGCAGAAACACAGTCGGCACCTTCAGGTGCAACAACTGGTCCGTCTCGGCGTTATGCATCAGCAGATGGATCCACTCGTACTGGCCCACGGCAATCCGCGCAACGGGCAGGTCGAACCACCAGATGTTGCGCTTGTGGTCCAGGTCGGTGAAATGGCAGTTGTTGACGCCGAGTACGGCACCGCCCAGTTCCTGGTTTCTGCGGGCGATAGCCTGTGCTTTATTGAGTTTCATAACCTTCCTACGGGATCTGTTATTCAGCGTTGCAGCCTGAATGTGCCGGGCATTCTCGTGGGTTGGCCGCAAAACATAAAGCCAAACCTGCGGCAGGCGATAAAATGCCTCGCGAAAATAATTGAAACTCTGCCGAAGCGCCCTGGGTCAACCTCTACGTAATGACCAAAACCCTCGATTGTTCCAGGAGAAATACCATGAGCAGCACATCGGATAAGGCAAAAGGTTTGGCGAACGAAGCGGTCGGCAACATCAAGCAGGGTGTCGGCAAAGTCACAGACAACGACAAGCTGCGTGCTGAAGGCGTGATCCAAGAGAAAAAAGGTGAAGCGCAGCAAGCAGTCGGGAAAACCAAGGACGCGGTGAAAAAAGCCACCGAATAAGGCGTTCTCCTGGGTTTGCCCAGCAGTATGGCGGCCATCCACGGATGGCCGTTTTTGTGTGAACTGTTGCAACTAAATTTTGGAAATTGTTTCAAAGTCGCCAAATGGGCTACTTTGATGTAGAAAACGGCCCCTGAGTCGCCCACGAACTCAACCTCTTTGCGGCGAAAGGAGACGCTATGATTTTTCCGGTACTCGATGGTCTCAAGCTGCACAAGGTGCTGATACGCACCGTCAAGGAATTCGTCGATGACGAGATGCCTACCTACGCTTCGGCACTGGCTTATCAGATGCTGTTCTCCTTGTTTCCCTTCCTGCTGTTCCTGATTGCCCTGATCGGTTTCCTGCATCTGCCGGACTTCTTCACCTGGCTGCGCCTGCAGTCGGAGCTGGTGTTGCCGCCCCAGGCGCTGGAGCAGGTCAACCCGGTCATCGACCAGTTGCAACAGTCCAAGGGTGGCTTGCTTTCGGTTGGTATCGTCATCGCGCTGTGGACAGCCTCTGCGGGCGTACGCCTGATGATGAGTGCGATGAACGCGGCCTATGACGTCGTCGAAGGCCGGCCGATCTGGAAGCGCTTCCCCCTGTCGATTTTCTACACCGTCGGCATTGCCGGCATGTTGCTGGCCGCCGCTGCGCTGATGGTGCTTGGCCCGCAGGTCATGGAGTGGCTGGCCGGGCAGATCGGCATGCAGGAGTTCGTCGTCACCCTGTGGACCATCCTGCGCTGGCCATTGATCGTGATCCTGCTGATGTTCGCCGTGGCACTCATGTATTACGTGATGCCGGACGTCGAGCAGAAATTCCGCTTCATTACCCCAGGCTCGGTGTTGGCCGTGGTGGTGTGGATCGTGGCTTCCCTGGGCTTTGGTTATTACGTCAAGACCTTCGCCGACTACAACGCCATGTATGGCAGCATCGGCGCGATCATTGTCCTGCTCCTGTACTTCTATATTTCCGCCGCCGTGTTACTGCTGGGTGCGGAGATGAATGCCGTGATCGAACACATGTCGGCCGAAGGCAAGGACCCAGGTGAAAAGGAGTTTGACGAACCCGGTCACACCGATGAAAAACAGCACGTCTCGGGCCTAGGCCGGGACCACTCCAAGCCCACTCCTGAAGAAGTGCCGCGATGATCCGTGAAATCCTGAAAATGGGCGACGAACGCCTGCTGCGTATCGCCCCGCCGGTGCCACCGGAAATGTTCGACAGCCCCGAGTTGTGGCAACTGATCGACGACATGTTCCAGACCATGGAACACGTGGGCGGTGTTGGCCTGGCTGCACCGCAGATTGGTGTCGACCTGCAACTGGTGATCTTTGGTTTCGAGGCCAGCGAGCGCTACCCGGAGGCGCCGCCTGTACCGCAGACCATCCTGATCAACCCGCTTATCACGCCCCTGAGCCCGGTGCTGGAAGAGGGCTTCGAAGGCTGCCTGTCGGTGCCCGGTTTGCGCGGCGCCGTGAACCGTTACCAGCAGATCCGCTACGAAGGTTTCGATCCCAAGGGCGAGCCGATTGTGCGTTTTGCCGATGGCTTTCATGCACGGGTGGTGCAGCATGAGTGCGACCACTTGATCGGTCGGCTGTACCCGTCGCGGATCACTGATTTCAGCAAGTTCGGGTTTATCGAAGTGATGTTTCCGGAATTGGATCCGACAGCTGACGAATAAACACCAGGCTACCTGAGGTCCCAATGTGGGAGGGGGCTTGCTCCCGATAGCGGTGGACCGGTCGACATTTCAGCGACGGACACTCCGCCATCGGGAGCAAGCCCCCTCCCACATTTTTATCCGGCATCATTCAGGTGATTGAGAACCCCATCGCAATCATCGGCTTGTTCCGTTTGTAGCGCACCAACCGCTCGCTGAGGGACTGCGGCAGCAGCGTGTCCTGACTGAACCCCATACGCTGATACAACCCCTCCAGATCCGGATGGCACAGCAGCCACACCGTACCCTCCACTCCGGCTACCGCCTGCTCAATCAAGCGTGCCGCCAACCCCTGGCCGCGATAGGCCGGATCGACAAACACCCCCGTCAGCCACTGCCCACCCACCACCGGGCTCAAGCACAACCCAGCCACGATCTCGCCGTCGCGAGCTACCCACAAACGGCCGCCCTTGAGGGCCTTCATCGAAGAGTTGTGGCTGCGGTAAAACTTGTTCAACAGTGGCCACAGAGGCTCTGCCAGCGGTTCGATGTGCAGTTCGGGCATAGTCTTTGGGCCAGCGGGGTCAGGGCTGGGGATTATAAGCGCCTTCTGCCGGGCAATAGGTGGTATACCCAGTGCTACATCCCCTTAAGTTGAGCATGCATCATGGCCAAAGGTATGGATTCAAAGAAAGCCGCGAAGAAAAAGCCGGCAAAGACCGCGGATGAAAAGCGTGCGGACAAGAAAGCCAAGAAAACCGAGACCGGCCTGTTCGGTCACTGAGTTACAAGCTTAGAACCAAAGGATCTGCAAGATTGGCGCGTCTCGCGGCACAGAGTAGGAAACACCTGCTCTGAGCTGCCGATGGCCAACTACCTTGACCTGAGCCACCGCCGGGAAATTCAAGCCCTGGCTGCAAGTTTTACTGCGAAGACCGAATGGCCGACCTGGCTGCTGTTGCTCGGCGTGTACGCCGGTTGGTTCGGTGTGTTGCTCGCCAGCCATTGGCTGGGTCTGTGGTGCAGCACCCTGTTGCTGATCCCGCTGGTGACACTCTGGCTGTCGCTGCAACACGAATTGCTACACGGCCATCCCACCCGTTTGCCGTTGGTGAACAAACTGCTCGGTTACGCGCCGTTTGCCGTTTGGTACCCCTATACCCTGTATCGCGACAGCCACCTGTTGCATCATCACGACGAAGACCTGACCCTGCCCGGCATCGACCCGGAAAGCCGCTACCTTAACCAACAGCAGTGGGACGCCAGCTCGCGCTTGCAACGCAGCGTGCATTGGCTGACCAAGACCGTATTCGGTCGCTTGCTGCTGGCGGCACCCCTGGCCATCAGCCGCTTACTGCGCGATCAATGGCAACGCCTGCCAGAGGTTTGGCCGATGTGGCTGGCCCACGGCGCCGTGACCCTGTTGATGCTGGGTTTTATCGCCCATTACAGTGCCTTGCCGGTGTGGCATTACCTGCTGCTGGTGAGCGTGCCGGCCTTGTCCTTGGCGTCGATCCGTTCCTACTATGAACATCGCCCGCATCCGCGGCCGGAACAGCGCACGGTGCTCAACGAAGCGTCCTGGCCCTGGCGCTGGCTGTTCCTCAACAACAACCTGCACCTGGTGCACCACGACCTGCCGAAACTACCCTGGTACCTGCTACCTACGGTATATCGCGCCCGTCGCGAACAGTGGCTCGCGCGCAGCGGTGGGTTCCTGGTGAAGGGCTACGGCCAGTTGATCAGCCGCCACGGCCTCAAGGCCATCGACAGCCCCCGGCACCCTTTTGCCTGAGAGATGCCCATGAGTGAGCGCTATGCCGAGTTGCGCATGTATGTCGCCCCGGAGCCCATCGAGCAAGCCAATCAACAGTGGCTTGCGCGCATCCTTGAACGCTTGGGCCTGCATCGGCGTAACGCCGACCACCTCGACTTGCCCGGCCTGTGGCTGGCGCCAGAATTGCTCGTCACCCAAACCTGCGGCTACCCGCTGATGACCCAACTGCGTGGCCAGGTTCGCGTCGTCGGTCGCCCCCGCTACGAGCTGCCCCATAGCAGCAATGGCGAACACTGCAGCCTGTTGCTGAGCCGCGCTGACAACCCACGTACTATCCTGGCGCAGTTCTACAACAGCCGCGGGGTGATCAACGGCCACGACTCCAACAGTGGCATGAACCTACTGCGCCACTGCCTGGCACCGTTGCAGCGCGACGGGCGTTTCTTCGCCAGCGTCGCCGTCAGCGGTGCCCACCGTGAGAGCCTGCGCTGGCTGCGTGAAGATCGCGCGGACCTTGCTGCCATCGACAGCGTGACCTACGACTACCTGGCGCGTTTCGTGCCCGAAGAGGTCGCGGGTTTGCGCATGGTTACCCGCAGCGCGCCGAGCCCGACCTTGCCCTATATCGGCCCGCCGGGCTTGAGCGATGTGCAGCTGAAGCAGGTCCGCGAAGCGATGAACCTGGCGTTGCAAGACCTGCCGCAGGTGGTGCAAACCCTTGGTGTGCAAGCCGTGCTCCCCGCTAGCGAAGACGACTATCAGGTGCTGTTGGATTACCAACGGCAAGCCGCCAGCCTTGGCTATACGGATATTCAATAAAGCTATATAAAAATGCATTTTAAATATTATTAAAGAATAAGAGGCCTTGCTAGGATCGCTCTACCGGAACACCGGACATAACGCGCACCCTACCCGACAGGAGCCACTATGTCCGGCGCCGACACCTCTCACCCCGCCTACGTGGGCGCACTGTTCCGCAGCCATTACGCCTGGTTGTGCAGCCGCTTGTATCGTCAACTCGATTCCCGTGCACATGCCGAAGACATCGCCGCCGACACCTTTGTCCAGCTCCTGAGCGCACTCGACGTCGCCCCGATCCGTCAGCCTCGCGCCTTGCTCACCACCATTGCCCAGCGCCTGATGTATCAGCTGTGGCGGCGACGTGACCTGGAGCGCGCCTATCTCGACGCCCTGGATAACGATGAAGCCTTTAGCGTGCCGTCCCCCGAAAACCTGGCCCAGACGTGCGAGGCGCTGCAGGCCGTCGACCAGTGGCTCGACGGCCTGCCGGCCAAGGTCAGGGCGACGTTCCTGTTGTCCCGACTCAATGGCCTGACGTACCCCGCGATCGCCGCCGAGCTGGGCATTTCCCAGCGCTCGGTCAGTGATTACATGGCCCGCGCCCTTAACGGCCGCCTGCGGTTGTGCCTGGAATGAACGCCACGCCTGACTCACTGCACACGGCCAATCCGCTCACGATCACGACCATGAGGCAACCCATGAAAAAACTGAAAAAACTACTAGGGGGTTCGCTGCTGGCGCTCACCGTCCTGGCCCAGCCTGCGCTCGCCGCCGAACCTCCCACCCTGCGCATCGGCTACCAGAAAAGCTCGGTGAGTATGGTGCTCGCCCGTGAGCACAAGCTCTTCGAAGCTGCGCTGCCCGGCACCCAGGTGCAATGGACCGAATTCCTCGGCGGCCCGCCGCTGATCGAGGCACTCAACGCCGGCAGCCTGGACATCGGCAATATCGGCGACATCCCGCCGATCTTTGCCCAGGCGGCAGGCATCGACTTGCAGTACTTCGCCGTCGAGCCCAACGACGGCAAGACCGAAGCGGTGCTGGTGCCCAAGGCCAGCACCGTGCAGAACGTCGCGGAGCTCAAGGGCAAGCGCGTGGCGTTGCTCAAGGGCTCCAGTGCACACAACCTGTTCCTCAAGAGCCTGCTGCGCGCCGGTTTGCAATGGAAGGACGTGAACGTGGTGTACCTGTCGCCTTCTGACGGCCGTGCGGCCTTCGAACAAGGCAAGGTCGATGCCTGGGTGGTCTGGGACCCGTACTACTCGGCCGCCGTAGTCGACGGCTCTGCTCGCGTGCTGGGTGATGGCCAGGGCCTTAACCCTGCCGGCAGTTTTTTTGTGGTCAACGGCCCGTTCGCCCAGCAACATCCCCAGGCCATCGCCACCATTATCCAGACCCTCGGCAAGGCGCAGCGACTATCACTCGACCAACCCGATGAAAGCATCGCATTGATGGCCGGCACCCTTGGCCTGCCACCGGCGGTGGTCAAAAGCTACTTCGAGCACCGCTCGCCCGCGCCGATCCGTCCGTTGCAGGCGATCGACGTCGCCAATCAGCAGCGCACGGCGGACCTGTTTTTTGCCAACGGCCTGATCCCTAGAAAGGTCGACGTGCAGCAGATTGTCTTCAAGCCCGAATAAGCCCCTCTCATCGATTGAGCGCATTTCAGAACATGGGGTGCGCGCCGCCAGCGCCCGGTTGGCAATGCTGGCTGATTAGTGGCCTTGCATAGCGCCAACCCCTGTCTATGCTCACCCAGGACCGTTAATGATGCTTGGCCTATAAAGCGTTTTGAATGGTTATTTCCCCGTGAAGGTTTACCAACACAAGAATGGAATGCGCCGTTCAGGCGCCGGGACTCAAGGGTGATCTGACCATGTTCAACCGCCATCACAAATCCGACCTGCAAGAAATCCAGCGTTTTTCCTGTGCCCTCACCGAAGCCAATGCCAAGCTCGCAGCCATCAGCCGTTCCATGGCGATGATCGAGTTTGATCGCACAGGCGTGATCCTCGAAGCCAACGAAAATTTCTGCAAGAGCATGGGCTACAGCGTCGATGAGATCCGCGGTAAACATCACCGCATTTTCTGCGATGAGGCCTACACCCACACCGACGAATACAGCAAGTTGTGGCGTGACCTGGCGCGGGGCGAGGCGCTCAGTGGCACCTTCATGCGTTTGAACAAGCGCGGTGAAGAGGTATGGCTTGAAGCCAGCTACATGCCGGTGCTGGACAGCGACAACCAGGTACGCAGTGTGATCAAAGTGGCGTCGGATATTTCTGCACGGGTGCACCATGAACACGAAAACCAGAGCCTGATCGACGCCATTGGCCGTTCCATGGCGGTAATCGAGTTCACGCCCCAGGGCCAGATCCTGAATGCCAACGACAATTTCCTGCGTACCGTGCAGTACTCACGGGAGGAAATCATCGGCCAGCACCACAGCATGTTCTGTCATCGCAGTGAAGTGGAGTCGCCGGCCTACAAGGCATTCTGGGCCTCCCTCAATCGCGGCGAATACCACTCCCATCGCTTCGAGCGTAAAAACAAATACGGCAAGACCTTGTTTCTGGAGGCGTCCTACAACCCGATCTTCGATACCAATGGGCGCCTGTACAAAGTGGTGAAATTTGCCAGCGACATCACCGACCAGGTCACCACCCTGCGCACCGCCGCTGATTCGGCCCACGCCACCTCCGTACAAAACGACGCCTGCGCCCGCAAGGGCTCGCAGGTGGTGCAGCAAACGGTACAGATCATCGAGGCCATCTCCAGCGACTTGAACCAGGCTGCCCACAGCATCGATGCGGTCAACAAACAGTCCGACATCATCGGCGCCATCGTGCAGACCATCCGCAGCATTGCCGAACAAACCAATATGCTGGCGCTCAACGCCGCGATTGAAGCGGCGCGAGCCGGTGAGCATGGACGTGGGTTCGCAGTGGTGGCCGATGAAGTGCGCAGCCTCGCGGCCCGCACCAGCCAGGCGACGGTGGAGATAGTGGATGTGGTGCGCAAGAACCACGACCTGTCATTGAGTGCGGTGACGAGCATGCAGTCGAGCTTGAGCCGCACGGGGCTTGGGGTAGAACTGGCCAACGAAGCGGGGCAGGTGATTCTTGAAATTCAGGAAGGCTCGCGGCATGTGGTGGATGCAATCAGTCAGTTCAATTCGACGCTGCAACTGCAATAGTCGAAAACTCTGCTGATCCCATGCCAAAGGAGATCCAAATGTGGGAGGGGGCTTGCCCCCGATGACGGAGTGTCAGTCACTGCATTGGGTGGCTGACCCAATGCCATCAGGGGCAAGCCCCTTCCCACATTGGTCTACTGTGCAGCTTAGATAGCAGCCAGGGTCTCTTTCACCGTCTGCGCCTGTGGGTCAACCGTCTTTGCTGCTACCTGCTGCTGTTGCTGCTGCTGAAGCCGCTCGGACACTTGCTTGGCAAAGGCGTTTTGCTCTTCCACCGGCAGGGCGTTCAGTTGCTCCAGGGTCAGGCCCCGTTCTTTGAGCAATTGATCGCGAATGCGCTCGGCCGGGGTCTTGGTCATGTAATCGGTGAACTCACTGCGGGCTGAGCCGGCAGCGCTGGATGCCGGCACGTCGCTGGACGCCGTGGCTTGCAGTTGCACACGGGTCTTGGCGAACGCTTCGTCAATGCGATCACTAGCCTTGTCCAGTTCCTTCTGCGCAGATGGCACCGTGATGCTCTGCTGCGCAGCCTGCAGGGCGCCGCTGTACAACGCGCTGGCGGCGGCGTTGGCGGGGTCCATATCGGGTCGCTTGATCTGTTGGACGGTCGACATGGCTTGGGTGTTGTTGTTAACCAGCATGATCGGTCACCTGTGTAAATGTTCGGTTCCACAGCTGGAGCAAATAGTGTGCCGGTTGCGATACCCTCTATTTACTGGGGGTCGTGTGGCCGTTGCGGCAAGCACTCTGCCGCAGGCGGCCAAGCATTGCCGTCAGTGGGCGATATTTTCCAGCGCGAGGTTACGCGTACGCGGCCCGAACCAGCTGATGGTAATCATCACGATCAGCATGCTGCTGGCGATAAACGCCAACACCCCTGGCGTGCCCAGGTGTTCGAGGATAAAGCCGATCAACAGGCTGCTGAACACCGTAGATAGGCGGCTGAACGAATAGCAGAACCCCACGGCCCGTGCGCGGATATTGGTGGGGAACAATTCGCTCTGGTACGAGTGATAACTGAAACTCAGCCAGGCATTGCAGAAGGTGATCATCACCCCGCAGAAAATCAGCCCCAGTGCGCTGGTTTGCAGGGCGAACAGGCTACCGAAAATCACCGCGCCCATGGCGGAACCGACAATCTGCCATTTGTTTTCAAAGCGGTTGGCCACCTTCACAAACAGCAACGGCCCCAGCGGGTAGGCGAGGGTGATGATAAAGGCGTACATCAAGCTGTGGGTCACGCTGACACCCTGGCCCGACAGCAGCGCCGGCAACCAATTGCCGAAGCCGAAAAAACCGATGGCCTGGAACACATGGAACACAATCAGCATCAAGGCGCGGCGACGGTAGGGCGGTTGCCAGATATCGGCAAAACGGCCGCTGCCTTGAACGCTGACGGCTTCGGGTTGCGGCTCATCCAAGGGCTTGCCGTGATCTTTCAGGCAGCGTGTTTCCAGGTTGTCCATGATCGCACCGGCTTCTTCGAAACGGCCCTTCTGTGCCAGCCAACGCGGCGATTCAGGCAGGCGCTTGCGCAATTGCCAGATAAACAGCGCAAACACCGCGCTGCTCAACACCACCCAGCGCCAGCCGGAGATGCCGAACGGCGCCTGGGGCACCAGCCACCACGACATCAAGGCCACGGCGGGCACCGACAGAAACTGAATGAAAAACGCAAAGGCAAACGCCGAACTGCGCATGTGCTTGGGCACCAGTTCCGAGAGGTAGGCATCGATAGTCACCAGTTCGATGCCCAGGCCGATGCCCACCACAAAGCGCATGCAGATGATGCCCAGGGCGGAGGTTTGAATACCCATCAGCACTGTGGCGACGGTGTACCAGATCAATGCAAAGGTGAAGATCGCCCGGCGCCCGTAGCGGTCGGCGATGGGGCTGAGCAGGCTGGCGCCGAGGAACAGGCCGAGGAAGGTTGCCGAGGCGAACGCAGCCTGGTCCGAGAAGCCAAACACGCCCTGGCTGCCGGTATTAAAAATGCCGTCGCTGATCAGGCCGGGGCTGATATAGGCGGTCTGGAACAGGTCATACAGCTCGAAAAAACCACCGATGGACAGCAGCGCCACCAGGCGCCAGATGGTGGCCACGGCGGGCAGGCGATCGATGCGCGCGCTGATATGGGCGGCGCGGAGCGGGTCGATACCGTCGGTGGTGGATTGGGCGGGCATGGTGAAAACTCAGTAAGTGATGGGGATTTCAAATACCTGGAATGCATCATCCAGCGGTTGGTAGCCCAGCACACGTGTGGTTTCGCTCAAATCCAGACGCTTGAAGCGGTTGTTGGAGATGCCGTGGGCGATCAGGTGCTTCACGCCGACGGTTTCCACTGAGCGTTGCAGCAGTTGCACGGCATCCCGCGGGCTGAGCCACGCGCTGAGGTCGCGGGCGTTGTTCAGGTCGTGGGTTTCGGGGAATTCAAAAGCGCCGATGCGCAGGGCGATGGTCGACAGCGGCGTCTTGGCTGCGTAGTAGCCACACAACGCCTCGCCATAGCATTTGCTCACGCCATACATATTGGCGGGCATCACCGGCATACCGGGGGTGATCTGGCGATCCACCGGGTAGCCTTCGATGGTTTGCGCGCTGCTGGCAAATACCAGGCGCTGCACGCCGGCGGCCACGGCAGCTTCGAACAGGTAGGTGGTAGCGAGTATGTTGTTGGGCAGCAATTCGTTGAATGAGGCACTGGCGTGGGGGATACCCGACAGGTGCACGATTACGTCGATGCCTTCGAGCAGGGTCGCCAGGCTGGATTTATCGCTGAGGTCGGCGTGTACGAAACGGTGTCCACCCAGGTCGAAATCCGGCGCGATGCGGTCAGTGAGCGTGAAGCGGTAGCGGTCTTGCGAGGCCTGGAAAAATGTCTTGCCGATTCTGCCGCAGGCGCCGGTGAGTAGTACGTTGAGTCCGTTCACGTGGGGTCCCTGTGCTTAGTTGTGGCCGTCGAGGGCGAAGGTCTTGAAACCGGCGTGCTGGCTAAGCCGCTGATAGTAGGCGGCAATGGCTGGGTAGGGCGGACGCTGCATGGGCGTTGCCTGCCAGCGGTGTACCGAGAGGCCGATCAAGATATCGGCGAGGGTGAATTCCTCGCCGGCCACATAGGCACCGGTCTTGGCCAGTTGCTGTTCGAGAATGCCCATCTTGTCGTTCCATAGCTGTACCGCGGCGGCGATTTGCGCCGCGTCGAGGCCATCGGGGTTGTTGCGTACCAGCGCGGTGAAGGCGTCGCCCCAGGCGCGGTTGAGTTCGACCGCTTGCCAGTCGATCCATTGCTCGACGCGGGCCCGTGGCGCCGGTTCGACAGGCAGCAGGTCGTGGCGTTGGTACAGGCCGACGAGGTAGCGGCAGATGGTGTTGGACTCCCACAGCACGCCGTGGTCGTCGATCAGCACAGGTATCTGCGCGTTGGGGTTCAGAGCGAGGAACTCGGTGGACTGGGTGGGCTTGAAGCCGATGCCCCAGTCTTCACGCACGTAGTCGATGCCCAGTTCCTGGCAGGTCCACAACACTTTGCGCACGTTGATGGAGGACGTGCGGCCCAAGATTTTCAGTGAATGTCCCATGGTGCTTCCCTGGCGATGGAAAGTGGTCAATCTAGCAGGGGTAAAGTGGGCACGGTTAAAAAATGTGGGAGGGGGCTTGCTCCCGATAGCGGTGGGTCAGTCAACTTACAGATAGCTGACCCACTGCAATCGGGAGCAAGCCCCCTCCCACATTTGGACCGAGTAAGGTCTCAGCAGCGTGGTGTGTGCTGGTCCATGGCCTTGCCGAGCAGCGAGTTAAATGAGGGTGGCAGCTGTACGCAGGTTAGTAGACCGGTGGACACTCAAAGCCGGCGCACCCGAAAGTGCCCTACGCACAGCCGCCATTAACACAGGCAGACTTCTGATCGTTCCCACGCAGAGCGTGGGAACGAGCGGGTCAGGTGCTCTCCCGCACCTGCAACTCAAACCCCATATCCACCACCGGCTTGGCGATCTTGTTGCCCGCCATGATGGTCAACAAATGCTCCGCCGCCCTGCGGCCAATGGCTTCTCGTGGCGTGCTGATGCTGCTCAGGCGCGGCACCATGAATGCCGACGCGGGCAAGTCGTTGAAGCCCAGCACCGCGACACGCTCCGGCACCTTGATGCCGTGACGCATGGCTTCAAGCAGTGCGCCCTGGGCCAGGTCATCGTTGCCGAAGAAGATCGCATCCACATCCGGATGCGCTGCCAGCAATTGCAGGAACAGTTCGCCGCCCAGGCCCACGGAAGAGGGCCGTGGCGTCAATAGTTCCAGCGCTGGGTCGTACATGCCCGCCTGCTGCAAGGCGCGGCGGAAACCTTCACCGCGCAACAACGTGCGCTGATCCAACTGCGCGCCGATGTAGGCCAGGCGCTTGCGCCCCCGGGACAGTAAATGTGCCGCTGCTGTTTCCCCGGCAGCCAGCTGTGAGAAGCCCACGCAGTTCACCCCGGCATTGGGGTCCAGATCCATCATGTACACGCACGGCACATTGCTGGTCTCGACCATTCGTCGCGCGCTTTCGGTGCGGTCGAACCCGGTCAGCAGCAAACCCCGTGGCTGGTAGGCCATGTAGTTGCGCAACAGGTTTTCTTCTTCATCGCGCGAATAATGGGAGTTGCCGATCAGCACTTCAAAGCCCTTGGGCCGCAGTACCTGATGGATGGCTTCCAGTGTTTCGATAAACAACAGGTTGGACAGCGACGGCACCAGCACCACCACCGATTGGCTCTGGGCCGACGCCAGGGCGCGAGCGGCGGGGGTGACCACGTAGCTGAGTTCGGCGGCGGCCTGCTGGACTTTTTCCACCAGTTCTGGGGCGACCGTGCTGATGCCACGCAGGGCGCGGGAGGCGGTGATTGGGCTGACCCCAGCCAGGCGTGCAACTTCATTGAGGGTAGGGCGGCCCGTCGTGCGGGTATTTTTATCGTTCTTGGAGGTCATCAGGCGGCTTGCCAAACAAAAATCGAGGCACTAAGGTAGCGCTGTCTCCAAAGGGCTGCAAATTATTGAACCTAGGGTTGCCTGATCCGGTTCGAATGATTGGAGCAGATGCACGCGTCACTCCATAAAAATGACAAGTCGGCGCGGGAAAAGCCTGTTTTTGCACTAGCCTTATGCTGTGCAAAGGTAGCGCTATCTGCGTCCTGAGGTGTTTCATGAGTCAACCTGTTACCGCCCTGGTCATCATGGGTGTTTCCGGCTGTGGCAAGTCCAGCGTCAGCGAAGCCCTGTGCCGCCTGAACGGCGCCACTGCCATTGAAGGCGACAGCTTTCACCCCGCCGCCAACATCGAAAAGATGAGCGCCGGCCACCCCCTTAACGACGACGATCGCGCCGGCTGGCTCGACATCCTGTGCGATGAACTGCGCCGGTCGCTCACAGCGGGCGAGCATCCTGTGCTCACCTGTTCAGCCCTGAAAAAGAAATACCGCGACCACCTGCGCGAAGCCGCGCCGGGCCTGGGCTTTGTCTTCCTGGAGCTGACCCGCGAAGTGGCCGCCGACCGCGTGTCCCACCGCCCCGGCCATTTCATGCCGGCAAGCCTGATCGACAGCCAGTTCGCCACCCTCGAATCGCCCAAGGGCGAACCGCTGACCCTGGCCCTCAATGCCAGTGAAGACAGCGTCGAGGAGCTGGCCGAGCAGACCAACGCCTGGTGGCTCAAGCACGGCTTTGAACCAACTCATTAATTTTTTGCCGGAAAAGATAGCGCTATCCCCGGCAGGAAATTCAACACCCGCTTTAATAACAACAACAAACAGGAGAGACCCCCCATGTTTGGCATGTCCCACGAGTCTTACCTGCTGCTAGATGCAGTGGTCACTATCATCGGGTTGATCGTTCTGATCACCAAGTTCAAGGTGCACCCGTTCATTGCACTGATCATCGCGGCCGGTTTCCTCGGCCTGACCTCGGGCATGCCCGTGGACAAGATCATCAAGGCGTTCCAGGACGGTTTCGGCGGCGTGCTCGGCTTTGTCGGCATTATCCTCGCGCTGGGCACGATGCTCGGCAAGATGATGGCCGAATCCGGCGGTGCCGATCAGATCGCCCAGACCCTGATCCGCGCCTTCGGCAAAGAGAAGGTCCAGTGGGCCATGATGTTTGCCGCGTTCCTGGTGGGCATCCCGCTGTTCTTTGAAATCGGCTTTGTGCTGCTGATCCCGCTGGTGTTTATCGTGGCACGGCGTACCGGCGTGTCGCTGATCAAGATCGGCATCCCGCTGCTCGCCGGCCTGTCGGCGGTACACGGCCTGGTGCCACCGCACCCGGGCCCGCTGCTGGCGATCGGCGTATTTGGCGCAGACATCGGCAAGACCATCCTGTATGGCCTGATCGTCGCACTGCCGACCGCCATCATCGCCGGCCCGATCTTCGGTACGTTTATCGCCAAGTACATTCCGGGCAACCCGTCCCAGGAACTGGTCGATCAACTGGCCCGCGAGACGGATAACAAGTCGCTGCCAAGCTTTGGCATCACCCTGGTCACCGTGCTCTTGCCGGTGTTCCTGATGCTGCTCAAAACCTTTGCCGACATCGCCTTTGCCGAAGGCAACGTGGTGCGCAACTGGATGGACATGATCGGTCACCCGATCACCGCCTTGCTGCTGGCGTTGCTGCTGTCGCTCTACACCTTTGGCCATCGCCAGGGCATCCATTCCAAGCAGATCCTCAAGCTGCTCGACGCCAGCCTGGCGCCGACCGCCGCGATCATCCTGATCATCGGTGCCGGTGGTGGCTTCAAGCAGATGCTGGTGACCAGCGGCGTGGGTGATGTGATCGGTCATATGGCAGTGAACGCACAGATCAACCCGATCCTGCTGGCGTGGTTGGTGGCGGCGGTGATTCGTATCGCCACCGGTTCAGCGACGGTCGCGACCATTACCGGTGCAGGCATTGTGGTGCCGGTGGTCGGCATGATTCCGGGCGTCAACCGCGAGTTGCTGGTGCTGGCGACGGGCGCGGGTTCGTTGATCTTGTCGCACGTCAACGATGCGGGGTTCTGGCTGGTCAAGCAGTACTTCAACATGACCGTGGCCGAGACGTTCAAGACCTGGACGGCGATGGAGACCATCCTGTCGATCGTGGCGCTGATCTTCATCATGTTGCTGTCGTTGGTGGTGTAAGCCACACCGCACAGTCTGGGGTGAAAACCCAATCAAATGTGGGAGGGGGCTTGCTCCCGATGGCGGTGGATCAGTCACCAGATGTATCGACTGAACCACCGCCATCGGGAGCAAGCCCCCTCCCACATTTTGACCGAGTTAGACGCTGGCTTTGGGTACTAGCCCATCCGCCCTGAACATGCCACGAATCCCGCGCACCGCCTGGCGGATCCGGTCCTGGTTTTCGATCAGCGCAAAGCGTACGTGATCATCGCCATACTCGCCAAAACCAATCCCCGGCGACACACACACCTTCGCCTCCAGCAGCAACTTCTTGGCAAATTCCAGCGAGCCCATGGCGGCATACTGTTCGGGGATTTTTGCCCAGACGTACATCGACGCCTTGGGGTTCTCCACCATCCAGCCCAGCTCATGCAAGCCCTTGACCAGCACGTTGCGGCGCTGGCGGTACTGCTCGGCGATGTCTTTGACGCACTGCTGATCGCCTTCCAGCGCAGCAATCGCTGCGACTTGCAGCGGTGTGAACGTGCCGTAGTCGTGGTAGCTCTTGATCCGCGCCAGGGCGTTGACCAGTTCGGGGTTGCCCACCATGAACCCGATGCGCCAGCCGGCCATGTTGTAGCTCTTGGACAGGGTAAAAAACTCCACCGCGATGTCCTTGGCGCCGGGTACCTGCATGATCGAGGGGGCTTTCCAGCCGTCGTAGACGATATCGGCGTAGGCCAGGTCGTGCACCACCAGCACGTCGTATTGCTTGGCCAGGGCGATCACTCGCTCGAAGAAATCCAGCTCCACGCACTGCGCGGTGGGGTTGGACGGGAAACCGAGGATCATCATCTTCGGCTTGGGGATCGAGCCACGAATCGCCCGTTCCAGCTCGGCGAAAAAGTCCACGCCCGGCACCAGCGGCACCGAACGTACCTGGGCACCGGCAATCACCGCACCGTAGATGTGAATCGGGTAGCTGGGGTTGGGCACCAGCACGGTGTCGCCCTGGTCCAGGGTGGCCAGCATCAGGTGCGCCAGACCCTCTTTGGAACCGATGGTGACGATGGCTTCCGACTCGGGGTCGATATCCACTTCATAACGGTCCTTGTACCAGCGCGAAATCGCCCGGCGCAGGCGCGGAATGCCTTTGGAGGTGGAGTAGCCGTGGGTGTCTTCACGCTGGGCGACGGTGACCATTTTTTCCACAATGTGCGGTGGCGTGGCGCCGTCGGGGTTACCCATGCTCAAGTCGATGATGTCTTCGCCGCGCCGACGCGCAGCCATCTTCAGCTCGGCAGTGATATTGAAAACGTAAGGGGGGAGTCGATCTATGCGCGCAAAGCGGCGCGGCGAACCTTGGTCGGCCATTGTTGCCTCGAGAGTACGTAAGCGCCCGGAACCGTCCGAGCGACGTCGGCCACTGCGGTGGCCTGCGAGGCAGACAATACGGGCGATGATGGCAAGTTGTCCAGATGCGTAGGAAAAATTTCTACATGGAGTGTGGCGCGGATATGCCCCTATACTCGATGCGGGTTTGTTCCCTCATAAGAAGGAGACTGTTCGTATGGATCAGCAGACAAAACAACCGTTGGAGCCACGCATGGAAGCCGGCAAAGCGCTGGTGATCGCCGGTGTGCAAGGGCGTTATTCGAAGGCCACCGTAGGCGATATCCCCAAGTTATGGGAGCTGTTTGACACGTGCATTAAAGACATCAAAACGCGCGTCGGCGGCGTGACGTACGGGGTTTGCTACAACCCCCACCACGGCGAATTCGATTACATGGCGGGGGTTGAAGTCCCGACCAAGGGCAACGTGCCCAGCAACTTCGAGTTCATCGAAATCCCCCCGCTCAACTATGCCGTGTTCCCCCATTACGGGCCGGTGCAGGCACTTGAGCAAACCTACGAACGCATCATGTTCGAATGGCTGCCGCATTCGGGCTACAAGGTGATGGGGGCGGATTTCGAGCGCTATAGCGCAGATTTCGATGGGAGGAAGGGCACGGGGACGGTGGAAATCTGGCTACCGGTTGGAGAGCGGGGCTGACTCCGCATTCGATGTCACGTAAACACGACAGGCGCGCGTGAAAGTCCTGTTTACGTGACATTACCGTTATGAACTGAATATCCAGCGCAACCGGCGCTCATACCCGACCCGCCCCTTGTAGGCCTCGCCGCTGTCCACCCATCCCGCCCCGAGATACAGCCCCATCGCCGCCAGGTTGTGCGTGTCCACAGACAACTCCAACCCTTTGATCTGCGGCCACGCCTCAAGCGCCATGGCTGGTAGCGCCTGCAAACACGCCTTGCCGAACCCGAGCCCTTGCTGATGTCGATCCACCTGCAACGCGTGCAGTGTGGCGCTGTGTTCATCGGCCCAATGGGGCAGGCACGGTGGGCGCTTGAGCAAGAGGAAGGCGACGGGAATGTCGTCGGCCAAAAACGCAAAGCCTTTGACCCCAGGGTTAGGGTTGGCCAGCAAGGTATTAAGGGCGCAGTACATATCCCCGCAAAACGGCAATTGTTCAGGATGAACTTCGATGGCGCCCACTTGCTGTTGTTGCACAGCATTGAGCGCCTCGTAGGCAACAAGGCGGGTTTGCATCGGGCTATCCGAACGGCTGCAAAGAAGGGCTCAGTTTATCGGGTTTGACCTATGGGAAATTATTTTTCCGTGGTGTGTCGATTGGCACGAAGGCCATTCGACTAAGAGTGTCCTACGTGATTTTCCACCCCAAGGAGTCATCGCCATGAGCACTGCCATCAACCACCTGATCGAGCAATGGAAACAAGCCGTCGTCAGTCGCGATATCGACAAGATTGTCAGCTTTTACGCCGACGATATCGTCTCGTTCGATGCCGTAACCGCTTTGCAATTCAAAGGCAGGGCGGCCTACCACGCGCACTGGGAAGAATGTATGAAGCATTGCCCCGGCCCCGGTATCTTCGAGTTTCATGAGCTGCATATCGTCGAAGCGCCAGACAGCGCGTTCGCTCACTGGCTGGCCCACTGCGGCGGTGCCGGGCCCGATGGTGAGGTGAAAGCCTGCTGGATGCGCGTGACCGCTGGGTACCAGCGCATCAATGGCCAATGGAAGGTGGTGCATGAACACTGGTCGGCGCCCTTTGATATGCAAAGCGGCACGGCACTGTTCGATCTGGAACCCTGAGCGCCGCGAACTATAGTCAGTCATCCGAACACGGAGAACGCCATGAAATATCTGTGCCTGATCTACAGCGACGAACAGGTGTTGCACACCTCGGCCGACAGCCCCCACGACTCGGAGTGTCTCGCCTATGCGCAGGCCATCCAGGCCAGCGGGCGGATGCTGGCCGCCGAGCCGCTGGAGCCGGTGGCCACCGCCACCACCGTGCGTATGCGCAATGGCAAGTTGTCGATCACCGACGGGCCGTTTGCCGAAACCAAAGAGCAGCTCGCCGGGTTCTACCTGATCGACGCCAGGGACCTTAACGAAGCGATCCAGGTGGCGGGTGACATTCCGGCGGCCCGAGTCGGCAGTGTGGAAGTACGCCCGGTGCGCGAACTGAACGTGCCGCAATGACGCTCAGTGGTCAGGTCGAAGCCATCTACCGCAGCGAGTCACGGCGTGTGCTTGCCACGCTGATTCGCGTGCTGGGTGATTTCGACCTGGCCGAGGAGGCGTTGCACGAGGCGTTTTTTGTCGCCGTGCAGCGCTGGCCCGAGGACGGCATACCGGATAACCCACGGGCCTGGCTGGTATCGACCGGCCGCTTCAAAGCCATCGACCGCCTGCGCCGCCAGGCGCGGTTTACCCCGTTGCTGCAAGAGCAGGCCGACACGCTGCAGGCAGCTGACTGGAGCGATGACGACGTGGAAGATGACCGCCTGCGCCTGATCTTCACCTGCTGCCATCCGGCGCTGGCCCCTGATGCCCAGGCCGCGCTGACCCTGCGTGAGATCTGCGACCTCAGCACCGAGCAAATCGCCCACGCGTTCCTGGCCACACCTGCCACCATCGCCCAGCGCATCGTGCGCGCCAAGGGCAAGATCCGCGATGCGAAAATTCCTTACCAAGTGCCGTCCCGAGCCGAATTGCCCGAGCGATTGGACAGCGTGTTGCGCGTGATTTACCTGGTGTTCAACGAGGGCTACACGGCCTCCACTGGGGCGGACCTGACGTGCGAAGACTTGACCCTGGAGGCCATTCGCCTGTGCCGTTTGCTGATGCAATTGCTGCCGGAGCCGGAGGTGATGGGCTTGTTGGCGTTGATGCTGTTGCATGAGTCGCGAAGGCCCGCACGCATCTCGGCCAACGGCGAACTGGTGCTGCTGGATGCTCAGGACCGTGGGCTGTGGGATAGATCTCTGATAGCTGAAGGCTGCAACCTGGTGGAGCAGGCGCTGAGCACCCGGCGCTTCGGGCCCTATTGCTTGCAGGCGGCGATTGCGGCGGTGCACGCCGAGGCTGCCTGCGCCGGGGAAACCGATTGGCGACAGATTATCGGGCTCTACGATGTACTGCTCAGAGCGGTACCCTCGCCGGTGATCGAATTGAACCGGGCAGTTGCGGTGGCGATGGAGCAGGGGCCATTGGTGGGGTTGGCGCTGGTGGAGGGCATTTTGCAACGCGGTGACTTGCACGATTACCACTTGGCGCATTCGGCCCGCGGGGAGTTTTGCCGGCAGTTGGGACGGCTTGAAGAGGCCCGTGCAGCGTACGAAAAAGCTCTGTCGCTGACCCAACAAGTCCCGGAAAAGCGCTTCATCATGCGCCGCCTCGCCGAACTCAATCCCCCCAGACAATGACTATCCAAATGTGGGAGGGCTCAGTCGAGCATCTTGCCCAGCAACCAACTCCCAGCAGGCCCCGGTGGGTGTTGGCGTGACCACAACGCATCCACCGCCACCGAGCGCGGCCAACTGCGAACCTTGAGTTCGACCAACTGATTGCCGCCAAAACGTTCCACCAGCCAGCGTGGAATCGGTGCCCAGCCAAAACCCAGTTGCGCCATCTCCATCAACATCAGGTAACTCGGTGCCGACCACACACGCTGAGTGCTGCGGTTTTCATTGGGGTTGATGATGCTCGCCAAGCGCAGTTCCCGGTGTTGCTGCAAGACGTGCGCAAGCACCCTGTCCAGGCCAGCCAATGGGTGTTCAGGCGAAACGAACAGCGCGATTTCCGTGCGTTCTTCCACGCAGGAGAAGGTTAGATCCGGCGGGTAAATCTCTTTTTTCTCGATAAACGCAATCTGTGCCCGGCCGCTTTGTACCAGCGCGATCAGGTCTTCGCATTCGGCGATCAGGCATTCCAGCTCAAGGTCCGGATAGCGTTGCTCGAAGGCTGTGAGGGCGATTTCGAATCGATCCGATTGGTAAGTATCGGACATGGCGATACTCAACTTCGGCTCCAACCCCTGGGATAACTGACTGGCGGCCAACTCCAGGCGACTGCTGGCCTCCAGCACCTGTTCGGCCCGTTGCAGCAGTACCTGCCCCGCCGCAGTCAAGGTGGGTTTGCGGCTGCTGCGATCAAACAGCACAACGTCCAGGTCAATCTCAAGGCTGGCCACCGCCGCGCTGACAGTCGACTGGCTTTTGCCCAGCTTGCGCGCAGCGGCGGAAAACGAGCCTTGGGTAGCGGCCTGGACAAACGCCTGGAGCACTTCGTGGGAGGCCATACTATCGCCTTGCTCGATGGTTATTGGTTATGAAGTATCGAGACAAAGCCTGATCATGGCAACCATCGTCATTCACGGAGCCGGGTCATGAACCCTACCAAGTCGATTACTGAACGTGTTTTCCAAGCCCTGGGTTTTGAAGGCTTGGCCTTGTTGATCTGTACGCCGCTGTTGGTATGGATCACCGGCAGGCCGGCACTGGAGATGGGCGCAGTGACCCTGGGCATCAGCCTGCTGGCCCTGAGCTGGAACGTGGTTTTCAACAGCCTGTTCGACCGCCTCAAAACACACCTGCAACTGGCCAACAGTGGCTGGACCCGTGTGCTGCACGCGCTGTTGTTCGAGGGCGGCCTGATCCTGCTGGCAGTGCCGTTGATTGCGACCTTGATGAAGATCAGCCTGTTGGAGGCGTTCATCCTCGACATTGGTGTGCTGCTGTTCTTCCTGCCGTACACCTATGTGTACCACTGGGGTTATGACGTGTTGCGCGAGAAAATCGTCGGTAAAACCCCAGTAGCCCTGTAGGTGGGCGCCTACAGGAACATCCCGCCCGACGCCTCGATCCGCTGGCCGGTGATCCAATGGCTGCCATCGGCCAGCAATGTCGAAATCGCCCCGCCAATGTCGTCCGGCAAACCGGCGCGGCCCAAGGCCGTGTTATTGGCGACCATGGCATTCACATCGCTGTTGTCGCGCACCGCGCCGCCGCCGAAGTCGGTGGCAATCGCGCCCGGTGCCAGGGTGTTCACGGTAATACCGCGTGGGCCCAGCTCTTTGGCCTGGTAGCGCGACAGCACTTCGACCGCTCCCTTCATCGACGCATAGGCTGCATACCCCGGCAGGCTGAACCGCGCCAGGCCGCTGGATATGTTAATGATGCGTCCGCCATCGCTGATCAACGGCAGCAGTTTTTGCGTGAGAAAAAACGGCGCCTTGACGTGGATCGCCACCAACTGGTCGAACTGGGCTTCGGTGGTCTCGGCGAAGCTGGCGTGGGCAGCGATGCCTGCGTTATTGATCAGAAAATTGAAATGATCCTGAGCGAAAACATCCTTGAGCAACGCGCCGACCTGGCCGACGAACCCATCGAAGCTTGCGCTCTGGCTGACGTCCAGTTGCAGCATGGCGGCGCGGCCACCCAATGCCTCCACTTGGGCAACTACGGCTTGGGCCTCGCCTGCGGCGCTGTGGTAGGTGCCGATAATGTCTACGCCTTGCGCAGCCAGGTGCAGCGCAGCGCTTTTGCCCAGGCCACGGCTGGCGCCGGTGATGAGTGCGATTTTACGGGTCATGGTGCAGTCCTCAGTGATAGTTAGTGGAACTGAGTGTATTTGTCCGGTCATGACGTGATAAACAGGCTGATATCGGAATCACTGGCCGGATAAGGCGAACAATCTAATGAACAAGCTTGAGCTGCTGCGCACCTTCGTACGCGTCACTGAGTTATCGAGCTTTACCCGGGCCGGCCAAAGCCTGGGTTTGCCACGCTCTACGGTATCCGAGCATGTGCAGGCGTTGGAGGAGTTGCTCGGCGCACGGCTGTTGCAACGCACCACGCGCAAGGTGCAGGCGACCCAAGACGGGCGTGTGTTGTATGAGCGCAGCAAGGATTTGTTGGCGCATATGGAAGAACTGGAAGGGTTGTTTCGCCAGGATGAAACCCAACTGGCCGGGCGCATACGGGTGGATATGCCCAATGTCATGGCGCGGGGTTTGATCGTGCCGAACTTGCCCACGTTCATGACGCGCCATCCTCTGATCGACATCGAGATCAGCGGCTCGGACCGCCAGGTGGACCTGATCGCCGAAGGGTTTGATTGCGTCGTGCGCGTCGGTGCCCAGCCCGACCAAACGGTGGTGGCGCGACGGGTGTGCAGCATGCCGATGGTCAACTGCGTGAGCCCGGCGTATCTGCAACGCTGCGGTATGCCTGCGACATTGGCTGACCTGGCGAATCACCAATTGGTACATTACGTGCGGCCCCTGGGCGCACGCTCGGCAGGGTTCGAATACCTGGTGGGCAACAAGGTGCAACGTTTGCCGATGGCAGGAAGGGTGACCGTCAACAGCACCGATGCGTATCAGTCGGCGTGCCTGGCGGGTTTTGGCATTACCCAAGTGCCCCAACTCGGGATCCGCGATTTATTGGCCAGTGGCGAGTTGGTAGCGGTGCTGCCGGATTACCAGGCACCGCCTCTGGACGTGTATTTACTGTACGCCGGCCAGCGGCATTTACCGCTGCGGGTGCGGGTGTTCATGGACTGGTTGACCGCCACCCTGCAAGCCCATCTTTAACGGCGCGCCGACAACTGCTGCGGCGCCAGGAACGCATCGTGGAAGTAATCGCGGAAGGCTTGCATCGCCGGGGTAAACGCGCGCTCGCGGTGCCAGGCCAGGCCGACGCTCATGGGCGTGACCGGGTCGGTGACGGTCAGGGTTTCGATGCGCTTGCCTTCCAGCGACCAGGGCCGGTGCACCAGGTCCGACAGAATCGCCACGCCGCTGCCATTGGCAACCATGCTGCGCACCGCTTCCACCGAGCTGGTGCGCAGCCGCACCCTGGGGGTTTGCCCGGCCTGTTCCCAATAGCGCATGGCACTGTGTTCGGCTTCATCGACGGTCAGCAGGATGTAGGGCTCTTGCGCCACGTCCGCCAGGCTGACGGCTCCGCGTTCACACAATGGGTGATGGCTGGGCAGCCACAGGCGGCGTTCGGAGTTGAACAGGATTTCAGAGACGATATCCGCGTGGGTGAGGTTGGCGGTAAGCACCACGGCCATGTCGAACTGGCCATCGAGCAGGCCCTGTTCGATGGCCTGACGTTCCTGCTCGAACACCTCGATAGTCACGTCCGGATGCCAATGCTCCATGCGCTGCAAATGGTGCGGCAGGAAATAACCCAGCACTGTGTAGCTCGCCGCCACCCGTAGCACGCCGCTGGCGCGGTAATCCGGCAGCGGGCTGTTGAGGGCGTCTTCCACGCTGCGCACAATCACATAGGCGCGGTTGAGAAAATGTCGACCGGCGTCGGTGAGGTTCATGCCCTGGGCCGAGCGCACGAACAACTGCACGCCGAGCATGGCTTCCAGCTCCTTGATCGCCGTGGTCACCGCCGACTGGGAAATATTCAGGTGAATCGCTGCCTGGGAAATCTGGCCGATTTCAGCGGTGGCGACGAAGTAGCGAACCTGGCGCAAGGTAAGGGACATAGTCAGTATCTGATTTTCAGAAGATAGGCCATCTGATAATAGATCTTCCCAAGGGGTCAAGCCCGAGCCTACTTTCCTGGCATCACTTATGGCGGAGCAATCTTGATGCGGGCAGTGGATTTCAATTCGGACATGGGCGAAAGCTTCGGCCCCTGGACTATCGGCGACGGCGTCGACGCAGAGCTGATGGCTCACATCAGCTCGGCCAATATCGCCACCGGCTTTCACGCCGGCGACCCCGGCACCATGCGCCGCACTGTCGAGCGCGCCAAGCAATTGGGGGTGGCTATCGGCGCTCATCCGGGTTTTCGCGACCTGGTGGGCTTCGGTCGTCGGCATATCAACGCCCCGCCTCAGGAGCTGGTGGACGATATGCTCTACCAGCTTGGCGCGCTGCGTGAAATGGCCCGCGCCCAAGGCCTGACCTTGCAACATATCAAGCCCCACGGCGCGCTCTACATGCACCTGGCCCGCGATGAAGAGGCTGCGCGGCTATTGGTGCAAAACCTGCAAATCATCGAGCCGACGCTGTTGCTGTACTGCATGCCCAATTCGGTGATCTGGCGCATTGCCAAGGAACTGGGACAGCCGGTCGTGCGCGAGTTCTATGCCGACCGTGAGTACGATCTGAGCGGCTCCATCGTGTTCACCCGCAATGTGCGTGCACTGGACGCTGACACCGTTGCAGCCCGTGTCCTGCGCGCTTGTCAGAGCGGGCTGGTACGTACCGTGGAAGGCGAAGACCTGGTGATTGAATTCGATTCCATCTGCCTGCACAGCGATACCCCTGGTGCCCTGGACTTGGTGCAAGCCACCCGCGAAGCGTTGGACCAGGCCGGTATTGAAGTCCGGCCCCCCCAATAAGAGCGGTACCTCACTTTTTTGCCTGCCTTTCTACAATGATTCCAAGAGGAACAGACATGGCTGAAACGTCCCCCATCCGCTACAGCTTCGGCGGTGATGAACACCTGTTTGCCGAGGTCAGCGACAGCATGTCCCTGGAGGCTTTTTTCAAGGGCATGGCGGTGACCCGCGCCGTGGAACGCCTGGCGCTGGAAGGCGTGCTGGATGTGTGCCTGGCCAATGCATCCTTCCAGATTCGCTTCGACCCCGACCGCATCGCGCCCCATGTGCTGCTCGACGCGGTGCAAGGTGCCGAAGCCCAGGCGGTGGCCGAGCGCACGCTGCACACGCGCATCATCGAGATCCCGGTGCTCTATAACGACCCCTGGACCCACGAAACCCTGATGCGTTTTCGTGACCGCCACCAGGACCCCAGCGGCACTGACCTGGAATACGCCGCACGCATCAATGGCCTGGCCGATGTGGATGCGTTTATCGCCGCTCACAGTGGCGCACCGTGGTTTGTGTCGATGGTCGGCTTTGTCGCGGGGCTGCCGTTCATGTTCCAGATGGTCGAGCGCGAACGGCAATTGCAGGTGCCCAAGTACCTGCGGCCGCGCACCGACACGCCGAAACTGACCCTGGGCCATGGCGGCTGTTTTGGTTGTATCTATTCGGTTCGCGGTGCCGGCGGTTACCAGATGTTCGGCGTGACCCCGGCACCGATCTACGACCCGCAGCAGCAGTTGGCCTACCTCAAGGAGCACATGGTGTTCTTCCGTCCTGGCGACATCGTGCAGTTCAAGCCGATGGACCGGGAGGCTTACGACCTGGCCGTCGCCGAAGTGGAAGCCGGGCGTTTCGATTTGCGCATTCGCCCGGTCGAATTTTCCCTCGATGCCTTTCTCGCGGATCCCATTGGCTATCCGCAAACCCTGCAGGAGGCGCTGGCATGATCAAGGTGCTCAAACCCGGCCTCGCCACCTCCGTGCAGGACCTGGGGCGCGAAGGTTATTACCACCTGGGCATTCCGCCATCGGGGGCGCTGGACCAATACGCGCTGAGTGCAGCCAACCATCTGGTCGGCAATCCAGTGGGCGCGGCTGGCCTGGAATGCACGCTGATCGGGCCTGAGCTGGAGTTCCAGCACGACGCGCTGATAGCGTTGAGCGGCGCCTTGATGTCGCCGCGCCTGGACGGCGAAGTGGTGCATCAGGACACCGCCTTCGCCGTGCGCGCCGGGCAGGTGCTGCGCTTTGAGTTTCCCGTGGCCGGCGCGCGGACTTACCTCGCCGTTGCCGGGGGCATCGACGTGCCGTTGGTGCTTGGCAGCCGCTCCACCTACACCCTTGGTGCTCTCGGTGGGTTTCACGGGCGGCGCTTGCAGGAGGGCGATCTGTTGCCTATCGGCACGGCCAGCGGTGCGGGGCGTGCGGGCAACAGCTTGCCGATGGCGTTGCGTCGTTCGGTGGGCGGTGATGTCACGTTGCGCGTAGTGCCGGGGCTGTACTACGAGCGCTTGACCGACGCGGCAAAAAGCAGCTTTTTTGCCGAGCCGTGGACGGTGGGCTCCGAGGCCGATCGCATCGGCTATCGCTTCAAGGGCGGCAGCGCATTGAGCTTCCAGCCGCGGGAACAGCCGTTTGGCGCGGGCTCCGACCCCTCCAACATCGTCGACAGTTGCTACCCGATTGGTTCGATTCAGGTACCGGCGGGGGTGGAACCGATTGTGCTGCATCGCGATGCGGTGTCGGGCGGTGGCTACGCGATGATCGGCACGGTGATCAGCGCCGACCTGGACTTGATCGGGCAGATGCAGCCCAATCAGCGAGCGGGGTTCGTGGCGGTGACATTGGAGCAAGCGCTGGAGGCGCGGCGGGTCTACAAAAAGCGCCTGAAGGCCATGGCCGGACTCTTCACACCCTGAAGAAACATAAAACCAAATGTGGGAGGGGGCTTGCTCCCACATTTTGATTTTCTGTGTGTCAGAACAATTGGGTAAAAAGCCAGTAGAGGCTACCCGACAGTAAAATCGCCGCCGGCAAGGTCAACACCCACGCCATCAACAAATTGCGGATGGTCCTCATCTGCAACCCCCCGCCATTGGCGACCATGGTCCCGGCTACACCCGAGGACAATACATGGGTGGTCGACACCGGCAGCCCGAACATATCCGCCGCGCCGATGGTCAGCATCGCCACCGTTTCGGCCGAAGCGCCTTGAGCGTAAGTCAGGTGAGTCTTGCCGATTTTTTCGCCCACCGTCACCACGATGCGCTTCCAGCCGACCATGGTGCCCAGGCCAAGGGCAATGGCCACGGCGATCTTCACCCACAGCGGTATAAAGCGCGTGGCGTTGTCGATCTGTTGCTTGAACAGTTGCAGCTTGCCCTGGGTGTCGGCGTCGAAGTTGCCGACCTTGCCTTTGTCCATCAGGCGGATGGTTTCGCTGGTCAGGTACATGTCGTTACGCACGTTGCCGACGGCTTCGGCCGGTACGGCGGCGAGGGAACCATAGCTTTTCACTTCTTCGCCGATATGGCCGGTGATGGCGGCGAGTGCGGGCACCAGTTCCGGCGTGGCCTCTTTGGTGCGAACGTAGGTCGACAAGGTGGCACGTGAATCGCCCGGTGCCGGCTGCGGCGCTGCTTTGACCAAGGCAGCCTGGGTCACTTCAGCGACGGCGGCAAATTGCAGCGACTGATCGGCAGGCATGGTGCGGTTCAGCGCGTAGGCCATCGGCAAGGTGCCCACCAGGATCAGCATGATCAGGCCCATGCCCTTTTGCCCATCGTTGGAACCGTGGGCGAACGACACGCCGGTGCAAGTAACAATCAGCATCCCGCGAATCCACCAGGGCGGCGGCGTGTCGCCTTTGGGTGCCTTGTACAGCGCGCGGTTTTTGACAAAGACGCGCAGGGCCAGCAACAGCAAGGCGGCAAACGCAAAGCCAATCAGCGGCGACAGCAACAAGGCATAACCAATCTTGATCGCCTGGCTCCAATCCACACCGCTGGTGCCGTCACGTCCGTGCATCAGGGCATTGGCTACGCCTACGCCAATGATCGAGCCGATCAGGGTATGAGACGACGAGGCTGGCAAGCCCAGCCACCAGGTGCCCAGGTTCCACAGGATCGCGGCGATCAGCAAGGCGAAGATCATGGAGAACCCGGCCGATGAACCGACCTGCAAAATCAGCTCCACCGGTAGCAGGGCAATGATGCCGAACGCCACCGCGCCACTGGAAAGCAACACGCCGAGGAAATTGAAAAAGCCCGACCACACCACCGCAAAATGCGGTGGCAGCGAGTTGGTGTAGATCACCGTCGCCACTGCGTTGGCGGTGTCATGGAAGCCGTTGACAAACTCAAACCCCAGAGCGATCAACAACGCCACGCCGAGCAATAGGAATGGCGTCCAGGTGGTGAGCTGGGCGCCCATTTCGTGCATGTCGTGCATCAGGCTGTAGGCGGTGAACAGCAGGCCCATCGCAAGTACGGCGAAGAACATGATCACCGTCAACAAGCCTGGTTTTGTGTCCAGCCGGGGTTGGGAGGAGGGTGAAGCGTGGGGGGAGGCAGTCAGGGAAGGGGTGGCCATGCCGGAGCATCCAGTGTGAGGAGGATGGCCTTAATGATCATTGCAGAATGTTACAAGGGTGCTGCGACAGATCAGTGTTTGGCGCAATCTCGTGTGCCGCCGGTCTACAAATCAGTGCGGTTTAAATGTGGGAGGGGGCAAGCCCCCTCCCACAGTTTGATTGCATTTCAATGTTAGTAGTCCTTGCGCTTTCGGAACGCCCATCGCCCGGCAATCAAGGTAAAAGTCGCGACCAGCGCCACCAATATCCAGAAGCCTTCCGGGTCTTGGGACAGCGGCACCCCACCCACATTCATGCCAAAAAAGCCGGCGATGATATTGATCGGCAACGCCAGCACCGTCACCACCGTGAGGGTGAACAGCGTGCGGTTGCTTTGCTCATTGAGGTTGGCGGCGATCTCTTCCTGGAGCAGCTTGATACGTTCGCCCAGGGCCGTCAGGTCGTTGATGATCAGCGCAAACTCCTCGGTGGATTTGCGCAACTCCTTCACGTCTTCCTTTTGTAGCCATTGCGGCGGACGGTTGAGCAGGCGCAGCAGCGAGCCCGGTTCCAGCGCCAGCAGGCGTTGCAGGCGCACCAATACACGGCGTGCAGCGCCCAGTTCGGCGCGATTGGTGGATAGGCGCGAAGACAGCAACTGATCTTCGATATGGTCGACGCTGATACTGGTCTTGCGCACGATCTGGGTCAGCACTTCGCCCTGGTCGCGCAGCAAATGCACCAGCAGTTCCAGGGGCGAGCGAAAGTGTTCACCGGCTTTTACCGACGAGCGCAATTTATCCACCGAATGCAGTGGTTGCAGGCGCGCACTGATCAGCAAGCGGCTGCGCGCGCATACCCACAGTGTGGAAATATCCGACGACACCATGCTGCTGAAGTTGAACACCACATCGTTGACCACCGCCAACAAGGCCGAGTCCACATGTTCGATGCGTGTGGAGCGCGAGCCTTCATGCAGCGCTTCAAAAAATTCCTCCGGCAGCGACAAATGCGCCTGCATCCAGCGCTCGCACGCGGCGTGGGCGAGGTTCAAGTGCAGCCACAGAAACTCTTCCGGATCTTGTGGCTGCTGCAAGGCGGCGAGGGCGGTGGCTGAGTCAATCTGCTGGCCTTTTTCGCCGGGGCGAAAGCGGAAACCGTAAAGCAGGCCAAACAGGTCGGGGTCCTGATGGGCGTGGTCGATGCTGTGATTCATGGCGGCTCGCAGAGAAAGGGCCTGTAGGACGTTTCACAGGTTCCTAGGCGAATCATTGCAAGGCGGTATGACGGTTATGTGACGGTTTGAGGCGCGCATAAAAAAACGCGCCACTCGAAGGTGGCGCGTTTTTTGGGGATGCAACTCAGGTGTCTTGCTTGTTTTCCAGTACAGCACCGGTCTTGGCGTCGAGCTTCACTTCAAAGCGCTTGCCGGTGGTATCGGTCAGGTCCACTTCGTAGACATACTGGTCGGCGACGCCGTGTTTGGTGTCCAGTTCGGTGTCAGTGATCGAAGCACCAGGGTGAGTTGCCACGGCTGCTGCGTTGAGCTTGTCGAAAGACATCACAGCGCCGGACTTGAGCAGGCCTTCAATGTGATCCGGACGAACATCCGCCTGGGCCAGACCGGCAGTCAGGGTCAGGGCGGTGGCAGCGAACAGGGCAGTCAAAGTTTTCATGGTGTGTCCTCTTGGGTGAACTGTTTAAGTGGCGCCAGATTAACCGGCGCAACTTAACTCATCCTTAATGGCTCACTGACACCAATGCCCTTAGTACTTATGGTCGTTGAGCAGGTCCTGAACACTTGACGACGGCCAGCGTTTGTAGAACTTCAGCAGCTCGGCGGCACGGTTGGTGAAGATGCCATCGACGCCGGCCTTCATGACTTTCTCGAAATCCACCGGCTCATCCACGGTGTACACATGCACCAACAGGCCCTTGTCGTGGGTCAGCTTGTTCATTTCAGGCTTCACCAGGTCGGTGTAGCTCTGGTCGCCGTGGTCGGTCAGTTCAGCCGACGGGCCGGTGCCGATGGCGCCAAGGCTTTTGGCTTGGTCGACCCATTTTTCGAATTCGGCGGCGTCTTTCGGTTCTTGCTTGGCGTAGTAGGCAGCCTTGGTTGTTTCACCGGACTCGGCGAAGGTGACTTTGGATTTGGGCTCGATACTGCCTTCACCCACCCACAACAGCAGGATCTTCGGTGTGTTGGGCATTTCTTTCTGCAACTCTTGCAGGCTTGCAACTTCAAAGGTTTGCAGCACCACGCGGCCACGGCCTTGGCCGACGCCGGTGTTGCTCTTGCCCAGCTTGGAGCCGGCGGAACTCAGCCAGCCCTTGTCCAGCAGCTTGTTTTTCAGGTCGGCTTCGATCCCCGGGAACTGCTTGGGCTCCTTGGTCTCGATGTACAGGCCGGGTTTGTGCGAGGGGTTGCCTTCGGCGATCTTGATGATGTCGTCCAGGCTCAGGATCTTCAGGCCAACGAAGCCTGGGCGCGCGCGGTCCGGGTAGGCGGCGTTGAACCAGCTGCCGGCGTCGAGGGTTTGCAGTTCTTTCCAGGTGAACTCGTTGGCAGGCGCGTCTTTGCGCTCGGGGAACTTGGTGGCCACGTCGGTGGTGCGCTGCAGGTTGTTGTCGTGCAGGGCGAACAGCACGCCGTCCTTGCTGCGTTGCAGGTCCAGTTCCAGGTAGTCGGCCCCCAGGTCGCGTGCCACCTTGTAGGCGGCGGCGGTGGATTCAGGTGCGTCGTAGGAAGCACCACGGTGAGCGATCACGGCAGGGTAGGGTATGCCTTCGTTTGTCGCCAATTCAGCCGGGCTGACCGGGTCGGCAGCCTGTGCCTGGCCAAGGCCGAGCATCAACGCCAGCAGCAAGGCGCTCTTGGTAAACGTGACAGGCATATGCGAAGTCCTTTCGTGGAGGTAACTTTGAGAAGGTGTCCTTTTTAACAATTGATTGCGAAAGGCGCTATCACCAAACCGACATTAACGTGCGCGCGAGCCAATTTTGTCGGTTTTTTTGTGCTGCATTGCAGTATTCTTGGCCATAGCTGCCCCGTCAGAGGGCAGTATTTTTTGCCACGCGTGTAAACCATCTTTCCAGTCCCGATGGGACTTTTCAGTGAGGTTTACCATGCGCATCACTTCAGAACTTATCTGCCAGGCCGCCGACCAACTCCAGGGTTTTGTCGGCCTCAATCGCAAGACCGGCCAGTACATTGTGCGTTTCAGCGAAGATGCCTTCGGCATGGACGTGGCCGATGACGGCATCATCCCCACTGCCGAATTCGTCTGGCTACCGGCCGCCGACCACACCATGACCCTGTGCCGCGAACGCATACAGTTGCTGCTGGACCAGAACATCGATGACCGCATCAACATCACCGAACCGTTGCGGGTGTATATGCGCCGGGTGGAGATCCCGCAGATCAGTGCGTTGCGCAGTTTGGTGAGCTAGCCCGCAGCTTTTTCTGGTCGGTGAGGGTCAAATGAGGGTTAGTGTTTCAACGAGGGTAGGTGTACGCCCGCTCTACCTTGCATACCCGCGTGTGAAACGCTGTGTACCAAGTGGCCCGCCCTCGCTCACGCGCCTGCCGATGCTCGGCCTGCTGTTTCCAGGCCAGGATCGCCGCTTCGCTGGTCCAGTAGGACACTGTGATCCCCAACCCATCTTCTCGCGCCGACTCCACCCCGAGAAACCCAGGTTGTTCCGCCGCCAGTGCCAGCATCCGCGAGGCGGCCTCGCCATAACCCTGGTCGCCATCGGTACGCAGTGAGCTGAAAATCACCGCGTAATAAGGCGGGGCCGGTGTCTTGGCGATCATACCAATGCCCCTCGACACGCTTTGAGCAGGGCCAGTGCCAAGGGCGGGGTGATGCCGTTCAGCGCAGCGCGTTCAGGCTGGAACAGGGTGGCGACGAAGAACGGATGGTCGAGCAACTCCACGGCGCGCAGATCGCCCGCTGAATCGTGGCCGGTGGGAATCAGGTTGCCTTCAAGCAGTGCGCCAGCAAACGTGGGGTTGATGCCGTAGCGGCATCGATAGCCTTCGTGGATATCCACGCTGGCGTAGGCTTGGGCAATACGGGTGTAAGGGGCCAGGCGCACGGTGTCGTTCACTTCTACCAGGGAGCAGCTCAGGGGCGTGATGACGGCGCGTTCAGCGTCTGGAGCCAACTCGCCATGCTCTGCATCGGCCCAACCCAGTACGTTGCGGGCATATTCCAATACAGCATGTTGAAAACCACCGCATGTGCCGAGGAAAGGGCGTCTTTGCTCGCGAGCAAAACGGATTGCCCGCAGTGCGCCCTCGGTGTCGCGATAGGGGCTGGCGGGGACGCACCAGAATCCGTCAAAACCGTGCAGGGCAGAGGTGCAGGTGAGTGTGTCGGTGTCGAGCCATTGCACCTGGACGCTCAGACCCAGGGCGGCGGCGGCCTGCTGTAGCGCCAGCGGGATAGCCTGGTGGGCGATCACATCAGGGTTGTAGTCGCCGATCAGGGCGAGGTGCAGGGCGGGGGCTGTCATCGTGTATGTCCCATGGCTTGTGGTGTGCTGATACCCACTATAAATTGGCGTTCGCGCAATCAATATTGGCATTTACGCACATGCTCAATGCAGCCACGCACTATCAACTTGACTACCCCGACCTGTCATTGATCCTTGCCCTGGTGCGTGGCGGCACCCTGGCACGGGCGGCAGCGTTGCTGCGGGTGGACGTGTCTACGGTGTTCCGTGCGGTGCGGCGGTTGGAGTCGGCCCTGGGCCAGACCTTATTTGAAAAAAGCCGCGCCGGATACTTGCCCACCAGCCTGGCGAGCAACCTGGCGCAACAGGCCGAACGCGCAGAACTCGCATTGGAGGCTGCGCGCATTGGTGTGGAGCAGGGTGGAGAAGTGATCAGCGGCACCGTGCGCCTGACCTGCACCGACTCGGTGTTGCAAGGGTTGCTGCTGCCGGCCCTGGCGCAGTTCATGCCGGCCTATCCAGCACTGGTGCTGGAACTGAGCACGTCCAATGACTTCGCCAACCTCAGCCGTCGTGATGCGGATATTGCCCTGCGCCTGACCAGCAAACCGCCGGAGCATCTGGTCGGACGTTGCCTGGGAACTGTTGCGTACCAAGTGTACGCCAGTGCCGACTATGCTCATCGGCATGCAGGCCAGGCGCTGGCCGACCTGGCCTGGATCGCTCCGGACGACTTTTTGCCCGACCACCCCACGGTAGCCTGGCGCCGTGAACATTTGCCAGGTGTGCGTCCCAGTTATTGCTGCAACAGCATGCAGTCGGTGACTGAACTGGTGCGCGCCGGGTTGGGTGTGGCGGCGTTGCCGGATTTTCTAATGGGCGAAGGCTTGCAAGCACTGAGCCCTGCATTGGTAGGGCACGACACCGCGCTGTGGCTGTTGACACGGCCTGATTGCCGGGCATTGCGCTCGGTGGTCACGCTGTTTGATGAACTGGGGCGGCATGTGCGCGGGCGGCGAAGTTAGGCTTTACGCACAAACTGCGCATGCATTTCGCACGTCAGGGTCTCGATGCGCTCGGTCAGTTGCTTGGTCATTTCCGTCAGCCGGGTATTCTGCTCCAGCAGTTCCATTAATTGCTTGGTGGTCTGGGCCGCCTGGGCCTGGCGTTCGGTGTTGGCGGTGGCGAGGGCTTCGCGATGCTGTGCGTCGGCGTCGGACTGAGCTTTATCCCGCGCCGCCTGGCGCGTCTGGGCCAGCAGGATCAGCGGCGCGGCATAAGCCGATTGCAGGCTGAAGGCCAGGTTGAGCAGGATGAACGGGTAGACGTCGAAGTGGGTGACGCCGGTCACATTCAGCACCACCCACAAAACGACGATCGCGGTTTGTGCGCCCAGGAAGGTCGGGGTACCAAAAAAGCGTGCGAAGGCCTCGGCTTTGAGGGCAAAGGTGTCGTTGCCAAAGGTCGGCGCCAGGTGCGCGTGACCACGGTGGAAACGCAAGTGGTCGGTGGGGGCGGATTCGGGTTTGTCTGGGGTCATGGCGGGCTCGAGTGCTTAGCGTAAAGACAACCAACACTATAGACCGAGCCCACCAGCCACCTGCATGAAGAACCGGTCAGCGATTGCCCCGGTCGTTGGCAAACGCGCTCACCGCCTGGACCGCTTCGCCGGTGCCTTCGCGAATCTGCAGGATCACCGTGCCCGCCTGGTTGGCCAGTTCTACGCCGTGGGCGGCACGGTCGCGGGTGGCGTCCATGCTGTCGATGGCTTGGCGTGTTTCGTCCTGGATCATGGCGATCATGCCGGAAATTTCGGCGGTGGAGCCGCTGGTGCGCGCCGCCAGCTGCCGCACTTCATCGGCAACCACGGCAAAGCCACGGCCCTGCTCGCCGGCGCGTGCGGCTTCGATGGCGGCGTTGAGAGCCAGCAGGTTGGTCTGGTCGGCGATGCCGCGAATGGTGTTGACGATGGCGGTGATCTGCTGCGAGCGCTCGCCGAGCTTGGCGATCAGTTGCGAGGATGTGTCGATATCCCGGGCAATTTCGCGCATACCGGTGGCGGTTTTCTGGATCACCTCGGCGCCTTTTTCGGCCATCTCCTGGGTGCTCAATGACAGGTGATAAGCCTGGGCCGCGCTCTGCGCCTCGGTGGCATGTTGTTGGACCCGGGCGGTAACGTCGGAGGCGAACTTCACCACTTTGCACAGGCGCCCGCTGGCGTCGTACACCGGGTTGTAATTGGCTTCCAGCCAGACAACCTGGCCGTTTTTATCCACCCGCTCGAACTGGCCATTGAACAGCTCGCCCTGGTTCAAGCGTTTCCAGAACTCGCTGTAGGCTGCACTGTTGGCCAGTTCGGGTGTGCAGAACAGGCGGTGATGCTTGCCCTGGATCTGCGTCAGGCTGTACCCCATGCGCTGCAGGAAGTTTGCGTTGGCTGTGATAATGGTGCCATCGAGGTTGAACTCGATCATCGCCATGGCGCGGTCGATGGCTTGCAGCTTGGCGTTGGCTTCACTTTCAGCTTGCAGGCGTGGGGTGACATCCATGGCGTACTTCACCACTTTGGTCACGTGACCGGCTTCATCGCGTACCGGGTTGTAGCTGGCTTCCAGCCACACCGAATCACCCTTGGCACCCACCCGCTCAAACGTGCCCGACTGAAATTGGCCGTTGCGCAGCTGCGTCCACAGTTGGTTGTACTCGGCGCTACGGGCGAACGCGGGGGTGCAGAACATCCGGTGGGACTGGCCCAGGACCTGTTCGGCGCGGTAACCCATGGTCTTGAAGAAGTTCTCATTGGCCCGCAGCACAGTGCCTTGCAGGTCGAATTCGATGACGGCCATGGAGCGCTCGATGGCATCCAGCAGGCTGGCCTGTTGGGCAATGCTGTGTTGCAGGGTGCTGATGGTTTTCTTGTGGGTGTTAAATAGCATGTTAGAGGGCTCGGGCATGCAAGCATATGCGGTATCCATGTATTTGCGCCTGACCCCGTAGGGCCCCTGGCCTTACGGTTGACTTGCTCATTGCCAGCTTCCTGATGCTGACAGAGGGGGTGGAACAAGGGGTTCAGAGTGATCGGCCGGCCCAGAAGTTCGCTGCTTGAGCAGGGGCATTTTCGGGTAGCCGACCAATGGCGGCATTATGCTATTGCGGCAGCCTCGCCGACGAAGATTCGGACGAGGTGTTATCAGACAACTGCGGCTGAACAGGCGATCTTCGATCGCTGGTCCTGACGCGGTTGCGGCCGCTGTTCTTGGCAGCGTACAGCGCGCGATCCGCAGCGTTGAGCCACATGACCGCATCCTTGAAGGCCGGTTGAAAATCCGCCAGGCCGATGCTCAGGCTCACGCGTAATTCGGGGATCTGCGCAGTGCGGTAGTTACTGAATTTTTCGCGCATCTGTTCCATGAGTCGCGCAGCATCTTGCAAGGGCATTTTCGGAAGGATCACACAGAACTCGTCACCTCCGTAGCGGCCGGCGAGGTCTTCTTCGCGCAGGTGCTGGCGTAATTCCTGGCTCAACTGGCGCAGTACCGCATCCCCGACGGTATGGCCGTGCATATCGTTGATACGCTTGAAGTGGTCGATATCGATCAGGGCAATGGTCGCCTGGCTTTGTTGCTGTTGGCACTTATGGAACTTGAGGTTCAGCAGGTCTTTCCATGAGCCATGGTTGAGCAGGCCGGTCAGGCTGTCGATACGGCTCAGGGCGCTGAGGGCGCGTTTATGTTGCGACAGTTTGATTGCCAACTGATAACAGACCATGCCGATGGCCATCGGGTAGAGCGTCAGCATCGGCAAGCAGGTGTAGACCTCGGAAAGGCTGACGCTGGAATCGAACTTGACCCCGAACAGGCTCCAGGCTATCGCGATGCCGGCGGCTTGTGCGAGCAGCCCATGCAGGAGCAAGCGTGTGCCACCGGCAGCGACGTTATTCATGGCCATCATCGACAGAATGGTGACGGCCGTCAGTGGCGAAAACTGGGTGGCCGCTGCCCAGAAACCGCCCGACAATGAGTCATACAGCAGGTTGCGCCGTTCGGCTTGATAGGGAAACGGCGAATGGGTCGAGATCAGATAAGCCACGTGCGGCCAGGCAAGGCCATTGAACAACAACAACGCCCATACCCAGCCTGGCATTGACAAGGGATACAACGCGCCGATTACGCTGATGCTACCGATACCCAGGCCGATGATCCTTGGCTTGTAGATACGTCTGGCAAATGAAAGCCCTTTGCCTCGTCTGTTTTCCATAGTGTCCTGGGTCAGGTGTTTTTTGCAGGTGCGACAGCGTGCGTCAACGGTCGGCGTCGATGATCGGATAATAGCGGCCGATATTGTCGATTATTCCTGTAGGAATAATCAGTGTCCTTTCAGGCCATTTGCGCAAAACAGCGGGTGAATGCGCCAAAAGCGACCTTTAATGTCGCCCCGGCAACAGGTCCTGATGCAGGGGCGGGGTGCGCACTTCGTAGCCGGCGAGGAACAGGTCGATTGCAGATTCGATGACGTTAGCCTGGGCGGCCACATCGAGGGTGGGCTGGCCGAGCGTGATTTGCGGCCAGAAGGCAAAGGCCTTGAGCAGGCTCTGGATCTGGTGAGCCGCGAAAGCTGGATCGGTACAGTTGAGGCGGCCGTCTTCCTGGGCAGCGCGCACCCATTGGGTAAAACCTTCTTCCCGTGCGCTGAGGCGATTGACCATATCTTGCGCACGTTCGGGCGAATGGATGGTGGCAGCTATGGCCACGCGCGCCAGGTCGAGGAAGTTGGCGTCCGACATCATCTTCATTTTTGCTTCCAGCAACTTGCGCAGTTGATCGCGCAGCGGCTGGTCGCTGGCGTAGTTCACGTCCAGTTGGGCAACGCTGCTGGCCCACAGTTGGCTCAGGATCTCGGCGAACAGCTCTTCCTTGCTGGGAAAGTGGTTGTACACCGTGCGCTTGGAAACGCCGGCGGTGGCGGCAACTTTGTCCATGCTGGTGACCTCGAAACCGTTCTCGCGAAATTCGGCAATCGCCGCCGCCACGATGGCGTCGCGTTTACGCTCGGTGAGGCGTTTGGGGGCAGTCATGGATGGCATTCGACTCAATCAGGAAATTACACTCAGCAGTTTACTTGCTCCGGATTTTGTTGCAATCTAGAAACTACACTGTGCAGTGTAATTCTTCTTCGTACTGTAGGAGTCACTCGGTAATGGCCACGATTTCAACCCGTGTCGACCCTGCGCCTGCAGCGCTTCAGCCTGCCGGGCAGGACCAGGGGCACTTCACCAATGACGCCCCGGTGCAACACGGCGGTTTTGGCAAAACCTTGCGCATTTTCTGGAACATGCTGTTCAACAAACCACGCACTACGCGGCCAGTGGGGCCGATCCCGGTGCAGCCACTGACACGCGAGCAGTTGTTGGCGGCACCCGACCACACGGTGTTCCGCCTTGGGCATTCGACGGTACTGCTGAAGATGCGCGGTAAATTCTGGGTCACCGATCCGGTATTCGCCGAGCGCGCGTCACCGTTCAGTTGGGCAGGCCCCAAGCGTTTCCACGCCCCACCTATCAGCCTTGAAGCGTTGCCACCGCTGGAGGCGGTGATTCTTTCCCACAACCACTATGACCATCTTGACCACGAGGCTGTGGTGCAACTGGCTGGTAAGACCCGTTACTTCCTGGCGCCCCTGGGCGTGGGCGAGACGCTGATCAAATGGGGGATCGATGCCAATAAAGTCCGTCAGCTGGATTGGTGGCAGGGCACGGAAGTCGATGGCATTCGTTTTATCGCTACCCCGGCACAGCATTTTTCCGGACGCGGCCTGTTTGATAGCAACCAGACCCTGTGGTGTTCCTGGGTGATGATCGACGATGCGCGGCGCATCTTCTTCAGTGGCGACACTGGCTATTTCGATGGTTTCAAGCGCATTGGCGAGCAGTACGGCCCGTTTGACCTGACCCTGATGGAGACCGGCGCCTACAACGTCGATTGGCCCCATGTGCACATGCAACCGGAGCAAACCTTGCAGGCGCATATCGATCTCAAAGGGCGCTGGTTGTTGCCCATTCACAACGGCACCTTCGATCTGGCATTCCATGCCTGGCACGAACCCTTCGACCGCATCATGGCCCTGGCCTGGGAACGCAATGTATCGATCACCACCCCGGCGATGGGGCAGGCGTTTCGCTTGAACCAGCCCGAGCGCGGCCATGCGTGGTGGTTGGAGGTGGAGACTGAGGGTACGCAGGAGCGCCTCGCCAGCTGACAGCGATGGCCGCGGAAAAAGGAGTTTTCAAGCTGTTTCAAGGCTGCGACAGGCGCCAGTCAAGGGTGCGATGATCTCCGAGAATCTATTTTCGGGGTAGTTCCGATGGAAAGTGAATGTAGCAAATATTGGCGAGTCGGCATGGCGTGCCCATCCAAGCAATTGGCGCCGGGGCTCGAGGAGCCCGCTGCGAGTATCCATCCTGCTACTGGCCCTACAAACTCACGCAGCATCGCTTTTGGTGCCGATCCTGCTTTGGCCACCAGCATACCAATCCCCGGCTATAACGCACCGGCTCTTCCCCTGAAACCTACGCGCGATCCCTCGTTGTCGTTGATTGCCTTGAGCGGCCTGGAGCCCTCAGGGCCGGTGATGGTCGAGGTGCCGCTGGTACAGAATAACAGCACTTTCAGCGCTGCCTCGACGTTGAGCGGCAGGCGCGTGGGGTTCGCCCAGCGGTGGGGGCATGATCAAACACCGATCGGACACGGGGTGGCATTCTTGCGCGCGTTGGATGTTCTGCGCCGGGCCGGAACCAACTTGGTCCCGGTGCCTGCGCGCCACGCCGATGACCCGCGCCCTGGCGGCAATGAAATCGATGAGCTTGTGCGCGCGTACCAACTGGACGCTCTGGTGGCCGATAGCCAGAACGCCGCCTTCCACGACGCATGCTGGAGTGGCTACCCAAGGCTTAACGAACCGCTTGAGGATGGTGCAGTGTTGTGGTTCTACGGTGCGCGGTGGTCGAAGGATTCGCTTACGGCACTCGTACTGGGGTACCGCAGTGCTCGACGTCTTGTGGGAGTACAGGAGGTGCTGAACAATCCAACTGGATGAACTACCGATGTCGCGCTTCTTGGCGGGAGGGGAGTTTTTAGACTGGCGCCTGGATCAATCGGGATCCTTCGCCATTTCTTCCTCTCGCAGGAGATGTTTCATGTTTGGTATCGGCTCTGGTGTAAGTTTTTTTGTTAACTACGCACATAACACTTTACCTGTTCAATCGTCGCCAGCGATTTCAAAACCGATCCCCGCCGGGACGGAATATGCCAGTGTGCGCGAACTGGCTGAGCAGATGTCGCGACCGGGGGGCATCACCTCGCAAGGGCTGGTCAATTATTTGCAGGAGCGCATTCGCACGCTCGATCCGCAACTGAGTTCTGTTATTGAACTCAACCCGCAAGCGCTTGAAAGCGCCCGCACGCTGGACCAGGAACGGGCCAATGGCAAGGTGCGCGGACCACTGCACGGAATACCTATCTTGCTCAAAGACACCATTGAGACCGCAGGTATGCAAACCAGTGCAGGTGCCTTTGCTCTGGTAGGGGAGGCGGCGGGTAAAAACGCTCCATTAGTTGAATACCTGATCAGCCAGGGCGCCGTGATTCTCGGTAAAACCAACATGACGGAGCTGGCCGGTTTTCGCGGCGCTCCCGATGGCTGGAGTACCCGCGGTGGTCAGACTCGCAACCCACATCATCCGGACGCGCAGGTGGGTGGCTCCAGTTCCGGCTCGGCCGCAGCCGTCGCCGCAGGGTTGGCCCCCTTGGCGGTGGGGGCCGAAACCAACGGCTCGATCATCGTGCCCGCAGCATTCAATGGTGTGGTTGGGCTCAAGCCCAGCGTCGGTTTGTTGGACCGCAATGGCATTATCCCGGCTAGCCAGCACCAGGACACACCGGGCCCGATGGCACGGTCGGTGTTCGATGCGGCGCTGATGCTCAACGCCATGTCTGGCCGCGACCTCCACGATCCGGCGAGCGTGGGCGCTCCAGAAGGGGTTGATTACACGCAGTTATTGGTACCTGGTGCGTTGAAGGGCAAGCGTATTGGATATCCCAAGACGTTTTCTGCAAACGGTGAAGTTCAGGCTGTGGAAAATAGTGCGCAATTCAGCAAAGCACTGGAGGTGCTTGAGGCACAAGGGGCGGTTTTAGTGCCGATTAACCTGCGTATGGCAGATGAGTCACGCTATGAAGAACTGTTGTTATCGGATGTAAACGAAGAGTTGAATGGCTACTTGGCCAAGCGCACGGGATTGCCAGTCAAGTCACTGGCTGAGCTGATCAAGTTCAACGAAGACCGTGACGGCACGGATACCGATCATCAGCCCCTGCTCAAGCAGATCAATGCCTCCACACTGGCGCCAGAACAGCGCGAAAGGGCGTGGGAAAAACTGATCGAGGATTTTCGCAGCAGCGTGGATGAGCCGATCAAGACTTACAAACTGGACGCCATAGTGTCGGATTTTGATACCAACAGTTACTTCGGCGTAGCAGCGGCCGGCTACCCAGGTATCACCGTACCCTCCGGCACGAACGAAGACGGTTTACCCACGGCCGCCCACTTCTTCGGCACCCGTTGGAGCGAGCCCACGTTGTTGGCGGTGGCCCACGGGTATGAGCAGGCCGCACAAACGGCAACCAAGCCTGGGCTTTGATCGGTCAGGTCATTTTGCATCGCAAAAGGAGTGCCGGGCACTGAACCTGCCGGCCTGAAACTTCACGGTTTACACTCAATGCCATGGAGGGACGCCATGGCATACAGAATTCATATCCTCGGCGCAGCGGGCACCGGTTGCACTACCTTGGGCAAGGTATTGGCCGAGCACCTGAATATTGCCTGTTTCGACTCCGATTTCTATTACTGGCAGCAAACCCTCGAACCCTTTTCCATCGCCCGGCTCCGGGACGAACGCCTCCGCCTGCTGCAGGAACATACCGCCGGCCATCAAGCCTGGGTATTGTCGGGCTCACTCTGCGGCTGGGGCGACGCGATGATCCCGCTATTCACCCATGTGGTGTTCCTGCGCGTAGAACCGCAAGTGCGCCTGCAACGCCTGCGCCTGCGAGAAGCGCAGCGCTACGGGGAGCAGATCCTGGAAGGTGGCAGCCGCCATCAAAACAGTGTCGCCTTTCTCACCTGGGCCGCACGCTACGATACTGGCAATCACAGCCTACGTAGCCTGCGTCGGCATGAAACCTGGTTGAAACCGTTGAGCTGCCCGGTGATCCGGCTGGACGCTACGCACCATTCGGTTGAGGAGTTGGTGAATCAACTGACGCCGTTGTTGAACCCATCAACCGAGAAATGAGGCCTGGTGCTGTGGGCTCGGCGGTTACGGTGTCAAACCGGCGCACACTCATGCCCCACCCCGGCGCAAACCCCGGGAAGAACACCAGCCCTTGCGCCTCCAGGCAAAACGCCAGGATCAGGCGGGTTTCATCGTCGACTTCGCCGTGGGCCTCCAATTGTTGAATCGCCTCTACCGCCACGCCCGCCTGGCGAGCCAAATGTTCGCGGCTCCAGCCCAGCATAACGCGGGCCTGTGCGCAGTGTTTGGCGGTGAATTGGTGCAGGACGATCTGCTGTTCTACGAAAGAGCTCATTGCCAGAGAGGACATGGGGGTTCTCCAGGTTCGACGGGGGAGGCGCAACTATACTGTGTTTTTGTACAGTTGTTTGTACCGCTCATCATCTGGATTTTTTCGTCGCTGTTTCAACGCCCAGTTATTCCATTCCCGACGCCTCCCGGATAATCAGATGATCCAGGTTCTCGATATTCGCACTGAATACCCCGAACGTTTGCTCGGGGTTTTTCTTGCTGGGCACCTGCTTGAGTTCCGGTGTCACTCCGTAGAAGAAACAATACAGCGGTCGCTCGCTGCTGGCCGCTGCCTTGATCTGCTCCAGGAAAACCGTGCGCTTGCGGTAGCTTTCGATGAGCTTTTTGTTCAGGTAGACGTTGACCGAATAAGGCTTCTTGTCGAGCCACACTTTCTTTTCGAAATCGATGCGAAAGCTGCTGGTGTAGTCTTTGATTTCCTTGATCTTGCCCCAGTAGATCAGGCCCTTGTTGTCTTGCAGGTATTCGATTTTCTTGAAGAACGACCAGTAAGTCGCCGTGTGCTCACCAATCTTCAAGGGCATGGCCTTGAGCTTGTCCTTGTCATCGATGTTCGACACATAGCATTCCACCGGATGGGCGAACACGCTGGTTTTGTCCGGGGTTGTGTCGCTGCTGACATGGGATTTCTCAATGCGATTTGAAGGCGTTTTCGTTGGCTCTTGTGGGGCGCCTCCATCGATGCCGGCAGCAGGTGTTTTACGTTCGTACTGACGGCGTGTCAGTACCAATTCCGATGGGAAGTTGTCCTCGCGCTCGTCCTCACTTTCACCGGTCGCGGTCTTTTGGCTGCTGGCATAGCGACAGCCTTCGATATGCCGGGTGCCGGGTTTGTTCTTGAAGTGTGGGGTGCGCAGGTAATTGACGTTCTTGGCGTTGAAGGTGCTCAACACATTGCCGGCGTCGAACGCTGCGCGGCACGCGTCGTTGGGGCAGAGGAAGCGGTCCTTGTCGGAATCGAAGTCAGCGGTTTCGTCGAAATTCAGCTCTCGTACGTCGTAGATCGACAACTTGTCATCGAGAGCCAGGCTGTAGGCCGTGTCGAATTTCATGGGGCTCGGTCCGTGGGAATTTGGCTATTAATAGCCGGATCCTGTGTAAATATCAGCAAGAACCTGCAACGCGTCGTCCGCTCAAGAAGCCTGACGGTAAAAGCGTCTGCAACGGCTCTCGGCGTAGGCCTCAAAACCACGACGTAAACACCATTCCACTAAGATGCACGGATCAAATGTGGGAGCTGTCGAGCCCCAGCGAGGCTGCGAAGGGATCGCCTCGGTCCCCTCCGCCAACCCCACCCACCCGCATCACCGCTGCAACCGAGCCCGCTTTTTCTTCTTCGCATGAAAGTGCCGAAAATGCGCATCCTGCGCCGCGGCCAACAACTCCCGATCCCCACGCGTATCGCCCCAGGCCCTGAGCCGATACTCCCCCAGGTCGCCATACACGGCCTCAAGCCGCAGCACCTTATTCTCACAACGGCAGTTATTCCCGGTGAGCTTGCCGGTCAACACCCCGTCGACCACCTCAAGCTCAGTCCCGATCAACTTGATCCCAAGCCGATCGGCAAACGGCTGCAACACCAACGCCGGCGACGCCGAGCACAGCGTAACCACCGCGCCCGAGCCCAACTCTTGCTCCACCGACAGCACGCCCGCCGGGCGCATCAACCGCGCCCAATTACGCTGGCAATACTCCTCGGCCTTCTGCTGCACCCACGTCTTCTGCACCCCGGTCATAAAGGTGCGAATCAACTGCGCCTTCAACTCATCCCGGCTGATCTGCCGCACCAAAAACCGCAGCCCAGGCACCGCCAGCTTGACCATCCGGCCATAAAACTCACCGGGGCCAAAGGCAAACTTGAGGAAGGGCACGAAACTGTCGTGGTGGGTGAGGGTGCCGTCGAAGTCAAAGACGGAAAGTACTTTGGCGTCGATGGGGCCGGCTTCGAGCATGTCTGGGTTCACGGGTTGGCCTCGGTCCTATCTAGTATTTTTTGTGCGTGCATCAGGTGTGACAGCAGGAGTCTACTCCCGTGCCAATCTTCCGATTTTGGCGTAAAGCCCTTCGGTGAAAGCGTCCCGATCACTCGACCGGTGACAACGCTGATGGCAGTTGGGGCACAAGGCTACAGCATTGGTGGTGCGATCCGAACCCTTCTGGGCAAGGTGCTTGACGCGATGTGCTTCAAAAAGTGGCAATTCACCGTGCATAAAAAAGCCCTGAACAAGTCAGGGCTCTTGAATGTTACCTGGCGTAGGAATCAATCCCAGCTCAACGCGCCGCCAGTTTGATACTCGATCACACGGGTCTCGAAGAAATTCTTCTCTTTCTTCAAGTCCATGATCTCGCTCATCCACGGGAACGGGTTAGTCGTGCCTGGGTACTCTTCCTTCAAGCCAATCTGCGACAGGCGACGGTTGGCGATGAACTTGAGATAGTCCTCCATCATCGCCGCATTCATCCCCAGCACCCCACGCGGCATGGTGTCGCGAGCATATTCAATCTCCAGCTGCGTCCCCTGCAAAATCATCTGGGTCGCTTCTTCCTTCATCTCGGCATCCCACAAATGCGGGTTTTCGATTTTGATCTGGTTGATCACATCGATACCGAAGTTCAGGTGCATCGACTCATCGCGCAGGATGTACTGGAACTGTTCGGCCACGCCGGTCATTTTGTTGCGGCGGCCCATGGACAGAATCTGGGTGAAGCCGCAATAGAAGAAGATGCCTTCCAGCACGCAGTAGTAGGCGACCAGGTTACGCAGCAGCTCCTTGTCGGTTTCGACGGTGCCGGTTTCGAACTTCGGATCGGAGATCGAACGGGTGTACTTGAGGCCCCAGGCTGCCTTTTTGGCGACCGATGGAATCTCGT
>NZ_SPKQ01000050.1:528117-561688 GCF_023127895.1 Pseudomonas sp. NCIMB 10586
CACTTATGGTTCCGCTCTTACAGCGGGTCACTTTCGAAAAGCCGGAATGCCGGCCCAGAATCCCTGTCGAATTCCGGCCAGCGTGGTTTGACGGGGCGCTTAAGATCAAAAACAGATCAAGAGCGGCTCGCTTCGCATCGTAGTTACCGTCGGCTTCTACAACCTAAAAAATTGTGTAGATACCTATGTCCCGATGAGGGGGTGTCAGTAACCAAAACTGTTCTGACCCACCGCTATCGGGAGCAAGCCCCCTCCCACATTGGCGGATTGTCAGCGGTTCAACGGCGCGACGAAGCGACTGTCTGCGGCGCTGTAGATCCAGGGCTCATCCACATCTGTCACCTTGAAGCGCAGGCTCTGCGAGCTGCTCGCCGGCTTCTCGGCCAGCAGTGCCACTGACACCGGCATATCGACGATTTCTCCGGGCGCCAGACTGATCCGGGTCTTGCCTTGCAACTGGAACCCGTCGGCATCCACCAGTTCCACCCGGTAGTCCTGGCGTTGCTGGGTCTTGTTGATGACCTTGAGGCTGTAGATGTTCTCGATCAAACCCTGGCTGTTTTCGCGAAACATGCCGCGGTCCTTGGTGACATCCAGCGACACCATCGGCCGTTCAATCAAGGCCACCACCAACGCAGCAATCATTACCAGCAGTACGGCACTGTAGCCGATCAGGCGTGGCCTGAGCAGATGAGTCTTGCCACCCTGCAGTTGGTGTTCACTGGTGTAGCTCACCAAACCCCGGGCATAGCCCATTTTGTCCATGATCGAGTCGCAGGCATCAATGCAGGCCGCACAGCCGATACATTCCATTTGCAGGCCGTCGCGGATATCGATGCCGGTAGGGCAAACCTGCACGCACAGCTGGCAATCAATGCAATCACCGAGCCCTGCATCGGCTGGCTGCACTTCGCGTTTGCGCGGGCCACGGCGTTCGCCGCGGGCGGTATCGTAGGAAATGGTCAGGGTGTCTTTATCAAACATTACGCTTTGGAATCGCGCATACGGGCACATATGCATGCACACCGCTTCGCGTAACCAGCCGGCATTGATGTAGGTAGCGCCCGTGAAAAACAGCACCCAGAACAAGCTCACCCCGCCGATTTGCCAGGTCAGCAGTTCGACGGCGAGAGGGCGGATGGGCGTGAAGTAGCCGACAAAGGTCAGCCCGGTCAGCACGCTGATGCCCAGCCACAGCGTATGTTTGGCTGAGCGTCGCGCGAGTTTGTTCAGGCTCCACGGGGCCGCCTGCAGCTTGATACGCTGGTTGCGCTCGCCCTCGGTGATCTTTTCACACCACATGAACAGCCACGTGAACGAGCTTTGCGGGCAGGTATAACCGCACCAGACGCGGCCGGCAAACACCGTGATCGCAAACAGGCCGAAGGCACAGATGATCAGCAGCGCCGAGAGCAGGATAAAGTCCTGCGGCCAGAAGGTGGCGCCGAAAATGTGGAACTTGCTGTGCGCCAGGTCCCACAGCACGGCCTGGCGCCCACCCCAGTTCAGCCATACGGTGCCGAAAAAGGCCAGGAACAGCAAAGCCGCTCCACTGACACGCAAGGTGCGGAACAGGCCGGTAAAGCTGCGGGTATGGATCAGGTTATCGCTGGATTTGGCCTTCACCTTCTTTGGGTGTATGGGCTCAAAGGTTTCCACGGTTGGGATTCGTTCGCTCATGGTCGTTCGCTCATCAGCCTCCATCAGGCCAATGCACTATGGGCGACAGGCTGTTTGCATAACAGACTCAGGTATGGCGATATAAAGCGGATCAGATGGGCTGGATGTACCCATCTGCGTCAATGTGCTGCACCCCAGCGTCAATAAGGTGCAGCGATCGATCGAAGGGGCTGACGCAGATCAATTAAATCACCGAACCCGGTTCGTCGGCCTTCACATGCTGACGGCCATCGGTGGCGCCTTCAACCGTCAGGGCGTCCGCCTCGGCTTCGGTGATGTAGATGCGAGAACCCGCCAATTCCAGATAAGACATGGCTTTGTCGTGATCGGTAAGGATGGTCACCCGGGTGGCGGGCAGGCTTTGTTCCTGGCCGTTTTCGTCGAGCGTGAAGTAGCACAGATGATTTTCGATGCGTACGGTCATGACGATCTCCGTTTTGTGAACTGTGCAGCGTTAGGCGACTGCCATGCGCACGGGTTCCGGGCAACTGACTGGCGGTCTGTGCGGTCTATTCTTTACTCATAATAAAAGGAGCGCATCCATGGACGTCTGGTGGCAACAAGTGTGGCAAACCCTGCAAGCCGAGTTCGCCGACATCGCCGATGCCCGGCAACTCACTCAAGTGACTGTGCGCCTGCTGATCGCTGCGATCCTGGGTGGCATCCTGGGTTTTGAGCGTGAACACAAGGGCAAGGCGGCGGGCGTGCGCACTCATATGCTGGTGGCGCTTGGCGCGGCGCTGTTCGTGCTGGTGCCGCAGATGTCCGGCAACCAGGCAGACGCCATGAGCCGGGTGGTTCAAGGGGTGATTGCGGGCATCGGCTTCCTTGGCGCCGGCACTATCCTCAAGGGCAAGGAAGATGAAGAGGGCCAGCATGTGAAGGGCCTGACCACGGCTGCCGGGTTGTGGATGACCGCCGCCATCGGGGTGGCGGCGGGCATGGGGCGTGAATCGACGGCGGTACTCAGTACGTTGCTGGCCCTGGCGGTGTTCAGCATCATGCCGAGAATCGTCAAGTTAGTGGAAAAGTGATACCCAGCCATCAGGTCACGATGTTGCTTTGGCGCACCTCACCAAACACCTTCAGTACGAAGGGTGGCTTGCCTGGAGCATCAGCAATGACTACCACGCTGACATTTTTATTGGGCGAATATTGAATCTGTATCTCCCCGATCGACTCTGGGCGGCGCTCAACCCACCGCAGCGGGGTGTTCAACTGTTTCTGAATGCCGGTCAGGTTCAGTTTGTCTTGGGATTTGAAATTGCGGATCTCTTGAGGAGACTCGAGTGTGGATTCACTGGCAGAGCGGAAGCTGTAGGTTGCAGAGCTGTCGTGGCCAGTGTCGGAGGCCGATGGCGGTGGCGTGGCATCTGCTTGTGACGCGTCGAGCTTTTCCTTGGCCAGCGAATCGCAGGTATTGCTTAAGGTTTTATAGGTCGAGTCCATCCTGGAATAGTGTTGTTTGATTTTGGCTAACTCTGCGAGTGAGTTATCGAGACGGCCAAAAGAGCTCGAGGCGTCGCCGTCAAATGCCCCGAGCAGGGTCTCGATATTTTTAAAGGCGAATTTATTCATTACCTCTTCTGTTGTTTTGTGCTTGGCTGAGTTCAGGTTCCTGGCACCGGCATTGAGCACGACGCTCATCTCTTCAAATTTTTTGCGGTTCGCTTTGGCGTCGGGCCCACGTAACGCTGCGCGCCTGTTTTCTGGCTGAAAAATCCATTCGAGTTCGGACTTGATTGCACGAGATTGGGCAGAGTCCGGATTACCCTGTAGCGCGTTGATTGTTTCCGGGGTCAATAGTGTATGAGTATCGCTCACGCGTTTCGTCGCGTCTGCGTGTTGCTCAGGAGAGGTCTGATTGGAACGCGTGTCAGGCGATTGCTGTGCACGGTCCGGTGCCTTGGGCGTAACGGACCAGTTCGGGCCAGCGTTGAGCAACGCATCCACCTGCTGCTGTGTTGGCCGGCCCTGAGCGTGGGCGCCGCTGGAGTGTCCAGGTGGCGATGGCTGCGTGCGGGAAAAGTGCTGAGGGTTGATAGTCGACATGGTGTCCTCGCGATAGGATCAGAACTTCCCATCGGAAGATGGGTTGAGTGCGAGGTAAATATATAAACCTGCAGTCACGCGAGCATTCAGGCTTGTTCCCAGTGTCTGTAGGAGAGTTCGATTTTTTGCGGCTCGCTCGAGCTGAAGAACAGCCTGGCCCGTCCCGAGCGAACCTCCATCATTGTGACTCAGACGATGACCGGCGGCGTGGTCGTGGGCGGTTCTTGCGCTGCGGGTGGCTCATCTTCAGGGGGTTCCTGCTTTGGCGCCGGCGTCGGCTCCGAAGGCGGCAAGGGCGGGGCATCGATATTCGGATCTTCGGGTTCAGGGGGTATTGGGATGTTCATCAGTGTGGCCTCCTTTGTGCTTGGCTCTATGGGTGGACCATTGCCTTAGGGAATTGATTCCCCGCCCGGCGGCCACATATCCACCTGAACTTTTGCCGCGCGCCCAGGCTCGGACTTTAAACGGCTCTGCTCAGGGAGAGCGTCGCCGTACTTGAATTCGGATCAAGCAAAGAGCGTCCACGGGGCGTAAGGGGAAGATGCTCGATGACTGCTGAAATACTGGCTCCAGAGGGCTGCGCACTGCCGTTGTCGCAAGCGCTGTTGTTACCCAGGATCGCTATCGAAAGCACCATGCCGGTGATCGACAAAGGGGAATTTGCCGTCAAGGCCGTGGTCGGCCAGCGCGTCAATGTCACCAGTAAGGTGTTCGCCGATGGCCACGACAAACTGGCGGTGCTGATCCGCTGGCACGCGCTGGAGGATGAAAGCTGGCACAGCGTGGTCATGACCGATGTCGGTAACAATGGCTGGGAGGGCGCGTTCACCGTCGCCCACCTCGGTCCGCATGAATACTGCATCGAGGCATGGATCGATACCTTCGCCAGCTTCTGCTATGAACTGCGCAAGAAACACGAGGCCGGGGTGCCGGTCAGCCTTGAATTGCAGGAGGGCCGTAGCCTGGTGTTGCAGGCCGCCGAGCGCAGTGACAACGAATTGCGCGACCGCTTGATGTTGCTGCACCACGAATTGTCGGGCCTGCTGGAAACCGAGCAGGTGGCGTTGTTCCTGCACGAAGACAGTGCACACCTGATGACCCAGGCCGATCATCGCGCTTATCTGAGCATCAGCCCCGCCTACCCGATTGACGTAGAGCGTGAGGCGGCGCAGTTCGCCAGTTGGTATGAGCTGTTTCCCCGCTCGATCACCGACGATCCGGCCCGCCACGGCACATTCAATGACGTGCACTCGCGCTTGTCGATGATCCACGACATGGGCTTTGACGTGCTGTATTTCCCGCCGATCCATCCCATCGGCCGCAGCCATCGCAAGGGTAAGAACAACTCACTCACCGCCGGCCCCGATGATCCGGGCAGCCCCTATGCCATCGGCAGCGAGGAGGGCGGGCACGAGGCGATTCACCCGCAACTGGGCAGTCGTGAGGATTTCCGTCGCCTGGTCAAAGCCGCTGCCGACCACGGCCTGGAAATTGCGCTGGACTTTGCCATCCAATGCTCCCAGGACCATCCGTGGCTTGAACAGCACCCTGGCTGGTTCAACTGGCGCCCCGATGGCACGATTAAATACGCAGAGAACCCGCCGAAAAAGTACCAGGACATCGTTAACGTCGATTTCTATGCGGCGGATGCGATTCCGGGCTTATGGACAGAGCTGCGCGATATTGTGGTGGGTTGGGTGGAAGAGGGCGTGAAGACCTTTCGCGTCGACAACCCCCACACCAAGCCGCTGCCATTCTGGCAATGGCTGATCAGTGATGTCAGGTCCAGATACCCTGAGGTGATCTTCCTCGCCGAGGCCTTTACGACTCCGGCGATGATGGCGCGCCTGGGCAAGGTCGGCTACTCCCAGAGCTACACCTACTTCACCTGGCGCAATACCAAGGCCGAGTTGAGCGAGTACCTGACGCAATTGAACCAGTCGCCGTGGCGCGAATGCTACCGGCCGAACTTCTTCGTCAATACACCGGATATCAACCCAGGCTTTTTGCACCAGTCCGGGCGCGCCGGCTTCTTGATTCGTGCCGCGCTGGCGGCCATGGGCTCGGGCCTGTGGGGCATGTATTCAGGCTTTGAACTGTGCGAAGCCGCGCCAGTGCCGGGCAAGGAGGAATACCTGGATTCGGAGAAGTACGAAATCCGCCCGCGGGACTTCACCGCCCCCGGCAACATCATTGCCGAGATCGCCCAACTCAACCGTATCCGTCGGCAGAACCCGGCCCTGCACACACACCTGGGGCTCAAGCTCTACAACGCCTGGAACGACAACATCCTGTATTTCGGCAAGCGCAGCGAAGATGGCAGCAACTTCATTCTGGTGGCAGTCAACCTCGATCCCTTTAACGCTCAGGAAGCCCATTTTGAACTACCGCTGTGGGAGCTGGGCCTGCCGGATGACGCCCAGACCCAGGGTGAAGACTTGATGAACGGCCACCGTTGGACCTGGTACGGCAAGACCCAATGGACACGGCTTGAACCGCAGATGCCCTTTGGAATCTGGCGCATCACCGCTTCCTGAGCCTTGCGCAGGGCCAGTGTGGGAGGGGGCTTGCTCCCGATAGCGCTCTATCGGGCAATAAGCTTATTGACTGTCACGCCGCTATCGGGAGCAAGCCCCCTCCCACAGGAAAAGCATGTCGTCTAAAAAATTTGCTTCAGGAGTTCCCGATGGCGAAGAAACCCAAGACAGCCACCTTCATCAAAGACCCGCTCTGGTACAAGGACGCGGTGATTTACCAGGTTCACGTCAAATCCTACTTTGACTCCAACAATGATGGCATCGGTGACTTCCCCGGGCTGATTGCCAAGCTCGACTATATTGCCGACCTTGGCGTGAACACCATCTGGCTATTGCCGTTCTACCCCTCGCCACGTCGCGATGACGGCTACGATATTGCCGAATACCGTGGCGTGCACAGCGACTACGGGACCATGGCCGATGCCAAACGCTTCATCGCCGAGGCGCATAAACGCGGGCTGCGGGTAATTACCGAGCTGGTGATCAACCACACCTCCGACCAGCACCCCTGGTTCCAGCGTGCGCGCAAGGCCAAGCCGGGTTCGGCCGCGCGGGACTTCTACGTGTGGTCGGACGATGACCAGAAGTACGACGGCACGCGCATCATTTTTCTCGATACCGAAAAATCCAACTGGACCTGGGACCCGGTCGCCGGCCAGTATTTCTGGCACCGCTTCTACTCCCACCAGCCCGACCTCAACTTCGATAACCCGCAAGTCATGAAGGCCGTACTGTCGGTAATGCGCTATTGGCTGGACCTGGGCATTGACGGCCTGCGTCTGGACGCCATCCCCTACCTGATCGAACGCGACGGCACCAACAACGAAAACCTGGCTGAAACCCACGACGTCCTCAAGCAGATTCGCGCCGAAATAGATGCCCATTATCCCGACCGAATGCTGCTGGCTGAAGCTAACCAATGGCCCGAAGACACGCAGCTGTATTTCGGTGAGCGCAAAGGCGATGACGGCGATGAATGCCATATGGCCTTCCACTTCCCGCTGATGCCGCGCATGTATATGGCGCTGGCCCAGGAAGACCGCTTTCCCATCACCGATATTCTGCGCCAGACCCCGGAGATTCCCGCCAATTGCCAATGGGCGATCTTCCTGCGCAACCATGATGAGCTGACCCTGGAGATGGTCACCGACAAAGAACGTGACTACCTGTGGAACTACTATGCTGCAGACCGCCGCGCCCGAATCAACCTGGGTATTCGTCGACGCCTGGCGCCGCTGATGGAGCGTGATCGTCGCCGTGTCGAGTTGCTCAACAGCCTGTTGTTGTCGATGCCGGGCACACCGACTTTGTATTACGGCGATGAGATCGGCATGGGTGACAACATCTACTTGGGCGACCGCGACGGTGTGCGTACGCCGATGCAGTGGTCTATCGACCGCAATGGCGGCTTCTCCCGTGCCAACCCGGCCAGCCTTGTATTGCCGCCGATCATGGACCCGCAATACGGTTATCAATCGGTCAACGTCGAGACCCAGGCCCAGGACCCGCATTCGTTGCTGAACTGGACCCGGCGCATGCTCGCGGTGCGCAAGCAGTCCAAGGCCTTTGGCCGTGGCAGCCTGAAAATGCTCTCGCCGACCAATCGGCGCATCCTGGCTTACACCCGTGAATACACGGGGGAAGACGGCCACACCGAAATCATCCTGTGCGTGGCCAATGTGTCGCGCAGCGCCCAGGCGGCGGAGCTGGACTTGTCTGCCTTCGCCGGCATGGTGCCGGTGGAGATGCTCGGCGGTAATGCCTTTCCACCGATTGGCCAGCTGAATTTCCTGCTGACCCTGGCGCCCTATGGCTTTTATTGGTTTGTGCTGGCGACGGAAAACCAGATGCCAAGCTGGCATGTGGAACCGGCGCAGAGCATGCCCGACTTCACCACTCTGGTACTGAAAAAACGCATGGAAGAATTACTCGAAGAGCCTTGCCGCACCAGCCTGGAACAAACCTCATTGCCAGCCTGGTTGCCCAAACGTCGCTGGTTTGCCGGCAAAGACACGGCGATCGACAGCGTGCGCATCGCTTACGGCGTACGTTTTGGCGACCCACAGCACCCGGTATTGCTCAGTGAAGTCGAGGTCAGCAGCGGCGGTCAGGTCAGCCGTTATCAACTGCCGTTGGGCTTTCTCGGCGAAGATCAGGTGAGCAGCGCCTTGCCCCAGCAATTGGCCCTGGCCCGGGTGCGACGTACTCGCCAGGTAGGGTTGGTGACCGATGCCTTCAGCCTTGAGCCTTTCATCCGTGAAGTCATCCAGGCCATGCAGGCAGGGACCGTGCTCAACTCCAGTGAGGGCGATCTGCGGTTTGAGGCGACCGGACACCTGGCCGGGCTGCAACTGACTCACGAATCGCCGGTGCGTTACTTGTCTGCCGAGCAGTCCAACAGTTCGGTGGTGGTGGGCGAAAGCCTGGTGCTCAAGCTGATTCGCAAAGTCAGCGCCGGGGTACACCCGGAGCTGGAAATGAGCGCCTACCTGACCGCCGCCGGCTACCCGAATATCTCGCCTTTGCTGGGTTTTATGAGCCGCCGCGACGGGCAGGGGCAGGACAACCTGCTGATGATTGCCCAGGGCTACCTGAGCAACCAGGGCGATGCCTGGAGTTGGACCCAGAACAACCTGGAACGGGCGATCCGCGACGAGTTGGCCGAGGCCATTTCCGAACAGGAGCAGCACTACAACGCCCTTGGCGAACTGGCGGATTTCGCCGCCGCGCTTGGCCAGCGCCTGGGGGAAATGCATGGTGTGCTGGGTGCGCCAACGGATGACAAGGACTTCAAACCGCAAATCACTACCGCCAAGGATACTCAGGCCTGGGCCAAGGATGTCGGCGCGCAGATCGAGCGTGCGCTGCAATTGCTCAAGCTTCATCAAAGCCAGTTGAACCCCGCTGACCAGGCGTTGGTCAGTGAGTTACTGGTACACAAAAAAACCATCGCCGGGCATGTCCAGGCGTTGGCGAAGGCCACGGTCGGCGGGCTGCGGATTCGTGTCCACGGTGACTTGCACCTGGGCCAGGTGCTGGTGGTCAAGGGCGACGCGTACCTGATCGACTTTGAAGGGGAACCTGCGCGGCCGTTGCATGAGCGGCGCGGCAAGCACAGCCCCTATAAAGATGTGAGCGGAGTGCTGCGCTCCTTTGACTACGCGGCGGCCATGGCCCTGAATGTGCAAGCAGTGGATCAGACACCGCAAGCCAACACTGCGCGCAAGCGCGTCACCGATCGCTATCTGAGTGAAGCCCGCCAGGCATTTACTCAGGCTTATCAGACGGCGACGTCTACACTGGCGCATGATTGGCAGGATGCCAACGGCCAGGACGCAGCGCTGACGTTGTTCAGCCTGGAAAAGGCCGCGTACGAAGTGGCCTACGAAGCGGAAAATCGCCCGACCTGGTTGCCGGTGCCCTTGCAAGGGCTGCATGGCTTGCTGAGCGGGCTTACACCTAAATCGAAACCTGTACGCGGTGGGGAGACGTCATGAGTTTTACACATAAAGAACCGCTGCAGCCCAAGTTGACTGCATTGCCGGCGTCCAAGGACGTCGAAGCGCTGGTACGCGCCGAACACCCGGATCCGTTCTCGATCCTGGGCCCGCATGACGACGAGCAGGGCGGGCAGTTTATTCGCGCCTTTCTGCCCGAGGCGCTCAGCGTTCAGGTACTCAGCCGGGATGGCGGTGAAGTGCTGGGCGGCCTCGATGCAACCCAGGTGCCAGGCTTGTTTGTCGGGCAGTTCAGCACGCGCCAGCCGTACCTGCTGAAAATCCAGTGGGCGGGCGGTGAACAGATTACCGAAGACCCCTACAGCTTCAGTCAATTGCTGTTGGGGGAAATGGACCTTTACCTGTTTGCCGAAGGCAATCACCGCGACCTGGGCAGTTGCCTGGGGGCCCAGGTGACCAGTGTCGATGGCGTGCAAGGTGTGCGCTTTGCGGTGTGGGCACCGAATGCGCGGCGGGTTTCGGTAGTTGGCGATTTCAATATCTGGGACGGTCGCCGCCATCCGATGCGCCTGCGTCATCCCTCCGGTGTGTGGGAGATTTTTATCCCGCGTTTGCAGCCGGGCGCTGCCTACAAATACGAAATCCTCGGGGCCCATGGGATCCTGCCGCTCAAGGCCGACCCGGTGGCGCTGGCCACCCAACTGCCGCCCGACACGGCCTCCAAGGTCGCCGCACCGTTGCAGGTGGACTGGCAAGACCATGAGTGGATGCAAGCCCGGGGTGACAAGCAGAAATCCACGGCGCCGTTGTCGATCTACGAGCTGCACGTGGGCTCCTGGCAGTGCGAGCTGGACGAGACCGGCGAGGTCGCCCGTCAATACGGCTGGCGTGAACTGGCGGAGCGCTTGATCCCCTACGTGCAGCAACTGGGCTTCACCCATATCGAGCTGATGCCGATCATGGAGCACCCCTTTGGTGGTTCCTGGGGCTATCAGGCTTTGTCGCAATTCGCCCCGAGTGCACGCTTTGGATCGCCCGAGGATTTCGCCTGGTTCGTCAATGCCTGTCACCAGGCGGATATCGGCGTGATTCTCGATTGGGTGCCGGCGCATTTCCCCACCGATACCCACGGCCTGGCGCAGTTCGACGGCACAGCGCTGTACGAGTATGCCAACCCGCTGGAGGGCTTTCACCAGGACTGGGACACGCTGATCTACAACCTGGGCCGTACGGAAGTGCACGGCTTCATGCTGGCCTCGGCCCTGCACTGGCTCAAGCATTTTCATGTGGATGGGCTACGGGTGGATGCGGTGGCTTCGATGTTGTACCGCGATTATTCGCGCAAGGCCGGCGAGTGGGTGCCCAACCGCCATGGTGGGCGCGAGAACCTGGAAGCCATCGATTTTCTGCGGCATTTGAACGACGTGGTCGCCCTTGAAGCGCCCGGCGCGCTGGTGATCGCCGAGGAATCGACGGCGTGGCCGGGGGTCAGCCAGCCTACCCAACAAGGTGGCCTGGGGTTCAATTACAAGTGGAACATGGGCTGGATGCATGACTCGCTGCACTACATCCAGCAAGACCCGGTGTACCGCGCCCATCATCACAACGAGCTGAGCTTCGGCCTGGTATATGCCTGGTCCGAGCGGTTTATCTTGCCGATCTCACACGATGAAGTGGTGCACGGCAAGCACTCGCTGATCGACAAGATGCCGGGAGATCGCTGGCAGAAGTTTGCCAACCTGCGCGCCTATCTGAGTTTCATGTGGATGCACCCGGGCAAGAAGCTGTTGTTCATGGGCTGCGAATTTGGCCAGTGGCGCGAATGGAACCACGACCAGCAACTGGACTGGTATCTGCTGCAATACCCTGAGCACCGTGGTGTGCAAAAGCTGGTGGGCGATTTGAACCGCCTGTACCGCGAGGAGCCGGCGCTGCATGAACAGGATGATGCGCCCCAAGGCTTCCAGTGGCTGATTGGCGATGATGCGATCAACAGTGTTTACGCCTGGCTGCGCTGGAGCAAGGATGGCCGGCCGGTGCTGGTGGTTGCTAACTTCACCCCGGTGCCGCGTGAAGGCTACGCGGTTGGGGTGCCGTTCGGCGGGCGTTGGAGTGAGGTGATCAACAGTGATGCGGACACTTACGCCGGTTCCAACTTTGGCAATGGGGGAGAGGTGTTCACCCAGGATGAGCCGCGTCATGGGCAACCGATGTCGCTGTCGTTGAACCTGCCGCCGCTGGGCGTGTTGATTCTGCGTCCGCAGGAGCTGTAAGGGCACTGGATTGGCGGATGCAGTTGTTCCCGATACTGGCAGGGTGCCACAATGGCGCCTTTGCCGTCGCAATCGACACAGGCGCATTGCATGAACAGCCTTGGGCATGGGCAAGATCAGGACCCCATCATCGAGCAGCAAGTGCGAACCGACCGGTTGCACCAACTGTTTCGCCAGTCGTTCTCGGCCGTCTTCGGTAGTTATCTGGGCGCCGCCATGCTCTGCTGGCTGTGCTGGGATCGCTTCGATCATCGAATCATTCTGGTATGGCTGGTGCTGCTGGGTTGCTCGTCACTGCTGCGCCTGCACATGTTCGTGCAGTGGTTTCGCTGCCCTGACAGCGAGCGCACCCCAAAGCGTTGGGAGCGGCGTTACTGGATCACGCTGATGTTGTCGGCTGGCATCTGGGGAGGTGGAGCGCTGGCGGTGATGCCGGTCGATGACCGTGTGTCCCAGGTACTGGTGATGCTCTTTACCGTAGGGATGTCAGTCAGTGCGGTGTCCTGCTACTCGGCCTTTCGCTACATGACCTTGAGTTCGATGGCGTTGGTGCTGTTGCCCTGTACGCTGTGGCTGTTGTTCCAGCCGGCGCCGATGCAAGTGGGTGTGGCCCTGGCGGTGCTGGTGTTTTCATCTTTTGTGGTGACGGCCACCTGCAAACTGTCCGATGCGCTGGAAAAAGCCTTCCGCCTGACTCGGCAAATGGAGCGTACACACCGTCTTTCAACCCGCGCGGCCCAAACCGATGAGCGCGACGGGTTTGAAGACCTGCACCGCTAAGGCTTAAGGTCGTGATCAGGTGGCCGTAGCGGTCTGATCCTTGGACATCGCCCTCACCAACGCCCTGGCGACCTGTTCGGCGGAGTAGGGTTTGGCGAGGAACTCAAACCCCTCATAACCGCTGTCCGCCAGCTCTTCGCTGTAGCCTGAGACAAGTACCACCGGCAGGTCCAGACGCCGCTCACGCAGCAGTCTGGCCATCGCAACGCCGGTCATCCCCGGCATGACCACATCCGAAAAAATCGCGTCGAAGGCTCGGGCGTCGTTGCCAGCGAGGGCCAGTGCCTGCTCGGCATTGGTCGCCCAAGTGGTCTTGTAGCCCAGGTCCTTGAGGATCTGGCTGGCGAAACGTCCCACTTCCAGGTTGTCTTCTACGATCAGAACATGCCGTTGGGCAGCCTCCTGCGGCGGTACAAGTTGCTCCTGCTCGTCCTGCTGCGGGGCGGGTTCGCCTTCCACTTGGGGCAAATACAAGGTGAACACAGTGCCCTGGCCGAGGGTACTTGCCACATCGATGTTGCCGCCCGACTGTTTGGCAAAGCCGAAGACTTGCGACAGGCCCAGCCCGGTGCCTTTGCCAACGGCCTTGGTGGTGAAGAACGGCTCGAAGATACGGTCGATGGTGTCGCCGGCAATACCGGTGCCGGTGTCGGTCAGAGAGATGCTGATGTACGGCAGGCGCGACTCGGCGTCACCGCGGATGCGCGGCAGCGCTTGCTGTGTGGCGACCTTGAGGGTCAGGGTGCCCTGGCCGTCCATTGCGTCGCGAGCATTGAGTGCGATGTTGAGCAGCGCGGTTTCGAGCTGGCTGGGGTCAATGCGTGCGTAGCACGGCTGATCGGGCAACTGCACCTGTACATGAATGCGGGCGCCGGTGACACTTTCAAGCATCTCGCCGATGTTGCGTACCCGCTGGCTGACATCCAATACCTGCGGGTTCAACGGCTGGCGACGGGCGAAGGCAAGCAATTGGCTGGTGAGTTTACTGGCCCGCTCCACGGTGTCGGAGACGACGCTCATGTAGCGCTGGCGACGCTCTTGCGACAAGTTCGGTTGGCGCAGGAAGTCCACTGACGAGCGAATGATGGTCAGCAGGTTGTTGAAGTCATGGGCGACGCCGCCGGTCAGTTGGCCGATGGCTTCAAGCTTCTGTGACTGGCGCAGCGCGGCCTCGGCCTGGGCCAGCGCGAGGGTGCGTTCTTCCACTCGCTGCTCCAGCGTGGCGTTGAGTTCGGTGTAGGCCGCCAGGCCTTCGCGTACGGCGGCAGCGGCGCGCACGCGTTCGATGTGCGCCCAGGACCGTTCGGTCACTTCACCCAACAACGCCAGATCGTAGGGCGACCAGTAGCGGGGCTGTTTGTCATGCACGGCCATCAACGCCGTGAGGCGTCCATCCTTGATCAGCGGCACGCAGATGGTAGCCGTGACGCCCAGCGCCTGGAAGGTTGCCGACTCATCGGCGGGCAGTTCGATCAGGTTATCGCGGATCACCAGGGGCTGACCGGCACGCAGAGCACTCACCGCGCGTTCGCCGAACGCCGCCAGGCTGTAGTGGCCGATGATGCTGGGTGAGCCCTGTGCCGCCCAGTCGCCACGGATAGTGAAGCCATCTTCATCCTCATCCATATCGGCGTAGGCGCAAATCGACACTTGCAGGTGTTGCGCCAGCAGCTGGGTGGTCGATGTCATGATGGCTTCGGCGTCGGTGGCGCTGGCCACGGCGTTGCCGATGGCATCCAGCACCGCCAGGCGACGGGCGAGGAATACGGTGGAGGTGGTCTCGGTCACCGTATCGAGCATGCCCACTAGGTTGCCTCGGGAGTCGCGGATAGGGCTGTAGCAAAAAGTGAAATACGCCTGTTCCGGCGCACCATTGCGCTTGAGCATCAGCGGGAAGTTTTCAATATAGGTGGCATGACCGTCGAACGCCGCGCTGGCGATGGGGCTTATCTCGCTCCAGGCCTCGTGCCACACCTCGCTGAAAGGGCGGCCCAGTGCCTCCGGCTTGTTGCCCAGGATCGGCCGGAATGCATCGTTGTAGAGCGTAATCAACTCAGGCCCCCAAACAATGGCCTGGGGAAACCTGGAAGCGAAGCACAGCGCGACGGTGGTCTTCAATACATCGGACCACTGCTCCAGCGGGCCGAGGGGCGTACTGGCCCAATCATGCTGGCGGACCCGCTCGGCCATGTCGCTGCTGCCTTGCAGCCAATTCATCATGGGGTCAACACCTTATCTACCGCGGTTCGACTATTGCCTGAAACCTCAGGTTGTCAAGCAACAGACCTGAATGACTGCTCCCAGTTCAGCACGAATATCCAGGTTATTGAGCGGCGAATACACCTGTCCAATAGATACCCGCATCGCTCTTGGGGTCCATCGCGTAGGCCGCGCCCAATTCGCGAAATTGCGGGTTCATCAGGTTGGCGCAATGGCCGGGGCTGGCGAGCCAACCGTCCACGACCTTGCGAGGGGTATCGAGGCCGGCAGCGATGTTTTCGCCGATGTTCTTCGCGATATACCCGGCCAGTTCGGCGCGGTCACCGGGAGTACGACCGTCGTGGTCCAGGTGGTCGAAGAAGTTGCCGTTGGCCATGTTGCGCGTGTGGCTGTTGGCCGCGCTGGCCAGGGTGTCGTTCCACGACAGCGGCGTGGTCGCGCTGAACGCCTGGGTGCCGCATTGATGTGGTTCGGCGCGCGCGGCGTTGACCAGGTTCAGCAGTTGCTTGCCTTCGGTCTGCCAGTCGCCCAGGCCACTGGTCAGCAGTGGGCGGGCCAGCACGATGCGCCAATCCTGGCCGCTGTTGCTGACGCCGATGTCGACATATTGCGGGTCCAGTACGACCCGGCAGAAGCTTTCGCGCACTGCTTTCATGGCGGCGTCGGCATCCTTGGGCCCGGACAGGCTGATGGCCTGCACGTTGACCATAGGGTACGCAGCCCGCGCCAGCGACTGCTGCAAATCGCCGACATTGGAGGCCGGCAGTACCAGCCGTGTGTCGCTGGTCAGCGGTGGCAGTTCCTGGGAACCCTGGTCACCGCAGCGTTGCACCTGGCTGCGGTATTGGTTGATCTGTTGGACTAACTGACTTTCTTCATTCGCCATCGCGCTGGCGCAGAACACCGTAGTGGCGGCCAGCGTCGTAAGACCCATCATCAATGACAGAACGCGCATGGACGTTACCCTTGAGCTTGAAAGTGCCCATGATGCGCGATCCAGGTGCATCCATGCACCCGTTGGTCCGAACTTTTTTCTTCAGTTCTTGAATGTCGAGTGTTTTGCACCCTGATCGCAGAGGGCGAACACCACCACCAGCAGGGCGGAAATCGCGAGGATAACCACCACGCCATCGGTGGAGTGAGTGGCCGAGGCCGCCACCATCGACAGCGCGCCCAGCGGTGCCAGGCCACCGGCAATCGCGGTGCCGATTTCGCGCCCGGTGCCGAAACCCGATGAGCGCGTCTGGGTCGGGAATTGCCGGCTCAGGAACGAGCCCTGGGGCGCAAACATCATCGGCGCAAGGATACCGGTGCCCACGCCGATGGCCAGATAGATCATCAGGCTTTCACCACTGTTGAGCAGGGCCAGGAACGGGTAGGCGAACAGCAGCGAGCACAGACCGCCGTGCATCAACACGGTCTTGCTACTCCACTTGTCGCACAGCCAGCCAAAGCAAGGCACGGCCACGATGGCCACCAGGCTGGCGATGGTCACCGACAGGGAGGTGACGTGTACATCCACACCTTTGAATTGGGTCAGGTAAGCCAGGGAGAAGGTCTTGAAGATATAGCTCAGGGCGTTGTAGCCAATCGCGACAAAGAACACCACGGCGAGGCCCTTGAGGTCGTTCTTGAACAACGCTTTAAGGGGCGACGGCTTGGCCTTGGCTTTTTCCTTGCTCAGTTCCTCGAACTGCGGGGTTTCCGGAATGCTGTTACGCACCCACAGACCCACGCCCACCAGCACGATGCTGCAGATAAACGGGATGCGCCAACCGCCGGCCAGCAAGAACTCGTTACCGTTGATAGTCAGCAGGTAAATGGTCAGTGAGGACAGCAACAGGCCCAGGTTCAGCCCCAGTGCCGGCCAGGCACCTTGGCTGCCGCGCTTGCCATGGGAGGCGTGTTCGTAGGAAGTTACCGCGGCGCCCGACAGTTCAGCACCCGCGCCCAGCCCCTGGATGATGCGGATGAACACCAGCAGGATCGGCGCCCAGATACCGATGGAGGCATAGCTGGGGATCAGGCCGATCAGCGTGGTGCACACGCCCATCAGGCAGAAGGTCAGCACCAGCACCTGCTTGCGTCCGAACTTGTCACCCAGGTAGCCGAACAGAATACCGCCGAAAGGGCGGGCGATAAAGCCGATGGCAAAGGTGGAAAAGGCCATCAGCGTGGCCGTTTTCGGGTCGCTGTTATCGAAGAAGATCTTCGAAAACACAATGGCCGCCATGGTGGCGTACAGGTAAAAGTCGTACCACTCCAGTATCGAGCCAAAGATGGTGGCGGCGGCCACTTTGCGCAGGCGCTTGCGGGTTTGTTCGGGCGTTTCGGTGCCGGGGATGGAGGCGGATGCCGACATGCTGGATTTCCTTCTGGTCTTTGTAGTTATTTTTGGGTGAACGGGCAGTACGGGTATTACTGAGGCTGGAACAGACGGTCGGCGATCATCGCGCCGATGGGCATGGCCGAGGTGGCGGCCGGTGAAGGTGCGTTGCACACGTGGAGCATTCGCGGGGTTTGGGCGAATAGGAAATCGTGTACCAGGCTGCCGTCGCGCATGACTGCCTGGGCACGGATACCGGCCTCGTAGGGCAGCAAGTCGTCGAGGGTCAGAGAAGGGCAGTACTTGCGGCACTGCTCCAGGTAGCCGGACTTGAACAAAGAGTTTTTCATCTCGGTGGTGCCGGAGCCGAGGTTCTGCCAGAGGGTTTTCCAGAAACCCGGGAAGCTGGCGTATTGCGCCACATCGCGCCAGTTCACCGAGAACTTGCGGTAGTTCTCGCGGCCCAGGCCCAGCACGGCATTCGGGCCGACGGTGACACTGCCGTCGATCATGCGTGTCAGGTGCACGCCGAGAAACGGCAACTGCGGGTCGGGGATCGGGTAGATCAGGTGGTTGACGATGTTGTTCTTTGCCGCCGGCAAGCGGAAGTATTCGCCACGAAACGGGATGATCTGATGGTCGATACTGATCCCTGCCAGGCGCGCCAGGCGGTCCGATTGCAAACCGGCGCACACCACCAGGTGCCGCGCCTGCCAGGTTTCGCCCTGGGTATGGACCGTGACTTTATCGGTGTCTTCGTGGATCGCAGTGACCGTGCGTTCCAGGCAGATCTGCCCGTCGTTGCGGCGAATCACCTGGGCCATGGTCTCGCACACCTGGCGGTAATCGACAATGCCGGTGGCATCGAGAAACAAGCCGCCCAGGCCGACGATGTTTGGTTCACGCTCGCGCAGTTGCTCGGCATCCAGGCGCTCGACCTGCATACCGTTGAGCTGGGCGCGGGCGTGCAGGGCTTCCATGCGTTGCATTTCCAGGGGGCTGGAGGCCACCAGCAGCTTGCCGCACACCTCGAACTTGATCCCGTGTTCGCGGCAGAACTGCTTGGTGGCTTCGGCACCGCGCCTGCACAGGTCGGCCTTGAGGCTGCCGGGGGCGTAGTAAATGCCGGCGTGGATCACGCCGCTGTTGTGGCCGGTCTGGTGCTTGGCCAGCACCGGCTCCTTTTCCAGGATCACCAGTGATGCGCCGGGTTGGCGCTTGAGCAGTTCCATGGCAGTGGCGAGGCCGACGATGCCGCCGCCGATAATGCAAAAGTCGTGAATCATTGCTGGGAGTACCTAAGGTTAGACATTTTGGTCTGCTTATCAGGTTGTCAGACTAATGTTTTTGTTAAAAAAATGGCGTGTCCGGGGACACGCTTTAAAAAGTCGATCAGTTGATGGGAGGCAGTTCCAGTTGCAAGCGCCGTGCGGATGCACGCAGATGGGCCTCTGCACTGGCAGCGGCGCGTTGGGCATCACCGTCGGCGATGGCCTGATAGAGCTGCTGGTGTTCCTGGGTCGCATCGGCCGAGCCGGTGGCGAAGCGCGAGGCAGAGTTTTCCCAGGCGGTCTTGCGTGCGCTCGCCAGCTGGCTTCTGAGGAAGTCATGGAAGGCCACGAAGTAGTCATTCTTGCTGGCGTCGGCAATGGCGCGGTGGAATTCCACATCGGCCAGGGCTGCGGCTTCAAAGTCGTCGCGATGGTCCTGCATGGCCTGCAAGGCGCTTTCCATGCGTTGCAGGTCGGCGGCGTCACGGCGCTGGGCGGCAATCGAGGCGGCTTGGGTTTCGATCCACAGGCGCACTTCGAACATCTGCGCCAGGTCAGGCCGTCGCCCATTTTGCTGCGGGAAACGGAACACAGTGCCGGCCGGGGTCTGCGAAATGAACGACCCCAACCCCCGGCGGGCGGTGAGAACACCGTCGGCCTTGAGCTGGGCAATGGCCTCGCGCACCACAGAGCGGCTGACGTTGAGCTGTTCAGCCAATTGCTGTTCGGTAGGCAGGCGCGACTCCGGAGCCAGTTGGCCGGATTCGATTTCTGCGCGAATGGCGCTGACAACCCGTACGACAAGCGAGTCGGGGCGCTGGAGCTCAAGCATGATGAAACCTTGGTAATCAGGTTGTCAGACAATAGTCGTTACGAATTTAGCTTGTCAATATGTGTCCAACACGATCAGTGCAGCAAGATAGGCGGCAAGGCCCGTTACCTGCGTTCACTGTGCGGGCCATGAGCTGCCTGCAACAGGTACAATCGCCGCTGCCTTGACGCGAAACTCCAGGAATTTGCATGTTCAGCCTTACCCGTTACACCACGCCGTGCCCCGAATCGGTCAATAGCCAGATCCTGCAGATGGTGGTGGACAACCTCACCGACATCAGCAGTGTCGCGCTGGCGCCAAGTAACTTGCTCTACAACATCTACCAGTACGCCATCGGGTTTGAGGTGCACTTGTACCTTGAGGCGTTGAATGGCGAGAAGGGCATCGCCGTCGAGCTGGTCGTGGCGATGCAGGACGAAACCGTTGTCGGTTTTTGCCTGTATCTGCCGGTCAAGAACGACCCTCAAGCCTGCGGCATTGCCTTTATGGCGGTGCAGGCAGGCTTTCGTCGCCAGGGCGTGGCCAAGCTAATGCTAGGCGATGTGCTGGCGCGCTATCCCCACGCCGAACTGGCCTGTGCGGTGGAGAAGGTGCCGGCGTTCGAGGCCATGGGTTTTCAAGTGCGCGGCGCACGTGGCACCCAAGTGCTGATGAACACCCGGGACTACGGCACCGATGGCTTGATGGGGGTGTTGGATGTGGCAGCGATCTATCGTTCGCTGGAAGTGCGCCAGATTCATACCTACCTGCTGCAAAAGCACGGCAAGCGCGCCATGGTCGACGCTGAAAAACAGCGTGACCGGCATCTGGATCAGTTGACGCGCAAGGTGCAGCTGTACATCCAGCAGCGGTTTCCTACGATTTGACCCGCTGGACCATCCCCAGGATGGTCGCCAGCAATTCCTGCTGGGCCTCCTCACGGCTGATCTCGCCATTGGCTGCCGCATGAGACAGGGCTTCCGCCGCACCGAGCATAGCGCGCAAGCCGGCCTTGGAAACACCGCCGCCCGAGGCGAACGGTGACAGTGCGTTGGAGCACTTTTCCAGGAAGATCGCCTCATATTCGCGCTTGAGTACCGCCAGCTCCGGCGAGCCGCTCAGCGCGGCAATCACTCCGGGGATTTCCCGGCCCTGCAACAGCACGCAATCGACATACGCCGAAGCGATCACCCATGCCCGGTCCTCTAGCGTCGCCTTACTGGTGTCGATGGCCTCGGTAAAGACCTGGTCCTGGCGCGCATCGAAATCGGCATACAAAGCAGCCAGCAATCCCGCACGCGTGGTGAAGTGGTCGTAGACCACCGGCTTGGTCACACCTGCCAGCTCCGCCAGGCGGCCCAGGGTCAGGACGTCGGTGCCTTCCTCGCGCACCAATTGCCACGCCACATCGAGTAATTGGCGCTGGCGATCTTCACGGGACAAGCGCCGACGTGGGGCAGGGGATTCACTGCTTGACATGCTTATATACCAAAAGTAACTTAAGGGGCGTAACTTACTAAACGTAGCTTAATCCTGTCAGGAGTTAAAGTCATGCACGCCTTGATCGTAGTTGCTCATCACGACCGGAAATCGCTCACCCATAGCGTAGCGGCTCAGGTAGGCGCCGGTTTGACCGCCGCCGGCCACACTTTCGAAATCGCCGACCTTGCCGCCGAAGGGTTCGATCCACGCTACACCGCCGCCGACCATCAGGTGCACCGCGCTCATGCAACTCCGCCGGCCGATGTGCTGGCCGAACAGGCGCGTATCGAGCGCGCCGACGCGCTGGTGGTGGCTTTCCCGATCTACTGGTGGTCGATGCCGGCGTTGCTCAAAGGCTGGGTCGACCGCGTGTTCGTCAACGGCTGGGCGATTGATTATGGCCCCGACACACCCGTCGTGAAAAAACTGCGCCACTTGCAGGTGCACCTGCTGGCCCTCGGGGGCGCGGATGACAGCGCTTTCGAACGGCACGGCTATGCCAAGGCCATGCACACCCAGATCGATTACGGCATCTTTGATTACTGCGGGGCGCAGGTGCTGACGTCCAAGCTGCTGCTGGATTCGGAGAGCGGGGGCGCCCAGGCGCATTTGCACACGGCCAAAGCTGTGGGGCAGGGGATGTTCCAGCGCGAGACAGTCGCGGGGTGATTCAGGTGTCGCGAAACAGGTCGTGGGCATCGAGCAAGCGGTAGGCAATCTCGGGGCGTTTTTCCAGGCCGCGGCGGATCGACGCCGGGATCGATTGACGAGTCTTGCGGCACATGCCCGGCAACTCGTCGATAACGATCTGGATCCCGCGCATACTCTTGACCTCGGTATGCCCAGGCGCAATGTGCACGCGGATGCCCAGTTGCTCGTACATCCGCTGCTGCATGTGTTCAAGGTCTTGCAGACTCTTGAGGTTTTCAAGGCGTTCGAGCAGGATTTTTTCCTGCTGTCGCGTCAACTGGAGGATGCGCAGGTCCGCGCCGGGCGCCTCCAGCAGTTGTTCACGCTCGCACACACAGGCGCCGGGAGGGCAGGGTTGGCGAATGGTCATTGACGCTCCCGGCGAAGTTTCACGATCGGCGTGTCAGTAGGTCAATTGAACGCCCAGGCTGCCCAAGGCTTTCCAGTACTCAGGGTAGGTCTTGGCCACGCAGTCCGGGTCCTGGATGCGAATCCCCGAAACTTTCAGCCCGGCCAGGGCAAAGCACATAGCGATGCGGTGGTCGGCGTGGGTGTCGATCAGCGCCGTGCACGCGGTGCCGGCCAGGGCTGGGTCGCTCGCCACCAGCAGGTCGTCGCCCTCAATGCTCGCCAGGCCTGGGCGGATCTCATTGAGGCCGTCGTGCAGTGCCTGTACACGGTCACATTCCTTGACGCGCAGGTTCGCCAGTTCAGTAAAACGCACCGGGGTGTTGTTGAAAGCGGCGAGCACGGCCAGGGTCGGGATTGCGTCCTGCATTTGCGAACCGACCACCGTGCCTTGCATGTTCGGGAACTGGGCGATCACCGCCTGGGCCTGGGCGTCCGGCTGGGTGAAATCCTGGGCCGCGACACCGATGTCGATACGGCCAGCGGTCAGCACTTCGGCGGCCCACAGGTAGGTAGCGGCCGAGGCGTCGGGTTCGATCAGGTAATTCTGGGCGGTGTAGCCGGTCGGGGCGACGCGCCAGGTGGTATCGTCCACGGCTTCAACCTGGGCGCCAAAGGCGCGCATGCAATCCAGGGTCAGGTCCACGTAGCCACGGGCGCCGATGTCTTTGCCGGTCAACGCCACTTCAATCGGCGCCTCACCACAGGCCGCGAGCATCAGCAGGGCCGATACATACTGGCTGGACAAGCCGCCATCGATCTCAAAGCGCCTGGCTTGTACCTTGCCTGTGCCATGCACGGTCACGGGCGGGCAGCCAGTGGGGCTGTCGACCTGAATTCCGTTTTGGCCGAGGGCGGTCAGCAGCGGGCCAATCGGGCGCTTTTGCATGTATTCATCGCCGTCCAGCACCACGCTGCCTTGCACGGTGGCCACGGCGGCGGTGAGAAAGCGCATGGCTGTCCCGGCGTTACCGAGGAACAGCGGTTGGGCCGGCAATTGCAGCGAGCCTTGGCTGGTGACGACGAACGTGGTGTCGTCTGGCTCATCGATACTCACACCCATCTGACGCAGGGCGACTGACATGTGGCGAGTGTCATCGCTTTTCAACGCACCGCTCAAACGGCTGGTGCCCTTGGCCAATGCCGCCAGCAACAGGGCGCGGTTGGTGATGGATTTGGAGCCGGGGGGCGCGACCTTGCCATTGAGAGGAAAGTTGGGCGGTGTAACGGTCACGGTTTTTTGCGAACTCAAGGTACAAGGCTCCTGGTCAAGGCGAGGTGGCGTGGAGTGGAGTGGCCGACGTGCGGACCCGAATAATCAGGCAAACACGCCATGCTTGTCGAGTGAGCAAGTGATCTGCGTGAATTTTCTGGAATGTGCTCCGATTCAAATGTGGGACGGGGCCAGCAAGCCCGGCTTAACGCTGGCTCAACCAGTAGTCATGCAGCACCCGCGCAGCCGGTTCGATTTCGCTGACCTGCTGTTGATGGACGTTTATATCCAGGTCCGCCGGCAGTTCGAAATTATCCTGCTCGGCGCACCCGGTGATTTTTTCCAGTTGCCCGGCTTGTTCGGCGGGCAATGGCGGCCAGTTGCCGATCGTCACACCCCGCACATAACCAAAACACCATTCTTCAGCCAGCGTCACCGCCTGGTCTTGATGTTCGGTTTCATCGAAACGGGCTTTGAATGCCTGGGAATCAGTGGCCAATTGCGCGGCCAGGGTATTCATATGGCGTACACACAGTTCGAGAAAATCCTGGGCCTCGTCCATGTTGTCCCATTCAGGGTTTTGCCCACCCCAGATCGCCGGGAACCACTCGGCCACGTCCACCTTGGCCGGGCTGGAAACCAGGGCGGTGAAATAACCGTCGAGTTCGGCCATGTTCAGCACCGAGTGGTCTTCACCGTATTTGAGCAAGGTGGCGTCAATGAAGTCGAAATCGGCGGGAGCGAGGGGTTGGGCGTGCATGGCATATCCTTAAAACGTCGAGCGCCGCTGACAGGGGCGGCTTAAAGCGCAAAGGATGGCGTGTGCACCGGGTTTTATCCAGCGTCTTTTCCCTCACCGTGGCCAGTCCCGCTTTTGGCCGATGCGCCGTGGCGCACCCTTGATATATTCTGGCCTTCCTCAATCGCCAGTCAGGGATCACTGCCATGTCCGAATACCAAGCCTTCGTCGTCGAACTGAGCGGCAACGTTGCCCATGTGCAGATCAATCGCCCGGAAAAGATCAACGCCATGAACGCGGCGTTCTGGACCGAAATCATCGACATCTTCCAATGGATCGACGACACCGATGCCGTGCGCGCCGTGGTGCTCAGTGGTGCGGGCAAGCATTTCTCTTCGGGTATCGACCTGATGATGCTGGCCTCGATAGCCAATGAGTTCAGCAAGGACGTGGGGCGTAATGCGCGCCTGTTACGGCGCAAGATTCTCGAGCTGCAAGCTTCGTTCAATGCGGTCGACCATTGCCGCAAGCCGGTACTCGCGGCAATCCAGGGCTACTGCATTGGCGGGGCCATTGACCTGATCAGCGCCTGCGACATGCGCTACGCGGCCGAGGGCGCGCAGTTCTCGATCAAGGAAATCGACATCGGCATGGCCGCTGACGTAGGCACTTTGCAACGCCTGCCGCGCATCATCGGCGACGGCATGTTGCGTGAGTTGGCTTACACCGGTCGCCAGTTCGGTGCTGAAGAAGCGCGCAGCATCGGCCTGGTCAATCGCGTGTATGCCGATCAGGACAGCCTGCTGGCCGGCGTTATGGAGATCGCCCATGAAATCGCCGCCAAGTCGCCAATCGCCGTGACCGGCACCAAAGCCATGATCAGCTACATGCGTGACCACACAGTCAATGACGGCCTGGAATACGTTGCCACCTGGAACTCGGCTATGTTGCAATCCAACGACTTGCGCGTGGCCATTGCGGCCCATATGAGCAAGCAGAAACCCGAATTCGTGGATTGACTGATATGACCCCAGGCTGGATTACCACAACGCTGCTGGATAACGACGCCGTCGGCGGCTGGGCCGTCGCCCGCAGCCGTGAGGGCTTTTTGCATGACGCCAATGGCCCTCTGTTCCCTCGGGAGTGGCTTAAGCGTCAGGACCTGCCGGTGTTCGCTGAACACGGCATCGGCCACCTCGATGGTGAACCGGTGTACTTGCTGGAACTCGACAGTGCTGCCGATATGCCAGGGTGCAGTTGGCAGGGGCTGCGCGGTTTCATGCTACAGGGCGATCACACTCTCTATAGAGTGCTGGGCTACGCCGCTCAGATCGGCACCTGGGCGCGGGAGCATCGTTTCTGCGGCAGTTGCGGCCAGGCTATGGTTCAGGTCCCGCGGGAGCGAGCGATGTACTGCGCGCCTTGTGACCTGCGCAGCTACCCACGGATTTCGCCGAGCATGATCGTGCTGGTGACCCGTGGCGACGAGATTCTTCTGGCGCGCTCGCCACGGTTCGTCACAGGGGTCTACAGCACCTTGGCCGGCTTTGCCGAACCCGGCGAATCGGCCGAAGACTGCCTGATCCGCGAAGTGCGCGAGGAAGTGCAGATAGAAGTGAAGAATATCCAGTACATGGGCAGCCAGTGCTGGCCGTTCCCCCATTCGATGATGCTGGGTTTCCACGCCGAGTACGCCGGTGGCGACATCGTGCCCCAGGCCGACGAGATCGAGGATGCGCAGTGGTTCAACATCCACGAACTGCCGCCGTTGCCGGCGTCACGTTCGATTGCTCGTTACCTGATCGACCTCTACGTGGCCCGCCGCTTAGGCCACGCTGAACCAGTGCTGCCAGGCTAGGCGTACGGTCAGGCCCAGCACCACGGTGATAAACACCGGGCGAATGAATTTGGCGCCGCCGCTGATTGCGCTGCGTGCGCCAAAGAACGCGCCACACATCACTGACACGCCCATCGCCAGCCCGACGATCCAGTCTACCGAGCCATTGATGATAAACACCGTCAGCGCCGCCGCGTTGCTGACGAAGTTCATGCTGCGCGCGACGCCGCTGGCCTTCACCAGGTCGATGGGGTGCAGCAGCATCGTGCTGACGGTCCAGAATGCACCGGTGCCAGGCCCGGCCACGCCGTCGTAGAAGCCCAGGCCAAAGCCCTGGGTGGCCTGCCATTTCTTCTTGATCGGTGCTTCGGCATCCACCGGCGCCTTTGGCGTACCGCCGAACAACAGGTACACCCCGCAGGCAAAGACGATCACCGGCAGCATCTTGTTCAGGGTTTCGGCGGGCAGGTAGTGGGCGACCACCGCACCGGTCAGCGCGCCGATCAATGTACCGACGATGGCGTGCACCCATTGGCGCGGGTGGAACAGCTTGCGCCGGTAAAAGGTGAAACTGGCGGTGGCCGAGCCGAAGGTGGAGCTGAGTTTGTTGGTGCCCAGTACCAGGTGAGGCGGCATACCGGCGGTGAGCAGGGCCGGTGTGGTCAGCAGCCCGCCGCCGCCGGCGATGGCGTCGATAAAACCGGCGATAAAGGCAACGACGGCCAGGATAGCCAGGGTGGTGAGGTCAACGCTGAGTTCGAAGGGCATGGGCAGGGCTTATTGTTGGAGGTGCGCTATGCGAAGGCCGCCATCTTACCTGCCGAATGCACGCAGAACCAAATGTGGGAGCAAGCCCCTCCCACATTTTTAAATCCGTCTGCTTGGCTATTTGTGGGTTCCCAGCCACTCCAGCGCCGTACGCCAGATGCAAATGCCCAGGAAATACGCCGACATCAGCGACCACAATCCGAACGTCCACGGGTTGGTGTTGGGATAGTCCACCACCATCAAAAAGCTGCACAGTAACCAGATCGTAGTCACCGCAATATTGATCGGCATGAAGCGCTTTACCCGGAATGGGTGCAAAAACTTCATCGGTGTCACGGTCAGCAGGGCCAGGCCGATCACGGTCAGCAAGGTGACCCAGGCGTCAGGCTGGATGATGTACACGCACAGGGCGACCACGTTCCAGGCGGCGGGGAAGCCGACGAAGTAGTTGTCCTTGCTCTTCATGTTCACATTGCAAAAGCAGAACAGCGAAGACACCAGAATCACCGACACCGTAAACAGGTGGGTAAATTCCGGCAGGTCGATATAGCGGTAGATAAACAGTGCGGGGATGAACACATAGGTGAGGTAATCGATCACCAGGTCCAGCACCGAGCCGTCAAAGCTGGGCAATACCGTGCTGACATTCACCCGTCGTGCCAGCGAGCCATCGACGCCATCCACCACCAGCGCCAGGCCCAGCCACAGCAGGCACGCCTTGGGGGAGTTTTCCAGCAGCGCCAGGGTGGCCAGGAAGGCCAGTACCACTCCGGTGGCAGTAAAGCCGTGGGCGCCCCAGGCTTTGAGTCTGGCTACATGCAGGGTCGATATCACGGGCGGTTCTCCAAAAGGTCAAACGGGGCAGCCGACAACGTAGCGCCGTCGAGTCTGGCCGGGGAATGCAGGTATCGACCGGGAAGAGGGGGATAAGGTTCACCGCCCGGTGTCTGCGTAAGCGTAGCAAGCGTAGGACGATTCGGCATCAACCCTGACGGAACACCAGGGCCTTCAGCCCACTTTGCGGATCGACGTCGGGGAATTCCGGCGGGTTGTCCAGGCGCTGCACGAAGCGCAGGCCCGGTGCCTCGCGGGTTACACCGTCGATCAGGAAATCTTCGCCGAAGGCTGGGTCATTCATACACGCCAGCACCGTACCTTGGGCGGTGAGCAAGTCCGGCAGGCGGCGCAGCACGCGCTGGTAGTCCTTGGTCAGCAGGAAACTGCCTTTCTGGAACGACGGCGGGTCGATGATCACCAGATCGTAAGGGCCGCTGTGGGTGACCTTGGCCCAGGACTTGAACAAGTCGTGGCCCAGGAAGGTGACTTTGCCCAGGTCATGCCCGTTCAGGCGATGGTTGTCGCGGCCACGACTGAGGGCGCCACGGGCCATGTCCAGGTTCACCACATGGTCGGCGCCGCCTTCGATGGCGGCCACCGAAAAACCGCAGGTATAGGCAAACAAATTCAGCACGCGCTGGCCATGGGCCTGTTCGCGCACCCAGTTGCGCCCGTAGCGCATGTCGAGAAATAGCCCGCTGTTCTGCTTTTTACCCAGGTCGATCAGGTACCGCAGGCCGCCCTCGGTGATGGTCAGCTCATCGATGGCCTCACCCACTAACCACTCGGTGGTGCTTTGCGGCAGGTAGCGGTGTTGCAGCGCCACTGTGTGCGCGCCAAAGCTCGCCCAGTCGATGTTCAGCAGCGTCTGCTTGAGGGCTTGCAGGTGCTCGGTTTCCTTGAACAGCGCCACCAGCACCACCCCTTGCAGCCAGTCCACCGTCAGTTGTTCCAGGCCCGGCCAGCAACGGCCACGGCCATGGAACAGGCGCCGGGTTTCCACCGGTGCGTCAGCCAGGGCGGTCAGCAAGTGGGCGTGAAGGGTAGCGAGTGCGTCTGGGTTCATCGTTGTGCGTCAGTCATCGGGCGGGCGGCATTTTAAACACAATTGCCGGGTTTGCGGGTGCGTGAGCACAACGTGCTGGAATAAAGCCGATCTACAGTGATTCATGCTCAATATTCTGTTGGGTGAGCCTGATAACAGGCAAAAAATCCTTCAGCACCGACATAAACTGGAAAAAAAGTCCGGAGGTGCCCATGAACGGTTTCGCCCACGCAGTCAATCACACGGCGCAGGATCAGCAGGAGCTGGATGAGTGGCGTGATGCCCTGGCCTCGCTGGTGGCCAATGCCGGCCCCGCCCGGGCCCGCGAAATTCTAGACCTGCTGGCCCGCGAAGGCGGTGCGCCGGGCATCGACTGGAAACCCCGCCACGGCACACCGTATATCAACAGCATCAGCGTCGAGCAGCAGCCGGCTTTTCCCGGCGACCTGGCCACCGAAGAGCGCCTCGCCTCGCTGGTGCGCTGGAATGCCCTGGCCATGGTGGTGCGCGCCAATCAGGCGTATGGCGAACTGGGCGGGCATATCGCCAGTTACGCCAGCGCCGCGGATTTGTTCGAAGTGGGCTTCAACCACTTCTTCCGCGCACGCAGCGAGCAATCCGGCGGTGACCTGGTGTTCTACCAGCCCCATTCGGCGCCCGGTATTTATGCCCGTGCCTACCTTGAAGGGCGCCTCACAGAACAGGATCTGGCCCACTACCGCCAAGAAATCGGTGGGCCGAAGGAGGGCGCTCGCGGGCTGTCCAGCTATCCCCATCCATGGTTGATGCCCGACTTCTGGCAGTTCCCCACCGGTTCCATGGGCATTGGCCCCATCAGCTCGATTTTCCAGGCGCGCTTTATGCGTTACCTGCAGCACCGCAGCTTGCAGGACACCTCGGACCGCCATGTATGGGGCGTGTTCGGCGACGGCGAAATGGACGAACCGGAAAGCATGTCAGCCCTGACCCTGGCCGCCCGCGAGGGCCTGGATAACCTGACCTGGGTTGTCAACTGCAACCTGCAACGCCTCGACGGCCCGGTACGCGGTAATGGACGCATCATCGACGAGTTGGAGGCATTGTTCAGCGGCGCCGGTTGGAATGTGATCAAACTGGTGTGGGGCTCGGACTGGGATGCGTTGCTCGCCAAGGACGCCGACGGCTCATTGGTCCGAACCCTTTCGCACACCGTGGATGGCCAGTTCCAAACCTTCGCCGCCAAGGATGGCGCCTATAATCGCGAGCATTTTTTTGGCCAGAGTGAAGCCCTGGCCAAGCTGGTCGAGGGCCTGAGCGATGAGCAGATCGACCGCCTCAAGCGTGGCGGCCATGACATGGTCAAGATCCACGCCGCTTACCACGCTGCCCGCCGGACCAAGGGCAAACCCACGGTGATCCTGGCTCAGACCAAAAAGGGCTTTGGCATGGGCGAAGCCGGGCAGGGCAAGATGACCACTCACCAACAGAAGAAGCTTGATCGCCAGGCGCTGATTGCCTTTCGCAATCGTTTCCAATTGCCGCTGTCGGATGAGCAGGTCGAGTCCTTGAGTTTTTTCAAGCCGGCCGATGACAGCCTGGAGTTACGCTACCTGCACCAGCGCCGCAACACCCTGGGCGGTTACGTGCCCAGCCGCAGCCAGCTCGCAGCGCGTGTCAGCGTGCCGTCCATGAGCGGTTATGCGGGTTTCGCCACGGCCGCTGAAGGCAAGGAAATGTCTACCACCATGGCCTTCGTCCGTATGCTCACCCACTTGCTCAAAGACGGACAATTGGGGCCGCGCATCGTACCCATCGTTGCCGACGAGGCGCGTACGTTCGGCATGGCCAACCTGTTCAAGCAGATTGGCATCTACTCCAGTGTCGGCCAGCACTATGAGCCGGAAGACATCGGCTCGATCCTCAGTTACCGCGAAGCCACCGACGGGCAGATCCTGGAAGAAGGCATCAGCGAAGCCAGCGCCATCAGTTCCTGGGTGGCCGCCGCGACCAGTTACTCGGTGCATGGCCTGCGCATGTTGCCCTTCTATATCTATTACTCGATGTTCGGTTTTCAGCGCGTGGGCGACCTTATCTGGGCAGCTGCCGACCAGCGTGCCCGGGGCTTCCTGCTCGGCGCCACGGCCGGGCGCACCACCCTGGGCGGCGAAGGTTTGCAGCATCAGGACGGCAGCAGCCACCTTGCTGCCGCCGCCGTGCCCAATTGCCGCGCCTATGATCCGGCGTTCGCCGGTGAGTTTGCGGTGATCCTCGACCACGGTATGCGTCGGATGCTGGAGCAGGATGTCGACGAGTTCTACTACGTGACGCTGATGAACGAAAACTACGCGCAACCCAGCCTGCCGGAAGGCGTGGAAGGCGCGATCATCAAGGGCATGTATCGCTTGCAGGGTACGCAGGACGCGCAGGTGCGCCTGCTCGGCTCCGGCACGCTGGTGCGTGAGGCCCTGGCGGCGGCGCAGTTGCTGATGGACGACTGGCAGGTGCAAAGCGCGGTGTACAGCGTCACCAGCTTCAGTGAACTGGCGCGGGAAGCGAGAGAGGTGGAGCGCTGGAATCGCCTGCATCCGCAGGGCATCAAGCGTGTCAGTCATTTGCATGACTGTTTGCCCAAAGGCGCGTCGGTGATTGCCGTGTCCGACTATGTGCGGGGAGTGCCGCAGATGATTGGCTCGTACGTGGATTCGGGCTACACCGTGCTCGGCACCGATGGGTTCGGGCGCAGCGATACACGGGCGGCGTTGCGTGATTTCTTTGAGGTGGATCGGCACCATATTGTGCTGGCAGCGTTGACGGCATTGGTGGAGCAGGGGAGTTTGGCGCCGGCGGTGTGTCAGCGCGCGATTCATCTCTACGGGTCGCAGCCAGAACGGGATGCGCCCTGGACCTGCTGATTGTGGGAGGGGGCTTGCTCCCGATGGCGGCGTGTCAGTAGCTGATTGAGCTGACTGATACACCGCCATCGGGAGCAAGCCCCCTCCCACAGTTGATTGCTGGTGTTGCTTAGAGTGTGGCGATCAGGGCTGGCCCGAAGGCATCCTTGAGGAATCCAGGGGCGATATAGCGCTCGTAATGCGCCTCTGAAAGCAGAAAGAATTCCCGATCTATCGCATCGCGCAAATCCGCCAGGTGGCGCTCGCGAAACTCCGGCAGCAATGCCAACCCATAGGCATCCAGCCTGGAAATCACCCGTGCACCCCGCGCGATCAGCTGGTATGCCCAGCAATACGGCGACTGGTGCGGCATAAAGCGAATCTTGCGGGCCTCCAACTGCTGTCGCAGGCAGTGTGGGTCGAACACTTCCAGCTTGCTGGCCATCACCTGCACCAGTAGCTGTTCCAGACGCAGCCATACCGCCTGTTTTTCCTCGGGGTTATAGCCATTCCACTGGATCACCTCGTGGTGATAGCGCTTGCAGCCCCGACAGACCAGATCACCGTAGACGGTGGAGCACAGGCCGACGCAAGGGGTCTTGATGGAGTGCGGCATTTTCAAGCCTTTGAAGAAAGTGTAAGCGTGTTTAGTCGGTGTTTCTGCGTCGCCAAATGGGCAACGATGGCTTCAATCCATTGCGAGCGACACCCATGAGAACACCGATCAAACCCTGGCTGTATGCCGTGATGTTCACCGCTGTTGCCGGCTGTTCCAACCCACCCACTCAAAGAGACATCGCCATGCCCAAACCCCTGGTATCCCTCGCCGTACTCAAGGCCAAACCTGGCCAAGAACACGCGCTCAAGACTGGCTTGCTGAGCCTGATCGAACCGACGCGGGCCGAACCTGGCAATCTGGATTACGTGTTGTTCGAGCGACGCGATGAACCCGGCACGTTCTATATGCGCGAGGCATTCAAGAGCCAGGCAGCACTGGATGAGCATTTTGCCACGCCGTACTTCCAGCACTTTGCCGCCACGGCGGATGCGTTGCTCAGCGAGCCGTTGCAGTTGATTTTCCTGGAGCAGGTGTCGAACTGAAGCCGTTGACTGCAGGAGCGAGCTTGCTCGCTCCTGCAGGGTTACGTCAGTCCCAGCTCAGCGCGCCACCTGTTTGATACTCGATCACACGGGTTTCGAAGAAGTTTTTCTCTTTCTTCAAGTCCATGATCTCGCTCATCCAAGGGAACGGATTGGTGGTGCCTGGGTACTCTTCCTTCAAGCCAATCTGCGACAGGCGACGGTTGGCGATGAACTTGAGGTAATCCTCCATCATCGCCGCGTTCATGCCCAGCACGCCGCGAGGCATGGTGTCGCGAGCGTACTCGATCTCCAACTGAGTCCCTTGCAGAATCATCTGGGTCGCTTCTTCCTTCATCTCGGCATCCCACAAGTGCGGGTTTTCGATTTTGATCTGGTTGATCACATCGATACCGAAGTTCAGGTGCATCGACTCGTCGCGCAGGATGTATTGGAACTGCTCGGCCACGCCGGTCATCTTGTTGCGGCGGCCCATGGACAGGATCTGGGTGAAGCCGCAATAGAAGAAGATGCCTTCCAGCACGCAGTAGTAAGCGACCAGGTTACGCAGCAGCTCCTTGTCGGTCTCGACGGTGCCGGTTTCGAACTTCGGATCGGAGATCGAGCGGGTGTACTTGAGGCCCCAGGCTGCCTTTTTGGCGACCGATGGAATCTCGTGGTACATGTTGAAGATCTCGCCTTCATCCATGGCCAGCGATTCGATGCAGTACTGGTAGGCGTGGGTGTGGATCGCTTCTTCGAAGGCCTGGCGCAGGATGTACTGGCGGCACTCCGGGTTGGTGATCAGGCGGTACACGGCCAGCACCAGGTTGTTGGCAACCAGGGAGTCGGCGGTGGAGAAGAAGCCCAGATTGCGCATGACGATGCGGCGTTCGTCGTCGGTCAGACCTTCGGGGTTTTTCCACAGGGCGATGTCGGCGGTCATGTTGACCTCTTGCGGCATCCAGTGGTTGGCGCAGCCGTCGAGGTATTTCTGCCAGGCCCAGTCGTACTTGAAGGGCACGAGTTGGTTGAGGTCGGCGCGGCAGTTGATCATGCGTTTTTCATCGACGGCGACGCGGGCGGCGGAGCCTTCCAGCTCGGCGAGGCCTTCGGCGACGTCGAGTTTGTCCAGGGCAGCCTTGGCGCGCACGATGGCGGCCGAATCACTGGCGGTGACGGCGCGGGCTT
>NZ_SPKQ01000050.1:561698-561904 GCF_023127895.1 Pseudomonas sp. NCIMB 10586
CTCTTCGAATGCCTGGCGCAGGATGTACTGGCGGCATTCCGGGTTGGTGATCAGGCGGTACACGGCCAGCACCAGGTTGTTGGCGACCAACGAGTCGGCGGTGGAGAAGAAGCCGAGGTTACGCATGACGATGCGGCGTTCGTCGTCGGTCAGGCCTTCGGGGTTTTTCCACAGGGCGATGTCGGCGGTCATGTTGACCTCTTGCG
>NZ_SPKQ01000050.1:561934-596244 GCF_023127895.1 Pseudomonas sp. NCIMB 10586
AGGCACGAGTTGGTTGAGGTCGGCGCGGCAGTTGATCATGCGCTTTTCGTCAACGGCGACGCGGGCGGCGGAGCCTTCCAGCTCAGCGAGGCCTTCGGCGACGTCGAGTTTGTCCAGGGCGGCCTTGGCGCGCACGATGGCGGCCGAATCACTGGCGGTGACGGCGCGGGCTTCGATGGCGGCAGCGGCGCCGGCACCGTCGAGGCGGTCCATGTTGGCTTCGGTGGCGTGGCCGGCGTTGGCGCCTTTAGCGGCTACTTCGCCTTCTTCTTCTTTGTCGAATTCGTCCCAGCTCAGCATGACGTGTCGTCTCCTGCGTGAGGGCTCAAAGGTGCCCGTGTGAAACCGGATGGTTGGGTGTTCACACGGCCCAATGGCCGCGGTGGATCTTAAGGAATCGTTTGTTGCAGCTAGCGCACGCATTAAACGGAATAGGGCTACGGGTGCTCTGCGTGAGGCTTGAGGTGCGCAGCGGTAGGTGCAAGCTCGCGCGGGATGCCTCAGGTCTGGCTCTTCGTCCCAGTGTAAAGGGATATTGCAGGCCCGATTTACCCGCGCATTATAGGGAAAAATTTGGGTTTGTGTTGCGGCGGATGGTCACTTGAGCGCGCCAAAATGACGTGGTTTTCGGCCAGAGCGAGTGTTTGCAAGGCTTTGCTGGGGATGGAAATTTCTGGCGGGTGTTGGGAGAAATTTTATGGGGAGGGGAGGGAGCAGGTGAGAAGGGCTGTATGGGACGTCGTGGCTGAAACCGCGGTCGCAGGCAAGCCAGCTCCCACATTTGATTTGCGGTGTATTCGAGGTGGGTTCTTGGCCGCAAGATTGATTTCTTGCGGCGACCAAGATCCGGGTTGAATCTAAATAACCAAGTTGTTATCCGTTAGAGCAACCATTGCCCATCACTTGATAGTTGAGGATGTGTCGTTGACCTTGGGAGTCTTCATATTCCATCTTTACCGGAACAACTTCACAGACTTCCGGAATACTGCTCATGGACAATACTTTAGCCACATCCAAGTGAGTGCTATAGGTGTAGTCCTCAACGATCGGTGCATTCTGGCCGGCCAGCTCAGTCGGGGCTTCGTCGGCCAGGGCGGCGGTGGCGCACAAGCTGCTGAGGGCCATAACTAATAGAGCTTTCATTTCTTCATTACCTTCTTCAGGGCGAAAGGGGTCACGGGGCCCTTGTGAGGCCGCGTGTGTAACTTAAAAGTTGGGAAGTTCGGATTAACGTGCCTTCGTGGGGGCTGTTACGGTGTTAATCACAGTGCCTTGGTTGGCGGAAGTGATTCTAAGCCTGCGCGTTATATTCATATACCCGTGCTTTTGATAAACACCTTTGGCGGTTTTTGTAACAATCGGTCGATCTACGTTTTTTCAGTTACCCGCAACGCACCGCAGGCCGCGGGCCAGAGCAGCAAGCAGGCATAGCAGGGCAATTTGTAGGGTCTTGTTACTACCATCGTCGAATGGTTCTATAGGCCCACCCCGGCTACAACAGGGGCCATACAACAACAACTATGTCACCGAGGTAAGAAAGATGAGTGCGGCTTCCCTGTACCCTGTTCGCCCCGAAGTAGCAGCCAACACGCTGACCGACGAGGCAACCTACAAGGCCATGTACCAGCAGTCGGTGGTCAACCCCGATGGCTTCTGGCGTGAGCAAGCCAAGCGCCTTGACTGGGTCAAGCCTTTCACCGCGGTGAAGCAGACCTCGTTCGACGACCACCATGTCGACATCAAATGGTTTGCCGATGGCACCTTGAACGTTTCCTACAACTGCCTGGACCGTCACCTTGCCGAACGTGGTGACCAGATCGCGATCATCTGGGAGGGCGATGACCCCGCCGAGAGCCGCAATATCACCTACCGCGAGCTGCATGAGGAAGTCTGCAAGTTCGCCAACGCCTTGCGTGGCCAGGATGTGCACCGCGGTGACGTGGTGACTATCTATATGCCGATGATTCCCGAAGCCGTGGTCGCCATGTTGGCCTGTACCCGCATCGGTGCGATCCATTCGGTGGTGTTCGGCGGTTTTTCCCCGGAAGCCCTGGCCGGTCGCATTATCGACTGTAAGTCGAAAGTGGTGATCACCGCTGACGAAGGCATCCGCGCCGGTAAGAAGATTCCGCTTAAGGCTAACGTCGACGACGCCCTGACCAACCCGGAAACCAGCAGCATCCAGAAGGTTATTGTGTGCAAGCGCACCAATGGCGCGATCAAGTGGAACCAGCATCGTGACATCTGGTACGAAGACTTGATGAAAGTGGCGGGCACCGTGTGTGCGCCAAAAGAGATGGGCGCCGAAGAAGCGCTATTCATCCTCTACACCTCCGGTTCCACCGGCAAGCCTAAAGGCGTGCAGCACACCACCGGCGGCTACTTGTTGTATGCCGCCCTGACCCACGAGCGAGTGTTCGACTACCGCCCCGGCGAAATCTACTGGTGCACCGCCGACGTCGGCTGGGTCACCGGCCACACCTATATCGTCTACGGCCCGTTGGCCAATGGCGCGACTACGCTGCTGTTCGAAGGCGTGCCGAACTACCCGGACATCACCCGGGTGGCGAAGATCGTCGACAAGCACAAGGTCAACATCCTCTACACCGCACCCACTGCGATCCGCGCCATGATGGCCTCCGGCACTGCCGCCTGCGAAGGCGCCGACGGCAGCAGCCTGCGCCTGCTCGGCTCGGTGGGCGAGCCGATCAACCCGGAAGCCTGGGACTGGTACTACAAGAATGTCGGCCAATCCCGTTGCCCGATTGTCGATACCTGGTGGCAGACTGAAACCGGCGCGACCCTGATGAGCCCATTGCCGGGCGCCCACGCGCTCAAGCCAGGCTCGGCCGCGCGGCCTTTCTTTGGTGTAGTGCCGGCGCTGGTGGACAACCTCGGTAACATTATTGAAGGCGCTGCCGAAGGCAATCTGGTGATCCTCGATTCGTGGCCTGGCCAGGCGCGTACCCTGTACGGCGACCATGACCGTTTCGTCGATACCTATTTCAAGACCTTCCGCGGCATGTACTTCACTGGCGATGGCGCCCGTCGCGATGAAGATGGCTACTGGTGGATCACCGGTCGTGTGGATGATGTGTTGAACGTGTCCGGCCACCGCATGGGCACTGCCGAGATTGAAAGCGCCATGGTTGCCCACCCGAAAGTCGCCGAAGCCGCGGTGGTGGGTGTGCCGCACGACATCAAGGGGCAGGGCATCTATGTGTATGTCACGCTCAAGAATGGCGAAGAGCCCAACGAAGCGCTGCGCCTGGAGCTGAAAAACTGGGTGCGCAAGGAAATCGGCCCGATTGCTTCACCGGATGTGATCCAGTGGGCGCCGGGGCTGCCGAAGACACGGTCGGGGAAAATCATGCGCCGCATTTTGCGCAAGATCGCTACGGCTGAATACGATGGGCTGGGGGATATTTCCACCCTGGCGGATCCAAGTGTGGTGGCGCATTTGATTGAGACGCACAAGACCATGAACGTCGCGTAAGCGCGGATAGTCAAATAAAGCCCCATCCGGTTTAAGCCGGATGGGGCTTTTCTACGGGATCTAACAATCACCAGATATCCAGTGTGGGAGGGGGCTTGCTCCCGATAGCATCAGGTCTGTGCCAAATATACTGGCTGACCCGCCGCTATCGGGAGCAAGCCCCCTCTCACATTTGGAGCGCATTTTAACCACCAAGCCAATAAATATCGGTTTTTGCTGTGGGACGTTTCAGAATGTTACCGGCTGGTGCAAATGTGTAACCCCGCATCAAAACCTGAGGCGATGGACCACGCTTGCGCCCCTGAAAACCGCGTTTTAGACCCCCTGATAAATTAGATTAAACGCCACACTTGCCGTGCTAGAAGGGTTTGCGAATAATAGGCCCGCAATTTGCAGCATCATCAGGTTTAATATCTTTTGTCTCTGCATAAATATCAGAGGCTGTCAATGAGCTGGAACCGCTTTCTCAGTGCTTCTGTAAATTGTTGTCGCATTGAGGAAATATCGGCTTCCGGCCTGTCGTTAGAATGCCGATCACTCGCTCGTCGTCGCAGGTGTCGCCCGCGCAGGACGCAGCCCCGCTATTCGGTTACACCTTCGCGCATCGTGGGCCATGGCTCATACTGCTGTTTTTGCCCTATACCGATGGAGTCCCAAGATGAAGAAACTCGTGCTGTTGGGCGCCCTGGCGCTGTCCGTGCTGTCCATGCAGGCTTTCGCCGAAGGCAAGCCACTGAAAATTGGTATCGAAGCGGCTTACCCTCCGTTTGCTTCGAAGGCACCGGACGGCAGCATCGTCGGGTTTGACTACGACATCGGCAATGCGCTGTGCAAGCAGATGGACGTCAAGTGCACTTGGGTCGAGCAAGAGTTCGACGGCCTGATCCCTGCACTGAAAGTGCGCAAGATCGACGCGATCCTGTCGTCCATGTCCATCACCGAAGACCGCAAGAAGTCCGTGGACTTCACCACTCGCTACTACCTGTCCCCAGCGCGCCTGGTGATGAAGGAAGGCACCACCGTCAGTGACAGCCTGGATGAATTGAAGGGCAAGAAGATCGGTGTGCAGCGCGGTTCGATCCACGACCGTTTCGCCCGTGAAGTCCTGGCGCCAAAAGGTGCGGATATCAAGGGTTACAGCACCCAGAACGAAATCTACCTGGACGTGGCCGCCGGTCGTCTCGACGGTACCGTGGCTGACGCTACCCTGCTGCAGGACGGCTTCCTGAAAACCGACGCCGGCAAAGGCTACGCTTTTGTAGGCCCGTCGTTCACCGAAGCCAAATACTTTGGCGACGGCATTGGTATCGCAGTGCGCAAAGGCGACAAGGAAAACCTTGAGCGCATCAACGCAGCGATTACCGCGATTCGTGCCAACGGCGAATACAAGAAAATCCAAGACAAATACTTCGACTTCGATATCTACGGCGCTGATGCCAAGTAAATAGTCGCAGCTGTCTGTCCGAAATGGCGCAAGCACCAGTCATTCTGAAGTTTGCGCCATTTTTTCATCCCCCTTTTCGAGGACCTGAATCATGTTGAAAGGCTACGGGGCCGTTATCCTCGATGGCGCATGGTTGACGCTTCAGCTCGCCTTGTCGTCCATGGCCTTGGCCATTGTTCTGGGTCTGATCGGGGTCGCGTTACGCCTGTCGCCGGTGCGCTGGTTGGCTTGGCTGGGTGACTTGTACTCCACGGTGATCCGCGGGATCCCCGACCTGGTGCTGATCCTGCTGATTTTCTATGGCGGCCAGGACTTGCTCAACCGCGTCGCGCCGCTATTGGGCTTTGACGACTATATCGACTTGAACCCCTTGGCCGCCGGTATCGGCACCCTGGGTTTCATCTTTGGCGCCTACCTTTCGGAAACTTTCCGTGGCGCCTTCATGGCCATTCCCAAGGGCCAGGCTGAAGCCGGCCTGGCGTATGGCATGAGCAGCTTCCAGGTGTTTTTCCGGGTGATGGTGCCGCAGATGATTCGGCTGGCGATCCCCGGGTTTACCAACAACTGGCTGGTATTGACCAAGGCCACCGCGCTGATTTCGGTGGTGGGTTTGCAAGACATGATGTTCAAGGCCAAGCAGGCGGCCGATGCCACCCGCGAACCTTTTACCTTCTTCCTCGCAGTGGCGGCGATGTACCTGGTGATCACCAGTGTGTCGTTGCTGGCCTTGCGTCATCTTGAGAAGCGCTACTCGGTAGGCGTAAGGGCGGCTGATCTATGATCTTCGACTACAACGTCATCTGGGAGGCCATGCCGCTGTACCTTGGCGGCCTGCTGACCACCCTGAAACTGCTTGCCATTTCGCTGTTCTTCGGCCTGCTCGCGGCCTTGCCCCTGGGCTTGATGCGCGTGTCCAAGCAGCCAATCGTCAACGGCGTGGCCTGGCTCTACACCTACGTGATCCGCGGCACGCCGATGCTGGTGCAGCTGTTTTTGATCTACTACGGCCTGGCGCAGTTCGAAACAGTACGCGAGAGCTTCCTGTGGCCACTGCTGTCCAGCGCGACCTTCTGCGCCTGCCTGGCCTTTGCGATCAACACCAGCGCCTACACCGCCGAGATTATCGCCGGTAGCCTCAAGGCCACGCCTAACGGTGAGATCGAAGCGGCCAAGGCCATGGGTATGTCGCGCTACAAGCTGTACCGCCGCATCCTGTTGCCATCGGCCCTGCGCCGCGCACTGCCGCAGTACAGCAATGAAGTGATCATGATGCTGCAGACCACCAGCCTGGCGTCCATCGTCACGCTGATCGACATCACCGGTGCCGCGCGTACGGTCAATGCCCAGTATTACCTGCCGTTCGAAGCCTACATCACCGCCGGCGTGTTCTACCTGTGCCTGACCTTCATTCTGGTGCGCCTGTTCAAGTTGGCCGAGCGCCGCTGGCTGAGCTATCTGGCTCCACGGAAGCACTGATATGGAACGTATCGATCATCTGCTGCCCTGGGGGCACCTGGGCTGCGAGCGCCAACTGAGCGTGTTCCGCTTCGGCAGCGGCGAGCGCAAGGCCTATATCCAGGCCAGCCTGCACGCTGATGAGTTGCCGGGTATGCGTGCCGCATGGGAACTGAAAAAACGCCTCACCGAGCTGGAACAGCAGGGCGCCCTCAACGGCGTGATCGAGCTGGTGCCGGTGGCCAACCCGATGGGCCTTGGCCAGCTGTTGCAAGGCAGCCATCAGGGGCGTTTCGAAGTGGGCAGCGGCAAGAATTTCAATCGCGACTTCGTTGAGTTGAGCGAGCCGGTCGCTGCGTTGCTGCAAGACAAACTGAGCGATGACCCGCACGCCAATGTGCGCATGATTCGCCAGGCCATGAGCGATACGCTCACCGCCTTGCCCGAGCCGAGCAGCCAGTTGCAAGGCATGCAGCGCATTCTGCTGAGCCATGCCTGCACCGCCGATGTGGTGCTGGACCTGCATTGCGATGCCGAAGCCGCGCTGCACATGTATGCGCTGCCGCAGCACTGGCCGCAGTGGCGGTCGCTGTCAGCGCATTTGAATGTGAAGGTCGGCCTGCTGGCGGAAGATTCCGGCGGCAGTTCGTTTGACGAGGCGTGCTCGTTGCCGTGGCTGCGTTTATCGCGCCTGTTCCCCGAGGCCCGGATTCCGTTGGCCTGTCTGGCGACAACGTTGGAGTTGGGCGGCCAGGCCGACACCGGCCGTGATGAAGCGATCTTCCACGCCGAAGGCATTCTGGCATTCCTCGCCGAACAGGGCTTGATCAGGGGCCAATGGCCCGCACCGCAACATGAACCTTGTGAAGGCATGCCCTTCGAAGGCACCGAGTTGCTGTTCGCCCCCCATGCCGGTGTGATCAGTTACCTGCGTAAAGCTGGCGACTGGGTAGAAACCGGCGACGAGATTTTTGAAGTGATTGACCCCCTGACCGACCGCGTAAGTACCATTTGTGCGGGCACCTCGGGGGTGTTGTTTGCCGTTGAACGGCTACGTTATGCCCAAGCGGGTTTCTGGCTGGCCAAGGTGGCGGGGCGCGAAGCGCTGCGTCACGGGCGCTTGCTCAACGACTGACCACCTGTTTTTGTGAGAACCGACCGCATGTACAAGCTTGAAGTCCAAGACCTGCATAAACGCTATGGCAGTCATGAAGTGCTCAAAGGTGTGTCCTTGGCCGCAGCGGCCGGTGATGTGATCAGCATCATCGGTTCCAGCGGTTCGGGCAAAAGTACCTTTTTGCGCTGCATCAACCTGCTGGAGCAGCCCCACGCCGGCAAGATTCTGCTCAATAACGAAGAGCTGAAACTGGTGGCCAACAAGGATGGCGCCATGAAGGCTGCCGACCCCAAGCAACTGCAACGTATGCGTTCACGCCTGTCCATGGTGTTCCAGCATTTCAACCTGTGGTCGCATATGACCGCGCTTGAAAACGTGATGGAAGCCCCGGTGCACGTGCTGGGCATGTCGAAGAAAGAGGCCCGTGAAAAGGCCGAGCATTACCTGGCCAAGGTCGGCGTGGGCCATCGTAAGGATGCGTTCCCCGGCCACATGTCCGGTGGCGAGCAGCAGCGTGTGGCGATTGCCCGTGCCTTGGCGATGGAACCCGAGGTGATGCTGTTCGATGAGCCTACTTCGGCGCTGGATCCGGAGCTGGTGGGCGAAGTGCTCAAGGTCATGCAGGACCTGGCCCAGGAAGGCCGCACCATGGTAGTGGTGACCCACGAAATGGGCTTTGCCCGTGAAGTGTCGAACCAGTTGGTGTTTTTGCACAAAGGCATTGTTGAAGAGCGTGGTAATCCGCGGGAAGTGCTGGTGAACCCGCAGTCCGAACGGTTGCAGCAGTTCCTCTCTGGCAGTTTGAAATAATCAAGGCTGCTTTTGTGCACCGGGATAGTGCATGCTCCGCAGTCTTGAGGTTAGCCCCGATCTCTTGTGGGAGCTGGCTTGCCTGCGATAGCGATGCATCAGTCAATGATGTGTTAACTGACCCACCGTCATCGCAGGCAAGCCAGCTCCCACTTTTGATCTCTGTTTGTTTTGGGATTTGTAGTTGATTACGGGCTAGCATTGGCCCACGGCTTCTTTCACTGTTTTCGCTCCGGATAGCACTCCATGACCGCCCACAAAATTGGTTTCCTGATTTGGCCCAGCACAAAAGCACTCACGCTTGCGCTGGCTGAGGAGGCCTTGCGCGTTGCTCAGCGGGTGCATCCGGATGTGGTCTACGAGTTGTCTTTTCTGCAGGCCGAGCCGCAAACCGAGGGGGCCTGGCAGTTGCCGGGCGAGCCGTGGGCCGGCAAGTTGGAAGGCTTTCAGAAACTGTTCCTGCTGGCGGATGAACCGCCTACCGTCATTGCGTCGCAGCTCAGCACTGCGCTCAAGCAGCTGGTTCGGGCCGGGTGCGTGATCGGTGGGTTATCGGCGGGTGTGTACCCGTTGGCCCAGCTTGGTCTGTTGGATGGTTATCGTGCTGCCGTGCATTGGCGCTGGCAGGATGACTTTGCCGAGCGCTTCCCCAAGGTCATCGCCACCAGCCATTTGTTCGACTGGGACCGTGATCGCCTGACCGCTTGTGGCGGCATGTCGGTACTCGACCTGCTGCTGGCGGTGCTGGCCCGCGATCACGGCGCGGAGTTGGCCGGTGCTGTGTCCGAGGAATTGGTGGTGGAGCGCATCCGCGAAGGCGGTGAGCGCCAACGTATTCCACTGCAAAACCGCCTGGGCTCCAGCCATCCCAAGCTGACCCAGGCGGTGCTGTTGATGGAAGCCAATATCGAAGAGCCGCTGACCACCGACGAGATCGCCCAGCACGTGTGCGTGTCGCGACGACAACTGGAACGGATCTTCAAGCAATACCTCAATCGCGTCCCCAGCCAGTACTACCTGGAACTGCGCCTGAACAAGGCGCGCCAGATGTTGATGCAAACCAGCAAGTCGATCATCCAGATCGGCCTGTCGTGCGGCTTCTCCTCGGGGCCGCATTTCTCCAGCGCTTACCGCAATTTCTTTGGCGCCACGCCGCGCGAAGACCGCAACCAGCGGCGCAGCAGCAGTCCCTTCGAGTTGTCGTCGGTGCCCTCAGAGCGCGGCTGATTCAACAGTTAGTCTTCTTCTGGTACTGGCAGAGCTGCCACCAGCGGTGTGCCTTGGGAGTCCACGGTGGCGGCCGCGACCTGGAAGTCCACACCTGTGCGTTGGTAGTACTGACGCAAGCGCTCCATGCTTTGCGCCGACAGTGGGTTGCCGCTCAAGTCGCTGTCGCCATTGAAGGTTGCTGACGTCTCCAGCAAGTCCTGCGGTATCTCCCGGATCGCGTTATTGCTCAGGTCCAGCGTTTGCAGTTGATCCAGGCCAAATACGCCCTCTGGAACTTCGCTCAGTGCCGCGTTGCTCAGATACAGCGCAACCAGTTGGTTCAGCGAGCCGACGTCAGGGGCGTGACCCAGGGGGTTGTTGCTCAAATTAACAAACTCAAGTTCGGTCAACCCCGTTAGCACGCCTCGGGTTTCGGGTGTCAGCCGGATTGCGCATTCCGTTATATCCAATGTGGACAGTGTGGGCATGTGCTGGATCGCCTCAGGCAGGGTGCCCAGGGAGCACTTGCTCAGTTTGAGGGTTTGCAAATGGCTGAAGTTGCGCAACGTACCGTCGACACCAGTCGTGGTGCCGTTGCCGTCCAGTTGGAACGAGGTCACGTGGTCGAAGTTGGCGTTCAATTCCGGCAAGTCGCCCAACACTGGTGTGTCGAGTAAGACCTGGTGGGTCAGCTCATCGTCCAGGCTTTCTTCATCCTCGGGGGCTTCTCGTCGCCACGCCTGCTCCAGCAGTGTCTTGAAGTTGCGCCGCCTCAGTTGGTCCTGAGCGCGGGTTTGTTCGTCAATAGGCACATCCAGGATGGGGTGCCGATCCGGTACAGCCTGCACCCACACCTGCAGGTCGTTGTTCAGTCGCTCGTATTCAGCTTCCAGGCGCGTCAACGTCGGTTCGATTGCCGCCATGTCGCCGGGCAGGCGGAAGATGAAACGGTCTGCCTCGTTATCCAGAAACGAGGGGTATAGCCGCTGCGTGCGCATGCGTTGTGATTCGGATGCCTGGGCGGCGAAACTCTCCCCGGTGCGCTGGCAGTAGCGTTTGATCGACTCCAGGGTTTGGGGTGTCAAGGGGTTTGCGGAAAGGACCAGGCCACTGGTGGTTGAGGCCGGCATGGAAAAAAGTGCCTCGGGCAGTTGCTCAATGGCGTTTTTGCTCAAGTTGACCGACTGGCGTGGCGGGCCGCCCAGCAGGCTAGGGGGTACCTGTGTCAATCCGGTGTCTTTCAGCGAGATTGTGCTCAGATTGGGCAGGTGACTGAAATCCGGAGTACGGCCCAGCGGGTTGTGGTCCAGGTATAAATATTCGAGGCTGGTCATGCCTTGCAACCCCGCTACGCTGGTAGGGCTGAGTTCTATTGAGCAGCGTGGCAGCCCCAGAATGGATAGTGCCTGCCGGTTGAGCACTTGGGCAGGGATGTCGCCGAGCCTCACGTTGTTGATGTCCAGGATACTTAGGGCCGGGAAGCTGTCGATAAAGGCGGTCGACCCCATCGGGCTACCATTGCCTTTGATGGTCAGTGAGCCAACATGCTTGAAGTGCGCGCTCAGCGTGGGCAGCTCGCCTGCGAGCGTCGCGGGGATTTCCAGCAAATGGACGAATTGAGTGTCCTGGGGTGTTTCCCTGCGCCAGCTTTGCTCAAGTAATGTGCTGAGCTCGCTTCGCCGGGTGGCTTCCGATGGCTGCAACTGCGGCTGTTGCGTCCAGTGGTTGAGCTCGGACTTTAGCGTATCCAATTCACCGGCCAACCTTGCCAGCTCGCGCCTACCCGCTTCCAGGTCGCCTGGGAGGCTGTAGATAAACTGGTTGATCTGGTCGGTGTCCAGTGAGGGATACAGCATTTTTGCGTCGCGCACATCCACTGCCGGAGCATCGGCCTCCCAGTAGGTGCCGTGCTGCTGGTAATAGGCTTTAACGCGCTCGAGGGTGGCCGATGACAGTGGGTTGTCAGATAGGTCGAAGGCAGCGCTGGTATGTGACGGAAGATCGAACAGTGCTTCCGGTAATTCTCCGATCTGGTTGCCGCTGAGAAAGGCTGCGCTAAGGTCGTTGCGGGTGAGCAAACCGGGAGGGAGGCGATCGATGCCGGTTTCGGACAGGTCCAGTGTGTTCAGCTCGGTCATCGCTTCCACAGTGGGCACCCGACCCAAGGGGTTTTTATGCAGGTCCAGGGTTTGTAATTGGGTCATCGAGGCGAGCTGGGTTTGGCTGTGCGGCGTCAGGGTAATTGCGCAGTCGCTCAGGCTCAATGTGTTCAAGCTGCGCATCTGAAGTACGGCTGGGGGCAGGTTGCCCAAGGGAATACTGTCAACGGTCAAGTGACGCAGTCGGGGAAAGTTGCCCAGGAACGCGGCGGCTCCTTGCGTGTGGTTGCTGCCTGACAGCGTCAGCATTGATACGTGATCGAAGTTGGCGGACAGTCGCGGCAGTTCGCCACGAATAGGGTAACGCAGGTTCATTCGGTAGCCGTCGCGCGCCGGGTCTTCGAAGTAGTCATCGAGGGGTAACTCCCTGCGCCAGCAGCGTTTGAGTTCGCGGGCAATGAGTCTGCGATTGCGTTGCTCGTACAGACGCTGGTGTGCACTGAGTAGGGCGCCGTTTCCGGGGGGGCGAAGCGGAATGTCGCGTTGCCAGGCATTCAGGTCATGTTCCAGTTGGTTGTATTCGATGCGCAGCGCCTCAAGGCCTGCGAGTGCACCGCCAGGCTGTGAGTGCAAGTGGTTCACCAGGGTAGTCAATTGGCGTTCGCGAAGTCTGGGGTACAGGTCGTGCGCGCGTTGAAGCAAGTTCACAGGTCTTAATGGCGCCGGCGCCTGGGCACGATAGCCGTTGTCGCTGCCCAGCAGGCGCAGGGCTTCAGTGACACTTTCCGGCTTGCTATCAGGGGTGAGTAGTGTGCGCAGTTCACTGCGTGGCAGCGGCGCTTGCCGCAGGCGCTGCTTGAGTTGTGCGCCGTCGTGGATGCCAAGGCCGAGCTGGTCACGCTGCTTATCGGGTAGGGCACTTAAAACGGCTGAGTACAGGTCGGTCTCGCTGGAGAGGGCACCCTGTTCATTGTGGGGCTGGTAGCGGCCGGCTTCAGTACGCACCAACGTGCGTTGGATCGGGGCGTCATCTGGACCGATCCGCAGCCAGCTCGGTCCGGTTTGCGAGTGGTGACGAGCCTCTAGCTGTACCTCGCCAGACCAGCCTGGCAGTGTGCGCAGGGAGTTCAGTGCCAGGCGATCGGTGTCCAGGGAGGGCGGCGTATTCAAGTGCTGGCCCTCATAGGCGCGGTTGATCCGTACTTCATTCAACGCGGTGCGTGCCAGTTCGGCCAGGCGCGGGGGCGTGTTTCGTTCATGCAGTGCTTCAAGTTCTGCACCGCTGGCCTCGCTCACAAGTGTTTTCGCAACGCTTATAGGCAGTTCAGGCGTGGTGGTGAGCAATTGCTGGGTAAGCGGTTCGGTGGTGGCTTGCAACGTCGCATAACGCGAGTCGAACAACGCGCTGCGCTGGCTATCGGCAATGTCCGCCAGCTTATGGCGTAGCAGATGGGCGCGGCGATCCAGGCTGAGTTCGGGATCGCTGGCGCGCTCACCGAACGGCGCACGGATTTCTTCGCTGCTCATCCCACGCAGGACGGTTTTCAGCAAGTCGCCGTTCTCCAGTTGGGCCTCAAATACCTGAATCACTGGCATGCGCTCATCACCGAACTCCCAGGCTGTTTGCCCCTTGTCGTTGACAATGCGCAAGGCTTTGGTGGGCGGCCACGAGCCGTGGGTGGTCAACACTTGCAAGGTATCTTGTGGGTCAATCAGGTGGTACACCGCCGGGTCGTCGCTGCGTAGCTGATCGATCAGCCGCTGGATGCTGCGGTCGATGCGCAGACGACTCAAGGTATCGTCCAGTAGCGGCGATAGAGGCTCGCTGTTGACGTGCATTTTGCGCACGACACCCTCATCCACGCCGCTGATGTGCAAGCCCAGTTCCCGGTCCGCTTCGCTTAAATCCTGCACGCTGTGCCCCAGTCTGCGCAGCAACGTGTGCTTGTCCCACTGCAAGGGCTGCTCGAGTTCGGTGTGCCACGCGCCGGCGCCGTTGTGTCGCACAATCGGGCGATAGGCGTCAGGGCGGCTGGGGTGTTTGATGTAGTAAAAATCACTGTCCGGACTTTCTTCCACGGTGTACAGCTTGTTTTCCAGTGGCAGGATTGTTTCCTTGCGTACCTCGTGCAGACCCAGCTCGTTGATACCCAGGCGCGTTGGCAACGATGATGGGTACTCATAGGGCGCCAGGTCCGGTTTCCAGTAGCGTTTGGCGCCGTTGGCCAGGCTCACCGGTTTGAAGCTGTCAATGTACGCGAGGACGTTTTCGGGCAGCACTTTACGCAGTTCGGTCGGGCCAATTTGGGTGCCCGCAGCGAAAGCACCCATCTGCACCAGGGATTCCAGCACGCTCATCAGATGACCGAAGGCTTCCTTGCCCAGGCCTTCAGCCCAGTCGATCACGCCTTCGAACACGTCATCGAGCAGTTGATAAGCCATGTAGCCCAGCATCAATTCGCCCAGGCCCGGCACGAAGGGGGCGACCACCATCAGTGCGGCGTTGAGGATCGAGGAAGCCACATCGACGAAAGAGTCCCAAAGCCGCCAGCGCGCCTCACGATCGACGCTGGCGGTGGAGACGGCCAGTGTGCGGGCGTCGTTGAGAATCTTGTCGAGTTTGCGACGGTACAGATGCAACCAGGGATCGCCCCAGACAGGCTGCGCATCAAACTGTAGCTTGGGGTCTTCGATGGGGGTGCTGCGCCAGGGCGATTGGCCGCTGCCCCTGACCGGCGGGTGCCAGGTGATGCGCGCCAGGCGCTGGCTCAAGCCGGAAAAAAACACCCCGCGTTGGGCGTGGGGTACAAAGCGGCTGAAGAAGGTCTGGTAATCGCGGTCGCGCAGTTGCCGGGTCAGTTCCTGTTTGAATGCCAAAGGCGAGGCGTATTCCTTGAGCGGGTGCTGCGGATCATCTGGAACGTATGCCACCAGGCGTTGCGGCGAGCGCGGTCTCTCAAGGTCGGGAGAGAACAGTTGAATGCCGGTCAGCGCAATGTCCATCATGCGCAGCTCCTGACAGCGCAACGGTTGGCCGTTGAGCCTGAGGTTGGGCGTGCCAGCTACCAGCCCTTCGATCAAGTCAGCATAGTCGTCGCTGATATCGTCCTTGATACGTGCCAGTTGCACGGCTGCATGCAGGGCGGCTTTCTGGCTGGCGTCGACCTTCAGGCGCAATACCGCAGCGGCAACCGGGTTGGACATGCCCAGCTCATCGTTGAGGTAGCGGGCGTAGCGGGCACCCATGTCCAGGTCACGGCACCGGCTGGCGAATGCCTGGATCGATAGCACACGTTTGATCTGCGGCAAAGTGTCGAATTGCCCGCTGGCCGAAGGCTGCGTGATAAAGGTCGAGGCCGGCTCGTAGGCGTCGGCCAGGGTTTCCTTGAGCTCAAAGTTATGCAGGGCGGCGTCGAGCAGCGAAACCGTCCAGGTGCGCGCTGCACCGGAGCGTATCGGGAACCAGGGGGTACGATCAGGGATATACAGGCGTAAATAGGTTGTCTCGACGTTCAGGTCCAGGCCGTAATCGGCTTTCAATGCCTGTTCGAGGATCGGCTTGGCGAACGCCTTGGCGTCCTGCAGGTGCTGCAATGCCCGATCTACGCTGTTCTGTGCATCCCAGTGGGCACCGGTCAGTCGCGCGAGCGCGGCGCGTTGTTCGGCACTGCCCGGCAGCTGTTGTGGCTGGGTGGCGGCAAGTGCCTGGCGTTTGTCGGCGCAGGCATTGCCGAGCCAGGAGGGCAGGGTGTCGGTCAACAATTGATAGTGGCTGTCGGGCAGGCGGGTATCGGAATAATCGAGGTTCGTCATGGAGCGGGTCCGTGCAAGTCATGAAGCCCGCAGTAAACCAGCCGGTTGCAGAGGGGGGACTTTAGATAATTAGGGGGCGCAACCCTTTCACTGGATAACCCTGACGCAAACCTGGCGCAGCGTTTAAACTGCGCCATTGCGACGCTATTTGTCGCATTGGCGTAAACCCGCTAAAAACGCGGGTTGGCGCTATAAGAAGTTGTCGCTTGGCGGCAAGGCCCTACTGAAAACTGTCCTTACAATCCCTGCATCGCCCGCCAGTTCCAGGCAGGCGTTCCTCTTCAGGAGACTCCGATGTCCGTTGAGCAAGCCCCGGTGCAACGTGCCGATTTCGACCAAGTAATGGTGCCTAACTATGCACCTGCCGCCTTTATCCCTGTGCGTGGCCAAGGTTCGCGCGTGTGGGATCAAGCAGGTCGTGAGCTGATCGACTTTGCCGGCGGCATCGCGGTCAACGTGTTGGGCCACGCCCACCCGGCGCTGGTCGGTGCACTGACCGAACAGGCCAACAAGTTGTGGCATGTGTCCAACGTCTTTACTAACGAGCCGGCGCTGCGCCTGGCCCACAAGCTGATCGACGCCACTTTTGCCGATCGCGTGTTCTTCTGCAACTCCGGCGCCGAGGCCAATGAGGCTGCGTTCAAGCTGGCCCGTCGTGTGGCCTTTGACCGTTTCGGCAGCGAGAAATACGAGATCATCGCCGCGCTGAACAGCTTCCACGGCCGTACCCTGTTCACCGTCAACGTCGGCGGCCAGTCCAAGTACTCCGATGGTTTCGGGCCTAAAATCACCGGCATCACCCACGTTCCTTATAACGATCTGGCTGCGCTGAAGGCCGCTGTGTCGGGCAAGACCTGCGCCGTAGTGCTGGAACCGATCCAGGGTGAAGGCGGCGTACTGCCGGCTGAACTGGCTTACCTGCAAGGTGCCCGCGAACTGTGCGACGCGAACGACGCGCTGCTGGTGTTCGACGAAGTGCAAACCGGCATGGGCCGCAGCGGCCACCTGTTTGCCTACCAGCATTACGGTGTGACGCCGGACATCCTTACCAGCGCCAAGAGCCTGGGCGGCGGTTTCCCGATTGCGGCGATGCTTACCCGTGAAGACTTGGCCAAGCACCTGGTGGTCGGCACCCACGGCACCACCTACGGCGGCAACCCGCTGGCGTGCGCAGTGGCCGAAGCGGTGATCGACGTGATCAACACGCCAGAAGTATTGGCCGGCGTTAACGCCAAGCATGACTTGTTCAAGGCGCGCCTGGAGCAGATCGGCACGCAATACGGCATCTTCACCGAGGTGCGTGGCATGGGCCTGCTGATCGGTTGCGTGCTCAGCGATGCCTTCAAAGGCAAGGCCAAGGACGTGTTCAACGCGGCCGAAAAAGAGAATCTGATGATCCTGCAAGCTGGCCCGGACGTGGTGCGTTTTGCGCCGAGCCTGGTGGTGGAAGAGGCGGATATCAACGAAGGGCTGGATCGTTTTGAGCGTGCTGTGAAGACGTTGACCCAAGCCTGATACAAATCTATCTGCCGGACCGGATCAAATGTGGGAGGGGGCTTGCCCCCTCCCACATTAGGAACAGTGTTGTTCCTGACCTGTCCGGTATTTTTTTCTATGAGTTTTTCGAGTTAAGGAGTAACACCATGCTGGTGATGCGCCCCGCGCAAATGGCTGATCTGGGCGAGGTACAGCGTCTGGCTGCAGACAGCCCGATTGGTGTTACGTCCTTGCCAGACGATGTGGAACGCCTGAGCGACAAGATCGCCGCCAGCGAAGCTTCTTTCGCGGCCGAGGTAAGCTTCAACGGTGAAGAGAGCTATTTCTTCGTGCTTGAAGACACCGATACCGGCAAGCTCGCCGGTTGCTCGGCCATCGTTGCTTCAGCCGGCTACTCCGAGCCGTTCTACAGTTTCCGTAACGAAACCTTCGTGCACGCCTCCCGAGAGCTGAAGATCCATAACAAGATCCACGTGCTTTCCCAGTGCCATGACCTGATCGGGAACAGCCTGCTCACCAGTTTCTACGTGGTGCCGGAATTGGTCGGATCGCCCTGGTCGGAACTTAACTCCCGTGGCCGCCTGTTGTTCGTTGCCAGCCACCCCGAGCGCTTTGCCGATTCGGTGGTAACCGAGATTGTCGGCTACAGCGACGAAAACGGTGATTCGCCGTTCTGGGACGCCATCGGTCGCAACTTCTTCGACCTCAACTATGCTGCCGCTGAGCGCCTGTGCGGGCTGAAAAGCCGCACCTTTCTCGCCGAGCTAATGCCGCATTACCCGATCTACGTGCCGCTGTTGCCGGACGAAGCCCAGGAAGCCATGGGCCAGGTGCACCCGCGTGCGCAGATCACCTTCGATATCCTGATGCGCGAAGGTTTCGAGACCGACCACTACATCGACATCTTCGACGGTGGCCCGACGCTGCATGCACGGGTTTCGGGTATTCGCTCGATCGCCCAGAGCCGCGTGGTACCGGTGAAGATCGGCGAGATGGTCAAGGGCGTCGGTCGCCAGTACCTGGTGAGTAACGCGCAGTTGCAGGATTACCGCGCGGTGATGCTGGAGCTGGACTATGCGCCAGGCAAGCCAGTAACCCTGGACCTGGCGGCCGCCGAAGCACTGGGCGTTGGCGAAGGCGCGAGCGTGCGTTTGGTCGCGGTATAAAAACAGAGTTTCGCGGGTGGCTGACAACAGCGGCCCGTTCGAGGAGATAGCATGATCGTTCGTCCCGTACGCAGCAGCGATTTACCGGCCCTGATTGATCTGGCGCGCAGCACCGGCACCGGCCTCACCACTTTGCCGGCCAACGAAGAGCGCCTGACCCACCGGGTTGGCTGGGCGGAAAAAACCTTTCGCGGCGAAGCCGGGCGCGGCGATGCCGACTACCTGTTCGTGCTGGAAAACGATGAAGGCCGCGTGGTCGGCATTTCTGCCATTGCCGGTGCCGTGGGCTTGCGTGAGCCCTGGTATAACTTCCGGGTCGGGCTGACCGTCAGCGCCTCCCAGGAGCTGAATATCTACCGCGAGATTCCGACGCTGTTTCTGGCCAACGACCTCACCGGCAATTCCGAATTGTGCTCGTTGTTTTTGCATGCCGATTATCGCAACGGTCTTAACGGCCGCATGTTGGCCAAGGCGCGCATGTTGTTTATCGCGGAGTTCCCGCAATTGTTCGGCAACAAGATCATTGCCGAGATGCGCGGCGTATCCAACGACGCCGGGCGTTCGCCGTTCTGGGAAAGCCTGGGTCGACACTTCTTCAAAATGGAGTTCAGCCAGGCCGACTACCTTACCGGTGTGGGCAACAAGGCGTTTATCGCCGAGCTGATGCCGAAGTTTCCGCTGTACAGCTGCTTCCTGTCCGAGGATGCGCGCAACGTGATCGGCAAGGTCCATCCGGACACCGAGCCGGCCCTGAGTATGCTCAAGAGCGAAGGGTTCAGCTATCAGGGCTATGTCGATATCTTCGATGCAGGCCCAGCGGTAGAGTGTGAAACCAGCAAAATCCGTGCGGTGCGCGACAGCCAGTCGCTGGTGTTGGCCATCGGCACGCCGGGGGACGACGCCACGCCGTTCCTGATCCATAACCGCAAGCGCGAGGAGTGCCGTATCACTGCTGCTCCGGCCCGGCTGGCGGCAGGTACCCTGGTGGTTGATCCGCAGACCGCCAAGCGCCTGCAGCTGGTGGTGGGTGATCAAGTGCGTGCCGTACCGTTGTCTGCTGCTCGGGAGTCCAAGTAATGAATTCGCTGTATATCGCAGGTAGCTGGCTGGCCGGCCAGGGTGAGCTGTTCGAATCGCGCAACCCGGTGACCCAGCAGGCATTGTGGGCCGGCAACGGCGCCACCGCCGAGCAGGTCGAGTCCGCCGTGCAGGCGGCACGCCAGGCATTCCCTGCGTGGGCTCGTCTGCCGTTGGAAGAACGCATCAGCGTGCTGGAAGCCTTTGCCAGCACCCTGAAAAGCCGTGCCGATGAAATTGCCCGCTGCATTGGTGAGGAAACCGGTAAACCCTTGTGGGAATCGGCTACCGAAGTCACCAGCATGGCCAACAAGATCGCCATCTCGGTGCAGAGTTATCGTGAGCGCACCGGCGAAAAGAGCGGCCCATTGGGTGACGCCACCGCGGTATTGCGTCACAAGCCTCACGGCGTGGTGGCGGTGTTCGGCCCGTACAACTTCCCCGGGCATTTGCCCAACGGCCATATCGTCCCGGCCTTGCTGGCGGGTAATACCGTGCTGTTCAAACCCAGCGAGCTGACCCCGAAAGTTGCCGAGCTGACCGTGCAATGCTGGATCGAAGCCGGGCTGCCGGCGGGCGTGTTGAACCTGCTGCAAGGCGCGCGGGAAACCGGCATCGCCCTGGCCGCCAACCCCGGCATAGACGGCTTGTTCTTCACCGGGTCCAGCCGCACCGGCAATCATCTGCATCAGCAGTTTTCGGGACGCCCGGACAAAATCCTCGCCCTGGAAATGGGCGGCAACAACCCGCTGGTCGTGGATGAAGTGGCCGATGTGGATGCGGCGGTCTACACCATCATCCAGTCTGCGTTTATCTCGGCTGGTCAGCGTTGCACCTGCGCCCGTCGCTTGTTGGTGCCGGAAGGCGCCTGGGGCGATGCATTGCTGGCGCGGTTGGTGGCGGTGAGCGCAACGATTGAAGTCGGTGCGTTCGACCAGCAACCACCGCCGTTCATGGGCTCGGTAATCTCCCTTGGCGCGGCGAAAGCCTTGATGGACGCCCAGCAATTGATGTTGGCCAATGGCGCCGTAGCGCTGCTGGAAATGACCCAGCCACAGGATCAGGCCGCATTGCTGACCCCAGGCATCATCGACGTGACCGGCGTAACCGAGCGCGAAGACGAAGAACTGTTCGGCCCGCTGTTGCAGGTGATTCGCTACGCGGATTTCGCCGAGGCAATCGCAGAGGCCAACAACACCCAATACGGCCTGGCCGCTGGCCTGTTGTCGGATAGCGAAGCGCGTTACCAGCAGTTCTGGCTGGAAAGCCGTGCCGGTATCGTCAACTGGAACAAGCAGTTGACCGGCGCCGCCAGTACCGCACCGTTTGGCGGGGTAGGGGCCTCGGGTAACCATCGGGCCAGTGCGTATTACGCGGCCGATTATTGTGCGTATCCGGTGGCGTCGCTGGAAACGCCGAGTCTGGTGATGCCAGCCACGTTGACCCCTGGCATTACACTGATCTGAACGTGGGAGGGGGCTTGCTCCCGATGGCGGTGTGTCAGTCACCTAATTAGTCAACTGACACCCTGCTATCGGGAGCAAGCGCCCTCCCACATTTGAACTGTGGTGTATTCAGTAATTTGATGCCTATAAAAACAGATGTTCGTGGAGCCTCGCCGATGAAATCCTGTGAAGTCAATTTTGACGGTCTAGTGGGGCCGACCCATAACTACGGCGGTTTGTCTTTCGGCAACGTCGCATCCCAAAGCAACAGCCAGCAACATTCCAACCCCAAGGAAGCGGCGTTGCAGGGCCTGCAGAAAATGAAAGCCCTGATGGACATGGGCTTTGTGCAAGGTGTGTTGGCGCCCCAGGAACGCCCGGATGTGGCTGCTTTGCGCAACCTGGGTTTCAGCGGAACCGACGCCCAGGTAATTCAGCAAGCGGCCAAGCAGGCCATGCCGTTGCTGGTAGCGAGCTGCTCGGCTTCCAGCATGTGGGTAGCCAACGCGGCCACTGTCAGCCCAAGCGCCGACACCGCAGACGGCCGCGTACATTTCACCGCCGCCAACCTCAATTGCAAATACCACCGCAGCATCGAGCACCCCACTACCAGCCGCGTGCTGGGCGCGATGTTCGCCGATGCAAAGCACTTTGCCCACCACGCCGCCTTGCCGGCGGTGGCGCAGTTCGGTGATGAGGGCGCGGCCAACCACACGCGCTTTTGCCGTGAGTACGGTGAGGCGGGTGTTGAGTTCTTCGTGTTTGGCCGCAGTGCCTTCGACAGCCGTTATCCGGCCCCGCAGAAGTACCCGGCGCGCCAGACCCTTGAAGCGTCCCAGGCAGTCGCGCGCCTGCACGGCTTGAAGGATGACGGCGTGGTCTACGCCCAGCAGAACCCGGCGGTGATCGATGCCGGCGTGTTCCACAACGATGTAATCGCGGTGGGCAACGGCGAGATGCTGTTCTACCACGAGGACGCATTCCTCAACACCGAACAGATGCTCGCCGAGCTGCAAGCCAAGTTGGGCAAGCTGGGCGGCAACTTCCAATCCGTCTGCGTACCCCGTGCCCAGGTCAGTGTCGAGGACGCGGTGCGTTCCTACCTGTTCAACAGCCAGTTGCTGACCCGCCCTGACGGTTCGATGCTGCTGATTGTGCCGGAAGAGTGCCGCAGCAATGAGCGTGTGTGGCACTACCTGCAGGGCCTGACCAGCTCCGGTGGGCTGATCCGCGAAGTCAACGTTTTCGACCTCAAGCAAAGTATGCAGAACGGCGGCGGCCCGGCGTGCCTGCGTTTGCGCGTCGCCTTGAACGAAACCGAACTGGCGGCGGTGAATCCAGGCGTTATCATGACCGCGCCACTGTACGAAACCCTGACCCAATGGGTTGGCAAGCACTACCGCGACAGCCTGCGCGAAACCGACCTGGCTGACCCGCAGTTGCTGCTTGAGTGCCGGACGGCACTGGATGAACTGACGCAAATCCTTAAACTGGGCTCGGTTTATCCTTTCCAGATCAATTAACGCCATACGGCTGAGATATTTTATTTATGACCGACACCCTGAAGCTGATCCTTGAAGACACCGACGGCACCCAGCTGGAAACGTCCTGCACCCGCGTTGCCGTGGTCTGGCAGGGCAAGGAGATCTGGATCCAGCACGACGGCCGTGGCCAACTGCTGATTGGTGTGGACGTCGAAGAGGGCGACGCCGAGTACGCCAACCTGCTGATGCGTCCCTTGGCGACCAACCTGATGAGCCTGCAACTGGAAATGGAACCGGCCGACGTTGAGGGTGATGACGACGATCACGTCCATGGTCCTGGCTGCAACCACTAAGGAAGCTGCTTATGCTCGCCCTCGGCAAACTGCTTGAACTGACCCTCGCCGGTCGCGAACCGGCGCAAAAAATTCAACTGACTGTCGACGGCGTGCAGATGCGCTGGCTCAGCGAGGGCGCGCTCGAAGTGCGCCCCCCTGAGGCTCGGGACAATGGCGGCGACCTGCTGCTGTCGTCCGGCATCCATGGCAACGAAACCGCGCCGATCGAACTGCTCGACCGCCTGTTGCATGGCATCGCCCGTGGGGAAATCAAACCCCGCTCCCGTATTCTGTTCCTGTTCGGCAACCCCGAGGCCATGCGCCGCGGCGAGCGTTATCTCGAACTGGACATCAACCGGCTGTTCAACGGCCGGCATGAAAGCAACATCGGCCCCGAGGCCATGCGCGCTGCCGAACTCGAGCAACTGGCGCGCAGTTTTTTCAGCCAGCCCGGTCGATCACGCCTGCACTACGACCTGCACACCGCGATTCGTGGTTCTAAGATCGAGCAGTTTGCCCTCTACCCTTGGAAGGAGGGGCGTCAGCATTCGCGCCGTGAACTGGCGCGCCTGAACGCCGGCGGTATGCAAGCGGTATTGCTGCAGAACAAAACCTCGATCACTTTCACTGCGTTTACCTACGAACAGTTGGAAGCCGAAGCCTTCACCCTGGAACTGGGCAAGGCCCGGCCGTTCGGGCAGAACCAGAGCGTGGACGTGTCCCGGCTGGAGGCACGCCTCAAGCACATCATTGAAGGTGATGAGCCGCCGACAGAAAGCCTGGACGGCCTGCAACTGTTTGCCGTCTCTCGCGAGGTCATCAAGCACAGCGACGCCTTCCTGATGCACCTGCCGGCGGATGTGGAAAACTTTTCGCAATTGGAAAAGGGTTATCTGCTGGCCGAAGACGTGGCCAAGACGCGCTGGGTGATCGAGGAGGAGGGTGCCCGCATCATCTTCCCCAACCCGAAGGTGAAGAATGGTTTGCGCGCAGGGATTCTTATCGTGCCTGCCACGGATGCTGGGTTGGCTTAAATCTTAAGTCCAACTGGATCCAAATGTGGGAGGGGCGGTGCGACGTTTCGACTTGCCCCCGATAGCCGTATACCAGTCAGCCCATCTGCAGCTGACTCACCGCCATCGGGGGCAAGCCCCCTCCCACATGTTGTTTTGCAGTGTTGCTTAGACCGCTACAGCACGCGGCTCACTACGGCGGATCGCCCGCACCTTGTGCAGGGTATCGGCGCAGGTACGCGCAGCTTCCTGACCCTTGTGCACGAAGTGCTCATAGAAGAACGTAGTGTGCTCGCTGCCGGCGTGGAAGTGGTGCGGCGTCAGGGACACCGAGAACACCGGCACTTCAGTTTCCAGTTGAACCTGCATCAAACCGCTGACTACCGATTGGGCCACGAATTCGTGCCGGTAGATGCCACCATCCACCACCAGCGCGGCGGCGACGATGCCGGCATAGCGACCGGTCTTGGCCAGCAACTTGGCGTGCAGGGGCAATTCAAAGGCACCGCCGACTTCAAAGAAGTCGATGTCCGATTCCTGATAGCCCTGGGCGATCATTTCGGCAAGAAAGCCTTTGCGCGATTGGTCGACGATATCCTTGTGCCAGCAGGCCTGGATAAACGCGACGCGCTCGCCGTGATGGTTTTTGCTTTTGCTGTCGATTGCGGTGGGTTGCATGTTCTGACTCCTGTTTAAGAAAAAAACAGGGCGTTATGAATCGAATGGGATTTAAGGGTATGCACAACGGCGTCATGCAAGCATGAGGTCAGTGCGCGGCCCTTAGGTGCCAATCCCGTTCTCTCTTCATCCGGACTATGACCGTCGGCCCCGGGATCACACCGGGTCTGCTGACCTTGTCGTCGTCCTGCCGGAGCAGTTCGAGGCGCCAAGCGCTCGCGGGCTATGCACATTGCGTGCAATTACCGCCGGTGGGGAATTGCACCCCGCCCTGAGAACGTTGCCGCCAGAACCCTGGCGGCGGAGAGTTTTTAACACGGTTTTTCAAAAACTGCACGGTTGCTGTATCGATAAGCTATATCGGTTTGTTTGGTTGGTATTCGATTGAATGCAGTGGGGGCTTGATATTGCGTGGCTTTGCCCGCAGTAATCACACACAAAAGGATTTATCCATTCCGTTAGAGGCCCCCTTCATGACCGTGATTGACCTGCGCAGCGACACCGTGACCCAACCCACCCCCGGTATGCTCGACGCGATGGCCGGCGCCGTCAGCGGTGATGACGTCTATGGCGAAGACCCCAGCGTCAACAAGCTGGAGGCGGAACTGGCCAAGCGTCTGGGCTTCGCCGCCGCGCTGTTCGTGCCCACTGGCACCATGAGCAATTTGCTGGCATTGATGGCCCACTGTGAGCGCGGCGAGGAATATATCGTCGGCCAGCAGGCCCATACCTACAAATACGAAGGCGGCGGGGCGGCCGTGCTGGGTTCGATCCAGCCGCAGCCGCTGGAAGTGCAAGCGGACGGTTCCCTGGACCTTGACCACGTGCTGGCGGCGATCAAGCCTGACGATTTCCACTTTGCCCGCACGCGCTTGCTGGCGCTGGAAAACACCATGCAAGGCAAGGTCCTGCCGATGGAGTACCTGGCCAAGGCGCGTGCGTTTACCCGTGAGCATGGCCTGGCCTTGCACCTGGACGGGGCGCGGATCTACAACGCAGCGATCAAGCTGGGGGTGGATGCGCGTGACATCGCCAAGCATTTCGATTCGGTGTCGGTGTGCCTGTCCAAGGGCCTTGGCGCACCGGTCGGCTCGGTGCTGTGCGGTTCCACGGCGTTGATCGCCAAGGCCCGGCGCCTGCGCAAGATGGTCGGTGGCGGAATGCGTCAGGCAGGTTCGTTGGCGGCAGCGGGGCTGTATGCCCTGGATCATCAGGTACAGCGCCTGGCCGAGGACCACGCCAACGCGCAGTGGCTGGGTGATGAGCTGCGCAAGGTCGGTTACACGGTGGAGCCGGTGCAGACCAACATGGTCTATGTGCAAATTGGCGAGCAGGCGCAGGCGTTGAAAGCCTTTGCCGCAGAGCGCGGGATCAAGTTGAGTGCCGCGCCGCGCCTGCGTATGGTCACCCATCTGGATGTCAGCCGGGCACAGATCGAGCAAGTCGTGCAGACATTCGTCGCATTTTCGCAGAAATGACAGTGCAGACCGTCTAATTGACTGTTTCTATCACATAAACACGCTGTACCACCGGCGAAGGGCCGATATAATGCGGCCCTTTGCCGTCGCTCCGTCTGATGATGTTGCGCACTGGCCTTTGGCCGCAGCCTCCGTGGAAGAACCTAATGAAAAGCGCAGAAATCCGTGAAGCCTTCCTTCGCTTCTTCGAAGAGCAAGGTCACACCCGTGTAGCCTCCAGCTCCTTGATCCCAGGCAATGACCCCACCCTGCTGTTCACTAACGCGGGGATGAACCAGTTCAAGGACTGTTTCCTGGGCCAGGAAAAGCGCGCCTATACTCGCGCCACCAGCAGCCAGAAGTGCGTACGCGCCGGCGGCAAGAACAGCGACCTGGAAAACGTCGGTTACACCGCGCGTCACCACACGTTCTTCGAAATGCTGGGTAACTTCAGTTTCGGCGACTATTTCAAGAAGGATGCGATTACCTTCGCCTGGACCTTCCTGACCGGCGTGCTGAAACTGCCCAAGGAAAAACTCTGGGTTACCGTCTACGCGACGGACGACGAAGCCTATGACATCTGGACCCAGCAAATCGGTGTACCTGCCGAGCGCATGATTCGCATCGGCGACAACAAGGGTGCGCCTTACGCTTCCGATAACTTCTGGACCATGGGCGATACCGGCCCGTGCGGCCCTTGCACCGAGATCTTCTACGATCACGGTGCGGACATCTGGGGTGGCCCACCCGGCTCGCCGGATGAAGACGGTGACCGTTACATCGAAATCTGGAACAACGTGTTCATGCAGTTCAATCGCACCGCCGATGGCGTGTTGCATCCGCTGCCGGCGCCGTCGGTGGACACCGGCATGGGCCTGGAGCGGATCAGTGCGGTCATGCAGCACGTTCATTCCAACTATGAAATCGACCTGTTCACCAACCTGCTGAGCGCTTCGGCTGCGGCCATTGGTTGCACCAATGAAGGCCAGTCGTCGCTCAAAGTGGTATCGGACCACATCCGTTCCTGTGGCTTCCTGATTGCCGATGGTGTGTTGCCGTCCAATGAAGGGCGTGGCTACGTGCTGCGTCGCATCATCCGTCGCGCCTGCCGTCACGGTAACAAGCTGGGTGCCACCGGCAGCTTCTTCTACAAAATCGTGGCTGCACTGGTTGCCGAGATGGGCGATGCCTTCCCGGAACTCAAGCAGCAGCAGAGCAATATCGAGCGCGTACTCAAGGCCGAGGAGGAGCAGTTCTCCAAGACACTGGAGCACGGTCTGAAGATTCTCGAGCAGGACCTGGCTGAGCTCAAAGGCTCTGTGGTACCGGGCGACGTGGTGTTCAAGCTTTACGACACCTACGGTTTCCCGATGGACCTGACCGCCGATATCGCCCGTGAACGCGAGCTGACCATCGATGAAGCCGGGTTTGAGCGTGAGATGGAAGCCCAGCGTGTGCGTGCGCGTTCCGCCAGCTCCTTTGGCCTGGACTACAACACCCTGGTCAAGGTTGACGTGCCCACCGAGTTCATCGGCTACAAGGCTACCGCCGGCTCGGCCAAGATCGTTGCCATCTATAAAGACGGCAAGTCGGTCGATGTATTGAGCGAAGGCGAAGAAGCCGTGGTGGTGCTGGACCAGACCCCATTCTACGCCGAGTCAGGTGGCCAGATTGGTGATTGTGGTTTCCTCAGCTCGACGTCCGGCCGTTTCGAGGTGCGCGACACCACCAAGACCGGCGGTGCTTTCCTGCATCACGGTGTGTTGGTACTGGGCAGCCTGACTGTCGGCGCGCCAGTGGATACCCAGGTCGATGCTGACGTAAGGCATGCAACTGCGTTGAACCACTCGGCCACTCACTTGCTCCACGCTGCCTTGCGTCAAGTGCTGGGCGAGCATGTTCAGCAAAAGGGCTCGCTGGTCGACAGCCAGCGCCTGCGGTTTGACTTCAGCCACTTTGAAGCAATCAAGCCTGAGCAGATCAAGGCGCTGGAAGATATTGTCAATGCCGAGGTGCGCAAGAACACGCCGGTAGAAACTGAAGAAACTGACATCGAAACCGCCAAGGCCAAGGGCGCCATGGCGTTGTTTGGCGAGAAGTACGGCGACGAAGTTCGCGTGCTGAGCATGGGTGGTAGCTTCTCGGTCGAGCTGTGTGGTGGTATCCACGCTAACCGTACCGGCGATATCGGCCTGCTGAAAATCATCAGCGAAGGTGGTGTGGCGTCCGGTGTGCGTCGTATCGAGGCGGTGACCGGTGCTGCGGCCCTGGCTTACCTCAATGCCGCCGAAGAACAACTCAAGGAAGCGGCCAGCCTGGTCAAGGGCAGCCGTGACAATCTGATCGACAAACTGTCTGCCGTGCTGGAGCGCAACCGTGCGCTGGAGAAACAGCTGGAGCAGTTGCAGGCCAAGGCGGCCAGCGCTGCGGGCGATGATCTGTCGGCCTCGGCGGTTGACGTCAAGGATGTGAAAGTTCTGGCGGCGCGCCTGGACGGTCAGGACGGCAAGGCGTTGTTGGCCTTGGTTGATCAGTTGAAGAACAAGCTCGGCCGCGCAGTGATCCTGCTCGGCAGTGTCCATGAGGATAAGGTCGTTCTGGTTGCCGGTGTAACCAAAGACCTGACTGGCCAACTCAAGGCCGGTGATTTGATGAAGCAAGCCGCTGCGGCAGTGGGCGGCAAGGGCGGTGGTCGTCCGGACATGGCACAAGGCGGTGGTGTAGATGCCGGTGCCCTGGATGCGGCCCTGGCCTTGACCGTGCCGTTTGTCGAGGCAGGTATTTAAGGCACTGTTAATCGGCCCGTGGTCTAGTCACGGGCTTGTTCAGTGCGGGTGGATTGGATATTAGGCGCCCCTTTACGGGCTGAGGCGGCTTGGAAATGGCTTTGATCGTACAGAAATTTGGAGGCACCTCGGTCGGCTCTGTAGAAAGAATCGAGCAGGTCGCCGACAAGGTTAAGAAATTCCGCGATGCCGGCGATGACCTGGTAGTGGTGCTGTCAGCCATGAGCGGCGAGACCAATCGCCTGATCGACCTGGCCAAGGCTATCAGTGGGGATCAACAGCCGTTGCCACGTGAGCTGGATGTGATTGTGTCCACGGGCGAGCAGGTAACCATTGCGCTGTTGGCCATGGCTCTGAACAAGCGTGGCGTGCCGGCGGTGTCCTACACGGGCAGCCAGGTGCGCATTCTCACCGACAGCGCGCACACCAAGGCGCGTATCCTGCAGATTGATGATCAGAAAATTCGTACTGATCTGAAGGCTGGGCGCGTGGTAGTTGTAGCGGGTTTCCAAGGTGTGGACGAGCAAGGCAACATCACCACCCTCGGGCGTGGCGGTTCTGACACCACGGGTGTGGCACTGGCGGCAGCGCTCAAGGCTGACGAATGCCAGATCTATACCGACGTGGATGGCGTCTACACCACTGACCCGCGCGTCGTGCCAGTGGCCCAGCGCCTGGACAAGATCACCTTTGAAGAAATGCTGGAAATGGCCAGCCTTGGTTCCAAGGTGCTGCAGATTCGCGCGGTGGAGTTCGCCGGCAAGTACAACGTTCCGCTGCGCGTATTGCACAGCTTCAAGGAGGGTCCGGGCACCCTCATTACTATTGATGAAGAGGAATCCATGGAACAGCCGATCATTTCCGGCATCGCTTTCAACCGCGATGAAGCCAAGCTGACGATCCGTGGCGTGCCAGACACCCCGGGCGTGGCTTTCAAGATTCTGGGTCCTGTCAGCGATGCGAATGTTGAAGTCGACATGATCGTGCAGAACGTTTCGCACGATAACACCACCGATTTCACCTTCACCGTGCACCGCAACGAATACGATGCGGCATTGAAAATCCTGCAGAACACAGCGAGCGAGATTGGCGCCCGTGAAGTGGTCGGCGATACCAAGATTGCCAAGGTATCGATCGTAGGGGTGGGCATGCGTTCCCATGCCGGCGTTGCCAGCCGTATGTTCGGGGCCCTCGCCAAGGAGGGTATCAACATCCAGATGATTTCCACTTCGGAAATCAAAGTCTCGGTAGTGCTCGAAGAGAAGTACCTGGAACTGGCTGTACGCGCGCTGCATACCGCTTTTGAGCTTGACGCTCCGGCCCGACAGGGCGAGTGATGTGTTGCCAGGAAGGCGCGGTTTACCGCGCCTTTCATTTTTTGTGGGGCGCATGTTCTTTTGCGTGGGCTCGACAATACTTAGGTGTGTAGGGCTACGGCTTTTGGGTTGTAGGTCGAATGCCTTTTTTTTGCAGACTGTTGTTCCTGAACTGAAATGCGTGAGGAGAAAGGCATGCTGATTCTGACTCGTCGTTGCGCAGAAAGCCTGATTATCGGTGATGGCGAAATCACCGTGACCGTGCTCGGCGTCAAAGGCAATCAAGTGCGTATTGGGGTTAACGCTCCAAAAGAGGTGGCGGTTCACCGCGAGGAAATCTACCTGCGGATCAAGAAAGAGAAGGACGAAGAACCAAGCCTTTAATTTTTATCGTTTTTTATGTTTGCAAACGGGGATGAACGTGGTTAATATACGCCCCGTGTTGCGGAGAGCTGGCCGAGTGGCCGAAGGCGCTCCCCTGCTAAGGGAGTACACCTCAAAAGGGTGTCGGGGGTTCGAATCCCCCGTTCTCCGCCATTATTTGCTTAGTACGTTGCAATCTGGTTTTTTCGGTAAGTTGTTGAAAATACTCGAAAAAATAGCTTTACATAGAGATTGAACGGCCTATAATGCGCGGCAACAAATGCACTCGTAGCTCAGCTGGATAGAGTACTCGGCTACGAACCGAGCGGTCACAGGTTCGAATCCTGTCGAGTGCACCATTTAAGAGTTAGTTGCAGCGATGCAGGTAGCTCGGCTTCAACCAGTTGTGATCTGGTCTAAAAACACAATCTGCACTCGTAGCTCAGCTGGATAGAGTACTCGGCTACGAACCGAGCGGTCACAGGTTCGAATCCTGTCGAGTGCACCATACAAACAAAAAGCCCGCCTAGTGCGGGCTTTTTGCCGTCTGGGGTTTATGTAGGTTTTATCCTGGTGTGGGTCTTTTTATCTTTCCCATGTGTTTTCCCTCTCCTGCGTGTCGTCGCATTTCTATAGGTGCAGCCAATACTGAACATTGGCTCGCAAGCGCTTGTTCTTTCCAGTTTTTTAACGTTTAAAACGGCCGGGCGGTGTATCATGCGCCCGTCAGCCCCGTCGGGGCTTGTGGAATACCTCCATGGACTTACCCAGTAGTGACTCAGTACCCCGTTTTACCAATCATGAATTGACTGATTGATCCTTCCGGCGTGCCCCGCTGCTGGGAGTGGAGTTCGCCTATGACCGAAGTAGAAGTAAAGAAAACACAAGAAAGCCTGCAGGATCGTCTGGCTCAAGTCATCGAGCTGCTGCAGCGCCAGCGCGTGGTCGAAGACCTCACGCACCGCCAGGAAGGTCCGAACCACGACCGCGTTGAAAACCTGGTTCACCGGCAAAACCTCGTCGAGTTACAACGCAAGCTCGATGACCTGCACTCCGCCGACGTTGCCTACATCCTCGAAGCTTTGCCGCTGGATGATCGACTGACTCTTTGGCAGTTGGTCAAGGCCGATCGCGACGGTGACATCCTCCTGGAGGTGTCTGACTCGGTCCGTGAAACGCTGATCGCCGACATGGATGATCATGAGCTCCTGGCCGCCGCCAAGGAGATGGATGCGGACGAACTGGCCGACCTGGCACCTGAGCTGCCCCGGGATGTTGTTCATGAGTTGATGGAGGCGCTCGATACGCAGCAGCGTGAGCGCGTGCGATCGGCGCTGTCCTATGACGAGGACCAGGTCGGTGCGCTGATGGATTTCGAGATGGTCACCATCCGCGAAGACGTCAGTCTGGAAGTGGTACTGCGTTACTTGCGTCGCCTCAAAGAGCTGCCGGGCCATACCGACAAGCTGTTCGTGGTCGACTACGAGGGAATTCTCAAAGGCGTGTTGCCGATCAAGCGCCTGCTGGTAAATGATCCAGAGAAGAAAGTAGCTGACCTGATGGCCAGCGATACCGTCAGCTTCCATCCTGACGAAGATGCCTACGACGCGGCCCAGGCCTTTGAGCGTTACGACTTGATCTCGGCTCCGGTGGTCGACAAGAACGGCAAGTTGATCGGTCGTCTGACCATCGATGAAATCGTTGACTTGATCCGTGAAGAGAGTGAAACCGAAGTCCTCAACATGGCGGGTTTGCGTGAAGAGGAAGACATTTTTGCGTCAGTCTGGCGTTCTCTGCATAACCGCTGGGCCTGACTGGCGGTTAACCTGATCACGGCATTTATCGCGTCTCGTGTCATCGGGTTGTTTGAAGGTTCAATCGAAAAGCTGGTGGCATTGGCAGCGTTGATGCCGATTGTGGCGGGTATCGGCGGTAACTCCGGTAACCAGACCATCACCATGATCGTGCGGGCCATGGCGCTGGATCAGGTGAGTACGGCCAACTCTTCACGCCTACTGCGCAAGGAGCTGGCTGTGGGCCTTATCAACGGCCTGGTGTGGGGTGGAGTGATTGGTGTGGTGGCCTATCTCCTTTATGGCAGTTGGTCCTTGGGTGTGGTGATGACGGCCGCCATGACCCTCAACCTGCTGCTGGCTGCCTTGATGGGGGTATTGATCCCTATGACGCTCGCGCGCCTTGGTCGCGATCCCGCCATGGGAGCCAGCGTGATGATTACTGCCATGACTGACAGTGGTGGCTTCTTCATCTTCCTGGGCCTGGCAACGATCTTCCTGCTCTGATCCTTTCTGCGGGGGCATGTCTGCCCCCGCTTTGCTCCCCATCTCCAAAATTCAGGCAAAAAAAAGCCAGCACATGGCTGGCTTCGGCTTTCAGTGTCAATCAATTGGCTTCTGCGGCCGCCTCAACATCGTGAGCGATAAGCGAGACGAGGGCGTTTTGCTGGCGGTGGGAGAGCTGACGAAAACGCTGCAGCAGTTCGCGTTCGTGCAGTGACAGCTCCGGGCTATCCAGGCGCATGCTCAACTCTTCACCCAAGGCACCTTCCTGAATAAGGCTTTGTTCCAGGCGTGCGATGATTTCAGAGTTCATGCTGCGGTGATGATTGCGAGCCACCTCGGCAATGCGTTCCCGCATTCCGTCTGGCAGACGTACGACGAATTTGTCAGCCGTACGGCTGGAATAAATTGCCTGTTTCAATGGGCGCATATATTTAACCGGTTAGTTCAGGGGAGCGGTTTCTGGAATTGGCCGCAAGATGAGTGTTAAGACAAGGCTCACGACCAAAGTTCAACCCGAATTGCAAAGAGGCCGCATCATGCCTCAGATTTGCCATTTCATTGGCGTCAATTCTGTGACAAATATTGAACCGCCTAAAGGCTTTGTGCCAGTACTGAATTGCATTTTTGCGGACTGGTTTGAAAACTTTGGCGCTGATGCAGTGCTAGTCCATCAACGCGCAGGGCTACGGCGCATCTGGGTTGAAGGGCGCAGCGCAATATGGCCTTTTGCCCTCAGTCTTAAGCCTAGTGGCAGTTTGCCGATTTGCTAGGGTGATTCGACATAAGGTAGGGGGGGAGGGGGTTAGCGCAGCAATGGATCGAACTTGATTCGGCGACCGGCGATGAGGGCCAACATCAGTAGGCTACCAAACACGGCGCTGACGATGAAGGCGGTGGCTTGAACTCCAGGGGAGTCAGTAGCGAGGGCCAGAAAGCCTGCCATGAGGGTCAAGCATAGAAAAAGCCAGGCAGGTTTGGACATTGATAGTTATCTCAGAAAACCCAGTGCTCGGATGTAGGTGCTGCTTGTGTTTCTCGGGTCAGGAGAACGGGTGACTGCTCGGTAGCAGTGACTACCGCCAGCTGGGGGCGTTGTTGCAGATGATGGGGAACTGCTTGGCTGGCCAGTGCGGCATCTTGAGTATTGACTGGCTGGAAATGAAATATCACCAGTGCGGCCAGGGCTACGGCATTGAGAGCTAATAGTAGGATGCTATTCATGGTCATGTTCTCCGCGGTGCTTGGTTCGCTTGGTTTATGCAAAGAACATTGCAGATGCCGTGCCAAACTATTTTCCCTTTAAAATCAATTAGTTGATTTGCCTATGTGGGGGGTTCGGGTTGCAGTTTGCAATGATGGCATTTTGAGGTAGTGCAATTTGCACGATCACTGCAAGTCCCCGTGTTTACTGGGTGAAGCTATAAAGATATGTGCAAGGATTGCCCTACAAGCAAAATGCCTAAGGACGACATGACAAAAACTACCTCGACCGTTAATATGCACGCCGTCTGTCGCTGGTCTCATCCGCGACGCGCTTGTCATTTGTCCCAGTAGCTCAATTGGATAGAGCATCCCCCTCCTAAGGGGAAGGTTGGCCGTTCGAACCGGCCCTGGGACACCATCTTTATAGACTGAACGCCTGCCATGGCGTTTAGTGCTATCTACAAGACATCCGCTTTTCTCTCTGCTGCATTTCCTTCGATCTGAATCCTGCTATCTGTTGATAGCCTGGCATTTGTTGCAGGTTGTTTTTTGCGTCAGGAGTATCCAGTGCGGGCAATGCGCTGGCTCCCTTCTCTATATATAGAGATTCACAGAGGCTCCAGGCCTGGTGCACGGCAGGTCAAATGGGAGTTTTGAGTTTTTTGATTTAATGGGGTTGACGCACATGCAAATCCCTGTAGAATTCGCCTCCCGCTTCGGAGAGATCTTAAGCGCAAGTGGTTGAAG
>NZ_SPKQ01000051.1:0-126429 GCF_023127895.1 Pseudomonas sp. NCIMB 10586
CTGGCTTTCAATTAGCCTTTAAATTAAAAGCCTTCAAGACAGTTGCTCCCACCTTGGAATGCATTCCCCTGTGGGAGCCGGGCTTGCCCGCGATGAGGCCCGAAAGAACAGCCCGGTTTACAACCCCATCTGCTTACTGATGATTTCATTCATCACTTCGCGCGTCCCGCCCCCGATCGACAGAATCCGGTTATCGCGATACAGCCGTTCCACCAGGCTGCCACGCATATACCCCTGCCCCCCTAGTATCTGCACCGCATCATAAGTCACTCGATCAGCGGTATCCGTGGCCAGGTTCTTGGCCATGGAAATCTCCTTGATCACGCTCTTGCCGGCGGCCATCTTCGCCGCCTGACGGTAAGTGAACTCGCGGGACACTTCCACGGCAGTGGCCATTTCCGCCAGGCGGTGCTTGAGCACCTGGAACTTGCCGATGGGTTTACCGAACGCTTCGCGCTGGGCGGCCCACTTGAGGCTTTCTTCCAGGGCCAGTTGCGCGGTCATGTTGGCCATCAGCGCCAGCGCCAGGCGCTCGCTCTGGAAGTTGCCCATGATGCAGGCAAACCCCATGTTTTCAGCGCCGATGAGGTTGCCGACGGGCACGTGGCAGTCGTCGAAAAATAACTCGGCCGTGTCCGACGCCCACCAGCCCATCTTCTTCAGCGGCTGGCCAACGGTGAAACCGGGGGTGTCTTTTTCAATCAGCAACAGGCTGATACCGCCGAAGCCCGGCCCGCCGGTGCGCACCGCCACAGTATAGAAATCCGCCCGAATGCCGCTGGTGATAAAGGTCTTGGCACCGCTCACACGGTAGTGCTCACCGTCACGCACGGCGCGGGTGTGCAGGTTGGCGACATCAGAGCCGCCACTCGGTTCGGTAACCGCCAGGGCGATGATCTTCTCGCCGGCCAGCACCAGGGGCGCTATACGCTCCCGCACTTCAGGCCGGGCCCATTTGACGATGGGCGGCAAACCGATATCCAGGGAGCCGAGCCCGGCCACCACACCACCGGAACCGCAACGCATCAGTTCTTCGCTGGCGGCGACCTTGGCGAACAGATCGCCTTCGTGGCTCCCACCCAATGCCTCGGGGTAGCCGATCCCGAGAATGCCCGCCGCTCCAGCTTTGAGGTAAAGCTCACGAGGAAAGCTCTCAGCCTCCTCCCAGTGCTCGATGCCCGGCAACATCTCGCGCTCGACAAACCGGCGCACGCTGTCGCGGACCAATTGGTGGCTGGGGTCGAAGTATTCCTGATAGGCAGACATCGGCAAGCTCCATGGCGAGATGGAACGAACTTACCAAGCGCTTGCTTGGTTTTCAAGCCATACACAGTTATCACTGACACCATAAAACTACTGTGGGAGGGGGCTTGCTCCCGATAGCGGTGGATCAGCCAATAACTCTGTCGACTGACACACAGCAATCGGGAGCAAGCCCCCTCCCACATTTGATCCTGCTGCGGATGTTAGAGCGCGATCGGTTTGCGACCGGCGAAAGAGTGCGCCAAGGTACCGCCATCCACCAACTCCAACTCGCCCCCCAACGGCACGCCATGGGCAATCCGAGAAGTGATCAAGCCCTTGTTGGTCAGCAGTTGGGCGATGTAATGCGCCGTGGCTTCACCTTCCACCGTCGGGTTGGTCGCCAGGATCACTTCGCTAAAGGTGCCCTGCTCTTCAATGCGCGCGACCAGTTGCGGGATACCGATGGCTTCCGGCCCCAAACCGTCGAGCGGCGACAGGTGGCCCTTGAGCACAAAGTAGCGGCCGCGATAGCCGGTCTGCTCCACTGCATACACATCCATCGGCCCCTCCACCACGCAGAGCAACGTGTCGTCGCGACGGGGGTCGGCGCATTGCGGGCAAAGTTCTTCTTCGGTGAGGGTGCGGCACTGACGGCAGTGGCCCACGCCTTCCATGGCCTGGCTCAGAGCCTGGGCCAGGCGGGTGCCGCCACTGCGATCACGCTCCAGCAGTTGCAGCGCCATGCGCTGGGCAGTTTTCTGGCCAACACCTGGCAAGGTGCGCAGGGCGTCGATCAGTTGGCGAATCAGGGGGCTGAAGCTCATGGGCGAAGGGTCCGACAAAACAACGAGACGCGGTTTATACCCGCGCCCCGGATTAGCGTCAAATACTCAATCTTGCGCGACGCGCACCACCAACTTGCCGAAGTTGCGTCCCTCCAGCAAGCCGATAAAGGCTTCAGGCGCTTGCTCCAGGCCATCGACCACATCCTCGCGGAACTTGATCTTGCCATCGCGCACCCACGGCGCCATGGCGCTGAGGAATTCCGGCTGGCGGTCGCCATAGTCGTCGAACACGATAAAGCCCTGGATACGCACACGCTTGGTCAGCAAGGTGCGTTGCAGTGCCGGCAGGCGATCAGGGCCGCTGGGGGTTTCATGGGCGTTATAGCCGGCGATCAACCCGCACAGCGGCACGCGCGCCTTGGCATTGAGCAGCGGCAGCACCGCATCGAAGACCTTACCGCCGACGTTTTCGAAATAAATGTCCACGCCTTTGAAACAGGCCAGGGCCAGCTCATGGGCGAATTCTGCGCTCTTGTGGTCGATACAGGCGTCAAAGCCCAACTCATCCACCACATAGCGGCACTTGTCGGCACCGCCAGCAACCCCCACCACGCGCAAGCCCTTGAGCTTGGCCACCTGCCCCACCACCGAGCCCACCGCGCCGGACGCAGCCGCCACCACCAGGGTTTCCCCGGCCTTCGGCTGGCCGATATCCATCAGGCCCATGTAAGCGGTCATGCCTGGCATACCCAACACGCCCAGAGCCATCGACGGGCTCGCAAGCCCCTTGGGCAATGGCATCAGGTTCTTGCCGTCGCAGATACTGTGGCTCTGCCAGCCGGTGGCACCGACCACCAGATCACCTACCTCGAATTTCGGGTTGCGTGATTGCTCGACACGGCTGACAGCACCGCCGGTCATCACTTCGCCGATTTCCACGGGCGCGGCGTAGGACGGCGCGTCACTCATGCGTCCACGCATGTAGGGGTCCAAAGACAGGTACAGCGTCTTGAGCAGCACCTGACCGTCTGCCAGATCCGGCAGGCTTACACGTTCCAGGCGGAAGTTTTCCGGCGTGGGTGCGCCTTGAGGGCGTGAGACCAGAACGATGCGTTGGTTGAGCGTCATTTCTTGAGGCATCAGCGGGGCTCCTTTTATCGATGAGAATTCAGCGGTATAGGGTGCAGACCATAGGCAACGGGCCGGGGTTCGATGTTTCGTGCGCGCAAAAAAAATGCCAGGCGCAATGCCCGGCATTTGAGTCTAGCCAACGTTTGTATCAGAACGGCAGTTTCATGCCCGGTGGCAGCTGCATGCCAGCCGTCACGCCGGACATTTTGTCCTGGCTATTGGCTTCGATCTTGCGCACAGCATCGTTGACGGCTGCGGCGAACAACGCTTCGAGCATTTCCAGGTCATCTTCGCCCACGCCAGGCAACACGCTAGGGTCGATGCTGACACGCTTGATGTCGTGACGACCGGTCATCACCACGCTGACCATATCGCCACCGGCTTTACCGGTGACTTCGGCGTTGGCCAGTTCTTCCTGCATCTTGGCCATTTTTTCCTGCATCTGCTGTGCCTGCTTCATCAGGCCGGCCATGCCACCTTTCATCATGGGAATCACCTCAAAAGTACGTGGATCAATAAATAGCCCGGTGTCATGACGCTTGGGGCACCGGGGCTTCGACAGGTTCAATAGTATCGTGGCGGACGACCGCACCGAACTGTTGCATCATTTGTTGGATAAGCGGATCAGCGTGGATCGAATCCTCAGCCTCGCGCTGGCGGTTCAGACGCCGACGGGTCGCGGCCTGGGCCGGGGTTTCCTGCTCGGGCTTGATCAGTTCGATGGCGATGGTCAGCGTGCGCCCATGGTATTGGTTGAGCGCATCGTTGAGCCGACGCTGCTGGGTCGCATTGAACAAGGCGCTGTGGGCCGGATCCAGGTGCAGCAGCCAATGGTCGCCCTCGATGGAGATCAGTGTGCAGTTGGCGGCGATACTCCCGGTCATGCCGGAGATCGGCAATTTCGGAAACAATTCCAGCCATTGCAGGGCCAGGCCGGTGGCCGGGGCCGCAGCCGGTTCTGCCTCGGGCTCGGGCGCTGGCTCGGCGGTGTGCTCGCTGGCCAATTCGTCCAGGTAGCTGTAGGCCGAATCCATGTCCGGCTCGATGTAGTCTTCGTCCAGCGGCGGTTCGTCGTCCAGGTCGATGCCGGGGGTCGCGGCCTCGACCTGGGCGACCGTCGGCTCGGGAACCGGCGCCGATACCCACTCAGGGGCATCCGGCACCACGCTGTCCGGGGTCGGCGCAGGCATCGGCGTCAGCTCCGGCTGCTCGCCGGCAGTTTCCAGTACGGGTTCTACGGCGGGCTGTTGCTCAGCCTCGGGCTCAGTCTCTGCTTCGACCGGATCGTTCCAGGGCAGGTCGACCACGGGGGCGGGCTCGATAACCGGCTCGGGCTCAACCACAGGTGCCACTGCAGCCGGCGCAGGTTCGGGCTCAGGTGCCGGCGCCACCGGCGCAGGCGCAGCCACTACTGGCGCGACAACGGCCGCGCCAGCCACTGGTTTGGCGGAATCAACTGTGGCCTGGCTGATCCCCACTGGCTTTAGCGGCTGTCTCGGCGCGTCTGCCGAATCCGCCGGCCGGAACGCCAGCATCCGCAGCAGCACCATTTCAAAGCCACCCCGCGGGTCCGGCGCCAGGGGCAGGTCGCGGCGGCCGATCAGGCCCATCTGGTAGTAAAACTGCACATCCTCGGCCGGTAATGCCTGGGCCAGGGCCAACACGCGGTCGCGATCGCCATGGCCGTTATCCACGCCTTCCGGCAGGGCCTGGGCGATAGCGACGCGGTGCAGCACATTGAGGATTTCCGAGAGTACGCCATTCCAGTCCGGGCCTTGCTCCGACAGGTGGCGCACGGCCTCAAGCAATGCCTTGGCGTCGCCCTCGATCAGCGCGTGCAGCACGTCGAAGACCTGGCCGTGGTCCAGGGTACCGAGCATGGCGCGCACATCGGCAGCCATCACCTTGCCTTCGCCAAAAGCGATGGCCTGGTCGGTGAGGCTCATGGCGTCGCGCATCGAACCGTCGGCAGCGCGGCCCAGCAACCACAGGGCGTCGTCTTCGAACGGTACGTTCTCGACACCCAGCACATGGGTCAAATGCTCGACCACGCGCTCGGGCGTCATGTTCTTCAGCGAGAACTGCAGGCACCGCGACAAAATGGTTGCAGGAAGTTTCTGCGGGTCGGTGGTGGCCAGGATGAACTTAACGTAGGGCGGCGGCTCTTCCAGGGTTTTCAACAGCGCATTGAAGGAGTGGCTGGACAGCATGTGCACTTCGTCGATCAGGTAGACCTTGAAGCGCCCACGGCTCGGCGCGTACTGCACGTTGTCGAGCAGCTCGCGGGTATCTTCGACCTTGGTGCGGCTTGCGGCGTCGATCTCGATCAGGTCGACGAAACGCCCTTCGTCGATCTCGCGGCAGACCGAACAGGTGCCGCAAGGCGTTGACGTGATACCGGTCTCACAGTTCAGGCACTTGGCGATGATGCGCGCAATGGTGGTCTTGCCCACCCCGCGAGTACCGGTGAACAGATAGGCGTGGTGCAGCCGCTGGCTGTCCAAGGCATTGATCAGAGCCTTGAGCACATGGGTCTGGCCGACCATTTCGCGGAACGAGCGCGGGCGCCATTTACGTGCAAGAACCTGATAACTCATCGAAAACCGTCGCAACTGGGAAGCGGAAGCCGGTAATGCTAGCGGAGCAGGGGGGAAATTGCATCCGGCACGCTCGTCTAATCTGACGAAGCTGGCTTGATTGCCCGTCCAGATGGCGTCTGCGGGTGTGCCGGCCGCACGATTGAGCGCCAGCGTCCCTCCAGGCTGATAGCCGCGACGCTGGTCAGCACGATCACCGCACCCAGCATCACCTGCAGGGTCACCTGTTCACCGAGCAGCGTGGCGGCCATCACCATGGCAACCGGCGGAATCAGGTACATCGCCACCGAAGCGCGGCTGACTTCGACGTGCTTGAGCACATAACCCCAGGCCAGATAGGCCAACGCACTGGGAAAAATACCCAACACCAGCACCGCGAGGTTCTCCCGCAACGGCGCCTGCACGATAGCGGCAGGCAGGCCCGGCAGGTTCACGCACAGCATCAAGGTGCCGGACCAGACCATGTAGCACGCCATCGTCAATGGACTGTAGCGATGGGCGAAATGCCTCTGGATGGCGAAGTACACGCTCCATGAGCAGGCCGCCAGCAGGATCAACAAGCCGCGCGGGTCGATATCGCCTACACCATGATCGCCCCAGATCACCACCAGCACGCCGGCCAACCCCAACAGTACACAGCTCCAACGCCAGATGCTGACGCGCTCCTGCAAACAGAAAAAAGCGATCAACACACTGAACAGCGGCGCCGACTGTGCCAACACACTCGACGCCGCCGCTGTCACCCATTGCTGCCCGTGATTGAGGCTGGTGTGGTGCAGGAACACCCCGAAGAAACCCAGCACCAGCAGCCACGGCAGGTCGCGCACCTGGGGCCGGCCAATGCCGACTACCCAGGCCACAGCCGCCATGAATAGCGACGCAATCAAGAAACGCAGCAACGCCAATTGGCCAGGGCTGTAGCTGTGCAGCCCCATATGCACGCCTATGGGTGAATAAGCCCAACAGAGGATGACGCTGGCAATGACTAGCGTAAGCTTGAGCGGTGACGGGGTACTCATCGATGGCATCCATAAAAGAAGGAGTGCCGTCAGTCTTGGCCCGGGCCAGGCGTAGGACAATTAAGCGTTTCTGACTTCTGAAATCACTGGAACTGAGCAATGGAACTGGCCCAACTGAAAATGGTGCGAGCCGTGGCGCAAACCGGCAGCGTGGCCCAGGCCGCCCTGCAACTGCACTGTGTGCCGTCCAACATCACCACCCGCATCAAGCAGCTGGAAAGTGAGTTGGGCACACCGTTGTTTATCCGCGCCGGCCGCGGGCTGGCGATCAGTGCTGCGGGTGAGATTTTCCTGGATTACTGCGAGCGCATCCTAGCGTTGGTGGATGAGTCCAAGCGTGCGGTGAATGCCAGCGCGATTCCCCGTGGCACCTTGCGCATCGGTGCGGTGGAATCCAGCGCCAGCGGCCGCCTGCCGCCGCTGTTGGCGGAGTATCACCGGCGTTATCCCGAGGTCAGCCTGGAGTTGGTGACCGGCGCCTGGGCGCAACTGCTGGACGACCTGCAACACCATCGTCTGGATGTGGCCCTCGTGGCCGCCAGTGGCAAACACACGAAGCTGGAGCACAGCGTGGTCTACAGCGAACGCCTGGTACTGATCGCCAGCGCGTCCAGCGCTCCCATCCACAGCCCCGAAGACCTGGCTGGCCGCACATTATTGGTGTGGCCGCCCGGCTGCCCCTACCGCGCAGCACTGGAAAACTGGCTCAAGCCCCAGGACTTCAAGCCGGCGATTGCCAGCTATACCAGTTGGGGCACGATCATCGGCTGCGTCAGCGCGGGGATTGGCGTGGCGTTGGTGCCGGAGGGTATCCTGGCGCGTTATGAGCAGGCCAATCAGCTGGCATCGTATCGGTTCGACGAACTGGCAGCGGTAGACAACTTGCTGTTCTGGCACAAAGATACCCAGCGGCATCTTGCACGGGATGCATTCTCCGGGCTACTGCGCGAAACCTTCGGCTAACACCGCCAAAATGTGGGAGGGGGCTTGCTCCCGATAGCGGTGGGTCAATCAATATAGGTGCTAGCTGACCCTTCCTCATCGGGAGCAAGCCCCCTCCCACATTTCAGAGCTTCTCAGAGCTTCGGTGCAGCCAACCGTGTGTACTGGCCCTGGCTGATCCAGCCCGTGAAGGAACGGTCGTGCGCATTGATAAACTCCACCTGCGCCCAGCCGTCCTTGAACGCCAGCACACCCACTACATCACCCTTGACGATATAGGGACGCTTGACCGCCTTTGCCCCCGGAGTTTTCAGCAGGTAAGCCTTGTCGGCAGACACCGTCACCAGCCCGATCCACTTTTTGCTGGCAGTCTGAGTCAGGTCCAGACCCGTGGCGATTTCCGGCATCAACACGTTGATGCAGCCGGGGTGTTGCCGGCCCTGCTCCACTGTCAGGACCACACCGTCGGACGCCACTGCCACACTCCCAGGGTAGGCAGCATCCAGCCAGGTGGTAAGCGTCTCTGGCTTGCCTTGCAGGTAGAAGGTGCAACGGCGGCTAACGCCCTCGCCCATCGCTTCGGAATAAAAGCCTTCAACCTGGTTACCGGGCGTCACCGCCAGCATCAACCCTTCGTACTTGCCTGAATGCAAAGCGGCCGAACCAGCAAACGCGGGGGCCACGGCGCACAACGACAGCATTCCCATCGCCAGAAAACGAATCATCTTATTTCTTCCCTTCAAAGGCTTCGTAGGCTTGTTTCATCAGCACGTCATAGTTGCCGTAGTCCTCGCCGTTATAGTTACGAGCCATGGCTGTGAAATCCTTGTTTTTCATCGCACTCATCAGCGCCGTGCTCTTGCTGCAAAAACTGAGGTAGGCCTTGAGTTGATTACCGGCGTTTACTTTTAACGCCGCTGCAAACTCGAACACCGTCTTGAACCCGCACGACGCGAAGTTGAACCCCATGACCTGAAACATCCCCCAGGACGCCGACATCAGTGCCGCTTCCTGGTCGAGAGCAAAAGCGGTGGCCATGGTTTCCCAGGCCTTGACCTGGTCCTTGTTGTTGGTCTGCCACTGCGGCCCGGCTTTTTTCTTGTAGACGTACGACAGCAGCGGGTGCGACTGGTCGTAGATATGCTTGGTGTACTTGCGAAAGTGATGACCTTCGAAGGCGATGATCGGCAGCTTGGCCGGCCCGAACCCCACCTTCCCGCCCGACTCGATGGTGGCGAACGCCTTGACCACATTCACCGAGATGCCGTTGCCCAATTGCTTGGCAGCATTCTGGAAGTCCGTATCGCTCAGCGTCGTGCCGCCGTCGCAGGTGGCCTGCAGCATTAATTGGCGGTTGCGCCGCTCGGCCTCGATCACCGCACGCACCTGGTTCAGGTAGACATTGACCGTGGCTTGCACCGCATCGACGTTGTTATTGCCCAATGCGTTGAGAAAGCTCGGAATACGCATGGTCGGGAAGGCCCGTACGGGTACTTTCACCGCTTCCTCGATCAAGCTGTTGAACGTACGCCCCGTGGGGTCGATCACCCCATCGGGATGAGCATATTTGAGATGGCGGAACTGATACTGGCTGATGCACTGCACCAACTGGCCATCGCACTTGCCGTTTTCCAGCAAGGCAAAGCCCATTTTGGGAATGATCAGGTTGAATAAATATTGGATGCACTGCACATCGGCGGGCAAGTTGCGGGCTTTGCCGGGAGCGCCGACTGAGGCACTGATAAGTCGAGGCAACCCTTGCAGGCTTTTCATGACAGACATCCTTGTAAGTTAGAGAAGCGATAGCACTTCAATATCAAGTCCATGCCCTTGTCATGCTCTGAAACAAGTGGCCGGCGCAAGCTAACAAGGCGGTGATGGGTTGTCCAGTTGCGAGCTTGAAAGTTGTGGACAGCTATCCAACTGCTGGCAGTTTCATCAGACGACCAAGGAAGGTTGCATCACAAATACTCAAGCACAGCAGTAGCTTCACCGTACTTTACTTAGCGTTTTCGCCATTTCCCTTTAGTATGCTGTACCACCCGCAATGCAATGGATTGCCCCCAATGCTTGGTCAAACAATGAAATCGGAGACACGATCGTGAGACTCGACAAACTGCGAGTGCAGAATTACCGCTGCTTTGGAGAATTCGAGATCGATTTCGACCCTCATCTGACGGTGTTGATTGCCTCCAACGGAGGTGGCAAGACCACCATTCTGGACGCTGCACGGGTTGCCTTATGGCCCTTTGTGAAAGGCTTTGATCTCGGCAGTCAGACTGGAAAATCCGCGACAATTCAAATCGACGATGTCCGCCTTGCCCACCTTACCAGTGGCAACATGGAGCCCCAAATACCCAGTGTTATCGATGCGTCCGGCTCGTGGGGGCACGGCAAACCGCAAAGCCATTGGTTGCAACAACGCACAAGCTTGAAAAAATCGACCAATACGCTCGGCGACACGGGTTCTAAAGCACTGACGGGATACAGCAAATCTCTGCAAGAAAAGGTACGCAATGATGAGTCAGTCGTATTACCGCTGATCACCTACTTGGGAACCTCTCGACTCTGGTTTGAAGGGCGTTTCACTTCGGCAGCCGCCCAAACCACGCTCGACAAATCCGAATATTCCAGAACGTCAGGCTATCTGAACTGCCTTTCCTATTCGTCGAGCTTCAAAACCTTTACGGCTTGGTATGGCTGGATCTATCGCAGCTATCGAGAGGCTCAGGTCGTTGCCTTGGAACGTAATGCTCAACTGTCTGACCTTGGTGCTCGTTTCGGGGAGATAATCAAGTCGATCAAAGAAGCGATTGATCGCTTGATCCAAGCGCCAACCGGCTGGCACGGCCTGGAATACAGCGAGAGTCATCAACAGCAACTGATCATGCATCATCCTGAACAAGGCATCTTGCCCGTAGAGATGCTTAGCGACGGCCTGCGTAACGCCATTGCAATGGTTGCGGACCTCGCCTTTCGAGCGTGCAAGTTGAATCCGCACTTAGGGGCGCAGGCACCTTTAAAAACCCACGGCATTGCGTTAATCGACGAGGTGGACATGTTTCTCCATCCGCATTGGCAACAGACAATCCTGGGATCATTGCGTGCCGCATTTCCAGCCATGCAATTCATTGTCACCACACACAGCCCTCAAGTCTTGAGCACAGTGCGGCGAGAAAACATTCGAGTGATTGGCAAGGATGTACAAGGCAACCTGGTTGCCTCACCTCCTCTGGCAATGACCTATGGTGAGCCGAGCAGCAGCGTTCTGCATGGTGTAATGCAGGTAGATCCACAGCCACCGGTCATTGAAAAGCCTGAGCTAATGCAACTTACCGAATGGGTGGACAAGGGGCGCTATGACGAAAAGCCTGCAATTGCATTGATGGAAAGGCTTACAAAAGCATTGAGTGACCAGCATCCCCAACTCCAGCGCCTACAGCGCAGCATCAGACGGCAGAGGGCACTTAAAAGATGAGGCCTGTTCGCAAACGTGGTCACGGCCCGTATCAATTGAGCCACTCACATACAAATCCGCCTATATCAGCCAAAACGGCAGACAGTCGATGGTCAGGGTTTGGATATAAGCAGCAGGTTCTTGCCTACCTGCTGGAAGAGCAATATAGCCTGTGTTGCTACAGTGAGGTTCGACCCGACCAGATCGGACTAGGCTTTCATATAGAACACATCGAAAATAAGAGTCAGAAACCCGAACGTACTTTTGATTACGACAACCTCGCCGCTTCCGCCTTGGACAGTGAAACTGATTTACATGCATTCAAAGGCCGGGCGTCAGAGGTATTCGGCGGACATGCCCTCGGAAAATCGGATTCCGTCCATATCAAGCGCTTTGTCTCCTGCCATCAACCCGATTGCAGTCGTTTTTTCGCCTACCTATCGGATGGTCGCATAGTGCCTGCAGATCGGTTATCTGCAGAAGACGAAGATCGAGCGTTGTACACCATTGGTTTGCTCAATTTGAACAGCCCCTTCCTTCAGAATCTGCGTCAGCAATGGTGGGACGAATTACAAGCGCTTTTCGATGATCACATTGATCAAGAAATGAGCCTTCATTACCTTGCAAGTATCGACCTAGTGCCGCGCGGCAAGCAGCTGAGCCCTTTCTTCAGCCTCACCCGAAATTTTTTTGGAGAAATTGCAGAAGAGGTACTGAAACATAACTTCGATGAACTGAATTAGCTGAAGCCAGTCAATAGCCGTGCAATTCCCGGGTTTTCTGATACTTGTGGTAATCAATCCACTCGACTACGTCGTAGGGCAGATACAGCTGCATCTTCGCCCGTGAAATCGCGATATATACCGCGCAGAGCCTCTGGTCGAAAGCGTAGGCGTCCTTGAACTTCGTATTGGTCAACAGCTCTGGAGTGAGCAATACCCGATCAAACTCCATGCCACCTGCGTCTTGAGCCATCATCAACATACAGTGCTGACCGGGACGACCATTCAATCGGTTCAATCGCGTAACATCGGCAGCATTGAAGCCTTTTTCCAACTCACTCTCTATCCACAGAAACGATTCATCAAACTGGCTGGCCTCACGCACCTGTTGCCAGTCATCCATGTCGTTGAAATAAGCGTGCAAACCATCACTACTATGCTCAAGGCTGTAGAAATCCGGCTTGAACAGCTTAATGACGCTGTTCATGAAGCGCTCAAGATCTAGCTGCGTTCTGCTGTCGGGAAAACCGAATGGACAGTTCGCGCGCTGTAATTGGATGGCCCATTTCATCGTATCCCAGGGGGATGCAGTCAACACCACACAACCTTCTGGAGGCACAAAACCCTGCGGGTAGTGCTCGATGCCCACGTCGGCATCCCGTGCACCCTCGAAAGGGATCTTGCTCTTCTCTGAATGCACGCTGATCAATGGGTTGACCAAACGCTCCACATTGCGTCCCGAACGCACGGAGTAGCTGATATCACTGTGCCGAACTTCACGCTTTCTTCTAACCATCGCCCCCGTGGCCAACTGATACTCGTCACCCAAGGTGATCAACACCTGACGCCCGCGCTCGATGATCTGCAATAGAGAAGCAGGAATGTCCTGACTTTCATCGATCAGTACGTGGGTATATCGGGACGGCACTAAGCAGCCGGCGAGGCTGGCGCGTTTAATCAGCAACAATGCCGGGAACCCAGTCTGAGCATCCCATTGCGTATTACGCTCAAGGTAGGCCCATAAACGGCTTGAATATTCTAATAGCACTTGGGCATCTACGCTGGACAAGGGTTGTTTGAAATGGGGTAGATGCCGGGTGGAGAGACTGTGATGAACGGATTGGCTGTAGTTTTCGAGTACCTTTAAACAGACATCTAGAGTCGCCTGGCCATCGTGACTACGCCAACCATAGATATCCAAAGTCTGCGCTACGACTTGCTTGCTGAGCAACTTGGCCGGAGGGGCCACATCGAACGAGCGGGAGCCATGCAACAGGACCTTGGCAAAGGCAGCAAAAGTCGAGCCGATCTTGCTATCCCGCACTAAGCCCATACGCTCGCGCAGTGTCGCCAGTTTTGCCCCTGTACGGGCCAAGACCAAGGTCTTTTCTGGACGCAGGCATTCCATCAAGGCGCCAAGCAGGTGGCTTTTGCCGATCCCCGCATAGCCTTGAACGTGCAAATCCTCATTCAAATTCGCGCGAAAAGTCCGTACCAGCTTGTCTTGGGCCGGACTGAGCCAGTGCTCACGGTGCTTTGGCGTAATCATTTGTTGGCTGAACGGGTCATTTCCGCGTAAATGGCGAACCTTGTAGTCAAAATCCCACTTGCCAGTGGGCAGCAGGTATTCACGAGCTGCGACTTCTTCAGCCAGAAGCAACCGTAGCTTCAAACTTTTGATGACGTTAAGACCGAAGTACAACTTACGTGGGTCAAATAGCCTTTGAGCTTCGGGTAGCAACGCCGGTGTGCTGGACGTATTAGCGTCTACCGACCAGCCGATCAATTTGGCCAGGATGCGCTCCGCGCCAGCACAGGTCAGGTCCTTTTCCGAAGCCTGCGCCAGATTCTGGATGACCAGCACTGCAGCCAGCTCCGGATCTGTCAGTCTAGTCAGGACATTGGCACTCTGAGCTCCGAGCAAGGCTGCACAAACTTCGTCCGTGACAGGCAAAAAAACGGGGCTGGATAAATCAAAATGTTCCGGTTGCATACTTCCTCGCGGCCATGTGCAGACGTATCGTGCGATCAGTCCCGCTGATTGAATACGATGTGGCGTACATCGTTGAGCCATCCTAAAGTGACCAACCTAGAATGCACTTGGTGCACCGATACACCGAGATCCGCACTCAAATCCGCCAAGATCTGATGGGCAGTGACGATGTTGTAACTTTCATGGTTGACATAAATAAAGCCGTGTCCACGCCATTTCACATCGTAATGCTCAAGAAGAGGTACCAGATGCTCCGCCAGGGTCCTAGCATCCATCCAATTCGGTACTTTTGGCACAAATGAATCAGCCATATCGATTACTCTCCTTCGATGCTTAATTCGAAGTGATAGTCGCCCAATGAACCCGACATGCTGCCGGGATGCCGCCGTTTGTCACTGCCTGCAAATGTCTTTGAGTTTTCAATCCGCTGCTGTAGCTCATATACGGCCAAGTCGAGCAGTCTGCGCAAGTCCTCAGCATTATGTGCGGACACATTCAACTCCAACTTGTAGGCAGCTTCCAAAGGAAACAGTGCATCATCGCCGGCCATTGCCAGCTTGGGTGCCACATCGACAGTCCGAACCAATTCAGACCGACTGAGAATCTCAGCGTGCTCGTCATCCATGAGGTCAAGTACCCGGGATAACTCCAAGGTCTGCTCAGGGTGCGATTGAATACGATCCTTGATTTCCAAGCGCCGCATCTGCCACTCCCGCAATTTTTCGCGAGTGAGGTCATCCACTTTATCCACGTGTGCTATCTCCAGATGCCAGGCACTAGAGTATGCCGACATGGAGTGCTCGATGGCAGACGGCTTAAGGTGTTTTTCGGATTGATAGTGATGAAGTGCAGCAGAAGGGAGCGTTATGGAGGCAACCCCACCAGCCACACCCCGGCACACAATGTTCCCGCTGTGGCTGCTGCCTTCCGGCTCTGACCAGGTTCACGGGTAATCGTTGCGGGGGGACCGATGGGGTCACCATAACGACGCAAGCCTCTCGGCAAGCCGCGCCATTGTACCGATCTGATCGGAAGTTACAACCGTAAAAAATGAGAAGCTTCAAGTACTTGCCATGGCCCTCTGCAATTACCCCTCCCACAGGGGCAATCACTGAGCCTGCAGAACCTCGTCCGCTCTGCCACCCTCTTCCTGGATGACCAGGTGGATAAAGTGCAACTTGGCTATCACCCCCGGCGGCAGCACGAAGGGGTAGAAATCCGGCTGGCCCATGGCGCGGGACAGTTCGTTGAGCATACCGGCCAGCTCGATCCAGGCATTGACGAACGAGAGGAACGCCGGGCCGCCGGGGTGTGCCGGGTCATACAGCGTTGTCAGCGGGAACGGCTGGTAGTCCAGGTCCATCTCGCGGGCGCTCATGCCAAAGCCCAACGCGGTGTCCACCGCGTCCATCATGTGCAGGTAATGGGCCCAGGTTTCAGCCCAGTCTTCCCAGGGATGCATGGTGGCATAGGCGCTGACGCAGGTTTGCTGCCAGTCCGGGCGCGGGCCGTTCTGATAGTGCTGGTCGAGCGCTTCGGCGTAACTGGCGCGCTCATCGCCGAACAAGGTGCGAAAAGCGTCAAGCCAGTGGCTGTTGGCAATCAGCCGATCCCAGTAATAGTGGCCGACTTCATGGCGAAAATGACCGAGCAAGGTGCGGTAAGGCTCACGCATCTGTACGCGGACTTTTTCGCGGTGAGCATCGTCGGCTTCCTTGATATCGAGGGTGATCAGGCCGTTGGCATGGCCAGTGGTCGGCGCATTGCCTGCCAGGTCAGTCCCGATGAAGTCGAAGGCCAGCCCGGTGTCTTCGTCAACGCTCTTGGGCACCACCTGCAGGCCCAGGCTGATCAGTTGTGCCACCAGCCGACGCTTGGCAGTTTCGACCTTGCGCCAGCGTTCGGGGTTTTCCGGGATGGATAGATCAGGAATTGTGCGATTCAGGCTACAGGCCACGCACAGCGACGCAGTGCTGTGGGCGGGGATCAGCCAGTTGCACGCGGCCGGTGAGTCGAGGTTGGCGCAGCGACGCCAGGTGCCGGCATCGGGCGCGTCATCCGCCAGCCAAGTGTCAACGACAGGGCCGGGTTGCAGGGAAGACAGACGGCTTTGCTGCGGCAGATAACCCAGCACCGCCTGGCAGGCCAGGCATTGGCTGTTGCGAAAGAATAAAGACTGGCCGCAGCGGCATTGCCACACCTTGCTGTTGCGCGAGGTTTGAGCCATGAACGGGGCGGCGATGCGCGAACTGAGTTGCTCGAAGTAACGGAACATGGCGGGCTCTCCCTGGGGTGACAGAGACTAGATCATTTCTCGCTCGAGATCGTTCCGCTTTCTTGAGGGGCTGCTGCGCAGCCCGACGGGAGCAAGCTCCCTCGCCACAGGAAGAGGTCAGACGCTGATGTTGTGGCTGGCCAGGAAGGCGACGAAGGCCTCCTCATCCAGCACTTTAAGGCCCAGCTCGCTGGCCTTGGCCAATTTGGAACCGGCTCCCGGCCCGGCGACCACGCAGTGGGTTTTCGCCGAGACGGAACCGGCCACCTTGGCGCCCAGGCTTTCGAGCTTGTCCTTGGCGACGTCGCGGCTCATCAACTCCAGGGAGCCGGTGAGTACCCAGGTGTGCCCGGCTTCGGGCAAGCCTTCAACGACCTTTTTCTCGCTCTGCCAGTGCATGCCGAAGTCCTTGAGCTGCTGCTCGATGGCCAGGGCATGATGGGCGTTGTCAGGGTTGTCGAAGAATTCGCGCACGGCCTTGGCTTGCTTCTCGGGCAGGGCCTGGCGCATATCCAGCCAATCGGCCTTGATCACGCCTTCCAGCGAACCGAACTTGTCTGCCAGTTTCTGCGCAGCTCCCGGCCCGACGGAAGGTACATGCAGCTTGTCGAGCAAGCCGCCCAAGGTGGTGCTGGCGGCGAATTCTGCGCTGAGTTCGCCTTGCTCCTGCAATTGCAGGCCGCATTCGTCCGGCGACAACAGTGCACCGATCACATCCTGGTTATGGCTGTCTTCAAAGAAGCTATGAATCTCGTGTGCCACTTCCAGGCCGACGTCGGGCAAGTAGGTCAGCACTTCAGGCAAAGCCTTCTGCACACGCTCCAGGGACGCCAGCGAGCGTGCCAGCACCTTGGCGGTCTCTTCGCCCACATCGGGAATACCCAGGGCGTAGATAAAACGCGCCAGGGTCGGGGTCTTGCTGTTTTCGATGGCGCTGATCAGCTTCTTGCTGGAGATATCGGCAAAGCCTTCCAGGTCGATGATCTGTTCGTACTTGAGCTTGTAGAGGTCTGCCGGCGAACCGATGAGTTTCTCATCCACCAATTGCTCGATGGTCTTGTCGCCCAGGCCGTCGATGTCCATGGCACGCCGCGAGACGAAATGGATGATCGCCTGCTTGAGCTGCGCGCCACAGGCCAGGCGCCCGACGCAACGGTACACCGCGCCTTCGCTGACGGTTTCCTTGCCTTTGCTGCGCTTGACCAGTTGCGTGCGCTCCACATGGGAGCCGCACACCGGGCAGTTCTCGGGGATCTGCACCGCACGGGCGTGCTCCGGGCGACGCTCGGTGACCACCGAGACCACCTGCGGAATCACATCACCAGCGCGGCGGATGATCACCGTGTCACCGATCATCAGCCCCAGGCGCGCCACTTCGTCCATGTTGTGCAGGGTCGCGTTGGACACCGTCACGCCAGCCACCTTGACCGGCTTCAAGCGCGCCACCGGGGTCACAGCACCGGTGCGGCCAACCTGGAATTCCACGTCGAGCAACTCGGTCAGCTCTTCCATCGCCGGAAATTTATGCGCAATCGCCCAACGCGGCTCGCGGGCGCGGAAGCCCAGTTCACGCTGGGACGCGATGCTGTTGACCTTGAACACCACGCCGTCGATTTCATAGCCCAGCGCATTACGGCGCTCGCCAATGTCGCGGTAGTAGTCCAGGCACTCCTGGATACCCTTGGCCAACTTCAGTTCGTGGCTGATCGGCATGCCCCACTTCTGCAACTGCTTGAGGTTGCCGATATGGGTATCGCTGATATCCGCGGTCACCTGGCCGATGCCATAGCAGCAGAATTCCAGCGGGCGGCTGGCAGTGATCTTCGAGTCCAGTTGGCGCAGGCTGCCCGCCGCGGCGTTGCGCGGGTTGGCGAAGGTCTTGCCGCCAACTTCCAGCTGCGAGGCATTCAGGCGTTCGAACCCGGCCTTGGACATGAACACTTCGCCACGGACTTCCAGAGTAGCCGGCCAGCCGCTGCCGTGCAGCTTGAGCGGAATATTGCGCACGGTGCGCACGTTGACGCTGATGTCCTCACCGGTAGTGCCGTCACCCCGGGTGGCGCCGCGTACCAGTTCGCCGTCCTGATACAGCAGGCTGACCGCCAGGCCATCGAGCTTTGGCTCGCAGCTGTACTCCACTGCCGCACCCGCGCCAAACAGATCGCCTACCGGCAGGTCGAGGCCCTCGGTCACCCGGCGATCAAACTCCAGCATGGTGGTTTCATCAAAGGCGTTGCCCAGGCTGAGCATCGGGATCTTATGCTTGACCTGGGTGAATGCCGACAGCGCCGCACTGCCGACCCGCTGTGTCGGTGAATCACGCGTCACCAGCTCCGGATGCTCGGCTTCCAGGGCCTTGAGCTCGTGGAACAAGCGATCGTACTCGGCGTCCGGAATGCTCGGCTCGTCAAGCACGTGGTAGCGATAGTTGTGCTGATCCAGTTCAGCGCGCAGTTCGAGAATGCGGGTGTGGGCGGCGGTCATGGGTGTTCTCTCATAAAGCAAAAGAGCAGCCGAAGCTGCTCAATATGTTAGTGCATGGATTCTACAGACAACGCTTATGATCGAACCTCAGCGTTTCTGTGTCAGGGCACGACGCTCGAACTCGACGATGCGCTGACGATAATGCTCGATGGTCTGGGCGGTCAGGACGCTGCGCTGGTCGTCCTTGAGCTCGCCGTTCAATTCCTGGGACAGCTTGCGAGCTGCGGCCACCATCACATCAAACGCTTGCTTGGGGTGACGCGGGCCTGGCAAGCCGAGGAAGAAACTCACCGCCGGAGTGCTGAACAGGTCGATATCGTCCAGGTCGAAAGTGCCGGGTTTGACCGCATTGGCCATGGAGAACAGCACTTCACCGTTACCGGCCATGCTCTCGTGACGGTGGAAAATATCCATCTCGCCAAAGCGCAGGCCGCTCTCAAGGATGTTCTGCAACAGCGCAGGGCCCTTGAAGCCACCGGCATCGCGGCAGATCACACTGATAACCAGGACTTCCTCGGCGGCCGGCTGATCGTTTACCGATTGGCGTGGCGCGCTTTTGGTCGGAGTTTCGTCGGGGAAGTCGTCATCACGGCTGCTGAAGCTCGGGCCGTCATCGACGTCGAGGTTCAGGTCACCTTGATGCGGCTCGGCAACCGCCGCGCCACCACGCTTGCCGCGCTTGGAGGACGGCTCGCGGGCTTCCCGCAACGGCGCGCTCATTGACGGCAAATCATGCTCGTCCAGTTGCGGCTCTTTGTGGGTATCCAGCACACGGGGCGGCCCCAGCAGCTCGGCGGCGCCGTCGTCGTCAGGCAAGTTGGACAGGTTTCGGTCCAAGCGGAACTTGAGCTTGCCCTTGCCACCGCGCATGCGGCGCCAGCCATCGAAAAGAATACCGGCAATGACAATGATGCCGATGACGATCAGCCACTCGCGCAGACCGATTTCCATGTAATCCCGTGCCTCTAATAAAAAATGCTGAAAAATAAGGGGTTTAGCACCGTGCAAACCGCTTTAAAACGTGGCGCCAACTCTATGTTCTGACTGACGTTTTGCCCACGCATACGAAAAATTGACATTAAACTAGCACGACCAAAGATAACTTTACACCGTCTGTCAAAATGCCTTGAACAAATATGTCCATTTGCCACTTTCGCCAGACCGGTAAATCGCCCTACGACGTACCGTAAATTCTCTCTCCTGGCATGGTTCAGGATTCCACCATTGCCATCGCCTCTTCCACATCCACTGCGACCAAACGCGAACAGCCCGGCTCGTGCATCGTGACCCCCATCAACTGATCCGCCATTTCCATGGCGATCTTATTGTGGGTGATGTAGATGAACTGCACAGTCTGGGACATCTCTTTGACCAACCGAGCGTAGCGTCCAACGTTAGCGTCATCCAGCGGCGCGTCAACTTCGTCGAGCATACAGAACGGCGCCGGGTTCAACTTGAAGATGGCAAATACCAGGGCCAATGCGGTCAGGGCTTTTTCGCCACCGGACAACAAATGGATGGTGCTGTTCTTCTTGCCCGGAGGCCGCGCCATGATCGTTACCCCTGTATCGAGTAGATCTTCGCCCGTCAGTTCCAAGTAGGCACTGCCGCCACCGAAAACTTTTGGGAATAACGCCTGTAAACCGCCATTAATCTGATCAAAGGTATCTTTGAAGCGGTTGCGGGTTTCCTTGTCGATCTTGCGGATCACGTTTTCCAGGGTGTCCAGGGCTTCGACCAGATCGGCATCCTGAGCATCCAGATAACGTTTGCGCTCGGACTGCTGCTGGTACTCATCGATCGCCGCAAGGTTGATGGCGCCAAGGCGTTGAATGCGCGCGGCAATCCGCTCAAGTTCTTCTTCGGCTTCCTTCTCGTTGGCCTGGGCGGTCAGGGTGTTGAGCACGCCATGCAGGTCATAACCGTCTTCGAGCAACTGGTCCTGCAAGGTCTTGCGGCGCACGGTGAGGGCTTGCCACTCCATGCGCTGTTGTTCGAGTTGGCCGCGGATCAATTGGGATTGCTGCTCGGCCATGGTACGGCGCTTTTCAGCGTCACGCAGTTCGCGGTCGGCATCTTCCAGGGCGATCTGCGCGGTCTTGAGCTCTACGTCGACGGTCATGCGCTTGTCGAGCAGTTCCTCAAGCTTGAGGCGCAGCTCTTCCAACGGCGCCTCGCCCTCCTCCAGGTTGAGGCTCAGTTGCTCACGTTTTTCGGTGAGGCGTTCGGACTGCATCTCCAGGCGCTCAAGGGCCTGGCGCGTGGAATCATGCTGGGCCCGCAGAGAGCCCAGGCGCACCGCCAACTGGTGAGCGTGATCCTTGTGCTGGCGAGCTTCCTGGCGCACGCGGTCGAGGCGTTCGCGCAGGCTGTCACGCTGGGCCAGCAGCAACTCGCGCTGCTCGGTATCCAGCGCCATGCTGTCGAGGGCTTCCTGCAATTGCAGGCGCGCTTCGCCAACCTGCTCATGTTCAAGGGCGCGCTGTTCGCCCATCTCGGCCACTTCTTCGTCAAGGCGGGTGCGGCGCAGGGTCAGTTGTTCGACCTTGGCTTTGCTCGCCGACAGTTGGGCTTTCAATTCGCCTTGCTGGCGCGCTTCGTCTTGCAACAAGCGGCGCAGGTGTTCGCGGCCGGTCTCTTGCTGGCGCTGGGTGGCGCGCAGGGTTTGCAGTTCGGTTTCCAGGCTTTCGAGGGTGGCTTCGCGCTCATCGCGTTCGGCGATCAGGTTGACGATTTCCTGGCCGCGGGCCAATACGCCACTTTCCGCTTCGCTGGCACGGCGCACGCGCAGGAAATGTCGGCCGATCCAATAACCGTCGCGACTGATCAGGCTTTCGCCGGCGCTCAGTTGACCGCGCTGGGCCAGGGCCTGTTCAAGTGACTCAACCGGCTTGACCTGGCCCAGCCATGGCGACAAATCAATTGCTGCCTCGACCTTGTCCAGCAGGCTGCCCGGTACTCGCGTGCCGTCGGCCGCGGGGCTGAGCAGACGCAAATCGCCCTGGGCGAAACCGGCCAGGTCGAAGCCGCCAAAATCATCCACCAGCACCGCTTGCAGGTCAGCACCAAGTACGGTCTCCACCGCAAGCTCCCAACCGGTTTCTACCTTCAGGCCTTCGGCCAGGCGCGGGCGCTCGGCCAGATGCTGGTCGCGCAGCCATTCGGCGGTGCCGGTGCCAGGGTCCAACGCGGCTTGCTGCAAGGCTTCAAGAGATGCCAGGCGCCCATTGAGCCTTTGCAAATCGCCCTGGGCCTGCTGCTGCGCCTGGGTTGCCGTATGCAGTTGCTGACGCAATTGCTCCAGGCGTTCCACCTGTTGTTCCTCGCTGGCTTCCAACTCTTCCAGCGTCATTTCGCTTTCGGCCAGTTGCTCGCTCAGCGCCATGATCGCCGCGTCTTCGGGGTCGGCGGCGAGCAATACACGTTCTTCCTGCAGGCGACGCTGGCGTTCGGCCAGGCGCTCCATGCTGGTTTCCAGTTGCTGAATGCGCGACTGCTGCACCTCGGCCTGGCGACGCGGCTCGGCCGATTGCAGGTTGAAGGTATCCCACTGCTCCTGCCAGGCGTGCATGGTGGTTTCGGATTCTTCCAGCGCGGCGGCGGCCTCTTCGGCGACGGCGTTGGTGATTTCCTGCTCGGGGGTGAGCATGTCCAGCTCTTCGCCGAGGGTCAGCAGCAAGGTGCGGTCATGGCCCAGGTGCGACTCGGTTTCCAGGCGGGCGCGCTCGGCCTCCTTCAAGTCATCCTGCAACTGGCGCAAACGCTGCTGGCCGTGCTGGATGCTCTGCTCGACCCGAGCGATATCGCCCCCCACCGAATAGAAACGCCCCTGCACCAGATTGAAGCGTTCGGACAATTCATGGTGCCCGTCACGCAAGCGTTCGATGCTGGCATCAGCATTGCGTTGCTCGGCCACCAGCGCCTCAAAGCTGACCTCCTGGGTGCCAATGATCGCTTCGCGCTGGCCCACTTGATCGTTCAGTGCCTGCCAACGCAGGGCCGACAGTTGCGCCTTGAGCTGGCGCTCTTCGCCCTTGTATTCCTGATACTTCTCGGCGGCCTGGGCCTGGCGGTGCAGACGCTCCAACTGGCGCTCAAGCTCTTCGCGCAGGTCGGTCAGGCGGGCGAGGTTTTCATGGGTACGGCGGATGCGGTTTTCAGTTTCGCGGCGGCGCTCCTTGTACTTGGAAATGCCGGCTGCTTCTTCGATAAAGTTACGCAGGTCTTCGGGCTTGGCTTCGATCAGCTTGGAGATCATGCCCTGTTCGATGATCGAATAGCTGCGCGGGCCCAAGCCGGTGCCAAGGAAGATATCGGTGATGTCCCGACGGCGACACTTGGTGCCGTTGAGGAAGTAACTGTTCTGGCTGTCGCGCGTGACTTTGCGGCGAATGGAGATCTCTGCGTAGGCGGCGTATTCGCCGACCAGGGTACCATCAGAGTTGTCGAACACCAGTTCGATGCTGGCCTGGCTCACCGGCTTGCGGCTGGTGGAGCCGTTGAAGATGACATCGGTCATCGACTCGCCACGCAGGTTCTTCGCCGAGCTCTCGCCCATCACCCAGCGTACGGCGTCGATGATGTTCGACTTGCCGCAGCCATTGGGTCCCACTACCGCTGCCATGTTGCTGGGGAAGTTCACGGTAGTCGGGTCGACGAAGGATTTGAACCCCGCCAACTTGATGCACTTGAGCCGCACGCTTAGGCGTCCGCCAACGCAGCGATGACCAGCGAGCTACTGCGCTGGCAGTAGGCCGACAGCACCAGGCGAATCTGCACCAGATCACGGGCGAGCACCGCGGCGAGCAATTGCTCGAACAGTGCCTGGAACTCGCTCATGGACGCCTTGCGCTGATCCAGGGCCAGGTAATAAGCGCGGTTCATCGCCGGCTGCAGGTTTTCAACGGTTTCCTGCAAATAAGGGTTGTTGGCGAAGGGATACGCGGCGCGCATCACGCTGAAGCTTTCTTCGACGAAGGCGCGGATGTCCTCGCGCTCCAAGCTCAGCTGCAGGCGTTGCTGGATCTGCAGGAACGGCGCCATATCGGCCTGGGTCTGCCAGCCTTCGGCCACTGCATTGCCGAGCAGGATGTACATCTCGCCCATCAACGTACACAGGCTCTGCACCTTGTGCGCGGTGAGCTCGGTGACGTGGGCGCCACGGCGCGGCAGGATCGCGATCAGATGGCGGCGTTCGAGGATCAGCAAGGCTTCGCGCACGGAACCGCGACTGACGTTGAGCGCCAGCGTGACCTTCTGTTCCTGGATCCGCTCCCCAGGCTTGAGTTCGCCGCGAATGATACGTTCGGCGAGGTGGTGAGCGATTTGCTCGGCGAGACTGTCCGGCGCCTTGAACGTCATGTTTTCCCTTCAAAATCTTCTATCGGTACAAGCGCGGCAGTGTAGCGCATTGGCCCGCTGATGGCGCTACGCCCACCGTGGCGAATTTGGCATGAAATAAGCAACGTTAACAGCCCACACGCCGCCAAAAACACCGGTTCCAGAAGACTGAACCATAATTGAAAGTGTTGCGATCGCATTTTCTTGACCCTTAGGTCAGAAAACCATTGACCGAAAAGTCAGACATGACTAGATTCGGCGCAAAGCGGTTAACAACAATAATGAGTCTGCGAGGCCTTCCGTGATCCAGTTTTTACTCAACCAGGAACTCCGTAGCGAGCACGCCCTGGACCCCAACCTGACCGTGCTCAACTATCTGCGTGAGCATGTGGGCAAATCCGGTACCAAGGAAGGCTGCGCCAGCGGCGACTGCGGTGCGTGCACGGTGGTGGTCGGTGAGCTGCATACCGATGGCCAAGGCACCGAGCAGATTCGTTACCGCAGCCTCAACTCCTGCCTGACTTTCGTGTCGTCGCTGCACGGCAAACAACTGATCAGCGTTGAAGATCTCAAGCACCAGGGCCAACTGCACAGCGTGCAACAGGCCATGGTCGAGTGCCATGGCTCGCAGTGCGGCTTTTGCACCCCGGGTTTCGTGATGTCGTTGTTTGCCCTGCAAAAGAACAGCGACGCCCCCGACAGCCACAGAGCCCATGAAGCCCTGGCCGGCAACCTGTGCCGCTGCACAGGTTATCGCCCGATCCTGGCCGCCGCCGAACAAGCCTGCTGCAACAAGCCTCAGGATCAGTTCGACTACCGCGAGGCCGACACCATCGCCCGCCTTAAAAGCATCGCGCCCACCCAGACCGGCGAGCTCAACAGCGGTGACAAACGCTGCCTGGTGCCCTTGACCGTCGCCGACCTGGCCGACCTCTACGACGCCTATCCGCAAGCCCGCCTGCTGGCCGGCGGCACCGACCTGGCGCTGGAAGTCACCCAGTTCCACCGCACCCTGCCGGTGATGATCTACGTCGGCAACATTGAAGACATGAAGCGCATCGAACATTTCGACGACCGCCTGGAGATCGGCGCGGCCACCGTTCTCTCCGATTGCTACACCGCGCTACACCATGAATACCCGGACTTCGGCGAACTGCTGCAGCGCTTCGCCTCCCTGCAAATCCGCAACCAGGGCACCCTGGGCGGCAATATCGGCAACGCCTCACCGATTGGGGATTCGCCGCCACTGTTGATTGCGCTCGGAGCCCAGATCGTACTATGCAAAGGCAACACCCGCCGCACGCTGGCGCTGGAAGACTATTTCATCGATTACCGTGTCACCGCCCGCCAGGACAGCGAGTTCATCGAGAAGATCATCGTGCCCAAGGGCCACGCACTGTTCCGTGCCTATAAGGTGTCCAAGCGCCTGGACGATGATATTTGCGCCGTGTGCGCGGCGTTCAACCTGAACATCGACAACGGTGTGATCAGCGCGGCGCGCGTTGCCTTCGGCGGCATGGCTGCCACACCAAAACGCGCAAAAAGTTGCGAGGCCGCGCTGGTGGGCGCCATCTGGAACTCGGCCACGGTCGAGAAAGCCTGCGCCGCCCTGGCACAGGACTTCACCCCGCTGTCGGACTTCCGCGCCAGCAAGGAATATCGCCTGCTCAGCGCGCAGAACCTGCTGCGCAAATACTTCATCGAACTGCAAACGCCGCACATCGAGACTCGGGTGACCGCTTATGTCTAACCATCACGCCGTCGTAAAGACCCAGGCCGAACTTGCCGAACTGTTTGCCCAGGATCTCACCTCCGGGGTCGGGCGCAGCGTCAAGCATGACAGCGCCGCCAAGCACGTCAGCGGCGAAGCGCAGTACATCGATGACCGCCTGGAATTTCCCAACCAGTTGCACCTGTATGCGCGCCTGTCCGACCGTGCCCACGCCCGCATCCTCAGTATCGACACTGCGCCCTGCTACGCCTTCGACGGCGTGCGCATTGCGATTACCCACGAAGATGTACCAGGCCTGAAAGACATCGGGCCGTTGATGCCCGGCGACCCATTGCTGGCCATCGACACTGTGCAGTTCGTCGGCCAGGTGGTGCTGGCCGTGGCGGCCCGTGACCTGGAGACCGCGCGCAAGGCGGCGATGGCGGCAGTGATCGAATACGAAGACCTGGAGCCAGTGCTGGATGTGGTCGAGGCCTTTCGCAACAAGCATTTCGTGCTCGACAGCCACACCCACCAACGCGGCGATTCGGCGTCTGCGCTGGCGAGTGCCAAGCACCGTATCCAGGGGACCCTGCATATCGGCGGCCAGGAACACTTCTATCTGGAAACCCAGATCTCTTCGGTAATGCCCACCGAAGACGGCGGCATGATCGTCTATTGCTCTACGCAAAACCCCACCGAAGTGCAGAAGCTGGTGGCCGAAGTGCTTGACGTGTCGATGAACAAGATTGTCGTGGACATGCGTCGCATGGGCGGCGGGTTCGGCGGCAAGGAAACCCAGGCCGCCAGCCCCGCCTGCCTGTGCGCGGTGGTAGCACGCTTGACCGGCCAGCCGACCAAGATGCGTTTGCCGCGGGTTGAAGACATGCTGATGACGGGCAAGCGTCACCCGTTCTATATCGAGTACGACGTGGGCTTCGACGACAACGGTCGCCTGCACGGGATCAACCTGGAACTGGCGGGTAACTGCGGCTGCTCGCCAGACCTGTCCAACTCGATTGTCGACCGCGCGATGTTCCACGCCGACAATTCGTATTACCTGGGCGATGCGACGGTCAACGGCCATCGCTGCAAGACCAACACGGCCTCCAACACCGCCTACCGCGGCTTCGGCGGTCCCCAAGGCATGGTCGCCATTGAGGAAGTGATGGACGCCATCGCCCGCCATTTAGGCCAAGACCCACTGGCGGTACGCAAGGCCAACTACTACGGCAAGACCGAGCGCAACGTCACCCACTACTACCAGACCGTCGAGCACAACATGCTCGAAGAGATGACCGCCGAGCTCGAAGCCAGCAGCCAATATGCCGAACGCCGCGAAGCGATCCGCCTGTATAACGCCCACAGCCCGATCCTGAAAAAGGGCCTGGCGCTGACCCCGGTGAAATTCGGCATTTCTTTCACCGCAAGCTTCCTGAATCAGGCCGGCGCGCTGATTCATATCTACACAGACGGCAGCATCCACCTGAACCACGGCGGCACCGAGATGGGCCAAGGCTTGAATACCAAGGTCGCGCAAGTGGTGGCCGAAGTGTTCCAGGTGGACATCGACCGCGTGCAGATCACCGCCACCAACACCGACAAGGTGCCCAACACCTCGCCCACTGCCGCTTCCAGCGGCGCCGACCTGAACGGCAAGGCGGCACAGAATGCCGCCGAGACCATCAAGCAGCGCCTGGTGGAGTTCGCTGCGCGCAAGTACGACGTCAGTGAAGCGGACGTAGAGTTCCGCAACGGCCATGTGCGCGTGCGCGAGCAGATCCTGACGTTCGAATCGTTGATCCAGCAGGCGTATTTCGGCCAGGTCTCGCTGTCGAGCACCGGTTTCTACAAGACCCCGAAAATCTTTTACGACCGCAGCCAGTCGCGCGGACGACCGTTCTACTACTACGCGTTCGGCGCCGCGTGTTGCGAAGTGATCGTCGACACCCTGACCGGCGAATACAAGATGCTGCGCACCGACATCCTCCACGATGTGGGCGCTTCGTTGAACCCGGCCATCGACATCGGCCAGGTCGAAGGCGGCTTTATCCAGGGCATGGGTTGGCTGACCATGGAAGAACTGGTGTGGAACAACAAGGGCAAGCTCATGACTAACGGCCCGGCCAGCTACAAGATCCCGGCCGTAGCGGACATGCCGCTGGACCTGCGGGTGAAACTGGTGGAGAACCGCAAGAACCCGGAGGACACAGTATTCCATTCCAAGGCCGTGGGTGAGCCGCCGTTCATGCTCGGGATTGCTTCGTGGTGCGCGATCAAAGATGCGGTGGCGAGTTTGGCTGACTATCGCCAGCAACCAAAGATCGATGCGCCGGCCACGCCCGAGCGGGTGTTGTGGGGGTGTGAGCAGATGCGGCAGTTGCGGGCGGCGAAGGCTGTCGAGGCTGACACTGAATTGGCTTCGCTCTAGACCCAGGCGCTGCCATCGCGGGCAAGCCCGGCTCCCACATTTTGAGGTGCTAACCCGATCAAATGTGGGAGCTGGCTTGCCTGCGATAGCGGCCGAACTAACAGCAGAAATGTTGAGGTAGACATGGACAACTGGATCAGCGCCCTCGCCACCCTGCAAAACCAGGGCGAACCCTGCGTACTGGTGACCATCATCGAAGAGCTGGGCTCCACGCCACGTAATGCCGGTTCCAAGATGGTGATCAGCGCCGCACACACCTTCGACACCATCGGCGGCGGGCACCTGGAATACAAGGCAATGCAGCTCGCTCGCGACATGCTCGTGCGCGGCCAGCAAACCACTCATCTGGAGCGCTTCAGCCTCGGCGCGAGCCTGGGCCAGTGCTGCGGTGGCGTGGCGGTATTGCTGTTCGAACCCATGGGCCAGGTGCAGGCGCAGATCGCGGTGTTTGGCGCCGGCCATGTCGGGCGTGCGCTGGTGCCGTTACTGGCAAGCTTGCCCTGCCGCGTACGCTGGATCGATTCCCGTGAGCAGGAGTTTCCGGAGCACATCCCGCAAGGCGTGCGTAAAATCGTCAGTGAAGAACCGGTCGATGAAATTGCCGACCTGCCCGCGGGCAGTTACTGCATCGTCATGACCCACAATCACGCGCTGGACCTGGAACTCACCGCCGCCCTGCTCAAGCGCAATGACTTCGCCTACTTCGGCCTGATCGGCTCGAAAACCAAACGCGTCAAATTCGAACACCGCCTGCGTGACCGCGGCTTCGACACCGCACGGTTGCAACGCATGCGCTGCCCCATGGGCCTCACCGAGGTGAAGGGCAAGTTGCCGGTAGAGATCGCCATCTCCATCGCCGGCGAAATCATCGCCACCTATAACGCCAATTTCGGCCAGCACACTGCCGGCGCCGAACCCATTGCCAAACTGCTGCCGGCTTCGCGCCGCAGCCAAGCTATCAATTGAGATAACCATGCCTTCGACTCGCAAAGCCTACCGCGCCGCCATCCTGCACAGCATCGACGACCCTGCCATCGTTGGCATCGACGCCTCCTACGAGTATTTCGAAGACGGCCTGCTGGTGATCGATAACGGCCAGATCAGTGCGCTCGGCCACGCCAGCGACCTGCTGCCGACGCTGCCCGCCGACATCGACATCACGCACTACCAGGACGCATTGATCACCCCCGGCCTGATCGACACCCATATCCATCTGCCGCAAACCGGCATGATCGGCGCCTACGGCGAGCAATTGCTGGATTGGCTCAACACCTACACTTTCCCCTGTGAAAGCCAGTTCGCCGACAAGGCCCACGCCGATAACGTCGCGGATATCTTCATCAAGGAGTTGTTGCGCAACGGCACCACCACCGCACTGGTGTTCGGCAGCGTACACCCGCAATCGGTGAACTCGTTTTTTGAAGCGGCCGAGAAACTCGACCTGCGCATGATCGCCGGCAAAGTGATGATGGACCGCAACGCGCCGGACTACCTGACCGACACACCTGAATCCGGCTATCAGGAAAGCAAGGCGTTGATCGAACGCTGGCACGGCAAAGGCCGCCTGCATTATGCCGTTACGCCACGCTTCGCCCCCACCAGCACGCCTGAGCAACTGGCGCTGGCCGGGCAATTGCTGGGCGAATACCCAGATCTGTACATGCAGACCCACATCAGTGAGAACAAGCAGGAAGTCGAGTGGGTAAACGAGCTGTTTCCCGAGCGCAACGGCTACCTGGACGTGTACGACCATTACAAACTGCTCGGCGAGCGCTCGGTGTTTGCCCACGGCGTGCACCTGTGTGACGACGAATGCGCACGGCTGGCGGAGACCGGCTCGGCGGTGGCGTTCTGCCCAACGTCGAACTTCTTCCTCGGCAGTGGGTTGTTCAACTTGCCCATGGCCGAGAAACACAAATTGAACGTAGGCCTGGGCACCGACGTGGGCGGCGGCACCAGCTTCTCGCTCCTGCAAACACTGAATGAAGCCTATAAGGTCATGCAGTTGCAGGGAGCGCGGTTGAGCCCGTTCAAGTCGCTCTATCTGGCGACCCTGGGCGGTGCGCGCGCGTTGCGCCTGGAAGACAGGATCGGCACATTGCAGCCGGGGACGGATGCGGACTTCCTGGTGCTGGACTACAACGCCACGCCACTGCTCAACTATCGCTTGAAGCAGGCCAATAACATTGCCGAGACGTTGTTTGTGCTGATGACGCTGGGGGATGATCGGGCAGTGTTGCAAACCTATGCAGCCGGCCAGTTGGTGCACCAGCGCTGATCTCAGAGACACCACAAAACCAATGTGGGAGGGGGCTTGCTCCCGATAGCGGTGTGTCAGTCAGCCTATCTGCTCCTGACACTCTGCTATCGGGAGCAAGCCCCCTCCCACATTTTTGTCCCCCAGTGAATCAGGGCGATTACAGTTTTACCGAAGAGCGCCCAGGCTTCCTGGTCTGCAACAAATGCGAAAACACCGCATGCAAATCATCCGACGCGCTCTCTTCATCGAGGTTGAGCTTGCTGTCAATATGATCCATGTGGTGCATCATCAAGTTCACCGCCAGCACCGCATCGCGGGCTTCGATCGCGTCGATCAACTGGGTGTGCTCATCGTAGGAACAGTGTGAGCGGTTGCCGCTTTCGTACTGGGCGATGATCAATGAGGTCTGGGACACCAGGCTGCGCTGGAAGCTGATCAACGGCGCGTTCTTGGCCGCTTCGGCCAGTTTCAGGTGGAACTCGCCGGAAAGACGGATACCGGCACCGCGATCACCGCGGGAGAAACTGTCGCGCTCGTCATTGACCATCTGGCGCAACTCGGCCAATTGCTCAGCGGTAGCATGCTGCACCGCCAACTCCGTGATCGCTCGCTCCACCAGACGCCGGGCCATGAACACCTGGCGCGCTTCTTCCACACTGGGGCTGGCAACCACTGCGCCGCGATTGGGCCGCAGCAGTACCACGCCTTCATGGGCCAGGCGCGACAGTGCGCGGCGAATGATGGTGCGGCTAACGCCAAAGATCTCGCCCAGTGCCTCTTCACTCAATTTAGTTCCGGGTGCCAGGCGTTGTTCGAGGATCGCCTCGAAGATATGCGCGTAGACGATATCGTCCTGGGTTCCGCTGCGACCGGTCTTGCCGGCTCGCGGTTGTTTCTTGAGAGGTTGCAACTGTTCGTTCATGGGCACTCGGGTAGGGAGAACGGCGGCGAATTAACGGTAATACGGCAAATTCAAGGTAATACGGCAACTACGGGTCGCTGGCAAGTATCACCTAAAAACAGCGCACATTGTACACAACCCAATGCGCCAACACACTGTACGGCTGTTTGCGGCCCCGGCTGTATTGCAATGACTCGTTACGTTTGAGTTTAGGCTTGAATCTGCGCCGTCACCGGCAAATCCCAGGTAAAAGGAACACCCTTCCATGACCGACGCCACCCAAGCGCCCTTGCGCCCGCTGGCCGACACCTCCCCCTCGGCCATCGTCGCCGGTTTTATCGCCATGATGACCGGCTACACCAGCTCCCTGGTGCTGATGTTCCAGGCCGGCCAGGCCGCCGGTTTGACCACCGCACAGATTTCTTCGTGGATCTGGGCGATTTCCATCGGCATGGCGGTGTGCAGCATCGGCCTGTCCCTGCGCTATCGCACACCCATCACCATCGCCTGGTCCACACCCGGCGCGGCGCTGTTGATCACCAGTTTAGGCGGCGTGAGTTATGGCGAAGCCATCGGCGCCTACATCACCTGCGCGGTGCTGGTGACCCTATGCGGGATGACCGGCAGCTTTGAAAAACTGGTCAAGCGCATCCCTGCATCGCTGGCGGCGGCGTTGCTGGCGGGGATCCTGTTCAAGATCGGCAGCGAAATCTTCGTCGCTGCGCAGCATCGCACCGGTCTGGTACTGGGGATGTTTTTCACCTACCTGATCATCAAGCGCCTGTCGCCGCGCTATGCCGTGCTTGCCGCGCTACTGATAGGCACCGCGCTGTCGGGGCTGATGGGGTTGCTGGACTTCAGCGGTTTTCATCTGGAAGTGGCGACGCCCGTATGGACCACGCCGCATTTCTCACTGGCGGCGACCATCAGCATCGGTATCCCGCTGTTTGTGGTGGCCATGACCTCGCAGAACATGCCCGGGGTCGCCGTGCTGCGGGCCGACGGCTACACCGTGCCGGCTTCGCCGCTGATCACCACCACCGGCCTGGCCTCGCTGGTGTTGGCACCTTTCGGCTCCCACGGCATCAACCTGGCGGCGATCAGCGCGGCGATCTGCACCGGGCCGCACGCCCATGAAGACCGCAACAAGCGCTACACCGCTGCGGTGTGGTGTGGGGTGTTCTATGGGATTGCCGGGGTATTCGGCGCCACGCTGGCAGCATTGTTCGCAGCCCTGCCCAAGGAACTGGTGCTTTCGATTGCAGCGCTGGCGTTGTTTGGCTCGATCATCAACGGCCTGAGCATTGCCATGAATGAGCCGAAGGAGCGGGAAGCGGCGCTGATCACCTTTATGGTCACCGCGTCAGGCTTGACGTTGTTTTCCATCGGGTCGGCGTTCTGGGGGATTGTGGCGGGGGTGTTGACGCTGTTGATTCTGAATTGGCGCAAGGCATAAAAAAACGGCGACCCTCAGGTCGCCGTTTTGTTTAGTATCACTTAGCCGCGTTGATCGGCTTTTCTGGATACCACACGTCCAGCAACGGGCTGACTTCAGCCTTGGTCAGCTCGGAACGGGTTTTCAGCCAGGCTTCGACAGCAGCGCGCTGCTCTTCGGACACCGAGCCACGCTTCTGCAGGCAAACCAGACCGTAGTCATCGCCGCCGACATAGCCCAGACCATTGGCTTCCATGGCTTCTTTGATGAATGCTTCGAGGAAAGCGTCGATAGCTTCTTCACTCAGGCCTTCGTTGAAGTCCAGGTTCAGTTCGAAACCCAGCTCTTGAAATTCATCAACGCACAGTTTTTTGCGCAGACGCTGGGAACGGTTAGTCGCCATTGGAACAATCCTCATAAGTAATAACGGGCGGCACTTTAGCAGTTTAAGGCGGCAATTGCCCGACTCTCTGGGACGGGCGGCGCATCGGCCGTTAAAAAAACCTGATTAGCGGCTATCGTTCAGCTACAAGTGAAGCCACCTTGGGGCATAATGCCGACACTTTCGTGACCATTGAGGGATTTTCTTATATACCCCTCGCCTTTTTCACCCTTCTCAGCAGTAGGGTTTTATTTCTTATGATCAAATCGTTGCGTTCTGTATTACTTGCCAGTGTCCTTTTGCCTTTGGCCCTTTCGGCCACTGCCGCCCCCATCAATACTGCCCTGCCCCCCAGCGTCGCGCAGGCCTTGCAGAAAGCCAAACTGCCCAATACCGCGTTGTCTCTGGTAATGCTGCCTCTGAACGGCCCCGGTACGCCAACCGTATTCAATGCCGACGTATCGGTGAACCCGGCCTCTACCATGAAGCTGGTGACCACTTACGCGGCCCTGGAGATGCTCGGCCCCAACCACCAGTGGAAGACCGAGTTCTACACCGACGGCACCCTCAGCGGTGGCGTGTTGCGCGGCAACCTGTACCTCAAGGGCGGCGGCGATCCCAAGCTGAACATGGAAAAGCTCTGGCTGCTGATGCGCGACCTGCGTGCCAATGGCGTGCAGCAGGTCACCGGCGACCTGGTACTGGATCGCAACTTCTTCAACCAGCCGCTGTTGCCTGATTTCAATGACGACGGCAACGACGAGAACAAGCCGTTCCTGGTCAAGCCCGATGCCTTGCTGGTCAACCTCAAGGCCCTGCGCTTCGTGACCCGTAATGATTCGGGACGCGTGATCGTGTCGGTCGAACCGCCGATTGCCAGCATTCGCATCGACAACCAGGTGAAAGTCACCAACGCCAAGCAGTGCACCGGTGACGTGCGTTACAACCCGGTGACCGCCGCCGACGGCAGTGTGACCGTGACCGTCAGCGGCCAACTGGCTGATGGCTGCAGCTCGCAGACTTACCTGTCACTGCTCGACCACGCCACCTACACCGCCGGCGCCGTGCGTGCGATCTGGAAGGAGCTGGGCGGCACCATCCAGGGCCGCGATATCCAGGCGCCAGTGCCCAAGGATGCCAAGGTGCTGGCCCGCGCATTCTCGCCGGACCTGGCGGAAATCATTCGCGACATCAACAAATACAGCAACAACACCATGGCCCAGCAACTGTTCCTGAGCCTGGGCGCGCAATTTCGCAACGATGCCGATGGCGACGATGCCAAGGCCGCGCAACGCGTCGTGCGCCAATGGCTGGCCAAAAAAGGCATCACCGCGCCGCACCTGGTAATGGAGAACGGCTCCGGCCTGTCCCGCGCCGAACGGGTCAGCGCCCGCGAGATGGCGGCCATGCTGCAAGCCGCCTGGAAAAGCCCCTACGCAGCGGAGTACATCAGCTCGATGCCAATCGCCGGCACTGACGGCACCATGCGTAAACGCCTGAAGACCACGGCGATGCGCGGCGAAGCTCATGTGAAGACCGGTACCCTGAACACCGTGCGCGCCATCGCCGGGTTCAGCCGTGACAACAATGGCAACACTTGGGCGGTGGTGGCGATTCTCAACGACTCCAAGCCTTGGGGCGCGTCATCGGTGTTGGACCAGGTGCTCCTGGACCTGTATCGCCAGCCGAAGGCCGTTGCAGCCGCGCCGGTTCTGTAAAGCATCACACTACCCTGCAGGAGCGAGCTTGCTCGCGAAAAACGTCAACGATCACGCGTGTTTCCTGAGTACACGCGGCGTCTATGGTTTTTTCGCGAGCAAGCTCGCTCCTACAGTCAGTAGGGCTTGCTCGCTCCCACACGCCTCGACCCGGTCCCTGCCCGCCTGCTTGGCCACATACACTGCCGAATCAGCGCGCAGCAGCAACCCATCGATATCTTCATCGGTCCGCCAACTGGCTACGCCAAAGCTGGCAGTGACGATGCCCACCGGTTCCATCGGCGTATCGCGCAACGACTGCCACAACTGAGTTGCCAGGCTATAGGCCTGGGCACCATTGGTACTTGGGCACAGCACCACGAATTCTTCCCCACCCAGGCGGCAAAACACGTCGGTACGGCGCAAGCGCTGGCCTATGCGCTTGCACAACTCCTGCAACACCCCGTCGCCCACGGCGTGACCATGCTGGTCGTTGATGCGCTTGAAGTGATCGATATCGAGCATGATCAACGACAGTGCACCCGAGGTGCGGTTGATCCGCAGCATCTCGCCCTTGAGCCGATCCTGAAAATAACGCCGGTTATAGATGCCCGTCAGAGAGTCAGTGATGGAAAGCGCGCGCAGTTCTTCCTCGACCCGTTTGAGATCGGAAATATCCGACACATAACCGTGCCAAAGCGTACCGCCTCCAGGTAACTCTTCAGGTGTCGCTTCGCCGCGAATCCAGCGCAAGCCTCGCTGAGGCAACTGCACGCGATATTCTTCGCGCCAATGGCTCAGTTGCAACGCCGACAAACGTATCGAGGCACGCACTCGCTCAATGTCCAAGGGGTGAATGCGTTCCAGCACCTTGCCTGCATCCTGCTGTAATGCGCCAAGTTCGATTTCATAGATATCGCGCATACCTTCGCTGGCGTAAATGAAACGCCCATTGCCCTGCAGGTCCTGGGTGAACTGGAAAATCCCGCCAGGCACATGAGCACTGAGTTTTTTCAGCAGACGGTCCCGGGCGGCCAGGGCTTCATAGGCGCGCTTTTGCTCGGTGATATCCAGGTAAATTGCCAAGTGCCCGACCCACAGGCCAAAGTCGTCCAGGAGCACGGTGGCCAGCATGTTGACCGTCAGTTGGGTACCGTCCTTGCGCACCAGCGTCCACTCGCGAGCTTCATGCAGGCTGTCAGGGCTCTCCACCAGCATTGCCTGGCTCGGCGCAATACGCTTGCCTAGCGCCAGGCTCAACGGCGCAGCCCGCGCTTCGAGTTCCACGGCCAGGTGCAGGCTTTCCAGGGTCAGGCGACCCAGCACCTCTTCGGCCTTGAAACCCAACATCTGTTCGGCGCCGGCATTGAAGGTGTTGATCACACCGCGCAAATCGGTGGCGATGATCGCGACCTGAGTCGCCGCATTCAGCACACTGCGTAATTGCCCGTGAGCCCCACGCAACTCTTGCTCACGCAAGCGCAACTGCACGGTGCGCTGTTCCACCAGTTTCAGCGCACGCTGGCGCTGGCTGACCAGCACGTAGAGCAAGGCACTGAGCAAGGCGCTGAGCAGCACACCCATGCCCAGAATGGTGTTCATCGAGGAATGATTGGCCTTGTCGAACACCTCGCTGGCACGCAGGCTCAGGGCATAGACGTGATCTCCAAGGGTGAGGCGGCGTGTCGCCGTCAGGTCGCTGTTGCCCACCGTATTGCTGGATGCATACAACACCCGTTGCTGCGTATCGGAAGTGTCAACGATCTGCATGACCAGATTGTCGCGATTCGGTTTGGGCAACCCATCGGCCACCAGTTGGCGCATGCTGAGCACCGCCATGACAAAGCCGTAGGGCTCGCTGCCAACGGCTTTGCTCACTGGCGCCACCAGCAGCACGCCGGCCGCGTAGGCAGGCTCCACGCCCACCAATTGCATGGGCTGTGACACTGCCGGCCTGGCGTTTTTTTGCGCACGCTCCAGGGCTGAACGGCGCAAGGGCTGGGCCAGCAGGTCAAAACCCAAGGGCGAACCCAACAAGCTCTGCGTCTGGCTGTACAACACCGGTACGTATTCATCGCGCTCGGGCGCGGGCGCCAACTCACCCAAGCCATTGAGTTCACGGATGCTGAAAGGGATGCCACGCTGACGGGAAATCTCTTGCTCGAACGCGCTGCGCTGCTCACGAAATATGCGCGGTGCCCAGGCGTAGGCACGCGCATTGAGCAACAGTGGCTGGGCGAAGCCGTCGAACTCGGCACGGGAGACATCGCCAGAGTTGATGAAGAAACGCTGCAGGCTACCCAGGCGCAACTCCTGATCCTCAAAACGCTCCTGGATGCGGGTGTAGCGCTCATTGACCAGCAACTGGAAACGCTGGCGCACCTGTTGCTGATACAGGTCGGCAGTCGCCCACGCGACAACCATCGTCAACGCGCTGCCAGCCAACAACACCACCAATGCCACCAGCCAAGCCGACGCCTGTTCACTGATAAAACCAAGGATTTTCGGGCGGACAGCTTGCATCGGCATAGGCAACACTCACAACGCCAGTGTGCGGGGGTGTCACGTTGGCTGGGGTTTAAGTTATAGCCATTGGTCGGGTGTTTGACCAGCCTAAAAACTGCAGGGGCTTAATGTGGGAGGGGGCTTGCTCCCGATAGCGGTGGATCAGCCAATACATGGGTGACTGATACTCTGCTATCGGGAGCAAGCCCCCTCCCACACTGGATACTCGGCGCATTCAGAACTGCTGATATTAATCAGCGGGCAGTGATTTTCCAGGCCCGGTGGATCTTCGCATTGCGCGCAAAATCCGGGTCGATGGTCTTGTCGCTGATCTCTTCGACCGCATAGCGTTCGCTGAGGTTGTCTTCCAACTGGAACTTGCGGAAGTTGTTGGAGAAGTACAGCACGCCACCCGGCGCCAGGCGTGCCATGGCCAGGTCGAGCAACTGCACGTGGTCACGCTGCACGTCGAAGATACCTTCCATGCGCTTGGAGTTGGAGAAGGTCGGCGGGTCGATGAAAATCATATCGAACTCATCGCGACTGGCCTCCAGCCACGCCATGACATCACCCTGCTCCAGGCGGTTCTTGTCGGAGAAACCATTGAGGGAGAAGTTGCGACGCGCCCAGTCCAGATAGGTTTTGGACAGGTCGACGCTGGTGGTGCTGCGCGCTCCACCCTTGGCAGCATGGACGCTGGCGGTGGCGGTGTAGCAATACAGGTTGAGGAAGCGCTTGCCGGCCGCTTCTTTCTGGATGCGCATACGCATCGGGCGGTGGTCGAGGAACAGGCCGGTATCCAGGTAGTCGGTGAGGTTGACCAGCAGCTTCACGCCACCTTCGCTGACCTCGGTGAACTTGCCCTGGGCGCTCTGGCGTTCGTATTGCTTGGTGCCGCTCTGACGCTCGCGACGCTTGACCACCACGCGGCTCTTGTCGACGTTCAGGGCCTGGGGAATCGCTGCCAGGGCATCGAACATGCGCGCCGAGGCTTTTTCCGGGTCGATGGATTTTGGCGCCGCGTATTCCTGCACGTGCACCCAATCGTGGTACAGGTCGATCGCCATGGAGTACTCAGGCATGTCGGCGTCATACACACGATAGCAATTCACCCCTTCGCGCTTGGCCCATTTGCCCAGCAGCTTGAGGTTCTTTTGCAGGCGGTTGGCAAACATCTGCCCGCCTTCGCTCAAGCGCGCCTGTTCGACCACCGGGGCCGGGGCTGGCTTGATCGGGTTGCCGTTCTTGTTGTACTGGCGCTCAACGGGCTCGGTCGGCGCCTGGTCGTAAGCCGCTTGCTCACGCTCAGCCTGGCGCTGCTCCGGAGTGCGACGTTCGCCGGTGACGAACTGATCCGGGTTGACCTTGATCAGCAGCAATTTGCACGGCAGCGCGCCGTTCCAGAACGAATACTGTTTGTGGCTGCGGATGCCCATGCGCTTGCCCAGGTCCGGCGCGCCGGTGAACACCGCAGCTTCCCAGCCCATGCAGGCCTGGCGCAGGCGCTCGCCGAGGTTCTGGTAGAGGTACAACAGGCTGGCTTCGTCACCCAGGCGCTCACCGTAGGGTGGGTTGCAGATCACCAGGCCTTTCTGGTTCTGGTCCGGGCGCGGCTCGAACGTGCCCACTTCGCCCTGGTACACCTTGATCCAGTGGCTCAGGCCGGCGCGTTCGATGTTATTGCGGGCGGGTTGAATCAGGCGCGGGTCGGCTTCGTAACCGCGGACCCACAACGGTGGCTTGTTCATACCAATGGCCGCACGCTCGCTGGCCTCGGTGTGCAGCTTTTTCCACAGCGCCGGGACGTGGCCCAGCCACGTGGTGAAACCCCACAGCTCGCGGTTGAGGTTGGGGGCCATGTCGGCGGCGATCATCGCGCCTTCAACCAGGAAGGTGCCGACGCCGCACATCGGGTCGGTCAGCGCGCCGCCTTCGGCTGCAATGCGTGGCCAGCCGGCGCGAATCAGGATCGCCGCTGCCAGGTTTTCCTTCAGCGGTGCCGCGCCCTGCTGCAGGCGGTAGCCACGCTGGTGCAGGCTGTGGCCGGAAAGGTCCAGGGACAGGATCGCTTCGCCACGGTCCAGGCGCAGGTGAATGCGCAGGTCCGGGTTGATCTTGTCGATGGATGGACGCTCGCCGGTTGGGGTGCGCAGCTTGTCGACGATCGCATCCTTGACCTTCAGCGCGCCGAAGTGAGTGTTGTCGATGCCCGAGCCGTGACCGCTGAACTCGACCGCCAGGGTACCGTCGGGAACCATGTGGTCGGCCCATTCGATATCCAGCACGCCGTGGTAGAGGTCTTCGGCGTCCTTCATCGGGAAGCGCTTGAGTACCAGCAGCACACGGTTGGCCAAGCGTGACCACAGGCACAGGCGGTAGGCGGTTTCCATGTCGGCCATGCCGCGAACGGCCGAGGTGTGCTCGCGGGCGTCCTCAAGGCCAAGCCCGACGGCTTCCTCGATCAGCAGGCCTTCGAGGCCCTTGGGGCAAGTGAGGAAGAGTTCAAAACGGTCCGACATGGGGCATTCCAGGCTTTTCAGCAATAAATGAACGGGCGACGCATCGCCGGCTCGGTTTTCAATCAAGCACTTTTCTTGAAGAGTGCTCGCGTGGCACGAATGTGCCGTCCCACCCCGCTTTCCGGGCCGTTGAGCCTTGTTTGACGGGGCAGAGAAACAATGTGAAGCAACAAAAGGAAATATTCAGACCCTTCGTCGAATAATAACCGACTGCAACAGGCGGGCATTCTCACTAAAGGATTAACCCGCTTCGCTGTGCAGGGCACATCATAGCTGGCTTTGCTGCATAAAAGGGGCGAAAAACCATCCCAGCTTATGGCTATAGCATCGTTATCGTTACGTGCTTATGACAAAACGATCATTGAATACATGTGACCTATTGGTTAGAACTCAACACAGGTTGGCGCCGTAACGACGCCGACACATCGGCTCGCCACGCCGGCAGCGAGCCCACCAACGGCAGAAAAACTCTGCCCGGCCTTGGACAAGGCCGAAGGATATCTAGACAGTCAACAAGTGAGGGAAACACCCTATGAGAAGACTTAAGCGTGATCCGTTGGAAAGAGCATTTTTACGCGGATATCAATATGGCGTTCATGGAAAATCCCGTGAGCTTTGCCCATTTACTCTACCGTCGGTACGCCAAGCCTGGATCAACGGCTGGCGAGAAGGACGCGGCGACAATTGGGACGGTATGACTGGCACTGCGGGCATCCACAGACTCAACGAACTTCACGCCGTCGGCTAATCAGGGGCATTTTATTCCGACACACATCTTTGAATGAGTAACGACTTAACCACGCGCGCCCCATCCGGGCGGCGGGCTTCGGCCCAGGGGCTCCTTTATGGAGCCCTTTTTATTGCCTGGCAGATTGTCAACGCAGGGCAGCGATGGCATCCACCGACTCGCGAATCAACGCCGGCCCCTTATAGATAAAGCCGGAGTACAACTGCACCAGGCTGGCGCCAGCCGCGATCTTCTCGGCCGCGTGCTTGCCTTCGGTAATACCGCCCACCGCGATGATCGGCAAACGCCCGGCCAACTCGGCCGCCAGCACCTTGACGATATGGGTGCTCTTGTCCCGTACCGGCGCGCCGGACAGGCCGCCCGCCTCGTCGCCATGGGCCAGCCCCTCGACGCCCACGCGGCTGAGGGTGGTGTTGGTCGCAATCACTGCGTCCATGCCCGCATCCACCAGGGCCTGGGCCACCAGTACGGTTTCTTCATCGCTCATGTCCGGGGCGATCTTGATTGCCAGGGGTACGCGCTTGCCATGACGCACGGCCAAGTCTTCCTGACGCTGGCGCAAGGCTTCGAGCAGTTGTTTGAGGGAGTCACCGAATTGCAGGCTACGCAGGCCCGGGGTATTGGGCGAGCTGACGTTGACGGTGACGTAGCTGGCGTGGGCGTAAACCTTGTCCAGGCAGATCAGGTAATCGTCCACTGCACGCTCCACCGGCGTGTCAAAGTTCTTGCCGATATTGATCCCGAGGATGCCTGTGTATTTTGCCGCTTGAACCCGCGATAACAGGTGATCGACGCCGAGGTTGTTGAAACCCATGCGATTGATGATCGCCTCTGCCTCCGGCAGGCGGAAAATGCGCGGTTTGGGATTGCCCGGCTGTGGCCGTGGCGTCACGGTGCCGATTTCAACGAAGCCGAACCCCAACTGTGCAAACCCGTCGATGGCCGCGCCGTTTTTGTCCAGGCCGGCTGCCAGGCCGACCGGATTGGGAAAATCCAGGCCCATCACCGACACCGGCACTTTCGCCGCAGCCTTGCATACCAGGCCATTGAGCCCCAGGCGGCCACCGGCACCGATCAAGTCCAGGGACAGATCGTGGGAGGTTTCCGGGGAGAGTTTGAACAACAGCTGGCGGGCCAAGGTATACATGGGCGGGCTAGACTCGGATGGCGGCAAAAGGTGACGCGATTATAGCCGGGGTGGCGGGCCTCATGCGAGGCGTGCTGCGCTCATCGGCGCTGAGCAATCAACGCCTGATAACGCACCCAGATCCTTTCGGCGTAGCGCTGGCGCAACGCCTCACGCTGCGAGCCAGGGCCCGGTCCAACATTGTAGGAACCCACCGCCATCCAGTTGTAGCCGAAACGCTGATTAAACTCGGCCAGAATCGAGGCACCGACTTGCACCGACAAACAAGGTTCGCTCAACAACCGCTCCTCGGTAATGCCCTGTTTGAGCAAACGCGGCAGGTGGATGCTGTTGATCTGCATCAAGCCGATATCACGCGTGCCATTGCGGTTGGCGTAGTTGATCGCCTGCGCACGCGAACCCGATTCGACATCAGCGATAGCCTGCAACAGTTCCGGTTCGAGATCGTACCGGCTGGCCGCCTCGTCCCAGCAATAGGCCATTACCTGGTGACTGCCCATCAGCCCACTGAGCAGCAGTACCACGCTCCAAACCTTAAGCATTGCTGGCCTGGCCACACACAGAGCACACATGCACGACACCCCGTGGTGGTTCCCCCACCCGCACCGGGCACGTAAAGCGATACCCCTTGCCATAAATCGTCTTGATAAACCCTTTGTCGGCCCTCAAATGTTTGCGCAGGGAATAGATACAGCGCGTCAGTGACTCATCGGCCACCTCTCCCCGGGGCCAGGCCAGCTCCAGCAGGCGATCCTTGGTCATCAGCGTGCCACCGGAGGCCAGCAACAATCGCAGCACATGCCACTCCTTGGGCGGCAACTGAATATCCGCATCGCCGCCCGTCAACCGGCCATCGCCATGCAAGGTCCAGCGAGCGAAGACCAGGGAGGTCGTCGATTCATCAATCACGACGGCCATACGCACCTCTGCTTTTTACTACTGACATTCACATCCTTAGTTTCCGTACCGGCTCACCTGCCAATGTCACGACTATAAAAAACCGGCCTACGGCTCGCGCTAGGACAAAGCCCATTCGGGCGCCCTTTTTTGGAAACTTTCGGTCAGACAATTCTCCTGACGCACTTATTGGGGTAGCCATTCCTGATACGTCTCCTGCAACTCAACCCCCAGCCGATCCTCCAGTTGCACCAGCTCACCCAACGCCATCAGTTGCCCATTGACCCGTACCTCCACACATCGAGTCGCCCCTGGATCCAGAGGCAGCACCTTCCCCGGTGCGAACGCAGCCAAACGCTTGCGGCTGATCAATTGCTCCTGCAGCAGTATTTCCAGGTGCATGGACAAACGCCTTTTTCATGGGGAAAACTCACGATCGGTGCGCAGGAACGCACGCTGCACACGCTCATGTTGTGCTGTGCTCAATTGCGCAGGCGCGGGAGGTGGCGGTAATGGGTCAGGGCCTGACGAAACGTCATCCTGGACCGTGGCGCTATCCAGCTCCGCCACCAGTTTTTCGATAAGACTCACCTGGGCAGGCTGGCCCTTGATCAACAAACTGTTGGTATCCGAATAGGCCACCAACACCAGGCTACCGTCTGCCAATTGACCTTTCTGCTCAGGGGACAGCCGGGCTTCGATCATGGCAGCCATACCCGGTACGCGGACCTTATTGGCACCCTCTCCTTGCTGGCGGTCCTGAACAGCTGCATTGATCACCTGGACAACGCCGAATGCCGTTGCGCCTTCGGGCTGCTTGCGGCGTGGCTGGTCCATCAGGCTGGCCAGCCGCAAGACATGATCGACATAGCTCGGTGGCCCGTAAACGTAGAACGTACGTGCCCCGCTCTCACGCAATGGGTAGCGCGGCTCATCCAGCCCCGCACGCCGCATGATGCCGCGCAGCCGATTGACTGAGATATGCCGCAGCACGACCGCAGAACTACGCACCTCATCGGCGGTGTAGAGATGCACCACTTGCCCGCTGCGGTGCCAGATCAGGTCTTGCTGCTCAGCGAGGGTTTCCAGGACCCGTTGCGGCGCTGCAAAGTCGAAGGTTCCGCTGATGCGCCTGCGCGCCACCGCACGGCTGGTGACCACAGGCAGGCCCAATGGCCCCGACAGCGCGGTAAAGAAAGTATGCAAACTTTCATCCTGTGCCTGGTACGCCTGGCCCCAGGCTGCGCGGCTACCCAGCAACAGGGCGGCACACAGTAACCCGCAGTGCAGCCAGCGGCAGTTCATGGGGTTCGGGGAATCAGTGTGCACCGTGGGTATTCCTGGGCGATCTGGCCTGAAGAAGCGGCCATACTGCGAGGCGCAAGAGGTTCAATCATGATGGAAAGTTGACGGCAGACTGCACCACGCCCCCGTGGCATGTGCCTTGCTTCGCACTTTGTATCAGGCCCGCACCAAAGGCGGCGCGGGCCTACGGACAAAGGCGTCGTTACCCGGCAATGGCCTGTCACGCCAAGCCGGGAAACGACGCTTTTTTTTCAGAAAAGGCAGGTATTGATGAACGATCCGCTGGCTTGGGTAAACGGCAGCGATGCCCCGGAAAAGAGCAGCCTTGACCTGGGGTTCATGGCCCTGACCGATTGCGCGTCGCTGGTGGTCGCTGCCACCCAGGGCTTCGCCCAGCCCTACGGCCTCACACTGAACCTCAAGCGCCAATCATCCTGGGCCAACCTGCGGGACAAGCTGGTCAGTGGCGAGCTGGACGCCGCCCACGGTCTGTACGGGCTGATCTATGCCGTGCATCTGGGCATCGGCGGCGTTGCGCCTACCGACATGGCCGTACTGATGGGCCTCAACCAGAACGGTCAGAGCATCAACCTGTCCCACGGCCTGCAACACCAGGGAGTGGTCACTCCTGAAGCGCTGGAACGCCACGTGCACCAAAGCCGGACAAAACTGACCTTCGCCCAGACATTTCCCACGGGCACCCACGCCATGTGGTTGTATTACTGGCTGGCGAGCCAAGGCATTCATCCATTGCAGGATGTGAACAGCGTGGTGGTACCGCCGCCGCAAATGGTGGCGCACCTGCAGGCCGGACGCATCGACGGTTTTTGTGTCGGCGAGCCCTGGAGTGCCAGTGCGGTGCAACACCATCAAGGCTTTACCCTGGCGACCACCCAGGCGATCTGGCCCGATCATCCGGAAAAGGTCCTGGGCTGCACCCAGGCGTTCGTCGACGCATACCCCAATACCGCCCGTATACTGGTCATGGCGATCCTCGAAGCCAGCCGATTTATCGAACAGAGCACTGAAAACCGCCGTTCCACCGCGCAGTTGCTCAGCGCTCGCGACTACCTCGACGCCCCGTTGGACTGCATCGAGCCGCGTCTGCTGGGTCATTACGAGGACGGCTTGGGTAACCAGTGGCAGGATCCCCATGCTTTGCGCTTTTTCGCCGGTGGCGAGGTGAATTTGCCCTACCTCAGCGACGGCATGTGGTTCATGACCCAGTTCCGGCGTTGGGGCTTGTTGCGTGAAGACCCTGACTACCTCGGCGTCGCCTGCCAGGTCCAGCAATTGGCGCTGTATCGCCAGGCCGCCGATGCGCTGGGCCTCAGCGTTGGCGACGCGCCGATGCGCAGCAGTCAATTGATCGACGGCAAAATCTGGGACGGCTCCGACCCCGCCGGTTACGCCCGCAGCTTCCGCCTCAATGCCCTGGGCGATGACAACCACCGTCAAGCGCTGCGCTGACAGGAGCTCAATGATGCTACGAATCCTGTTGATCAATGACACCCCGCGCAAGGTCGGGCGCCTCAAGGCCGCCCTGACCGAAGCCGGCTTCGAGGTGATCGATGAATCCGGCCTGACCATCGACCTGCCCGCACGCGTCGAAACAGTGCGCCCGGACGTGATCCTGATCGATACCGAGTCACCCGGCCGCGATGTGATGGAGCAAGTGGTGTTGGTCAGCCGCGACCAGCCCCGGCCTATCGTGATGTTTACCGATGAGCATGACCCGAATGTGATGCGCCAGGCAATCAAGTCCGGCGTCAGTGCCTATATCGTCGAAGGCATTCAGGCCCAACGCCTGCAACCGATCCTTGATGTGGCCATGGCCCGCTTCGAGAGTGACCAGGCCCTGCGCGCGCAGTTGCAGGCCCGCGACCTGCAATTGGCCGAACGTAAACGCATCGAGTTGGCCAAGGGCCTGCTGATGAAAATGAAGAGCTGTAATGAAGAAGAGGCGTACACCCTGATGCGCCGTCAGGCCATGAGTCGCCAGCAGAAACTGATCCAGGTGGCAGAGCAGATTATTGCCATGAGCGAGTTGCTCGGCTGATCTGGCTCAGCTCTTGCTAAAGAATCCTCACAGGTAACCAACGGCGGTTGCCCCTCCACGACAAAGACGTCGCCCACCCGGTTTGCCCTCGCGAACCCGGTGGCGGCGTTTTTTCGTTTCAGACCCCCAACCGTTGAGGTGCGTGATGAAATCAAGCTTCTGGAAATCCGGGCATACCCCGACCCTGTTTGCCGCGTTCCTGTATTTCGACCTGAGTTTCATGGTCTGGTACCTGTTGGGCCCGCTGGCGGTGCAAATTGCCGCCGACCTGCACCTGACCACCCAGCAGCGCGGCCTGGTGGTGGCCACGCCGATCCTGGCGGGCGCGGTCCTGCGTTTTCTGATGGGCATGTTGGCCGACAAGCTGTCACCCAAGACCGCTGGGCTGATAGGCCAAGTGATTGTGATCGTGGCGCTGTTCTGCGCCTGGAAGCTGGGGATCCACAGTTACGAGCAAGCCTTGCTGCTGGGCGTGTTTCTGGGCATGGCCGGTGCCTCCTTTGCCGTGGCTCTGCCCCTGGCATCGCAGTGGTATCCCGCAGAGCACCAGGGCAAGGCCATGGGCATCGCCGGTGCCGGTAATTCCGGCACCGTATTTGCCGCCTTGCTGGCACCGGTGCTGGCGGCTGCGTTCGGCTGGAGCAATGTGTTCGGCTTTGCGCTGATTCCGCTGGTCCTTACCCTGATCGTATTCGCCTGGCTCGCACGCAACGCGCCACAACGTCCGAAAGCCAAGTCCATGGCCGACTACTTCAAGGCCCTGGGCGACCGCGACAGCTGGTGGTTCATGTTCTTCTACAGCGTGACCTTTGGTGGCTTCATCGGCCTGGCCAGCGCCCTGCCCGGCTACTTCAACGACCAATACGGCCTGAGCCCGGTGACCGCCGGTTACTACACCGCGGCCTGCGTGTTCGGTGGCAGCCTGATGCGCCCGCTGGGCGGCGCCCTGGCCGACCGTTTTGGCGGGATCAAGACCCTGCTCGGCATGTACAGCGTGGCGGTGATCTGTATTGCCGCAGTGGGTTTCAACCTGCCCAGCTCCTACGCGGCGCTGGCGCTTTTCGTCTGCACCATGCTCGGCCTGGGTGCCGGAAATGGCGCGGTATTCCAATTGGTGCCGCAGCGTTTTCGCACTGAGATCGGCGTAATGACCGGCTTGATCGGCATGGCCGGTGGCATCGGCGGCTTCGCCCTCGCCGCCGGCATGGGCGCGATCAAACAGAGCACCGGCAGTTACCAGTTGGCGCTGTGGTTGTTCGCCAGCCTCGGAGTGCTGGCCTGGTTTGGCCTGCATGGCGTCAAGCGCCGCTGGAGAACCACCTGGGGCTCGGCTGCGGTCACCGCTGCCCGCGTCTGATGAGCCTTCGACTGAGCGTCGCCCAGGCCAGCGCCATTGGCCCACGCAGTGAAAACCAGGATGCGCTGCGGGTGGTCACACCGATGGCGGAACTGGCGGCGAGCAAAGGCTACCTGTGCGCATTGGCCGATGGCGTCAGCCAATGCGCCGACGGTGGCCTGGCCGCGCGCTCGACCTTGCAGGCGCTGGCGCTGGACTACTACGCCACGCCGCAGACCTGGGGGGTGGCCCAGGCGCTCGAACGTCTGTTGGTCGCGCAAAATCGCTGGCTGCAAGCCAACGGTGGTGGGCAACCGTTGCTCACCACCCTCAGCGCCCTGGTGTTTCGCGGCCAACGCTTCACGCTGGCCCATGTCGGTGATTGCCGTGCATATCGCTGGTTCGACGGCGAGTTGCAACGCCTCAGCGAAGACCATGTGTGGGAACAGCCGGGTATGCAGCACGTACTCAAACGCGCCCTTGGCCTGGATCAACACCTGGTGCTGGACTTCCTCGACGGCCAATTGCGCGAGGGCGAATGTTTCCTCTTGCTCAGCGACGGGGTGTGGGCGACGTTGGGCGATCACAGCATTGGCGCGATTCTGCGTGAGCAAGACGACCTCGACCTGGCCGTCAGCACCCTGGTCAGCGCCGCCCACCTGGCCGGCAGCCAAGACAACGCCAGCGCCTTGCTGGTGCGCATCGACCAACTCGGCGCCGCCACCCTCGGCGACGCCTTGGTGCAGTTGCAGCAATGGCCAACGCCGCCGCCGCTGAAGGTTGGGCAGATCTTTGAAGGCTGGGAGGTGCAAAGCGTGCTCGCGCAGAGTCGGCAATCGTTGCTGTACCGCGTGCACGATGCGCAGCGGCAACCCTGGCTGCTCAAGACCTTGCCCTTGCGCCACGATGACACCGACGCCGCCCAAGCCTTGTTATCGGAGGAATGGTTTCTGCGCCGCGTCGCTGGCCGTGCCTTTCCGCAGGTGCATGCCGCCAGTGGTCGTCAGCATTTGTACTACGTGATGCGCGAATACCCCGGGCAGACCCTCGCCCAGCTGTTTCAACAACAAGGCCCGCTGCCGCTGGCGCAATGGCAGTCAATCGCCGAACGCTTGCTGCGAGCCGTGGGCCTGCTGCATCGCCGACAGATTCTGCACCGCGACATCAAGCCGGAAAACCTGCTGCTGGGCGATGACGGGGAACTGCGGGTGCTGGACTTTGGCCTGGCCTACTGCCCTGGCCTTTCTGAAGACCGTGCCCACTTACTGCCCGGCACCCCGAGTTTTATCGCGCCCGAAGCTTTCGCAGGCGAGCATCCTACTGCGCAACAGGATTTGTATAGTGTCGGTGTGACCTTGTATTACCTGCTGACTGGGCATTACCCCTACGGCGAAATCGAAGCCTTCCAACGCCCGCGTTTCAACCAGCCTGTCAGCGCCAGCCGCTATCGCCCCGACCTGCCGGATTGGTTGCCCCACAGCCTGGAGCGCGCCGTGGCCGCCCTGCCCGCACAGCGCTATGAAACTGCCGAAGAATGGCTGCTGGTACTGGAACAGGCTGACCGCCGCGAACTGAGCGTGCGGCCACGGCCGCTGCTGGAGCGCGAGCCGCTGAAGGTCTGGCAAACCCTGGCAGTGGCCTCACTGTTGATCAATCTGGTGCTGCTGTACTGGCTGCTGCACCACTAACGAGCAAAATCCACCGCCCTCCTGTTTAAACGCCCAATAAAACTGGGGGTATGCAACTTGGCACAGCTGCTGCATTAGGTCTTCCAACAACCCACATATAGCCGCCCCTTCAACGTCGAAGGGTCGAGCTTCCCGAGAGAACGGGACCAGGACAAAGGCGTCCTCGCTAGCTGACTAGCGGGGACGCCTTTTTTTGTTTGCGCATGATTTGTCGAGCCATTGCGGAGAACGACATGAAAAAACTCAAACTGGTGATGATCGGCAACGGCATGGCCGGAGTTCGCACCCTTGAAGAATTGCTCAAGCTGAGCAGCGAGCTGTACGACATCACCGTATTCGGCGCCGAGCCCCACACCAACTACAACCGCATCCTGCTGTCGCCGGTGCTGGCCGGTGAGCAAACCTTCGAAGAGATCGTGCTCAACGACCTCGACTGGTACCTGGATAACAACGTCAAGCTACTGCTCAACCGCAAGGTGGTGCAGATCGACCGGGTCAAGCGCAAAGTCATCGCCGAAGACGGCACCGAGGCCGAGTACGATCGCCTGCTGATCGCCACCGGTTCTACGCCGTTTATCCTGCCGATTCCCGGCAACACCTTGCAGGGCGTGATTGGCTACCGCGACATTGCCGATACCCAGGCGATGATCGACACCGCCAAGACCCACAAGCACGCGGTGGTGATCGGTGGTGGCCTGCTCGGCCTGGAAGCGGCCAACGGCCTGATGCTGCGCGGTATGCACGTGACGGTGGTGCATCTCGGTGAATGGCTGCTGGAACGCCAACTGGACAAGACCAGCGGCCAGTTGCTGCAAACCGAACTGGAAAGCCGTGGCCTGGTGTTTCGCCTGTGCGAGCAAACCCAGGCCTTGCATGATGCCGGTAATGGTCGCGTCGGCTCGGTGCAATTCAAAAATGGCGACATCATCCCCGCCGACCTGGTGGTGATGGCCGCCGGTATCCGCCCCAACACCGAACTGGCGGAGAAGTCCGGCATCCCCTGCAACCGTGGGATCCTGGTCAACGACACGATGCAAACCTACGACCCGCGCATCTACGCGATCGGCGAATGCGCCAGCCATCGCGGGATCGCCTATGGCCTGGTGGCGCCGCTGTTCGAACAAGCCAAGGTCTGCGCCAACCACTTGGCCCAACTGGGCTTTGCCACTTACAAAGGCTCGGTGACCTCGACCAAGCTGAAGGTGACCGGCATCGACCTCTTTTCTGCCGGCGACTTCATGGGCGGTGAAGGCACCGAGACCATCACCCTCTCCGACCCGATCGGCGGCGTATACAAGAAGCTGGTAATCAAGGACGACATCCTGGTCGGTGCGTGCCTGTACGGCGATACCGCGGATGGTGGTTGGTACTTCCGCCAGATCCGTGAGAACCATGCAATTGGCGAGATCCGCGATCACCTGATGTTCGGTGAGAACGCCTTGGGCGATGTGGGCCATCAAGGCCAGGACAAAGCCATGAGCATGGCCGACAGCGCCGAGGTCTGCGGCTGCAACGGCGTGTGCAAAGGCACCATCGTCAAGGCAATCCAGGAACAAGGGCTGTTCAGCGTCGATGAGGTGAAAAAACACACCAAGGCCGCCAGCTCCTGCGGTTCCTGTGCCGGGCTGGTTGAGCAGATCCTGATCAACACCGTGGGCGGCGCGGCTGACGTCAAACCCAAAAGCGAAAAGGCCATCTGTGGGTGCAGCGACCTTAATCACGGGCAGATCCGTCAGGCTATCCGCGAGCAGCACTTGCTGACTATCGACAGCACCATGCGCTACCTGAACTGGCGTACCCCCAATGGCTGCGCCACCTGCCGCCCCGCTCTCAACTACTACCTGATTTCAACCTGGCCGGGCGAGGCCAAGGACGACCCGCAATCACGACTGATCAACGAACGGGCCCACGCCAATATTCAGAAAGACGGCACCTACTCTGTAGTCCCACGGATGTGGGGCGGCGTGACCAATCCTTCGGAGCTGCGCCGCATCGCCGATGTGGCCGACAAGTACAACGTGCCGATGGTGAAAGTCACCGGCGGCCAGCGCATCGACTTGCTCGGCATCAAGAAGCAGGACTTGCCAGGGGTGTGGAAGGACCTGGACATGCCGTCCGGCCATGCCTACGGCAAATCCATCCGCACCGTGAAAACCTGCGTGGGCAGCGAGTTCTGCCGTTTCGGCACGCAGAATTCCACCCAACTGGGCATCGAACTGGAGCATGACCTGTTCAATATGTGGTCACCGCACAAGGTCAAGCTGGCGGTGTCCGGTTGCCCACGCAACTGTTCGGAAGCGGGCATCAAGGACGTGGGAATTATCGGTGTCGACTCCGGTTGGGAGATGTATATCGGTGGCAACGGCGGCATCAAGACCGAAGTCGCGGAGTTTTTCGTCAAGCTCAAGACCGCCGATGAAGTGCGCGAATACAACGGCGCATTTCTGCAGCTGTACCGCGAAGAAGCGTTCTACCTGGAACGCACGGTGCACTACCTGCAACGGGTGGGCATGGAGCACATCAAGAAGGCCGTTCTGGAAGACCCGGCCCGCCGCCAGGCGCTCAATGAGCGTTTGCAGTTCTCGCTGTCATTCGAACAGGACCCGTGGAAGGAACGCCTGGAACAGCCGCTGCTGAAAAAGGAGTTCGACGTTATCCCGGTCAAACAACTGGAGGTGTCGCTATGAACTGGCTGGATATCTGCGCCCTTGATGAAATCAATACCCTGGGCTCGCGCATCATCAGTGGGCCCAAAGGCGACATCGCGATTTTTCGTACCAGTGACGACGAAGTCTTCGCCCTTGACGACCGTTGCCCGCACAAGGGCGGCCCGCTCTCCCAAGGCTTAATCTATGGCAAGCGCGTCGCCTGCCCGCTGCACAACTGGCAGATTGACCTGGCGTCCGGCGAAGCCCAGGCGCCGGATATCGGCTGCGCCCACCATCATCAGGCCCGGGTAGAAAACGGCCGGGTGATGCTGGCCCTGCGGGACGCGGGTTGATGAACCGCCAGACCACCGCGTCCACCTGCTGTTATTGCGGCGTGGGCTGCGGCGTGCTGATCGAGCATGACGGCGAGCAGATCCTGGGGGTACAAGGCGATCCGAGCCATCCGGCCAACTTCGGCAAATTGTGCAGCAAAGGCGCCAGCCTGCACCTGACCGGCGACGTGAGCGCACGCGCCCTGTATCCGGAGTTGCGCCTGGGCAAAGGTTTGGCCCGTACCCGTACCGACTGGGACACCGCCCTGGATCACGCTGCCAACGTGTTCGCCGAGACCATCGCCGAGCACGGCCCGGACAGCGTGGCGTTCTATATCTCGGGGCAACTATTGACCGAGGATTACTACAGCTTCAACAAGCTGGCCCGGGCGTTGGTAGGCACCAACAATATCGACAGCAATTCTCGGCTGTGCATGTCATCGGCGGTGGTCGGCTACAAACGCAGCCTGGGCGCCGATGCGCCGCCATGCAGTTATGAAGACCTGGAAAACAGCGACTGCGTGATGATCGTCGGCAGCAATATGGCCTACGCCCACCCGGTATTGTTCCGACGCCTGGAGCAGGCCAAGGCGCAGCGCCCGCAGATGAAAGTGCTGGTGATTGATCCTCGGCGTACAGACACCTGCGATTTGGCTGACCTGCACCTGGCAATCTTGCCGGGGACGGACGTGGCGTTGTTTCACGGGATTTTGCATTTGCTGCTGTGGGAAGACTGGATTGATCGTGCGTTCATCCAGGCCCACACCGATGGCCTGGCCGAGCTCAAACGCCTGGTGCATGACTACACGCCGCAGATGGTCACGCAGTTGTGCGGGATCAGCGTCGAACAACTGCGCCTATGTGCGCAGTGGGTCGGCACATCCAGCAGCTTTTTGTCGCTATGGTGCATGGGCCTCAACCAATCCACTGCCGGCAGCGCAAAAAACAGCGCGTTGATCAACCTGCACCTGGCCACGGGCACCATTGGCAGGCCGGGGTGCGGGCCGTTTTCCCTGACCGGTCAACCGAATGCCATGGGCGGTCGCGAAACCGGCAGCCTGTCCAACCTGCTGCCGGGCCACCGCGAGGCGTCCAACCCGGCACATCGCGCTGAAGTGGCCACCTATTGGGGTGTGGAGCAACTGCCTGCACCCGCTGGCCTTACCGCGATCGAACTGTTTGAACAGATGCAGGCAGGCAAGATCAAGGCCCTGTGGATCGCCTGCACCAACCCTGCACAATCCTTGCCCGACCAGAACGCCGTGCGTGCGGCCTTGGCGGCGTGCCCGTTCGTGGTGTTGCAGGAGGCTTTTCGCACCACCGAAACCGCCACTTATGCCGACCTGCTGTTGCCTGCCGCCAGTTGGGGCGAAAAAGACGGCACGGTCACCAACTCCGAGCGGCGTATTTCCCACGTACGCCGCGCCATCAGCCCACCGGGAGAGGCGCGGGCGGACTGGGCAATTACCGTAGATTTCGCACAGCGCCTGGAGCGTCGCCTACGGCCAGGGTTGCCCAGCCTGTTCGCCTTTGCACAGCCGGCGCAGCTGTTTGACGAGTTCAAGGGGCTCACTCAAGGGCGTGACCTCGACTTGTCCGGTATCAGCCATGGCCTGCTCGACCAACTCGGCCCGCAGCAATGGCCGTTTCCCACAGGCGCACAGACAGGCACAGCGCGCCTGTATAGCGATGGCATCTTCCCCACCGACAATGGCCGGGCGCGGTTTGTGGCCGACCCTTACCGCGCGGCCAAGGAACAACGGGACGCGCGCTTCCCCCTGACCTTGATCACCGGCCGTCTGCGTGACCAGTGGCACGGTATGAGCCGCACCGGCACGGCCGCACAGTTGTTCGGGCATGTCAGTGAAGCGCTGTTGAGCCTGCACCCGGACGAGCTTCGCCGCCACCGCCTCCAGGAAGGTGACCTGGTCAGCCTGAAAAGCCGTCGCGGCAGCGTGATCGTCGCTGTCAGCAGCGATGACAGCGTACGGCCCGGCCAGGCATTTCTGCCGATGCATTGGGGCGACCGCTTTCTCAAGGGCGGCGTCAATGTGATCACCCAACCGGCGTTTGACCCACTGTCCAAACAGCCTGAACTCAAGCACAGCGGGGTGCGTCTGGAAGCCGTGCAACTGCCGTGGCAGCTGTTCGCGTTGATCGAAGGCAATGTGCAGCAGCATTTCGAAGCGCTGCGCCCGCTGTGTGAGGAATTTGCCTACGTCAGCCTGAGCCTGGCCGGCCGTGAACGCCCTGCGTTGCTGGTACGGGCAGCCCATACCGAGGCGCCGGACCTGCATTTGTTGACTCGGATTGACCACTTGCTGGGCCTGAACGACGGTCCGGTCATGGCCTACGACGACCCGCGCCGCTCGATCGGCAAGCGCGTGAAAATCGAAAAAAGACGTATCACCGCCCTGCGCCTGGCCGGCGAAACCCTGGCCCGCCACTGGTTGCAAAGCCTGTGGCTGGAAGGCCGCGCCGACGAGCAACTGCGACGCTGGCTGTTGGCACCTTTAAGCGCGCCACCCGGTGCCGCAACGGCCAGCAACAAGATTGTGTGCAACTGCAAGAACGTCAGCGAAAACGCCGTGTGTGCGGGCGTTGGACGTGGCCTGGACCTGGATGGACTTAAACGGGAACTGGGTTGCGGCACCCAATGCGGCTCCTGCGTGCCGGAAATCAAACGTCTTTTGGCCAGCAAACCGCAGCCAATCGCCATCAGTGTGTAAGGGGAACAACATGAGCGCAAAAGTGTGGCTGGTAGGCGCTGGGCCCGGTGATCCGGAGTTGCTGACCCTCAAGGCAGTCAGAGCCCTGCATGAAGCGGACGTGGTGCTGATTGATGACCTGGTCAACCCGGCCGTGCTCGAACACTGCGGCGATGCACGCGTGATTACCGTCGGTAAACGCGGTGGCTGCCGCTCCACGCCCCAGGATTTTATCCATCGCCTGATGCTGCGTTATGCCCGCCAGGGCAAATGCGTGGTGCGGCTCAAGGGCGGCGACCCGTGCATTTTTGGTCGCGGTGGCGAAGAGGCGCTGTGGCTGCGCGAACGTGGCATTGAGGTGGAGTTGGTCAACGGCATCACGTCGGGGTTAGCCGGGGCGACGAGCTGCGATATTCCCCTGACGTTACGCGGTGTGAGCCGTGGGGTGACGCTGGTCACTGCTCATACTCAGGACGACAGCGCGTTGAACTGGCGCGCACTGGCGGAAAGTGGAACCACACTGGTGGTGTACATGGGCGTGGCGAAGCTGGAGGAGATTCGTCAGCAGTTGCTCGAAGGCGGCATGGCCCCGGACATGCCCGTGGCGATGATCGAAAATGCTTCGCTGCCCCAGCAGCGCGAATGCCGCAGTGATCTGGCGCGGATGCATGAGGATGCGCAAGCGTTCGCCCTGAAAAGCCCGGCTATCCTGGTGATTGGTAGCGTTGCTGGTGCTGCGCAGGCGGCTTGCCTGGCGACGGCGGCCAGTGCCTGAGGCAAATTCCAGGCGAAAAAAACCCGGCCTAAGCCGGGTTTTTTTGTAAAGCCAGGCTAATTACTTAGCGGTGGCTTCAACAGCTGCTTCTACGCGACGGTTAACAGCGCGGCCAGCTTCAGTTGCGTTGTCAGCAACTGGGCGGGACTCACCGTAACCAACGGAAGTGATGCGGCTAGGAGCTACGCCATCTTTAACCAGGACTTGCTTAACAGCGTCAGCACGACGCTGGGACAGCTTCTGGTTGTAAGCGTCTGGACCGACGGAGTCAGTGTGACCAGCAACTTCTACGTTGGTGTCTGGGTACTGAGCCATGAAGTCGGCCAGGTTTTTCACGTCGCCGTAGCTGTTAGGCTTAACAACCGACTTGTCGAAGTCGAACTTAACGTCCAGCTCAACACGAACAACCTGAGCAACCGGAGCTTCTGGCTCTGGAACTGGCTCTGGAGCTGGTGCTGGGGTAGGAGCTGGAGCAGCTGCGCCAGCGTTACCGCCGAAGTTCACGCCCAGGCCAACCAGTGCGGAGTAGTCCCACTTGCCGTTGTCCAGACCGTAGTCAGCTTCAACACCAGCACGAGCGTACAGGTTGTTGGTGAAGTAGTACTTCACGCCAGTACCGATGGTGGCGAAAGTGGTCTGGTCGCGACCGCTGTGGCCGTCAGCCTTGACGTTGGTACGGCTCTGGTGGCCGAAACCGCCTTCAACGTATGGACGCAGGCTATCAACGCCAGCCTGACCGAAGTGGTACTGAGCAACGAGGCTGCCAGTGTCACCTTTGATCTTCTGGTTGCCAGTGCCGTCGTTCGAACGGGTGTGGTTGGTCTTGTCGTACGACAGATTCAACGACAGATCGTCGGTCAGGAAGTAACCAATGCGAGCGCCTGGGTTGAAGCCGTCTTCGATGTGCTTAACGCTATCGTTGTACTGCTTCTTGTAGAACAGCTCGCCTTCAACTGCGCCTTGGCCTTGTGCCAGAACGCCGAAAGAAGTAGCGGCAATAAGAGAACCAATGGCCAAGCCCAAGGTGTTTTTCAGTTTCATCCGTTAAATCCCCATCTGGTGATTGTAAAGCAGTCCCACAAACCGGGGGACAACTCGGCGACAAGTCTAACAGAACTTGCCTACACGTAAGAGATATTTGCTACGCACTAAGTTTCAGTCTCGCCCGCAAATTTCTCACGTAATTTATCAAGAGCACGTTTGTACCGCATTTTTGTAGCACTCAAGCCCATATGCATGATGTCAGCGATTTCCTGGAATTCCAGCTCTGCGACAAAGCGAAGCACCAGAATTTCCCGGTCAATCGGGTTCACATGCACCAACCAGCGATCAAGTCCGCCCTTCTCCTCGGGTGCCGGCGCCTTTTCTTCAGACGCCTCCTCAAGGGGGTCCAGACTCAAAGCGTCCATCAAGCGACGCTTTCGCCGTTCCTTCCGATACTGCGTGATGCACTCGTTGTACGTGATGCTGTACAGCCAGGTCTTGAACTTCGATTTGCCCTCGAAGTTCTTCAGGCCATATAGCACCTTGAGCATCACTTCCTGACAGACATCGTCCGCGTCTCTATCGTTCCCCAAATACCTTGAACAAACGTTGAACAGAGTGCGTTGATACCTGCGCATCAATTCTTCGTACGCGCGTGTTACGTGAAACAGCTCCGTGTGCGAGCGCGCGACCAACTCCTCATCAGAGAGCTCACGGGGGTCATAGCGCGTGGACAGCGTTTGGGCTTTATTCAAAACAAGTCGTGCCGGCAGTCAGGTCAATGTCCGTTGCAACCCGGTCACCCGGGTTTGCGGCGGCGTACATTAGCAGGGTTTGCCGGATTAGCGGCTACTGACCTGCTGCTCCAGGAGAATCCGGTTGGACAGCGAAACCAGTTCTCCGTCATCGGTCAGCACTGTCGTCTTGACCGTGCCGATCTCCTCGATCTGCCCTTCAACCTCGCCCACACGCACTTGTTGCCCAACCTGATATAGCTCACGCACATAGATTCCCGCAAGAATCTGACCGGCAATTTCCCGGCTTCCCAAACCCATGGCTAGTGCAACGGCCAGACCAACGGTAATCAAAACAATCACAATAACGTGGTTCAGCAGGTCAGTCTTGACTTCCAACTGGCTGATCGCGACGGAAATACTGATGATGATCACCAGCCCCTGTGCGATTCGCCCCAAGCCTGCCGCGTAGTCCAACCCCACGCCTTCAGCGGCCCCGCGCACCAGCCCATTGGCCAATTGCGCGAGTAAAACACCTACCAGCAACACCAGCGCGCCGCCGAAAACTTTCGGCAAATACAGTGCCAGCATGTCGAGCGTAGCTGAAACTCGCTCAAGTCCAAGGGATTGCGCTGCAGAAACCAGAAAAATAAGTAGAACAAACCAGTAGACGATCTTGCCGATCAAGGTAGAAATCGGCACCTGCAGCCCGGCGCGACCCAGCAATTTGGTCAAACCGGTGCCGGCCATCAGGCGATCCAGCCCGAGTTTGGCGAGCAGCTTGGACAACAGGGTGTCGAGCAACTTGGCCACGACAAAGCCCAGCAACACCAGGACCAGGGCACCAAACAGGTTGGGAATGAAATTCGCAACCTTGGTCCACAATGCGGTCATCGCGGTGACCAGGCTCTGGGTCCAGAGATCAAGTTCCATATTCAATCAGCCTTATCAGCAGTGCGAGCAAGAGGTTTACGGCGGGAAACCGGTGACACATGGGCCGAACCGTTGTTCAGGGCCATCATCAATGCCGGCAACCAACGCCCGAGCAGCCCGAACAGATCACCCGCACCGACCTGACGGTTGGCGGTTTTCAATACGCGACCCAGGCAAGCATCGTCATCACGGTTGGATGGCGAAGCATTGAGCATGTCACGCAAAGACTGTTCGAACGGATCGTGCATAGAGACCTCTCGCAAGTGAATTAAAAGACGAGGGTAAAATTCATCGGGTCACATCGACCCTTTCCTACGTTCAGGTCATATTCAGCTCAAACCCATCGTAATCGTCGAAATAGCCACCATTGTCCCAGGGCCACCGAGACCATCAACAGGCACGCAATCATGAATCCGTAGGGGCTCTCGGAGAACGGAATGCCACCCACATTTATACCGAGCAAACCGGTGAGAAAACTCATCGGCAAGAAGATCCCGGTGATGATCCCGAAGCGATACATGGTGCGGTTCATGCGCAGGCTCAAGCGCCGGTCTTCGGCCTCAAGCACAAGCCCCACGCGCTCTCTGGCCAGTTCCAGCTCTTCCAGGTAACGGGTCAGACTGTTGTGCAACTCGTTCCAATAGTCAGCATCGTCATCGCAAAACCATGCCAATTTTATTCGCGTCAGCTGGGCAAAAATATCCCGCTGTGGTGCCAAAAACCGCTTGAGCCCGGCCGCGCGCCGACGGATCTGCAAAACGCTGCCGTGCTCTGGGGTATACCGTTCGTCGGCATCGAGTTTTTCTTCCTCGGAATCGACGATTTCAGACAACCCTGTAACCAGATCCTGCACTTTGTTGGTCAGGTACTGAGCCATATAAAGGATGAGTTCAGACGCCGTTTTTGGGCCTTTGCCGTCCGCCAGTTGCACCAATAGCTCATCGGTGGCGCGCAACGGGCGCAAACGCAGGGAGATCACACGATTGGCGGCGGCGAAGATACGCACCGAAACCATGTCCTCCGGCTCTGCCCCGGGGTTGAGATTGATCCCGCGCAGAAACAACAGCAATTCGGCGTCGGGCAACGGCAACAACCGTGGGCGGGTGTTCTCCTCCAGCAGCAGGTCGCAGGCAAATTCGCTCAGGCCGCTGGATTTGCGCAGCCAGGTCTGGGTCTGGGGATGGCTGCGATCCCAATGCAGCCACAGGCTTTCCTGGGGTTGCAACTGCAGATCGTCGAGCTCAGTCCGGGCAATCGAACGCGCACCGCCTTTACCATCCAGCACCAGGGCATGTACCAGCCCCCATTGCGCGTTCTCTTCCTCGAACATCCAGACTCCTTGGGTTTATTCAGGCATTTTCAGCGGGCTGGGCGACACGATCACGCCGTTATTGTCGGCGTAGATGTACTCACCCGGACGGAACGTCACACCCGCGAACGTCACAACGACGTTCAGGTCACCGAGGCCACGCTTGTCGGTTTTCATCGGGTGGGAGGCCAGTGCCTGCACACCCAAGTCGGTCTGGGCGAGAACATCCACATCCCGGACGCAACCATAGATCACCAGCCCTTCCCAGCCATTTTTCGCAGCTTTATCGGCAATCAGATCGCCCAGCAACGCGCGGCGCAGTGAGCCTCCGCCGTCAACGACCATCACTTTGCCAGCGCCCGGCTGGTCAGCCTGTTCCTTTACCAGGGAATTATCTTCGAAGCATTTGATGGTGACGATCTCACCCCCAAAAGAATCTCGGCCACCGAAGTTGCTGAACATCGGCTCCACTACCTGCACCAGTTCCGGGTAGGCGTCACACAGGTCGGGGGTCACGTAATGGTTCATCGAGAAGCTCCTGTCGTCAAAGAAGAGATCGAACATCCACGGTGTACATCAGAAAAACGCGCCGCGACAGGCATTCTTTAAGTGCCTGCCAGTGGTGAGCCGCCATGATCGGACCCGCATCAGCGCAACGCAATACACGTTGCGCGACTGAATATGACCAGAAGCGCCCAGCGCGTCATATCTTAGCCGCAACCACTCAAGAGTGAAACGCCCTTGGTAGAGCGTTTGCTCAAACTGCTGCGGCCACTTGGGGTCGAGTCCCGAATAATGGTGTCAGGGGGTCGTTCAACCACCGTTCCACCAATGGCCATACTTCGGCCTGCGCGGCTTTGCTGACCAGCATCTGCACATGCCCGAAGTCCTCGCTGAAACCCTGCTCGCGCCCCAGGCACAGATACTGGCGATGCTCGCTGCCGACCTGCTCGAAGAGCTTGCGACACGCCCAGTCCGGGTCTTGCCGATCGCCCGCCGCGCTGACCGCGAGCAACGGCACATCGATCTGCGCCAAGCCCTTCCACCAGTCACATTCGGCATCGCCGAAGCGGCCGAACAGGCCATTCCAGCGCATCGCTTCGATCATCACTCCCGCCGGCTCATCCTCGGGGCCGCGCTTGAAGCGTGGGCCAGACACATGGGCAAGGCGCTTGAGGATCAACCGAGTACCCCACTCCACGGGTGGAATTTTCAACGGCCAATGGGTGCGGCTGACCTGGCAGCCGAACAATGCCACCGAAGCCACCTCAGGCGCCCCCAAATGTTGCCCGCCCAGGGCCGCAGCCAAGGTCGTGGCACCGAGGGAATGCCCGATCCAGTGCGGGACCTGCCCGCTTTGCTCACGCACAAAGGCCCCCATGGCCGGCAAATCGTAGCGGGCGTAATCGGCGACGCGGTTTCTGGCGTACTCATGGTTGCGCTTGGACAGCCCATGGCCGCGCATTTCCGGGATCCACACATCAAAACCCCGGCGCGCCAGGTACGCGCCCAGGCCGATCCCCTTGGGCGAGTACCAGAAGCGCCGATTGGAAAAGCTGCCATGCAATAAAATAATCGGCGTGCCCCGGTTTTCCGGGACATCGGCCAGGCCCAAACGGGTAACCGCCAGCTCGACGGTGCCATCAGGGCTATTGCCGGGCTTGAGCCGGTAGACGTCTTCACTCAGGTCGCCACGACGTTCAGCGCTGATCAAGGCGACGGGAAACAGGTTGCTGCTGCTTTGCATAATGCTCTTGCACAAAAAAGGGCGGCGTCCGCAAGGAGTTCCCGCCCAGTACAGATAAGAATGCCGGTCACCCTCACGAGTGACCGGCACTTTTGACGTTGTGACGTTAAGCGGACGCTTGGCCTTCCGCCAGGAAGAACCAGGTTTCCAGCACAGAGTCCGGGTTCAGCGAGACGCTTTCGATGCCCTGCTCCATCAGCCATTTGGCCAGGTCAGGGTGGTCGGAAGGGCCTTGGCCACAGATACCAATGTACTTGCCGGCCTTGTTACACGCCTGGATGGCATTGGCCAGCAGCTTTTTGACCGCTGGGTTACGCTCGTCGAACAGGTGAGCGATGATCCCGGAGTCGCGGTCCAGGCCCAGGGTCAGCTGGGTCAGGTCGTTGGAGCCGATGGAGAAACCGTCGAAGAACTCCAGGAACTCTTCGGCGAGGATGGCGTTGGACGGCAATTCGCACATCATGATCACGCGCAGGCCGTTCTCGCCACGAGTCAGGCCGTTTTCGGCGAGCAGGTCGACCACCTGGCTCGCTTCGCCCAGGGTGCGCACAAATGGCACCATGATCTCGACGTTGGTCAGGCCCATCTCGTTGCGCACGCGCTTGAGTGCACGGCACTCGAGCTCGAAGCAGTCACGGAAGGCTTCGCTGATGTAACGCGAGGCGCCACGGAAGCCCAGCATCGGGTTTTCTTCTTCCGGCTCGTAGAGTTTGCCGCCGATCAGGTTGGCATATTCGTTGGACTTGAAGTCCGACAGGCGCACGATGACCTTTTTCGGGTAGAACGCCGCTGCCAGCGTACTGATGCCTTCCACCAGCTTCTCGACATAGAAGCCTACCGGGTCGTTGTAGCCGGCGATGCGCTTGTCGACGCTTTCCTTGATGTCCAGCGGCAGGCCGTCATAGTTCAACAAGGCCTTGGGGTGCACGCCGATCATGCGATTGATGATGAACTCCAGGCGGGCCAGGCCCACCCCGGCGTTCGGCAACTGCGCGAAATCGAAGGCGCGGTCCGGGTTGCCGACGTTCATCATGATCTTGAACGGCAGGTCGGGCATGGCGTCGATGGAATTTTGCTTGATATCGAAGCCCAGCTCACCTTCGAAGATGAAACCGGTATCGCCTTCGGCGCAAGACACGGTGACACCCTGGCCCTCCTTGAGCAGTTGGGTGGCGTTGCCGCAACCGACTACCGCCGGGATCCCCAGTTCACGGGCGATGATCGCCGCGTGGCAAGTACGCCCGCCTCGGTTGGTGACGATGGCGCTGGCGCGCTTCATCACCGGCTCCCAGTCCGGGTCGGTCATGTCGGAAACCAGCACGTCGCCGGGCTGGACCTTGTCCATTTCCGACACGTCCTTGATGATCCGCACCTTGCCAGCACCGATGCGCTGGCCAATGGCACGGCCTTCCACCAGTACGGTGCCGGTTTCCTTGAGCAGGTAACGCTCCATGACATTGGCCGAAGTGCGGCTCTTCACGGTTTCCGGACGCGCTTGCACGATATATAGCTTGCCGTCGTCACCGTCCTTGGCCCACTCGATGTCCATCGGGCACTTGTAGTGCTTCTCGATGATCATCGCCTGTTTGGCCAGTTCGCTGACTTCAGCATCGGTCAGGCAGAAACGCGCGCGCTCGGCCTTGTCGACGTCAACGGTTTTCACCGAGCGACCGGCCTTGGCTTCGTCGCCGTAGATCATCTTGATCGCCTTGCTGCCCAGGTTGCGGCGCAGGATGGCCGGGCGTCCGGCCTCAAGGGTGTGCTTGTGCACGTAGAATTCGTCAGGGTTGACCGCGCCTTGTACGACGGTTTCGCCCAGGCCGTAGGCACCGGTAATGAATACCACATCACGGAAGCCCGACTCAGTGTCCAGGGTGAACATCACGCCAGCAGTGCCGGTTTCCGAACGCACCATGCGCTGCACACCAGCAGACAAGGCCACCAGCTTGTGGTCGAAACCCTGGTGTACACGGTAGGAAATAGCGCGGTCGTTGAACAGCGAGGCGAATACTTCCTTGGCCGCGCGAATGACGTTTTCCACGCCACGGATATTCAGGAAGGTTTCCTGCTGGCCGGCAAAGGAAGCGTCCGGCAAGTCTTCGGCGGTGGCCGAGGAGCGTACGGCGACAGCCATGTCCGGGTTGCCGGCGGACAGGGTGGCGAAGGCGGTGCGAATTTCTTCGTTGAGCTTCTCGGGGAACTCGGCTTCCATGATCCACTGACGGATCTGGGCGCCGGTCTTGGCCAGGGCGTTGACGTCGTCGACGTCCAAGGCATCCAGCGCGGCGTGGATCTGGGCGTTGAGGCCGCTCAGTTCGAGGAAGTCGCGGTAAGCCTGGGCCGTGGTGGCGAAACCACCGGGCACCGAGACACCAGCGCCTGCAAGATTACTGATCATCTCGCCGAGGGATGCGTTCTTGCCCCCCACATGCTCTACATCATGGACGCCGAGCTTATCGAGGGAAACTACGTACTCTACCAAGGTGATCTCTCCACTTTCTGTGTTGGAAAAGCTCAGGACGCGGGTTGCTCAGTAGGAGCTAACGCCAGCGCTTGTGGCCTGGACCTGGAAAATAAGTGAGAATGCGGCCCACTGCGGGACGGCAAAATCGCGCCTATCATATCCAAGATTCGCCATCAGCTTAAGGCCCAGGGCTCAAATGAAACGATCTGCTTTCTTTATTTCCGACGGCACCGGCATCACAGCCGAAACACTGGGCCAGAGCCTGCTTGCGCAGTTCGAAAACATTACCTTCGCCAAATTCACCCGGCCTTATATAGACAGCGTGGATAAAGCGCGGGCCATGGTACAACAAATCAATCTGGCGGCTGAAAAAGACGGTTTTCGCCCGATCATTTTCGACACCATCGTCAATCAAGACATTCGTGAGATTCTCGCAACGTCGAATGGTTTCATGATCGACATTTTCTCGACCTTCCTGGCGCCATTGGAACAGGAGTTGAGTGAGCATTCTTCATACTCTGTCGGAAAGTCCCATTCCATCGGGCATAACTCCAACTATATGGAACGCATCGAGGCGGTGAACTTTGCCCTCGACAACGATGATGGCGCCCGCACCCACTACTATGACAAGGCCGACCTGATCCTGGTGGGCGTGTCGCGTTGCGGCAAGACCCCGACCTGTCTGTACATGGCCATGCAATTCGGTATCCGTGCGGCCAACTACCCGCTGACCGAAGACGATATGGAGCACCTGACGCTGCCCGCCGCCCTGCGCGCCCACTCGCACAAACTGTTCGGCCTGACCATCGACCCGGACCGCCTGACCGCCATCCGTAACGAACGCAAGCCCAACAGCCGCTACTCCAGCTATGCGCAGTGCGAATTCGAAGTGCGTGAAGTGGAAAATCTGTTCCGTCGCGAGAATATTGCACACATCAATTCCACGCATTTTTCGGTGGAAGAGATTTCGGCAAAGATTTTGGTTGAGAAGGGTGTGGAGCGGCGCTTCAAGTGATCTCTGGCGCCTGATCTGACGCTATCGCAGGCAAGCCAGCTCCCACAGTTGGAATGCGTTCCCCTGTGGGAGCTGGCTTGCCTGCGATGAACGGTAACGCGGATTTACAGATGAAACCGCCCCCCCCCCTGCCCCAACGCCGTCGCCAGCGCATCAAACCCCTCGCGCAGTAACTGATCATCGCCAGACGTATTGCAGATACTCGCCCGAATAAACTGCGGCACCGCCGTCTGCCCCACGGCAAACGCCTCGGCGGTGGCGATCAGGTAATTGTTCTGCCTGAGCTCTGCCTCGATTTCCGACGCACGCCATGGCTCCGGCACTTCGATCCAGAAATGCGGGCTGTTGAGGTGGGTGCGATACGCCAGCCCGGTCAATAAATCCTCGACCAAGGTCTTGCGGCGGCTGATTTCGTTGATTTGTTGGCGCAACAGATATTCCGCCGTGCCGTTTTCGATCCACTGGGTGGCCAGTTCCAGGGTCACAGGCGTCGCCATCCAGCAGGTCGAGCGCAGTGCCGCCGAGATGCGGCTGACCAGTGCCGGTGGCGCGTGCACGTAGCCTACCCGCAACCCTGCCGACACCGCTTTGCTCAGACTGCTGATCAAAATCGTACGCTCAGGCGCGAAATAGCTGAGGGGCGGCGGGCGATCCTCAACCAGCACGCCGTGGGCTTCGTCCTCGAGAATCAGCAGGTTGTGCTCACGACACACCTTGGCCAAGGCTTCGCGACGCGCCACCGACAACACCGCCGTCGTGGGATTCTGAATAGTCGGCGTGCAGTACAACGCCGAAATGCGGTGATTACGACAGACCTCATCCAGCGCCGTGGGCAACACGCCTTCTTCATCCATTTCCAGGCCAATCAGGCGCACGCCCAACATGCGCGCAGCCGTAATCAGCCCAGGATAAGTCAGTTGCTCGGTGACTACCGTATCGCCAGCACGCAGCAGCGCCATCATCGCGCACAGCAAACCGTGCTGGCCGCCGTTGACGCAGATGACCTGCTCTGGAATCGGATGAAAATCGCGCTGCACCAGCCATTGCGCCCCGGCTTCACGGTAACGCGGCAAGCCGGCGTCGGGGGTATAGGCGCTGATGTCCTGCAGGAACTTGGCGTTGGTCGACAGCGTTTGGAAGCTCTGGGCAAGAAACACCGTTTCCTGCCCCGGAATGTGCATGTTGCGACTCATGTCGAAGTACTGGCGCGGCTCCTCGCTGAAATTGCGAAAGCCTTCATCACGCTGACGCTCCATCCCACGCTTGCGCACGAAGGTTCCGTCACCGACCCGTGCAACCACCAAGCCCAGGCGCTCCAGCTCACCGTAGGCCCGGCTGATGGTGCCAATGGTCACCCCCAGGTTGTCGGACAGCACCCGATGGGGCGGCAGTTTTCGTCCCGGTTCAATCAAGCCTTCGAGGATGCCCCGCTCCATCACATCAGACAGGCGCTTGTACTTCACGCCCTGCCCGTTGGACAGGCCCTCACGCATAATTGACACCATGTCAATATTTGTTTTGACAGCCATCTTTCGCCCTAATAGTGTGCTTTTACGGGTTCAATCGCCGATAAACATAACTCATTACAAGTTCAATATAGAGTTCAATTCCGGCTCAGGGAAGCAATAAAAGATGCCAATGTCCGCCGTTCTCGAAAACACTGCAAAAACAAAAACTCAAAAACAGTGGCTCGCCGGGCTGGTGACCAGCTTGATGTTTCTGATCGTGTGCCTGAGTTGGGGCACTACATGGCTGGGCATCAAGATCGCCGTAGAGAGCGTGCCGCCGCTGACATCCGCCGGGCTGCGCTTTCTGATCGCGTTTCCGCTGTTCCTGTGTTTTGCCATGGTGCGCCGCGAGCCGATCCTGTTCCCACGGGAAAGCCGCTGGTTCTTTGTGTTTGTGACCCTGTCGTACTTCAGCGTTCCCTATTACCTGCTCAACTATGGCGAGATGCACGTGTCATCCGGCCTGACGGCCCTGCTGTTCAGCTGCATGCCGGTATTCATCCTGATCTTTTCGGCGCTGTTCCTGCGTGAGCGCATCTACTTCTCCCAGGTCGTTGGCATCGGTATCGGGTTTGGCAGCCTCTACATGATCATCAAGAGCCAGGGCCTGCACCTGGACCACGCCGAGTTCTTCGGGGTGTTGGCGATACTGAGCGCCGCGATCATGCACGCGTTGTGCTACGTGATTACCAAGCAGAAAGGCAGTGCCATCAGCGTGATTACCTACAACACCCTGCCCATCGGCATCGCCGGGCTGATGTTGTTCGTCGCCGGCCTGTGGTTTGAAACGCCAGCCTTCAATGACATCACCCTGCGCTCCTGGACTGCACTGTTCTACCTCGGGCTGGTGGCCTCGGTAGGCGGGTTTATTGTGTATTTCATGCTGCTCAAGCGCCTGAGCCCGATCATCCTGTCGTTCGTCTTCATCATCTTCCCGGTGTTCGCGGTGATCATCGGTGCCTGGTACGAAGGCGTGGAAATTTCCCGCGACCTTATGCTGTATTCGGCGATTCTGCTGGCCGGCTTTGCGATCACCAAACTGCCGGTTGAAAAACTCCTGGCCAAGAAAAAATGACCCTCAACCAACGCGAGAGAAACATGGAAGTCCTCCGCCCCACCGCCCTGGAACAGATCTACGCCCACGCCAGCCGCAGCTACCCAGAAGAGTGCTGCGGCTTCGTCTTCGCCGACGGCAGTGTGTACCTGGGCAGCAATATCCAGAACGAGCTGCACCACAAGAACTCCCAGATGTACCCCCGCAGCGCGGCCAACGGCTACACCTTCTCGGTGGCCGATACCCTGCTGCTGAACAAGGCGTTTCGCAGCGACAATCCGGTGGTGGTGATCTATCACTGCCACCCGGATGTCGGCGCCTATTTCAGTGATGAAGACCAGGACAAGGCGCTGTTCATGGGGGAGCCGATCTACCCCGTCAGCTATCTGGTGGTGGATGTTCGCCAGAGCCAGGTCCTGGGCTCAAAACTGTTTGCCTGGGATGGCAAGCATTTCGCACCTCAACCCTTCAACGACCTGCACACGGAGTTGTCCATGAACGCTGTCTCTTTCCCCGACATTCTGGTTCGCGTGGCCAAGCTGCCGGAATCGACCCTTGAGGGCGCCGGATCGACATTGCGCGAAGTCATTGAAAATCTCTGCACCAATCACCCCCAATTGCGTCAGTACCTGTTCCATGAAAAGAACAACCAGCTCAAGGAACACTTCCTGTTTACCGCCGAGGAGGCGCTGATCGAAGCCGATGAAGTCCTGCCGCCAAAATCCCGGATCGAAGTGTTGCTCGCCACCTCAGGCGGCATGGACATCGACACCCTGAGCAACGAAGAAGTGCAGCGCTACGTGCGCCACATCACCCTGCCGGGCGTCGGCCGCGAAGGCCAATTGAACCTGAAGAAAGCCAAAGTTCTGGTCATCGGCACCGGGGGCCTGGGCTCGCCCATCAGCCTGTACCTGGCAGCGGCAGGCATCGGCACCCTGGGGCTGGTGGATTTTGACGTGGTGGAAAGCAGCAACCTGCAGCGCCAGATTGTCCATGGCAACAGCACACTGGGAATGCCCAAGGTCGAGTCCGCCAAGCAACGCCTGCTGGACCTCAACCCTCATATCCGGATCAATGCGCACAACACCGCGCTTGACACCGACAACGCTCTGGAACTGGTGGGCGCCTATGACCTGGTGATCGACGGTACCGATAATTTCGATACCCGCTACCTGGTCAACGATGCTTGCGTACAGTTGGGCAAACCTTTGGTCTATGGCGCCATCTACCGTTTCGACGGGCAGATCAGCGTGCTCAACTACAAAGGCGGGCCGTGCTATCGCTGCCTGTTTCCCAAGGCCCCGCCCGCAGAACTGGCGCCCAATTGCAGCGCCGGCGGCGTGATCGGCGTGCTGCCGGGTGTGGTAGGAATGATCCAGGCCACCGAGGCGATCAAATTGCTGATCGGCATTGGCGAACCTTTATCCGGCCGCTTGATGCGCTTTGACGCGCTGGCGATGAAGTTCAGCGAGATCCGCTTCAAGCGCCGCCTCGACTGCCCCTGCTGCTCGGAGCTGCGCAGCAGCGAAAGCGCCGCCCCCACGGCATGTGCCGATGCCGTACCGAGCCAACCGTCGCTGGCGGCAGAACGCTACATCAAGCCTCAGAACCTCAAGCAGGTGCTTGAGCACCCCAACAGCGCCGATGTATTGCTGGACGTGCGCGACGCCAGCGAATTGGAAGTGTGCAAGCTGCCAGGCGTGTTGCACATTCCCCTGGCCGAACTGGATGGGCAACTCGACAACCTCAGCCGCGACAACACCCATTACCTGATCTGCTACGCGGGCACCCGAGCCGAACAAGCCGCCAGCACCCTGCTGGCAGCCGGGTTCGCGAACACCAAAGTCCTGCAGGGCGGCATGAAGCACTGGGTTCGCGACGTCGAACCCGACATGCCTCTGTACTGATCGTGGAGACTTGCTGATGCTGCATAACTCCATTCTCGACGTCATCGGCCAAACGCCTATCGTGCGCCTGGCCCAGTTTTCCGAAGACCTCGGCATCGAAGTCTACGCCAAGCTGGAATCCCTCAACCCCGGTGGCAGCCACAAGGCGCGCATCGCCTTGGGCATGATCCTCGATGCCGAGCGCCGTGGCGTACTGATCCGTGACTCCGGGCAAACCATCATCGAACCCAGCGGCGGCAACACCGGCATTGGCCTGGTGATGGCCGGCAATGTCCTGGGCTATAAAGTGGTGCTGGTGATCCCTGACAACTACAGCCCCGAAAAGCAGAAATTGCTACGCCTGTATGGTGCCAAAGTGGTGCTGTCAGACAGCCGCCTGGGCAACAACTCCCATGGCGAAAAGTGCATGGAACTGCAGTTGGAAAACCCCAACTTCGTGATGCTCAACCAGCAGCGCAACGGCGCCAACCCGCAGACCCACCGCGACACCACCGCGCCGGAGATCATCCGCGCCTTCGGTGATCAGCGCGTGGACTACTTCGTCAGCGGCATCGGCACAGGTGGCCATATCACCGGCATTGGCGAAACCCTCAAGGCCACCTGGCCAGCGATCCGCGTGATGGGCGTGGAGCCGCAGGAATGCGACCTGCTCAAAGACCAGCACGCTGCGCACGCAATCCAGGGCCTGTCGATTGGCCTGATCCCGAGCATCCTCAACCTGGACGTGATCGACGGCATGCTCAAGGTGTCGCACTCGGCGTGCCTGGACATGATCAAACGCATCATGCGCACCGACGCCATCAGCCTGGGGCTGTCCTCCGCCGCCAACATGGTTGCCATCGCCCAACTCGCCCCCGAACTGCCGCCTGAAACGGTGGTGCTGACCATGGTCTACGACAATGCCGACAGCTACCTGCCCAGTTTCGAGTAACGGGTTTTTCAATCATCCAGAATGCGGGGGTGCCTCCATGGGGGGCTTTATCGACATGCAACTGCTGCACGATGAGTTGCTTACCCATCTCATCACGACCCTGACGCCCGGGCAGATGAAGCAGTTGGAACCACACCTGGCGCCACTGATCCAGAACGCCGCCCAAGCAGTGGCCGAGGACCTGATCGCCTACGCCTATCGCGACCCGGCATCGCGTGGGCGCGGTGAGTTGATCCTGGAATCCTATGCCTCGTTCAAGGCAGTGCTGTTCTATCGTCTTGCGCACCAGGTGTGGAATTTCCCCGACCCGGGCCATGGGATGTTTTCGCGCATGGCACTCAAGCTCAGCAACCAGGGCAAGATTCTCTCCGGTGCCGAGATTCATCCGGCGGCGCGTATCGGCCGGCGCTTTGTACTGGACCATGGCTATGGCACCGTCATCGGCGAAACCTGCGTGATCGGCAACGACTGCTACATCCTGTGCGGCGTGACCCTGGGAGCCCGCGGCATCGCCAACAATCCGGACGGCAAGCGCCACCCGCGCCTGGGCAACAACGTCGAGGTGGGCGCCGGTGCCCGGGTGCTGGGCTACGTGTCGATCGGCGACAACGTATTTATCAGCCCCTCCTGCGTGATCACCCAGGACGTACCGGCAGGCACCAAGGTCAAGGTAGTCAACCAGATCCAGTTGCAAAAAAACGACGAATCGGACCGCAGCAATTACCTAGGCGCCTTTGCCCTGGATGAGCGCTTGCACGTCGTCGGTGAGGTGAGTGCCGGTCATAAGGTCACGGTGCTGGATGCCGACTTTCATCCGCTGCAAGGGTTAATGCTCGAACCCACGGTGAAAGAGCGCCACCACCTGCAATTTCGTCTGCACCGTGTCGATACCGGCGAACAACTGCCGCGCTTGCCGCTGAACCTGAAAGTCTGCGGGCCGGAATTTGAAATCACCCTGCTCTCTCCCCCTGGCTTGAGCGCGATGGTGCGCCATCTCTTGCAAGCCAGCCCACTGATCGTTGGAGGTTGAACATGTCCGTGCATACCATGGAAACCCTGGCGCTGTTCGACAGCGCGCCCTATCAGAACGCGTTCAGCGCCCGGGTTATTGCGGTCAGTGAACACGGCATCGCCCTGGAGCACACACTGTTCTACCCCACCGGCGGCGGGCAACCGGGCGATACCGGCCATTTCACCCTGCCCGATGGCACGCGGGTCGAGGTGACAGGTACCGTGCGCGATCCGGTGTTGCGCTCGATCATCTGGCATCAGGTTGACCATTGCCCCGAGCAGTTGACGGCGGGCATCCAGGTAGACGCCGGCCTGGATTGGGAGCGGCGCTACCAGCACATGAAAATGCACACCTGCCTGCATTTGTTGTGCTCGCTCATTGACGCGCCCGTGACCGGTTGCAGCATCAGTGCGGATAAAGGCCGACTGGATTTCGACCTGCCGGAAATGACCCTGGACAAAGACGGTCTAACCCGTGACCTCAACGCCCTGATCGAGCAGGCCCACGCGGTGAAGACCCTGTCGATGCCCGCCACCGAATACGCGACCTTGCTACAGATCACCCGCACCCAGGCGGTTGCGCCACCGGTGGTGTCGGGCTCGGTACGGGTGATTGAGATCCCCGGCATCGATATCCAGCCATGCGGCGGCACCCATGTGCTCAACACCGAGGAAATCGGCCGGGTGTTCTGCGAGAAAATCGAAAAGAAGAGCAAGCACAACCGCAGGGTGATACTGCGGTTTGAACAAGCTTGCACCTGACCCGATAGTTGCCCCAATGGAGGACAAATGTGGGAGGGGGCTTGCTCCCGATAGGGGTGGACCAGTCAATGAATCTGTTGACTGACACCCAGCTATCGGGAGCAACCCCCCTCCCACATTGGCCGCGTTGTTTTTTAGATCACCAACAGATCCATGAAACGGTTCACAGCCGTCGCCTCAAGCCGTGCCTGATCCTTGCACAACGCAACAATCTCGGCGCTGCGCTGCGCAGTGAACCGCGTCGCCAGGTTGGCTTTGAACTTGTCTTCCAGCAATGGGATACCGTCCACCCGACGGCGGCGATGGCCAATCGGGTATTCCACCGCTACCTGCTCAGTGCAGGTGCCATCCATAAAGAACACCTGCACCGCATTGGCAATGGAACGCTTGTCCGCCTCCAGGTATTCGCGGCTATAGCGTGGGTCTTCAACGATGACCATCTTGTCGCGCAGCTCGTCGATGATCGGGTGGGCCGCGTGGAAATCATCTTCGTAGTGCTCGGCCACCAGATTGCCGAACACCAAGGGCACGGCCGTCATGTATTGCAGGCAGTGGTCGCGATCGGCAGCGTTGGCCAATTGGCCAACCTTGGAAATAATCCGAATCGCCGACTCATGGGTGGTGATCACGATACGTTCGATTTCATGCAGACGATGCTTGACCTGCGGGTGCAAGGTCACCGCCGCCTCGCAGGCGGTTTGCGCGTGGAACTCCGCCGGGAAACTGATCTTGAACAGCACGTTTTCCATCACGTAGGTGCCGTAGGCCTGAGGCAGGCTGAAGGCGCGCTTGTCTGTGGGCTTGAGCGCCAGGTCCTTGTTGGTGTGGCTGAACAACACGTCGTAGAACCCCCACTGCGGCGCACTCAACACACCGGGGATGCCCATTTCGCCACGCAGGGCGATATCCGCCAGGCGCACACCACGGCTCGATGCATCGCCTGCGGCCCAGGATTTGCGCGAGCCGGCATTCGGTGCATGGCGATAGGTGCGCAACGCCTGCCCATCAACGAAAGCGTGAGACAAGGCCGACAGCAGTTGTTCACGATTGGCGCCCATCAGCTTGGCGGTGACCGCGGTGGAGGCGACTTTGACCAGCAGCACATGGTCAAGGCCGACGCGGTTGAAAGAGTTTTCCAGGGCGATCACCCCCTGGATTTCGTGGGCCATGATCATCGCTTCCAGCACCGCACGTACGGTGAGCGGCGCCTCGCCATTGGCCACGCGTTTTTGCGAAAGGTGATCGGCCACGGCGAGAATGCCCCCGAGGTTGTCCGAAGGGTGGCCCCATTCAGCGGCGAGCCAGGTGTCGTTGTAGTCGAGCCAACGCACGATGCAGCCAATGTCCCAGGCGGCCTTGACCGGGTCGAGGCGAAACGAAGTGCCCGGCACGCGCGCGCCGAACGGCACCACGGTGCCCTCCACTATCGGCCCCAGGTGCTTGGTGCACTCGGGGAACCGCAGGGCCAGCAGGCCACAGCCAAGGGTGTCCATCAGGCAATTGCGGGCGGTGTCCAGTGCATCCCGGGATTCGATGCGGTAGTTGAGGACATAGTCGGCGATGTCCTGCAAAAACTGGTCGTAGTCGGGGCGGTTGTTCTGGTCGACGTTGGCGCTCATGGCAGTTCTCCTAAAAGTTGGGTTGTTCCATCCTCAGGGTCAGGGTTAATCGTTGCGCAGGTCTGATTGCCTGCTTGTATCCCTGTGGGAGGGGGCTTGCTCCCGATGACGGTGGGTCAGTTAATGAATGGGGCGACTGACACCCTGCTATCGGGAGCAAGCCCCCTCCCACATAAAGCTAAAAAGCGTCACCGGGGACGCGCACGAAACCTTCCATCAACACCCGCGCACTGCGGCTCATGATGGCTTTCTTCACCACCCATTCGCTGTTCACCTGGGTGGCTTCGGCACCGACGCGCAAGGTGCCGGACGGATGCCCGAAGCGCACGGCATTGCGCTCCACGCCGCCCGCCGCCAGGTTGACCAGGGTGCCGGAGATCGCCGCCGCCGTGCCGATCGCTACCGCCGCCGTACCCATCATGGCGTGGTGCAGTTTGCCCATGGACAAAGCACGCACCAACAGATCCACATCGCCGGCCTTGATTACCTTGCCGCTTGAGGCCACGTAGTCCGCAGGCCTGGCCACGAACGCAACCTTGGGTGTGTGCTGGCGCTGAGCGGCCTCGTCCAGGTGCTTGATCAGGCCCATGCGCAACGCGCCATAAGCCCGTACCGTCTCGAACATGGCCAGGGCCTTGGGGTCGCTGTTGATCGCGCCCTGCAGTTCGGTACCGGTGTAGCCGAGGTCTTGAGCGTTAATGAAAATGGTCGGAATACCGGCGTTGATCAACGTGGCCTTGAAGGTGCCCACGCCCGGTACTTCCAGGTCGTCGATGAGGTTGCCGGTGGGGAACATCGAACCACCGCCGCCCTCTTCTTCCGCCGCCGGGTCGATGAATTCCAGCTGGACTTCGGCGGCCGGGAAGGTCACACCGTCCAGTTCGAAGTCGCCGGTTTCCTGCACCGCGCCGTTGGTGATCGGCACATGGGCGATGATGCTCTTGCCAATATTGGCCTGCCATATCCGCACCACCGCCACCCCGTTCTCGGGCACGCGGGCCGGGTCAACCAGGCCCGCGCTGATGGCGAACGAGCCCACTGCGGCCGACAGGTTGCCGCAGTTGCCACTCCAATCGACAAACGGCTTGTCGATGGAGACCTGGCCGAACAGATAGTCCACGTCGTGATCGGCGCGGGTGCTTTTGGCCAGGATCACGGTTTTGCTCGTACTTGAAGTGGCACCGCCCATGCCGTCGATCTGCTTGTCGTAAGGGTCGGGGCTGCCGATGACCCGCAGCAACAAGGCATCGCGGGCCGCCCCCGGCACCTGCGCGACTTCGGGCAGGTCCTTGAGGCTGAAGAACACGCCCTTGCTGGTGCCGCCACGCATGTAGGTGGCGGGGATCTTGATTTGCGCTACGTGTGCCATGGTAGTCCTCTTCAGGCGGTGGCCGCCGATTCCAGGAAATCCTGGGCAAAACGTTGCAACACGCCGCCCGCCTCGTAGATCGACACTTCTTCGGCGGTATCCAGGCGGCAAGTCACCGGCACCTCGACACGTTCACCATTCCTGCGGTTGATCACCAGGGTCAGTTGCGCGCGCGGGGTGCGCTCGCCGATCACGTCATAGGTTTCACTGCCGTCGATCTTGAGGGTGTGGCGGTCGGTGCCCGGCAGGAATTCCAGCGGCAACACGCCCATGCCCACCAGGTTGGTGCGGTGAATGCGCTCGAAGCCTTCGGCGGCAATCGCTTCCACACCGGCCAGGCGCACGCCCTTGGCGGCCCAGTCGCGGGACGAGCCCTGGCCGTAGTCGGCACCGGCGATGATGATCAGCGGTTGCTTGCGCTCCATGTAGGTTTCAATCGCTTCCCACATCCGCGTGACCTTGCCTTCCGGCTCGATTCGCGCCAGCGAGCCCTGCTTGACCTTGCCGTTTTCCTGCACCATTTCGTTGAACAGTTTCGGGTTGGCGAAGGTGGCGCGCTGCGCCGTCAGATGGTCACCGCGATGGGTCGCGTAGGAGTTGAAGTCGACTTCCGGCAAGCCCATCTTCGCCAGGTATTCCCCGGCGGCACTGCCCGGCATGATCGCGTTGGACGGCGACAGGTGGTCGGTGGTGATGTTGTCCGGCAGCACCGCCAGCGGGCGCATACCCTTGAGCGGCCGCGCGCCGGCCAGCGCGCCTTCCCAGTACGGCGGGCGACGGATGTAGGTGCTCTGCGGGCGCCAGTCATACAGCGGGGTGACTTTGGGGCCGGTGTCTTCGTGAATCGCGAACATGGGGATGTACACCGCACGGAACTGCTCGGGCTTGACCGATGCTTTGACCACCGCGTCGATCTCTTCGTCGCTCGGCCAGATATCCTGCAGGCGAATTTCCTTGCCGTCGGCATCCAGGCCGAGCACGTCCTTCTCGATATCGAAACGGATGGTGCCGGCAATCGCATAGGCCACCACCAGCGGCGGCGAAGCCAGGAAGGCTTGCTTGGCGTAAGGGTGAATGCGCCCGTCGAAGTTGCGGTTGCCCGACAACACGGCGGTGGCGTACAGGTCGCGGTCGATGATTTCCTGCTGGATCACCGGGTCGAGCGCGCCGGACATACCGTTGCAGGTGGTGCAAGCAAAGGCCACCACGCCGAAACCGAGCTTTTCCAGCTCATGGCCCAGGCCGGCCTCTTCCAGGTACATGGCCACGGTTTTCGAGCCCGGCGCCAGCGACGACTTGACCCACGGCTTGCGGGCCAAGCCGAGCTTGTTGGCGTTACGTGCCAGAAGCCCCGCCGCGATGACGTTGCGCGGGTTACTGGTGTTGGTGCAACTGGTGATGGCCGCAATGATCACCGCCCCGTCGGGCATTTGCCCTGGCACTTCGTCCCATTGGCCGCTGATGCCTTTGGACGCCAGGTCGCGGGTGGCAACACGGGCGTGTGGGTTGCTGGGCCCGGCCATGTTGCGCACGACGCTGGACAGGTCGAAGGTCAGGCCACGCTCGTACTGAGCCCCCTTGAGGTCGTCGGCCCACAGACCGGTGTGGCGCGCGTACTGTTCGACCAGGGCGACTTGTTCGTCTTCTCGGCCAGTGAGTTTGAGGTAGGCGATGGTCTGCTGATCGATATAGAACATCGCTGCGGTGGCGCCGTATTCAGGAGCCATGTTGGAGATGGTCGCACGGTCACCCAGGGTCAGTGCACTAGCCCCTTCGCCGAAGAACTCCAGCCAGGCGCCGACCACTTTCTGCTGGCGCAGGAACTCGGTGAGTGCCAGCACCATATCGGTGGCGGTGATGCCCGGTTGCAGCTTGCCGGTCAGTTCCACGCCGACGCTTTCCGGCAGGCGCATCCACGACGCACGGCCGAGCATCACGCTCTCGGCCTCCAGGCCGCCGACGCCAATGGCGATCACGCCCAGGGCATCGACGTGGGGAGTATGACTGTCAGTACCGACGCAGGTATCCGGGAAGGCTACGCCGTCACGGACCTGAATCACCGGCGACATTTTCTCCAGGTTGATCTGGTGCATGATGCCGTTGCCCGGCGGGATGACATCGACGTTCTTGAAGGCTTTTTTGGTCCACTCGATAAAGTGGAAGCGGTCTTCATTGCGACGGTCTTCAATGGCGCGGTTTTTCTCGAACGCCTGTGGGTCAAAACCGCCAGCCTCGACAGCCAGGGAGTGGTCGACGATCAGTTGGGTCGGCACCACCGGGTTGACCTGCGCCGGGTCGCCGCCTTGCAGGGCGATGGCATCGCGCAGGCCGGCGAGGTCCACCAGCGCAGTCTGGCCGAGGATGTCATGGCATACCACGCGGGCCGGGAACCACGGGAAGTCGAGATCGCGCTTGCGGTCGATCAACTGACCCAGAGACGCATTGAGGGTGGCCGGGTCGCAACGGCGTACCAGGTTTTCGGCAAGCACGCGCGAGGTGTAAGGCAAGGTGGCGTAGGCGCCGGGGGTGATTGCTTCGACAGCCGCACGGGCGTCGAAGAAATCCAGGCGGCTGCCGGGGAGCGGTTTGCGAAATTCAGTGTTCATCGTCAGGACTCGGTCACGGTAAGTTCGAAAGGTGAACTGTCGACACTGGCTTTGTTTCCTGTGGGAGCTGGCTTGCCTGCGATGGCATCACCTTGGTGTACCTGTCACACCGCAGTGATGCAATCGCAGGCAAGCCAGCTCCCACAAAAAAGCACATTAGCCAGCGAACACAGCCCATCCCATTCAGCGACGTTCGATTGGCACGAACTTGCGCTGCTCAACGCCGATGTACTCGGCGCTTGGACGGATGATGCGGTTGTTGGCGCGCTGTTCGAACACGTGCGCGGCCCAGCCAGTCAGGCGCGAGCACACGAAGATCGGTGTGAACAGCTTGGTCGGGATGCCCATGAAGTGGTAAGCCGAGGCATGGTAGAAGTCGGCGTTGGGGAACAACTTCTTCTGTTCCCACATGGTCTTGTCGATGGCTTCAGACACCGGGAACAACACCGTGTCGCCCACTTCATCAGCGAGTTTTTTCGACCAGCCCTTGATCACTTCATTACGCGGGTCGCTGTCTTTATAGATCGCGTGGCCGAAGCCCATGATCTTGTCCTTGCGCGCCAACATGCCAAGCGTGCCTTCGACCGCTTCTTCGGCCGAGGAAAAGCGCTCGATCATTTCCATCGCCGCTTCGTTGGCCCCGCCGTGCAGCGGGCCGCGCAGGGAACCGATGGCGGCAGTGACGCAGGAATACAGGTCAGACAGGGTCGAGGCGCACACCCGGGCAGTGAAGGTCGAGGCGTTGAATTCGTGCTCGGCGTAGAGAATCAGCGACACATTCATGACTTTGACGTGCAGCTCGCTGGGTTTCTTGCCGTGCAGCAGGTGCAGGAAGTGGCCGCCGATACTCGGCTCGTCGGTCACGCAGTCGATGCGCTTGCCGTCGTGGCTGAAGCGGTACCAGTAGCACATGATCGCCGGGAATGCGGCAAGCAGGCGGTCAGTGACATCGCGCTGTACGCTGAAATCTTTTTCCGGCTCGATATTGCCCAAAAACGAGCAACCGGTGCGCATCACGTCCATCGGGTGGGCGTCGGCGGGGATGCGTTCGAGCACTTCTTTCAATGCCTGGGGCAAGTCACGCAGTTTGCTCAGCTTGGCGCTGTAGGCGGCCAGTTCGGTCTTGGTCGGCAACTCGCCGTACAGCAACAGGTAGGCGACTTCTTCAAACTGCGCATCGGCGGCCAGTTCACGCACATCGTAGCCACGATAGGTCAAGCCAGCCCCGGCCTGGCCCACGGTCGACAGTGCGGTCTGCCCGGCAACCTGGCCACGCAGGCCGGCGCCACTCAATACTTTTGCTTCAGCCATGTTCGTTCTCCAATCTTGAATTTATTAGGGAGGCGCACCGCATTATTTTTTCGCGGCAAACAGCGCGTCGAGCTTCTGCTCGAAGGTGTGGTAGTCGATGCGATCGTAGAGCTCCATGCGCGTTTGCATGGTGTCGATCACGTTCTGTTGGGTGCCGTCGCGACGGATCGCGGTGTAGACGTTCTCGGCGGCCTTGTTCATGGCACGGAAGGCCGAGAGCGGGTACAGCACAATGGAAACATCCGCAGATTTCAACTGTTCGGTGGTGTACAGCGGCGTCGCGCCGAACTCGGTAATGTTAGCCAGGATCGGCGCCTTTACGCGGGAAGCGAACAGCTTGTACATCTCGAGCTCGGTGATGGCTTCCGGGAAGACCATGTCGGCACCGGCTTCGATACACGCGGCGGCACGTTCAAGGGCAGACTCCAGGCCCTCGACCGCCAGGGCGTCGGTGCGCGCCATGATCACGAAGCTGTCATCGGTACGCGCATCCACGGCAGCCTTGATGCGGTCGACCATTTCCTGCTGCGACACGATCTCTTTATTGGGGCGATGCCCGCAGCGCTTGGCGCCGACCTGGTCTTCGATATGGATGGCGGCGGCGCCGAACTTGATCATCGACTTGACGGTGCGCGCCACATTGAACGCCGAGGAGCCAAAACCGGTGTCCACGTCCACCAGCAGCGGCAGGTCGCAGACGTCGGTAATGCGGCGCACGTCGGTGAGTACATCATCCAACCCGGTAATACCCAGGTCCGGCACGCCGAGCGAGCCGGCGGCGACACCGCCACCCGACAGGTAAATAGCCTTGAAGCCGGCGCGCTTGGCCAGCAACGCGTGGTTGGCATTGATTGCACCAACAACTTGCAAAGGCTGTTCGCTGGCGACTGCGTCACGGAAACGCTGGCCGGGAGTGCTGTTGTTATGGGAACTCATGACTCACCTCGTGATGAAGGAGCACCGTCCGGGAAGTGACGGGCGATGTTGCGTTTAGAGGCGCCGATATGCCGGCGCATCAACAGTTCGGCCAATTCACCATCGCGATCGGCAATCGCGTCGAGAATGCGGTGGTGTTCGGCAAAGGCCTGGCGTGGACGATTGGGAGTGGCGGAAAACTGGATGCGGTACATGCGCACCAGTTGGTACAGCTCGCCGCAGAGCATTTGGGTCAGGGTGCGGTTACCGGCGCCCTGGATGATCCGGTAATGAAAGTCGAAGTCGCCTTCCTGCTGGTAGTAGCCAACACCGGCCTGGAACGCGGCATCGCGCTCATGGGTGTGCAATACCTGGCGCAGCTCTTCGATTTCTGCGTCGGTCATGCGCTCGGCAGCGAGGCGGCAGGCCATGCCTTCCAGGGACTCGCGGATCTCATAGAGTTCGATCAGCTCGGCGTGGCTCAAGGACACAACCCGTGCGCCGACGTGGGGCACGCGCACCAGCAGGCGCTGGCCTTCCAGGCGGTGGATCGCCTCGCGCAGCGGGCCGCGGCTGATGCCGTAGGTACGCGCCAGTTCCGGCTCGGAAATCTTGCTGCCGGGGGCGATTTCACCTTTGACGATGGCGGCCTGGATACGCCGAAAAACGTTCTCGGACATGGTTTGGGAATCGTCTGACGCCGCTATCGGAATTTCCGCCTGACCCAGCATATTGTCGACACCTTCAAAAGCAATGCCGCAAAAACTAGCCAATTACCCCTTAACAGTCAAAGAATAAATACACATTGTCGACAATCGTCTAATACGCCTGATTAACCAATCCAAGGCATGGCCGCCTGCCAGCGCTGGCGCCAAAAAAGCATCATGTTAGAATGCCCGGCGTATTTGCCTGACATCCCTGGATGAAACGGCGCACGAGGGAGTTTGCGCAGCAATGCCAGTCGCCTTGAATTAAACATCGCACGGCACCGCCTCAGGATTTATGAGACTCAAGCCCTTCCCCCTGTTTGTTTGCCTACTGTTGCTACCCAGCCTTGGCTTCACCGCCGAGAAAACGGTGTATGGCCTCAATGAATACGCCAAGCTGGACGGTATCGACCTGGAAGTCGCGGCCAAGCTCGACACCGGCGCCAAGACCGCCTCGTTGAGCGCCCGCGATATCAAGCGCTTCAAGCGCAACGGCGAAACCTGGGTACGCTTCTACCTGGCCATCGACACCGCCCACTCCCACCCCATCGAACTGCCCCTGGCCCGCGTCAGCAAGATCAAGCGCCGCGCCGGCGACTACGACCCCGATGAGGACAAGAACTACACCGCCCGTCCGGTGGTTGCCCTGGATATCTGCATGGGCACTGCTTTACGCAGCATCGAAGTGAACTTGACTGACCGCAGCAGTTTCCAATACCCGCTGCTGATCGGCTCCGAAGCGCTGAAACGCTTTGATGCGCTGGTCGACCCCAGTCTTAAATATGCAGCAGGCAAACCCGCCTGCGTCGCCGACGCTCATACCGCCGAGTAAACCGAATGCGCTCTCTGACCCTGCACCTGAAAATCCTGATCACCTTGCTGGTGGTGCTCGGCATTTCGGTCACCGCCTATCAGATTTTCGTGCTGGGGATCCCCGTGACCGAGGATGCCACCGACGACTTGTGGAACATCGACGCCAAGGTCGAGTTCGTCGCCAACCCCAAGGACCCGGTCAAGATCCAGATGTTCGTGCCGCCACTGAGCCGCGACTTCGTCAGCCTTAATGAAAGCTTTATCTCCAACAACTACGGAGTCAGCGTCAACCGCATCGACGGCAACCGCAAGGTCACCTGGTCAGCGCGCCGGGCCAAGGGCAACCAGACCCTGTATTACCGCCTGGTGCTGACCAAGCGTTACAGCGGCGAAAAGGTCAAGATCAAAGGCCCGACCTTCCGCGACAGCATCGCTGTGGAAGGCCCGGAAAAAATCGCCGCCGAAGCCTTGCTGGCGCCGATCCGCCAGCACTCGGCCGACGTCGAGACCTTTATCAGCGAAGCCATCAAGCGCACCAACAACCTCAACGACGACAATGTGAAGCTGCTGCTGGCCGGCGACCCGTCGACGCCGCACAAGGCCAGGATCGTCGAGCTGCTGCTGTCCATTGCCCATGTGCCGGTGGAGAAAGTCCACACCATCCGCCTGGTGGCCGACCAGCCGCAAACCCCGGAACTGTGGCTGCGCAGCTTCAACGGCAACGACTGGCTGTACTTCAACCCGGAGACCGGTGAACAGGGCCTGCCCGCCGACCGCCTGCTGTGGTGGACCGGCGATGAAAACCTGATCACGGTCGATGGCGGCAAGAAGGCCATGGTGACCTTCAGCCTCAACAACAGCGAAATGAACGCGATTCGCCTGGCCAAGCTGACCGACGAAAACACCGACGCCAACTTCCTCGAATACTCGCTGTACGGCCTGCCGCTGCAAACCCAGCAGACCTTCATGATCATGGTGATGATCCCGATTGGCGTGCTGGTGATTCTGATCCTGCGCAACCTGATCGGCCTGCAGACCCTGGGCACCTTCACGCCGGTGCTGATCGCCCTGGCGTTCCGCGAGACGCAACTGGGCTTCGGCATTGTGCTGTTCACGATCATCACGGCACTGGGGCTGTCACTCAGGTCGTATCTGGAACATTTGAAACTGCAGATGCTGCCGAGGCTGTCGGTGGTGCTGACCTTCGTGGTGGTGCTGATCGCCGCCATCAGCCTGTTCAGCCATAAGCTGGGGCTGGAGCGTGGCTTGTCGGTGGCGCTGTTCCCGATGGTGATCCTGACGATGACCATCGAGCGACTGTCGATTACCTGGGAAGAACGCGGCGCCAACCATGCACTGAAAGTGGCGATTGGCACCCTGTTCGCCGCCTCGTTGGCCCACCTCATCATGAGCGTGCCGGAGTTGGTTTACTTCGTGTTCACCTTCCCGGCGATCCTGCTGATTCTGGTGGGCTTCATGCTGGCCATGGGTCGTTATCGCGGCTATCGCCTCACCGAGCTGGTGCGTTTCAAGGCATTCCTGAAGGCTGACTCCTGATGTTTGGCTTCTGGAAAACCTGGAAGGCCCTGGAAGCGCGCGGGATCATGGGCATCAATCGGCGTAACGCCGACTACGTGCTCAAGTACAACAAGCGCAGCCTGTACCCGATTGTGGATGACAAGATCATCACCAAGGAGCGGGCGCTGGCGGCCGGCATTCATGTGCCGGAAATGTACGGGGTGATCTCCACCGAGAAGGAAATCGACAAGCTCGACGAGATCATCGGTGGGCGCAGCGACTTCGTGATCAAGCCGGCCCAGGGTGCGGGCGGTGATGGCATCCTGGTAGTGGCCGACCGGTTTGAAGGACGCTATCGCACGGTGTCCGGCAAGATCATCAGCCATGAAGAGATCGAGCACCAGATTTCCAGCATCCTCACTGGCCTGTACTCACTGGGTGGCCACCGCGACCGGGCGCTGATCGAGTACCGCGTGGTGCCCGATCAGATCTTCAAGAGCATCAGCTACGAAGGCGTGCCGGATATTCGCATCATCGTGCTGATGGGCTACCCGGTGATGGCCATGCTGCGCTTGCCGACCCGCCAGTCCGGCGGCAAGGCCAACCTGCACCAGGGCGCGATTGGCGTGGGCGTCGACCTTGCCACCGGCCTGACCCTGCGCGGTACCTGGCTGAACAACATCATCACCAAGCACCCTGACACCACCAATGCGGTCGATGGTGTGCAACTGCCCAACTGGGACGGTTTCATGCAGCTTGCGGCTGGCTGCTATGAGCTGTGCGGACTGGGCTATATCGGCGTGGACATGGTACTGGACCAGGAAAAAGGCCCGCTGATCCTTGAATTGAATGCACGGCCGGGGCTGAATATCCAGATCGCCAATGACTGCGGGCTGACCTTGCGCACCCATGCGGTGGAGGCGCGACTGGAGGAACTCAAAGCTGCCGGCGTGACGGAAACCCCGCAAGAGCGGGTGAAGTTCGTGCAGGAGATGTTTGGGCATATACCGCCCGTGGAAGGCTGATCCGGTCTTCAAACTGTCTATCCCCGACATCCCCTCTAGGAGCAAATCCTACAGGGGACTACAATCCCCCTCCCCCGCGCCATTGGCTGATCCAACCCCGCATGTTGACCTGCTCCGTACACCCATTGCCCTACCGGGCCAACCCCGCCGAGTATTTTGCGGCGATTCGCCATGCTCCAGGCGCGGTACTGCTCGACAGCGGCCGGCCGACGGCTGAGCGCGGCCGGTATGACCTGCTCAGTGCCTGGCCCGAAGCGACATTGACGGTAGGGCCGGACGAAAGCGGCAGTGATTTCCTGCAACGCTTACGGGAAAACCTCACGCGATTGGGTGAAGCCGCAATCCCCGCGGATTTACAGTTGCCGTTCGCCGGAGGCTTGATAGGCTACCTGAGCTACGACTTCGGCCGGCACCTTGAGGCCATGCCGCACCTGGCGTTGGATGACCTGCACCTGCCGGACGCGCGCTTCGGGCTGTACGCCTGGGCGCTGATCAGCGACCACCAGGCCCGGAGCAGCCAACTGGTGTTTCATCCCACGCTGGCCGATAGCGAACGACAACGGTTGATCGCGCTGTTCAGCCACGGGACTGTCGACACCTCTGCGACGTTCAAACTCCAGGGCCCGATGGCACCAGACCTCACCGCAGAGGCCTACCGCCAAGCCATCGCGCGTATCCAGGATTACATCCAGGCCGGCGACTGCTATCAGGTCAACTTTGCCCAGCGCTTTCGCGCACCCTGCATGGGGGATCCCTGGGCAGCCTATTGCGCCCTGCGCGAAGCCTGCCCCACGCCGTTTTCCGGGTTCCAGAGCTTGCCCGATGACGGTGCGGTACTGAGCCTGTCACCGGAACGCTTTGTGCGCATCAGCGAACGCCAGGTCGAGACCCGCCCGATCAAGGGCACCCGCCCTCGCGGCGTAACACCTGCAGAAGATGCCGCCAACGCCGCCGAGTTGCTCGCCAGCCCCAAGGACCGCGCAGAAAACCTGATGATCGTCGACCTGCTGCGCAACGATCTCGGTCGCAATTGCCGCATCGGCTCAGTGAAAGTGCCAGAGCTGTTCAGCCTGGAAAGCTACCCCAACGTGCACCACCTGGTGAGCAGTGTCACCGGTGTACTGGCCGACGACAAAGACGCCCTCGACCTGATCGCCGGCAGCTTCCCCGGCGGCTCCATCACCGGCGCGCCGAAGATACGCGCGATGCAGATCATCGACGAACTTGAGCCAACCCGCCGCGGGCTTTACTGCGGCTCGCTGGTCTACCTGGACGTGCGCGGCGAGATGGACAGCTCCATTGCCATCCGCAGTTTGCTGGTCAAGGACGGGCAGGTGTGTTGCTGGGGTGGCGGTGGGATTGTGGCGGATTCGCAGTGGCAGGCTGAGTATCAGGAGTCGCTGACGAAGGTGCTGGTGTTGTTACAGACTTTGGAAAGTTTGTAGGGCCTGTACCGGCCCTATCGGGGGCAAGCCCCCTCCCACCTTCGACCGCGCCGCGATCAAAGGTGGGAGCTGGCTTGCCTGCGATGGGGCAATCAGTCGCGTCGCATAACTTACAGGCTCAACTGCCGATTCGACGCCTTGATAAACTCTTTCTTCAAGTCTTCAAACGTATGCACCGCCGGGAACTGCGGGAATTCGCGAATCACATTCTCCGGCGCATGGAACAGAATCCCACGGTCCGCTTCCCCCAGCATGGTGGTGTCGTTGTACGAATCACCGGCAGCGATCACGCGGTAGTAGAGGCTTTTGAACGCCAATACCGACTGGCGCTTGGGGTCTTTCTGGCGCAACTGGTAGCTTACCACCCGATCATTTTCATCAGTGATCAAGCGGTGGCACAGCAAGGTCGGGAAACCCAGCTGGCGCATCAGCGGTTGGGAGAATTCGTAGAAGGTGTCGGACAGGATCACCACCTGGAAGCGTTCGCGCAGCCAGTTGACGAACTCGACGGCCCCGTCCAACGGTTTGAGCGTAGCAATCACCGCCTGGATATCGGCCAGTTTGAGCCCGTGCTCGTCGAGGATGCGCAGGCGCTGCTGCATCAGCACGTCATAGTCGGGAATGTCGCGTGTGGTGGCGCGCAGGGATTCAATACCGGTTTTTTCGGCGAAGGCGATCCAGATTTCCGGAACCAGCACCCCTTCCAGGTCAAGACAGGCAATTTCCACAAGACACTCCATTGGATTTATTAGTTGAGCGGGCAAAAGGACTGCCGAACTCTAGCGACTCAAGCACGCCGCCGCAACGCACGGCAGATTTTGATACCATCGCCGCCTATAGAGCGCTCAGCGCCACTGACCTGTAGGAACCGTCCTGATGAACCAAGCCTTCGACGTCGCTGAACTCGCCGCGACTTATGCCAACAAGTCTGCACAGGATATTCTCAAGCTGGCGTTCAGCCAGTTCGGCGATGACCTGTGGATTTCCTTCAGCGGTGCCGAGGATGTGGTGCTGGTGGACATGGCCTGGAAGCTGAACAAGAACGTCAAGGTATTCAGCCTCGACACTGGCCGTCTGCACCCGGAAACCTACCGGTTTATCGAGCAGGTGCGCGAGTTCTACAAGATCGACATCGAACTGATCTCGCCGGACCAGAGCAAGCTGGAACCCTTCGTCAAGGAAAAGGGCCTGTTCAGCTTCTATAAGGACGGCCATGGCGAATGCTGCGGCATCCGCAAGATCGAACCGCTGCGCCGCAAGCTCGCAAGTGTAAGTGCCTGGGCCACCGGCCAGCGCCGCGACCAGAGCCCCGGCACCCGCAGCCAGGTGGCTGCGCTGGAAATCGACACGGCTTTCTCCACCCCCGAACGTACCCTGTACAAGTTCAACCCGCTGGCGCAGATGACCAGCGAAGAGGTGTGGGGTTACATCCGCATGTTGGAGTTGCCTTACAACAGCCTGCATGAGCGCGGCTTTATCAGCATCGGCTGCGAGCCCTGCACCCGCCCGGTATTGCCGAACCAGCATGAGCGCGAAGGTCGCTGGTGGTGGGAAGAAGCCACGCAGAAGGAATGCGGGCTGCATGCGGGGAATATCATCAGCAAGGCCTGAGGCCTGGCAAACTGGTGAGGTAAAAATGTGGGAGGGGGCTTGCTCCCGGTAGCGGTGGGTCAGTTGCAGATTTTCTGACTGATATACCGCTATCGGGAGCAAGCCTTCTCCCACATTTTTTTTGTGCGCAGCATAAAATGTACACAACCTTGTAACCATCGGTGCCATTTTTGTGTGCAACTCATATTCGAGCGCACCAAAACGTAACATTCATCTCTGCTAGTCCCCACACCCCCGAATCACGCTACTCCCAATCAAAAATAAATACCTGTTCAAACGGTCAATTTATATTGCTTTCAATTCAGTAGTTTATTTAAAAATACTATAAAAAAGAAATTATCCCCGTTTTTCATATAACGAAAACTGGCACGCATGTGGCTTAGTGAAAAGTACGCTTTGTATACAATCAATACAAAACCTACATACACTTTGCCATCCGCCGCTTTGCTGCCGATGCGCTGGAGCCTGCCGGAATGCGTACAAGTCTTTCGAGCAATATCGCGCTGGATCTGCCCTCCTCCACCCTCCACCCCGAGGCTGCAAGCCCCGGCCCCCTGGTCCTCAGCCCGCGCCTGCACAACAAGGACCTGGCCCCCACCAAAATCGAGGGCCGACGCTGGGGGCGCTATAGCATCTTTGCGCTGTGGACCAATGACGTGCACAACATCGCCAACTATTCGTTTGCCATCGGCTTATATGCATTGGGCTTGGGCGGCTGGCAAATATTGCTGTCCCTGGGGATCGGCGCGGCGCTGGTGTACTTCTTCATGAACTTGTCGGGGTACATGGGACAGAAGACCGGTGTGCCGTTTCCCGTGATCAGCCGCATCAGTTTCGGTATCCACGGGGCGCAGATTCCAGCATTGATCCGGGCGGTGATTGCGATTGCCTGGTTTGGTATCCAGACGTACCTGGCGTCGGTGGTTTTCCGTGTATTGCTGACGGCGATTCATCCGGGCTTTGCCGACTATGACCACAACTCGATCCTGGGCCTGTCGAGCCTGGGCTGGGCGTGTTTTGTCGCGATCTGGCTGGTGCAGTTGGTGATCCTCGCCTATGGCATGGAAATGGTACGCCGCTATGAAGGCTTCGCCGGGCCGGTGATTTTGCTTACGGTGGCTGCGTTGGCCGGCTGGATGTACTTCCAGGCGGGCGGGCATATCGCCTGGTCGATCCGTGAACCGCTGAGCGGCGGCGAGATGTGGCGCAATATCTTTGCCGGTGGCGCGCTGTGGCTGGCGATCTACGGCACCTTGATCCTCAACTTTTGCGACTTCGCCCGCTCTTCGCCCTGCCGCAAGACCATCCAGGTCGGCAATTTCTGGGGCCTGCCGGTGAATATCCTGGTGTTCGCCGCCATTACCGTGCTGCTGTGCGGCGGCCAGTTCCAGCTCAATGGCCGGGTGATCGAGAGCCCGACCGAAATCATCGCGGCAATCCCCAATACCTTCTTCCTGGTGCTCGGTTGCCTGGCCTTTCTGATCGTCACCGTGGCGGTGAACATCATGGCCAACTTCGTCGCCCCGGCCTTTGTGCTGAGCAACCTGGCGCCCAAGTACCTGAACTTTCGCCGCGCCGGGTTGATCAGCGCCTTCGTGGCGGTACTGATACTGCCGTGGAATCTCTACAACAGCCCGCTGGTGATTGTGTACTTCCTTTCTGGCCTGGGCGCGCTGCTGGGGCCGTTGTACGGGGTGATCATGGTCGATTACTGGCTGATCCGTAAAAGCCGGGTGGACGTGCCGCAGCTGTATAGCGAAGACCCCAATGGCGTTTATTACTACAGCCGGGGGGTGAATATGCGCGCCGTGGCGGCGTTTATTCCTGCGGCGGTGATCGCCATCCTGCTGGCGCTGTTGCCGGGGTTTGCCAGCGTTTCACCGTTTTCCTGGCTGTTCGGCGCCGGCATCGCAGGGTTGCTGTACCTGCTGATCGCCAAGCGTCAGCCGCACTACGCCGATGTCAGCGGCGAAAGCATTGCCGTCGATAACGTCAGTCATTAAACAAGGACTCTCCATGCGTATCCTCGTGGTCAACGTCAACACCACCGAATCCATCACCGACACCATTGCCCAGCAAGCACGGGCCGTGGCTTCACCGGGCACCGAGATTGTCGGGCTCACCCCGTACTTCGGCGCAGAATCGGTGGAAGGCAATTTTGAAAGCTATCTGGCAGCCATCGCCGTGATGGATCGGGTAATGGCCTACGACCAGCCCTTTGATGCGGTGATCCAGGCCGGCTATGGCGAACATGGCCGTGAAGGCCTGCAGGAGCTGCTCAATGTGCCGGTGGTGGATATCACCGAGGCGGCGGCCAGCACCGCGATGTTCCTGGGGCACGCCTACTCGGTGGTGACGACCCTGGACCGCACTGTGCCGCTGATTGAAGACCGGCTGAAACTCGCCGGCCTCTACCAGCGTTGCGCTTCGGTGCGCGCCAGCGGCATGGCAGTGCTGGAGCTGGAAGCAGACCCGCTGACCGCTATGGAGGCCATTGTGCGCCAAGCGGAACTGGCGATTCGTGACGACAAGGCCGAGGTGATTTGCCTGGGCTGCGGCGGCATGGCCGGGTTAGATGAGCAGATTCGACAGCGCACCGGGGTGCCGGTGGTAGACGGGGTGACAGCGGCGGTGATGATTGCCGAATCGTTGGTACGGTTGGGGTTGTCGACATCCAAAATCAGAACGTATGCGGCGCCAAGACCCAAAAAAGTCATTGGTTGGCCCGGCAAGTTCGGCCACTGAGATCAAATGTGGGAGGGGGCTTGCTCCCGATAGCGGTGTATCAGCCAGCTTATCTATAGCTGACCCACCACAATCGGGAGCAAGCCCCCTCCCACATTTTGATCACTACAAGGTGTTAGATGGCACTGAATCTTTGGCCTAACTGCTGCTCGGCAAACTGCTCGATGATGAAATCCACAAACGCCCGAGTCTTGCCTGGCAGCAGTTTATGTTCGGCGTAGTAGATGCAAATATTGCCGTCGTTCACATACCAGTCCGGCAATACCCGCAGCAACTTGCCGCTCGCCAGCCAGGGTACGGCAAACGGCATGCTCACCAGCGCAACGCCCAAGCCCTGTTCGGCGCAGATGCAGGCGGCCTGCGAGTCGCTCATGGTCATGCGCGGTTTGAGACTCAGCGGGCCGTGCTCGCCATTGCGATGAGTCAGTTGCCAGGAGCGCACTCGCCCGGTTTGCGGTGAGCGAATCAGGATGCCGTCGCAGTGCTCCAGGTCTTCTGGCTGCAACACCGCTGGGCGTGCCGCCAAATAGTCAGGCGATGCCACCAGCACGCGGTGAGCGGGCGTCAGCTTGCGTGCCACGACGCCTTGGGGCAACTCAAAGCCGCCGCCAAGGGCCGCGTCAAAGCCCTGACCAATCAGATCGACCTGGCGATTGTCGAAATGCCAATCCGGGCTGATATCGGGGTAGCGTTTCAGAAACTCCCCCAGCAGCGGCACGATATACAAACAGCCGACCAGCGTGCCCATGCTGACCTTGAGCGTGCCCACCGGTCGCCCTTCGGCGCTGGCCAGGTTGGCCACGGCATTCTGGACAGTGGTGAGGCTGGCGCTGACCTCTTCCAGAAATAACTTGCCGGCTTCAGTCAACGTAAGCCGCCGAGTGCTGCGCTGAAACAGCCGCACACCCAGGCGCGCTTCCAGTTTGGCGACACTTTTGCCCACGGCTGCGGGCGTCAGGCTCAGGTGCCGGGCCGCCTCGGCAAAGCTGCCACCCTCGGCGCTGCGCACAAAGCATTCGATACTGCCAAAGCTCTCCATATCGGCCACTCTAAACTTTTGGTTTACACAGACTATAGCAATCACGGTCTACCGGCGTGCCGGAGGCAGGTCGATACTCAGCCCATCAACTACTTGGAGATCGACATGACCACACAAAACCTCACCGGCAAAGTCGCCCTGATTCAAGGCGGTTCCCGCGGCATCGGCGCCGCCATCGTCAAGCGCCTCGCCGCGCAGGGTGCTGCTGTCGCCTTTACCTACGTCAGTTCGGCCGCCAAGGCCCAGGCGTTGCAGCACGACGTGATCAGCGAAGGCGGCAAAGCCCTGGCGATTCAAGCCGACAGCGCCGATGCCACGGCAATTCGCAATGCCGTCAACGCCACGGTCGATGCGTTTGGGCGCCTGGATATCCTGGTGAACAACGCAGGCGTGCTGGCCATCGCGCCGCTGGAAGACTTCAAGCTGGAGGACTTCGACCAGACCCTGGCAATCAACGTGCGCAGCGTATTTATCGCCACCCAGGAAGCCGCCAGGCACATGGGCGAAGGTGGCCGCGTGATCAATATCGGCAGCACCAACGCCGAGCGTATGCCATTTGGCGGTGGCGGGCCTTATGCCATGAGCAAGGCTGCGCTGGTAGGGTTGACCAAGGGTTTGGCGCGGGATCTGGGGCCACGGGGTATCACCATCAACAACGTGCAGCCCGGGCCGGTGGATACCGATATGAACCCGACGAACAGTGAGTTTGCCGAAAGCTTGATCGGGTTGATGGCGGTGGGCAGGTATGGGCACGTGGAGGAGATTGCCAGCTTTGTGGCGTATCTGGCCGGGCCGGAAGCCGGGTATATCACGGGCGCCAGCCTGACCATCGATGGTGGTTTCAGCGCCTGATTTTGCAAAACCGCAAACCAAATGTGGGAGCGGGCTTGCCCGCGAAGGCGGTGTGTCAGTGCCACATCTGTCACTGCACTACCGCTTTCGCAGGCAAGCCAGCTCCCACATTTTTGACCGCGCGGGGTCAGGCCATGGGGGGCAAGCCGTAGGCGGCCAAATCAAAGTCGGCGAGCTTGCGAATAATCTGGTCAGCATGCTGGTACTTGCTGTCAGCCATGGCCTCATCGGGCACCGCAATAGCGGTCATGTGCGCAGCCTTCGCGGCCGTCACGCCGAACGGCGAATCTTCGAACACCAGGCAATCCTCAGGCGCCACACCCAGACGGCGCGCAGCCGTGAGGAAGATATCCGGCGCCGGCTTGGCCGCACCGACTTCCGGGTCGTCGGCAGTGACGATGGTGTCGAACAGGCCAAACCATTCGCGGTGCAAGGTGGTCTTGTGGCCAAACGAGTTACGCGATGAACTGGTGCCCACCGCAATCGGGATATTGTGCGCCTTCAGATGCCGCACCAACGCTTCGGCGCCCGGCATACCCAGGGCCTTGGGAAACCGCTCGCTCATCAGCGGTTCGCGAATTTCCAGAAACTCGGCGGGCGTGATCGGCAAATCCAGCGCCTTGACCACGTAATCGGCCAGATCCTGAGCGCCTCGCCCGATGATGTGCTGCTTGATACCCCAGTCATAGGTACGGCCATAGCGCTCGGCGATGATCTGCGTGACTTCGGTGTAGATGCCTTCGGTATCCAGCAACAACCCGTCCATATCGAAAATCACGGCCTTGATTGGGACAGCGGTACGCGGTGCACTCATCACGACACAACCTTGGGGCAAGGACTAAAAGGATTCAGCACAATAACGGCCCTCGTTGCCTGCAAGCAACTGTCGTGCCCCCCAATCAGCAATTCATACCACGCAACAGTTTTGCCTGCCGACGCCCACAGCAGCAGTCTAGGGTTTATCAAGGCAAAGCGATCTACGGTTGACTCGCAAAGAAAAATACCCCTTGCAAACCTTATAAAAGACTTATTAACCTCCAATGAATTCAATCCACTGGACGCGAAAATCCGTCAAACAATTGCTTCGGTTACATTCGTACCATCAACAACAGGTCCGCGATGCCGTGTCCGCTCTTGAGCGAATGCCCGATGCGATCAACGTCAAGGTGCTGGTTAACCATCCTCACAGCTATCGGTTGCGGGTAGGTAATTACCGGGTACTTTTCGACTGGGACGGCGGCATCGAAGTGGTCAGCATCCAAGAGGTTAAAAAACGTGACGAGCGAACCTACTGCCGTACAGATCATCCACAATACGGAGGGCAAGCCAGCCTTCGTGGTAATTCCTTATGAACACTATGTAGCTCAGCAAAACGATCCAAACCTGATCCCCCACGCGGTAGTCAGCCGCCTGGTAGATGGCGCGACACCTATCCGGGCCTGGCGCGAACATCTGAACCTGACCCAGGAAGAAGTCGCCAAGCGCCTGGGTATTTCACAGCCTGCCTTCGCCCAGCAAGAAGCGGTCAATAAACCTCGACGGGCCACGCGGGAAAAGATTGCCAAGGCGTTTGGTATCAATGCCAATCAACTGGAGCTATAACGTCACCGCGTAAAATTTGCGCCCTCCGTCACCTCAAATTGAGCTCAAGCATGCTTTATCGTTTAGCCGCCGACGGCCTCGTGCTGTTTCACCTGACCTTTATCCTGTTCGTGCTGTTCGGCGGCCTGCTCACCCTGAAGTGGCCACGGGTGATGTGGCTGCACTTGCCCGCCGTTGCCTGGGGAATCGCGGTGGAGGTGCTCCACCTGCCCTGCCCGCTCACCCGCTGGGAAAACCTGTTTCGCCACCTGGCCGGGCAGGACGGTTATGGGGCCGGGTTTATCGAGCACTACATCCTGACGCTGATCTACCCCGCCGGGTTGACCCCAAATATTCAACTGGTGCTGGGCGCGGTGGTGGTGGCGATCAACGTCACGGTGTATGGGCTGGTTATCCGGCGCCTTCTACGTAGACCTACTAGCCTGAACCTTTAAGGATCCGCCATGGAACACTCCACCGAATTTCCCGTACTGCTGTTTTCCTACGGCACCCTGCAAGACAAAGCCGTACAACTGGCCAACTTCGGTCGCGAACTCGTCGGGCAGCACGACGCCATGCTGGGCTACTCCCAAAGCTGGGTAGAGATCACCGACCCCGCCGTATTGGCCACCAGCGGCAAGACCCACCACCCCATCGTCGCGCCCACCACGGAAAAGGGCTGCAGCGTTGAAGGCATGGTCTTTCAGATAACCGAACAGGAACTCGCGGCAGCCGATGCCTATGAAGTGTCGGACTACAAGCGCGTTTTGGTGGCATTGGCGTCGGGCCTGACAGCCTGGGTGTACGTGCAAGCCTGAACATGAAACCCTGGCCGATTGATTTCAATCTGTCAGCTGAGCGCTTAGAGTATCGCCCCCCGAGAATTGAATCTCGAGATCTAGTCCATGGAGTTACACGTGAAATACGTCAGTAAAGTAGTTGCAGCAGCCGTTCTTGGTTTCACCCTGGCAGGTTGCACCGGCACCGCCATAAAAACCCAGCAATACGACGCCAGCCAATACACCGTCCTCGGCCACAGCGAAGCCAGCGCCACCGGCATCATGCTGTTGGGCGTCATCCCAATCGGCCAGAACAACCGCTTCGTACGCGCTCAGGATGCAGCCATCAAAGCCAAAGGCGGCGACGCGCTGATCAACACCCAAGTGCAAGAAAAGTGGTTCTGGGCCTGGGTATTGAACGGCTACACCACCAAGATTTCCGGTGATGTGATCAAGCTGAAAACCGCGCAATAAAGTATGAAACTGCCAGGGCGCTGACCCCGGCAAGCGACGTATCATGGGCCTGACCTTCGAGGATGGCCCATGAACCTCAGCATCATTTACGCCCTCGTGGCCGCCGCCCTGTTCGGCGCCAGCACTCCGCTCGCCAAAAGCCTTGGCCTGGGCCTCTCACCTATATTGCTGGCCGGCCTGCTTTACCTGGGCAGCGGCATTGGCCTTGCCGGCGTACGCCTGATCCGTGATCGCGGCTGGAAACCCACCGGGTTGACCCCATCGCAATGGCCCTGGCTGCTCGGCGCCATCGCCTTCGGCGGCATCCTAGGCCCCGTCGCCCTCATGTTCGGCCTGATTCGCACCGCCGGCGCCACCGCCTCCTTGATGCTCAACCTCGAATCAGTGCTCACCGCCGTGATCGCCTGGGTCGTATTCAGAGAAAACGCAGATCGGCGCATCGTGCTCGGCATGGTCGCCATTGTGCTGGGCGGCGTGGTGTTGTCATGGACAGGCGCCGGCGGCGGCAGCCAGGACTGGACCGGGCCGCTCGCCATTGCGCTGGCGTGTTTGTGCTGGGGGATAGATAACAACCTGACGCGCAAGGTGTCGGCGTCTGACGCGCTCTTTATCGCCGGTGCCAAAGGTTTGATTGCGGGGCTGGTGAATTGCAGTTTGGCGCTTTACCTCGGGGCGCAGATTCCGGGGGTGGCGCAATTGGCGCCGATCCTGGTGGTGGGGTTCCTCGGCTATGGCATCAGCCTGGTGATGTTCGTGCTGGCGCTACGCGGGCTGGGCAGTGCGCGCACCGGGGCTTATTTCTCCACGGCACCCTTCCTCGGTGCCGCAGTGGCGCTGCTGGTATTTGGCGAGTCGGTGACCGTGGCGTTCTGGATTGCTTCGGCGCTGATGGCCGCGGGCGTGTGGCTTCACCTGACGGAGCGCCATGCCCATGAGCATGTGCATGAGGCAACGGAACATGGGCATTGGCATGTGCATGATGAGCATCATCAGCATGAGCATGGGTTTGAGTGGGATCCGGCGCAGCCTCATAGCCATGCGCATGTGCATGCGGTGATGAAGCACAGCCATGCGCATTTTCCGGATGTGCATCATCGGCATAGGCATTGAGCGCGGTGCGGATGTATCAGGGCGGCTCTATTGGCCGCCCTGATGGAGAACAGGCCCGTTTAAGCGTGGTGGCCCGTGTAACCTTTATGCTCATACTCCCACCCCCTACATGCCAACCCGACATGCTTGGGAATAAGCGCAGCACCACTGCTGTACGCGGTGATAGTCCTACGAGAAAAGCCCAGTTCAACAGCAGCTGCGGAAAGGGATAAATTGTTACTGAGCATCCACTTTCTGAAATCCTGGGTCAGCATGACCTCACCAGATTGCTCCAACGCCAGACGGTGCAACGTGACAGCGGACAGTTCTAGGTTATTACCCCATGTCACATCAAAGCCCCACTCACCAACTTCCACTTGGCTGAATAGCGCCAAATCCAAGAGTGGTGTGAGGACAGGAAAAGTATTTATATGATCGGTGAGGTCAACAGTGTGTCGCTTACCGTTGCTCCATTCGATCTCTAAGGCATGCTTGCCGGCAACTGGTTGCACAGCAGAAATACGAAGCTTGCTGGTTATATGTCAGTCCCTCCGGTTTTGTTCATCCCATACCCGCTTAAGATCAGCGATATGAGCTTTTGCCCAAAGCAGGGCAGCTTTCAAGGCTTTCTTCTCGGCGCCTGTGCCGAGCACAACAAGCCCTTCTAGCAGAAATGTGGGGCTCCCGTTTCAAAATCGCAATGTCTATAGTCACCCGGTCGACCATACGGCGGCCGGGTTTGGCGACTCGAAAACAAGACGGAACGTAGACGACGTTATTTTCATGCGGCTGCCATTTTTGGCGGTTTAGCGTGAAAAGAGCTCATTGTTTTTATATTTGTCTTGTGGAGTTACACATGAACCAATACATAGCCCTCACCAGCAACGACAGCGCCACACCTGCCCTTTTTGTCGATACCACCGTGCCATTGGAAATACTCCTCGACGCTGCGACCTATCGAGTTCGTGCCGTTACACAAGTCCTTGAGAACCTCGCACTACGCGGTGAGATCAGTAGTGATGCGGTTGTACTCAGTGATTTTGCGTTGCTTTGTTCCATCTCTTTGCGCGACGGCTGCGATTTGCTGGACGTCATAGGAAGGCGAATGGATATGCCAAGCGCGTGATCTGATAAAGCTGGACTTTTCAAACCCTAGAAACCACAAAACCCCTGGTTTCTCTCGAAACCAGGGGTTTTGTTTACATCGAATTTGGCGGTGAAGGAGAGATTCGAACTCTCGATACAATTTCTTGTATACACACTTTCCAGGCGTGCTCCTTAAGCCACTCGGACACTTCACCGTATCTCGGCAAACCAGTTCAGTCTGTCGAGGCGCGCTAATGTAGTCGAAAGCCTTTCTGATGGCAAAGGTTTTTTTCAGAATTTTCATGCGGTTAGACGGTTATGCCATTCCCCGCCCGGCAAGGGGTGATGATTGTGCCATTCTCGGGCACCGGCGGCAGGCGTCTGGGACGGTTGCTGCGCCCTGCTGCGGGCCGTCTACCCTTGGGGATGCAGGAAAAGCCTGACTGGGTAGTCAGTCACGGCGCTTTACCAGCGCGGGCGTGGTGAGTAACGTCTGCGCATCTACCTCTATAACAAACCCTACAAGGAACCGCGTCATGAGTGAGTTGATTGCCTACCACTTCGAAGACGGTATCGCGACCCTGACCCTGAGCAACGGCAAGGTGAATGCCATTTCTCCGGCGGTGGTCAGTGAATTCAATGCTGCGCTGGATAAGGCCGTGACGGATCGGGCGGTGGTGATCATCACGGGCACGCCGGGGATTTTGTCGGGTGGTTATGATTTGAAGGTGATGACCGCCGGCCCCAAGGAGGCGATCAGCCTGGTGACGTCGGGCTCGACCCTGGCGCGGCGCTTGTTGGCGCACCCGTTCCCGGTGATTGTGGCTTGCCCGGGCCATGCGGTAGCCAAGGGCGCGTTCCTGTTGTTGTCGGCCGATTACCGTATCGGCGTCGAAGGCCCGTTCAGCATTGGTTTGAATGAGGTCGCGATTGGCATGACCATGCACCACGCCGGTATCGAGTTGGCGCGGGATCGTCTGCGCAAGTCGGCGTTCCATCGGTCGGTGATCAATGCCGAGATGTTTGACCCGCAAGGCGCCTTGCAAGCGGGCTTCCTCGATAAGGTGGTGGCACCGGAGGAATTGCACGCAGCCGCCCTGGAAGCGGCACGTCAGTTGAAGAAGATCAATATGAATGCCCACAAGCACACCAAGTTGAAAGTGCGCCGCGCACTGCTGGAAGCCCTGGATGATGCGATCATCCAGGATCAGGGCCACAATCTGAGTTAACACCTATATCCGTCTTACCCGAGCCCGACCTAGTGTCGGGCTTTTTCTTACAAATGAATCCGACATATCCGTAGCCGCTCTAGTCGGCCTTTGTGGGCATATGTGGAAACATGCGCTTAAACATCGCCTATCTCCCACCTCTGTAGGGGCAATTGCCGAATACAGTGCACATCCGTACACTGCGCCACCTTTTGTCCCAATGGGCCGCTTCGATGCTTTTTCTGTTACGTATGTTGTTGATGGGCCTGCACTTTATGATCGCAGGGGTATTGGGCGTACTTTTAGGGGTATGCCGGCCATTCAATCCGGACAACAGCCGCCTCTGCGCCCGCCTTTACGCATTGCCAGCCATGTGGATCTTGCGCCTGAAGGTGAAGACGGATGTCGACTCGCTGCGCAACAAGCCCGGCACCTGTGTGGTGATCGCCAACCACCAGTCCAACTACGACCTGTTCGTACTTGGCAATGTAGTGCCGCACCGCACCGTATGTATCGCCAAGAAAAGTCTGAAATGGGTGCCGCTGTTCGGCCAGTTGTTCTGGCTGGCGGGCAATGTGCTGATCGACCGCGGTAATGCGCACAAGGCCCGACGCGCCATGCTCACCACCACCCAGACCTTGCAACACAAGGACACGTCGATCTGGGTGTTCCCGGAGGGTACGCGCAACCTGGGTAAAGGGCTGTTGCCGTTCAAGAAAGGTGCGTTTCATATGGCGATTGCGGCCGGCGTGCCTATCGTGCAGGTGTGTGTCAGCAATTATGTAACGCAGATGCAGCTCAACCGCTGGAACAGCGGGGAAGTGCTGATACGGTCGTTGCCGCCGATTCCTACAACTGGCATGACGGTGGATGACATCCCTCAATTGATGCTGGACTGTCATGCGCAAATGACCGCATGCATTGAAACAATGGACCGTGAACTTGCAGGAGCGAGCTTGCTCGCGAAAACCGTGTAAGCGACGCGGGTCATCTGATAGCGCTGCGTCATCGTTGATGATCTTCGCGAGCAAGCTCGCTCCACAAGGGAATGGGCAATATCAGTCAGCAACAACGGAACGCCATTCAGGCTAAGCTGCCCAATATCTGTCCTCTTAATAAGAAGTGATCAGCACCATGGGTAGAGTTGTTGCGGCCGCCGTCTACAGCGCCGGAAAAAAAGTCTCGGATATCACCCTCGATGAAGGCGCGGCCTGGGCCGCCAAACCCGGACACTTTGTGTGGATCGGCCTGGAAGAGCCCAGCGCCCAGGAGTTGAACAACCTGCAACGCCAGTTCAACCTGCATGAACTGGCCATCGAAGACGCCATGGAAAAGCACAGCCGCCCGAAGCTGGAAACCTTCGGTGACGCGCTGTTTATCGTCACCTACTCACCGGTGCGCGAGAACGGCAAGCTGGAGTTTATCGAAACCCATATCTTTGCCGGCAACGGCTACATCATCACTGCACGCAACGGTCACTCGGCGTCCTACGGTTTTGTGCGCCAACGCTGTGAGGCGCGGCCGCTGTTGCTGGAGCATGGGGAAGACTTCGTACTCTATGCGCTGCTGGATTTCGTCACCGAGAACTACCAGCCGGTCAGCGAGGCGATTCACGCCGAAATCGATGAGCTGGAGCGCAATGTGCTGTGCAGTTCACTCAATGAGCGAGATATCCAGCACCTCCACGGCCTGCGTCGTGATGTGCTGCGGCTCAAGCGTCATGTGGCGCCGATGGTGGAAATCAGCCAAGAGTTGCAGAAGCTGAGCTTTCCGTTTATCGACAAAAACATGCGCCCGTATTTCCGCGACGTGCAGATCCACGTCACCCGGCAGATGGAAGACCTCACCACCTTGCGCGACATTGCCAGCCAGACCATCGAGATCGGTGTGTTGCTGGAGGCGTCGCGCCAGAGCGTGGTGCAGCGCAAGTTCGCCGCGTGGGCGGCGATCCTGGCGTTCCCCACGGCGGTGGCGGGGATCTACGGGATGAACTTTCAGAACATGCCCGAGCTGCAATGGCATTACGGCTATTTTGCGGTGCTCGGGTTTATCGCTGTGGGCTGTGGCGGTTTGTGGGCCAGCTTCAAGCGTTCAGGCTGGCTTTAGGCCGCGGTATCCGGCTTGTGCGCGACAAAGCGCATCATCCACTCCGCCACGGTTACGCCGTGGTGGTCGCGATCCAGGCTGGCCACGCCGTTGGTGTAGACCTTCTCACCCAGGGTTGTCTGAAGAATCTCCAGCAACTCGCGGGAATAATCATGGATAAATTCCGGATGACCCTGGAAGCACAGCACCTGATCGCCGATGTGGTAAGCAGCGAACGGGCAGAACTCGCTGGATGCGATGACCGTGGCATTGTCCGGCAACGTGGTGACTTGATCCTGGTGGCTGATCAATAGCGTCAGCTCCGGCACCTCGGGGCTCATCCATGGCGTCTTGGCATCCAGCTTGTAGGCGTGGGTGCCCATGCCCCAACCCTGGCTGGCACGCTCGGCCTTGCCGCCCAGTAGCAGGGCGAGCAACTGATGGCCAAAGCACACACCCAGCAACTTGTCGCCACGCTCGTACCGTGTGAGCAAATAAGCCTTGAGGGTCTGGATCCAGGGGTCAGTGCCGAACGAGTCGGCCTTGCTGCCGGTGATCAGGTACGCGTCAAACACCTCGTCATCCGGCGGGTATTCGCCCTGCACCACGTTGTAGACGACAAATTCGGCGGCAATCGGTTGCTTGGCGAACAGGCGCTTGAACATCTGCCCGTAACCTTGGTACTGATCGATCAAGCCTGGACGCAGGATATCGGTTTCCAGGATGCAGACGCGTAGCGACATAAAAAATACCTGACACGGCGATGGGAATATTGCACACCCCAGAGCCTGCCTTGAAATACACCCTCAAGGCAAGCTCCCCTCCCACATTTTGCTCAGCCGAACACTTCGCCCTGTGCCGCTTTCTCCAGCAACAACGTCGGTGGTGAGAAGCGCTCCCCATACTCTTCGGCCAAATAACGAGCGCGGGCGACAAAATCGTTCAGCCCGTATTGGTTGATAAACTGCAGCGCGCCGCCACTCCACGCGGCGAAGCCGATGCCGAAGATCGAACCGACGTTGGCGTCAGCCGTGGACATCAACACGCCCTCCTCCACGCAGCGCACGGTTTCGATGGCCTGGATAAACAGCAAGCGGTCGCGCACGTCCTGGGGTGAAATTCGATTGCCGGGCCGTTCGAACCGGGCTTTCAACTCTGGCCACAGGTGCTTCTGACCACCGGCGGGGTAATCGTAAAAACCGCCGCCCGCCGCCTTGCCGGTGCGCTTGTATTCATTCACCAGCAAATCAATCACCGCTGTCGCCGGATGATTCGGCAGTGCCTTGCCTTCGGCCTGCAGATCCTTGGCGGTTTGCTGTCGGATATGGCTCATCAGGCTGAGGGACACTTCATCGGACACCGCCAGCGGCCCCACCGGCATCCCGGCCTTGCGCGCTTCGGTCTCGATCATCGGCGCGGCCACGCCTTCGCCGAGCATGGCAATGCCTTCGTTGGTGAAGGTGCCAAAGACCCGCGAGGTGAAGAAGCCACGGCTGTCGTTGACCACAATCGGGGTTTTCTTGATTTGCAGGACGAAATCGAAACCGCGGGCCAGGGTCTCATCGCTGGTGTGGGTGCCTTTGATGATTTCCACCAGGGGCATCTTGTCCACGGGGCTGAAGAAGTGCAGGCCGATAAACCTGGATGGGTCCGGCACCGCCGTGGCCAGGCCGCTGATGGGCAAAGTGGAAGTGTTGGAGGCGATCACCGCATCGGCACCGACCACGCTTTGTGCGGCGGCCGAGACCCTGGCCTTGAGTTCGCGGTCTTCGAACACCGCCTCGATGATCAGGTCACAGCCGGCCAGGTCAGCATCATCCTGCGTAGGGTGAATGCGCGCCAAGGTGGCTTCGCGCTGTTCGGCGGTCAATTGCCCACGGCTGACTTTCTTGTCCAGCAAGGCAGCGCTATGGGCTTTGCCTTTTTCGGCGGCGGCGAGATTGATGTCTTTGAGCACCACCTCGACCCCCGCACAGGCACTGACATAGGCGATGCCCGCACCCATCATCCCGGCGCCGAGCACACCGACCTTACGGGTGACGTGAGGGGCAAAACCCTGTGGGCGTGAGCTGCCGGCATTGATTTCATTAAGCTGAAACCAGAAGGTGCCGATCATGTTTTTCGCCACCTGCCCGGTCACCAGTTCGGTGAAGTAGCGGGTTTCGATCAGGTGTGCGGTGTCGAAATCCACTTGGGCACCTTCAACGGCGGCGCAGAGGATTTTCTCCGGTGCCGGGAAACAGCCATTGGTTTTGCTGCGCAACATCGACGGGGCAATGGCGAGCATCTGCGCGACTTTGGGGTTGGACGGCGTGCCGCCAGGGATCTGATACCCCTTGTTGTCCCAGGGTTGCCTGGCCTCGGGATTGGCGAGAATCCAGGCGCGGGACTTGGCCAGCAGCTCATCGCGATCAGCCGCCAATTGATCAATCAAGCCTGCTTGCAGTGCCTGGGCGGGCCGGACTTTTTTGCCTTCGAGCAAATACGGCAGGGCTTTTTCCAGACCCAGCATCCGCACCATGCGCACCACCCCGCCGCCGCCCGGCAACAGGCCAAGGGTGACTTCGGGCAGGCCCAACTGCACGGACTTGTCGTCCAGAGCGACCCGATGATGGCAGGCCAGGCAAATTTCCCAGCCACCGCCCAAGGCCGCGCCATTGATCGCGGCCACCACCGGCTTGCCGAGGGTTTCCAGGCGGCGTAACTGCGCTTTCAGCACCCGTACGCTGTCATGGAAATCCTTGGCTTGGGCCTTGTCGACCTTGATCAGTTCATTGAGGTCGCCACCGGCAAAAAAGGTCTTCTTGGCCGAGGTGATCACCACCCCGGCAATCTGGTCCTTTTCTGCTTCCAGGCGCGTGACGGTGGCCTCCATTGCTTCGCGGTAGACGGCGTTCATGGTGTTGGCGCTCTGGCCGGGCATGTCCAGGGTCAGTACCACGATCTGGTCCTGGCCTTTTTCGTAACGAATGGCATCGGTCATGACAAATTCCTTGAGCTCAGAGGCGCTCGATGATGGTGGCGATTCCCATGCCACCGCCGACACACAGGGTGGCCAGGCCGTAGCGTTGCTGGCGCACCTCCAGCTCGTCGAGCAGGGTGCCGAGGATGGCGCAACCGGTGGCGCCCAATGGGTGACCCATGGCGATGGAACCGCCGTTGACGTTGACCCGTGCGGCGTCGATGCCCATGTCTTTGATGAACTTGAGCACCACCGAGGCAAACGCTTCGTTGACTTCGAACAGGTCGATGTCTTCTACCCGCAGGCCAGCCTTGGCCAGCGCCTTGCGGGTGGCCGGTGCGGGGCCGGTGAGCATGATGGTCGGGTCGGTGCTGGTGACTGCCGTGGCGACAATGCGCGCCCGCGGTTGCAGGCCCAACTCGCGCCCCTTGGCCTCGGAGCCGATCAACATCAATGCCGCGCCATCAACGATGCCGGAGCTGTTGCCCGGTGTGTGCACATGGTCAATGCGTTCCACATGGCTGTAGACCCGCAGCGCGGTGGCGTCAAAGCCCATCTGGCCCATCATTTCGAAGCTGGGCTTGAGCTTGCCCAAGCCTTCGAGGGTGGAGTCGCCGCGGATAAATTCGTCATGATCCAGCAGCACGATGCCGTTCTGATCCTGCACCGCGATCAACGACTTGTTGAAGGAACCGTCCGCCCGCGCCCTGGCGGCCTTCTGTTGTGACTGCAGGGCAAAGCTGTCCACATCCTGGCGAGTGAACCCTTCCAGCGTGGCAATCAGGTCAGCGCCAATACCTTGAGGGGTGAAGTGGCTGTGCATATTGGTTTGCGGGTCGAGCACCCAGGCGCCGCCATCGCTGCCCATGGGCACGCGGGACATGGATTCGACGCCACCCACCACGACCAGATCTTCGAAGCCGGAACGCACTTTCATTGCCCCCAGGTTGACTGCTTCCAGCCCCGAGGCGCAGAAGCGATTGACCTGGACGCCGGCGACGCTGATGTCCCAGTCCGCCACCAGGGCGGCGGTCTTGGCGATATCGGCGCCCTGGTCGCCCACCGGCGTGACGCAGCCCAGGACGATGTCATCCACTTGGCGGGTGTCGAGGTCGCTGCGTTGTGCCAGCGCCGTGAGCAAGCCGGCCACCAGGTTTACCGGTTTGACGCTGTGCAAGGCACCATCGGCCTTGCCTTTGCCCCGGGGCGTGCGTATCGCATCAAAGATCAAAGCTTGGGTCATGACATCCTCGAACCGCTGTGGGTGTATGCCCCCTACCTTAGGCCCGATTGACACGGTTTCAATGACGGATGCGCTCATTGCTTTTGACCCCCTCGCTCGGACGAACGGTAGGTAGCTACGGGAATTACCTGATTAATCGTTTTAGCTGTCTAGCCCTAGGGCTCGCGCCAAGATGGCAATAAGCCTCATGCCGTTTTTAGCGCAAATGCTGATTAGCTGATATGAAATGGATCTAAGCGAAGAAGATCGGGCGCTCTAAGGTTGAACCTGTAGGACACTGCTGCCGGGTTTTGCTGGAGCAGTTGTAAGAAAAGTGCAATGTCATCTCGCGATACTGAAATAAACCGGCACGCATTTGACGCTCAGGAATAACAACAAATAGGCAGTCAGCCATGTTCAAACATTCGAAAGTACGTCAGGCGGGACTTATTCTGTTCGCCACCACACTGATTCTGATCTTGCCCAATTTAACCAAGGTTATCGGGTGACGACCCAGCACCCGGTCTTCGTGCTCACACAGCACCGGACCAGCAGCGTTTGGCAGCACCTGCCGGGATACTGCGCTTAGCGCTACCGTTGCGGGCGCTGTCTTTTTACCTGTGCGTTTCGGGTATCTTGTGCGCTATCGCCATTTATCGTCGGGCCTGTGCCTTGAAACTGATCCTCGCTTTTTTTACTGCTTTGCTGAGCCTACCCGCTGCGGCTGCGCAATTGACCATTGAGCTGGACCACGCCAGCAAGACCTGGCAGACCGCGCAGTTGCTCAAGCACCCCGAGGCGCAGGACGTACAAATCGTCGACGACGTGTCTTACAAGCGCGACATGACCTATCGCGCGGTGCCCCTGGCGGTACTCCTGCCGGGCCTGAAGCCTGCGAACCACCTGCAAGCCGTTGCCCTTGATGGCTTTGCCGCCGAACTCACCGCCGCGCCCTTGTTAGAAAAAACCAGTGCACGCGCCTGGCTGGCCGTGGAAGACCCGGCCCATCCGTGGCCGGCGCTGGCGCAAGGAAAACCCAGCGCCGGGCCGTTCTACCTGGTGTGGACCAACCCCCAAGCCGGGCATATCAGCCCGGAACAATGGCCCTTCCAGATTTCCACGATCAAGCAATTGCAGACGGTCGCCGAGCGCTTTCCAGCGTTGCTGCCCGACCCGAAGCTGGCGGCGGATGACCCGGTGAACCAAGGCTTTGCGTTATTCCAGAAGAACTGCCTGGCTTGCCATCGCCTCAATGGTGCCGGCGATGCGCAAATGGGGCCGGACCTGAATATTCCCTATAACCCGACCGAGTATTTCGGTGGCGATTTCCTCAAGCGCTACATCCGCGACCCACAAAGCCTGAGGCACTGGCCACAGGCCAAGATGCCGGCGTTTGCCGCCAGCGTGTTGCCAGACCACGAGCTGGATTTGCTGGTGGGGTATTTGCAGCATATGGCGGGGCGTAAACAGCAACCTTAAGCCTCCCACATCTGGCCTGCTGTGCTCAGGAAGTTTATTGCTGCTGCACGGAAACCAAGGTCGGGGCTACAAATACCTTGGCATGCATCTGCTCATGCCCGCCGCCACGGCGCATACCGCGTACCGGGCAGGCGTCGAGGTAGTCCAGGCCCACGGCGAGCTTCAAATGCCGCTCCGGACGGGCCAGTTGGTTGGTCACGTCAAAGCTGTACCAGGCGCCATCCAGCCAGGCTTCGGCCCAGGCATGGCTGGCCAGGTGCGCGCTGTCTTCGGTGTACAAATACCCCGACACATACCGCGCAGCAATCCCCAGGCTGCGCGCGCAGGCCAGGAACGCATGGGTGTGGTCCTGGCACACGCCCGCCGCGCCCGCGAAGGCTTGGGCGGCGCAGGTATCGACGGCAGTCGCACCTGGCGTGTAGATCATCGCTTGGTTGAGGGCCTGCATCAGGTCGATCAACGCGGTGCGGTCGCGACGCTGATGGCAGTGTTGTTCGGCAAACCGGCGCAAGGCTTCGTCGGGCTCGGTGAGGCGCGTGCTGCGCAGGAACGGAAAGGGCGACTGGCTTTCGTGCTCGGCCTCGCGCAACTCATCAATTTCTACCTGGCCGCGGGCTCCGATGATGATGGCGTCGTGGGGTTCATCCAGGGTCAGCACATGCAGGATGTTGCCGAAGGGGTCTACTTGGGCGCGCACCGGGCGCGGCAGGTCGAGTTGCCAGCTGAGCACGTGCTGGCGCTCACTGTCGTGGGGTGTAAGGCGCAGGTATTGAATGCTGGCACGTACCTGGTCTTCGTAGTGGTAGGTGGTTTCGTGGCTGATGGAGAGTCTCATGCCGCCTCCAGGTAGGAACTGTAGATGGCGTCGCCCAACTGGCGGACCAAGGGGATAAAGTCGGTCAGCCAGGCGTGCAGGCCTTCCTCAAGGATTTCGTCGATGGCGGTGAAGCGCAGGCGCGCATCCATCTCGGCGGCCAGGCGCTGGGCCGGGCGGCCGTTGAGACCGGGCAGGCTGGCGAGGATCTGGTCGATCTCTTCACTGCACGCCCGCAGTGAACGCGGGACATCAGCACGTAACAGCAGCAGCTCGGCAACCTGCCGGGCACCTGGGGCATCACGATAAATTTCGGTGTACGCCTCGAATGACGACAGCGCACGCAGCAATGCGCTCCACTGGTAATACGCGTGAGCGGTGCCATCGCTGACCGCCGCCTGGTCGCCGGCCATTTCATAGCGGGCATCCAGCAGGCGCAGGGTGTTATCGGCGCGCTCGATAAAGGTACCCAGGCGGATAAAGCGGAAAGCATCGTTACGCATGATGGTACCGTAGGTGGCGCCGCGGAACAGGTGGGAACGCTCCTTGACCCACTCACAAAACCGGCTCATACCGTAGTGGCTCAGCCCTTGCTGGGCGATGTCACGAATGTCCAGCCAGGTGGCGTTGATGTTTTCCCACATGTCGGCGGTAATACGCCCACGCACCGCATGGGCGCTGGCCCGCGCGGCGCCAAGGCAGCTGTAGATGCTGGCCGGGTTGGCCGCATCCAGCGCGAAAAAATGCAGCAGCCGTTCGGCATGAAGTTCGCCATGACGCTCGTGATAATCCTCCAGCGTGCCAGTGATCAACAACGGCATGGCCAGTTCGTGCAGGCCATCGCCGCGCCCATCCTGGGGCATCAGCGACAGCGAATAGCTGACATCCAGCATACGCGCGAGGTTTTCTGCGCGTTCCAGATAGCGAGACATCCAGTACAAATCCGAGGCAGTTCTACTCAGCATGGCATCAGTCCTCGACCACCCAGGTATCTTTGGTGCCGCCGCCCTGGGACGAGTTGACCACCAGCGAACCTTCGCGCAGCGCCACGCGGGTCAGGCCGCCAGGCACCACCCGGGTTTCCTTGCCGGACAACACGAACGGGCGCAGGTCGATATGCCGGGGCGCGATACCGTTTTCGACGAAGGTCGGGCAGGTGGATAAGCACAGGGTCGGCTGTGCGATATAGGCGTGGGGCTTGGCCTTGATACGCGCACGGAACGCTTCGATTTCGGCCGTCGTGGACGCCGGGCCAACCAACATGCCGTAGCCACCGGAGCCCTGGGTTTCCTTGACCACCAGGTCGGGCAGATTAGCCAGTACGTGGGACAGTTCGTCAGGCTTGCGGCATTGAAAAGTCGGAACGTTCTGCAGGATCGGTTCTTCATCCAGATAGAAACGGATCATTTCTGTCACGAACGGATACACCGATTTATCGTCCGCGACCCCGGTGCCGATGGCATTGGCCAGCACCACATTGCCACAGCGATAGGCCGCAAGCAGGCCAGGGACACCGAGCATCGAGTCGGGGTTGAATGCCAAGGGGTCGAGGAAAGCATCGTCGAGGCGGCGGTAGATCACATCGACAGCCTTGGGGCCGTCGGTGGTGCGCATGAACACGCGATCATCACGCACAAACAAATCCGCGCCCTCCACCAGTTCCACACCCATTTCCCGGGCCAGGAAGGCATGCTCAAAGAACGCACTGTTGAAGCGCCCCGGGGTCAGCACCACCACGCTGGGGTTATCCAGAGGGCTGGCGCTTTTGAGGGTATCGAGCAGCAGGTTGGGGTAATGGTCGATGGGCGCGATGCGCTGGGCGGCGAACAACTCGGGGAACAGACGCATCATCATCTTGCGGTCTTCAAGCATGTAGCTGACACCGCTGGGCGTGCGCAGGTTGTCTTCCAGCACGTAGTAGGTGCCATCGCCATCACGTACGAGATCTACCCCAGAAATGTGGGAATACAGATCACGGTGCAGATCCAACCCCTGCATCGCCAACTGGTATTGCTCGTTGGCCAGCACCTGTTCGGCGGGCACGATACCGGCCTTGATGATGCGCTGTTCGTGATACAGGTCGGCGAGGAACATGTTCAACGCCTTGACCCGCTGGATACATCCACGTTCGACGATCCGCCATTCACTGGCGGGAATACTGCGCGGGATGGTGTCGAAGGGGATCAGGCGCTCGGTGCCCTGCTCGTCTCCGTAGAGGGTGAAGGTGATGCCGGCGCGGTGGAACAGCAAATCGGCTTCGCGCCGACGCTGGGCCAGCAGTTCGGCAGGGGTATCGGCCAGCCAGCGGGCGAACTCGCGGTAATGGGCGCGCACCTGCCCTGCCCCATCGTACATTTCATCGTAATAAGTGCGGATCATGCCGTACTCCTTGTCACTGGGACGCAAGAACCTTCGCAAGGCCCGTGCCATCGACATAAACACTTGGTTATCAATGAGTTGAATAAACCAAGCGGCTTCGCCGCACCGTCCTGGTGCGCAGAACGCCCGCTGTGATGTGGGGTGCTTCATTGCAACGCGCGCTTTGACTATCAACAGCATAGTCAGAGTTGATTTCACGGCTCGGCGGACACCGCACATAATCGCTTCCATCAGCTGATCAGGAGATGTCCTACAGCCAACGCTTTTGCGCAATCGGTAATGTGTTACCTGTTGTACTGATTTACTCCTCAAGGTTCCCTTTCCGCCACCCTATCCGGGTGGTTTTTTTTGCGCGCAAGACTGCGATGTGCAGCCCTGCAAACAAAAACGGCCGACCCAAAGGTCAGCCGATACGCTGCGCTGCTCATAACACTTGCTACATGGGTAACCCACGCACCTCCTGCTTGACGCCCCATCCTTCGATGATGCCGCCGAGCGGTTCGACCACCGCTTCAAAGTCTTGCTCAAAGTCTCCTATACCGTCGTAGGTGGCGAACATGACCTTGCTCAGCTCCAGGTACCAGGCGCCGTCATCGCGCGCACTGACCTGGGCATTCAGGGACTCTCCACGAAATCGACCCGCAGCCCTGCGCGCCCGTTCCTCATCCGGGAAAATGGCGTAGAACTCGATGGGGTGAAAACGCGAAAAATCAAAACCGCCTTCTTTCATGCGGCGCAGAACGTTGGTGCTGATGTCTTCTTGATAGGCTGTGCTCATGAAAAGTGCTCCTCAAATGATGGATAGACTTTCCGTGCTTCCCGAAGCTCGCGCCCTGCTGGCGCGAGTACTACGGCAGGAACAACACCGCTGGAAAACAAGCATGTAGCTGACAAGACCAGACCTTAGCGATTCATTCGCTGATCTCGATTGCAGAGTAGCGCGAAGCTATCACCTCCACCAGAGGTGCTTGGATGGGTCTAACGGAAATATTCAGGCCGCGGGTTCGACCTTGAGGTTTTTGATACCGTTTTGATCATGCAGGCTCTTGACCGTGGGATCGGGAACACGATCGGCAAGATCGTTAAGGTCCAGCTTTTCCAACACCGGCGACACACGCACGCGCACCATCTGTGCGGCTTCTTCCAGCGTCGGCTCATGCTCGCACTCGAATTGCTCGACTACCGGCTCGCCGCGGTCATTGATGAAAGAAACATTCCACTTCGGCATCGGTGCCTCCTCGATAAAACCCATTGGTGGGCTTACATTTATCTGGACCTTGAGGGCTCGCCAAACGTTCCACTCAAGCCCGGAGGCACCTGATCAACAGCGCTTATTTTTCAGCGTGTTCCTTCAAGGCTTTCAAGGTGTTGAACGGCGCGTCCACCACGAACTTGTTGGCCAACCACGACGGCACGCTGCCGCCTGGTTCGGTGTGTACCTGGTAGGTCACTTCGGTTTCGTTGGCACCTTTGGGCACCAGTTTCCAGAAGCCATCAACCTGGGCCACTCGCACGTAGCCTTTTTCTTCAGGCTTGTAAGTCGGCACGCCTACCAGCTTGCGCGTAACGCTGCCGTCAGCGGCTTTGGTGGTGGTGACGTGGATATACGAATCACGATCCGTCACAGGGAACGGCGCCTTGAACTGGGTGTAGGTCCATGCCTCGTCGCCTTTCTTGTCGACGAGTTTCTGGGATTTGCATTCATGGATCCACACGCAGGCCCCCGCGACGTCTTCCTGCAAAGCCTGGATTTTGGCGACGGGGGCCTTGATTACCGTCACACCGCGATAGGCTTTGTACTTGGAGCCGGCCATTTCGCTCAGCGAAATCTTGATGCCGTCTTCGTCCTTGGCAACTTGCCAATCCTCAGCCTGGGCAGTGGCCGCGAACATCATCGTAAAACCGCACACCACAGCCATTCGTTTCAGCGAACCCATCGTTGTATTCCTTGTTGTTGAAGTTCCGATAGTAAAGCCCATCAAGCCGCCGTCATTTGCTCCCACCAGCCGATCAAGCGAATCGCATCGGCCTGGTCGTTACCGCAGACCTCGATATCCGCCTTGAAATCACTGCACACCGCCGGACGTTCCGGTTGACCGAACAGCTGGCACAGTTGTTCCACCGACAGGTGCAGGCAACGCACGCCTGCAGGTTTGCCCTGGGGCATTCCCGGCAGCGGTGAACTGATGGAGGGGGCGATGCAGCATGCGCCACAGCCTTCACGGCATTTCATGACCAGCAGGTCCTCGACGACTCAATAGGATGGCCGGGCTAGAGTACGCCCTTAAACAGCCGTTTTAAAATGGTCCAACAGGGGTTTTTCGCACAAAACAAAGATGACCGACCAGTCTACGACAGATGGTCGGCAACCCGGGTCACCTGTGACTGAACAGTTTATTGCTTGAATTCGAAATCCAGCGCGGCGCCTTCTACATCGCGACGCTCATCGTTACGCAGTTGCAGCTTCATCTCATTGCTGAGCAAGCGGCCGTTGATCTGGAACGCGCTGTTATCGGTGGGCTTTTCGCCGAACATCGGCGGCAGCAAGGGCACGCTCTTGGGTTTGGGCATGGTACCGATCGGCTGCAAGTGCCTGACCATGTCCGAAGGCAGGGACAGGTCCAACTGTGCCGGTGGCAGTTTGGTCTGGGCCACTTCATGGGCCGACTTGGACTTGCTCGCCACAGGTGCGCGCTTTTTGGTCTTCACCGCTTTTTTCACGGTGGCTGGGGCTTTTTTTGCGGGCGTTGGCTGCTTGACCGACGTTTTTTGCTCGGCACTCGCGGCGGGTTTAACGTCAGCCACCGGCGTTGCAGCCAGCACAGTGCAGACGTTGCACAGGCTTAACAGGCCAATCACCAAAGTTACGCGGAAAATAGACGTCATATCGCCAACAGCATTAACGGCAGAAGGCCATATGCTCGCTTGTTGTGCGTGGCATGACAAGGGCGCAGATCAATGTTGTCCCCTCTGCCCCCCTCAAAAGCCTGCTGCAGTTTCCTGGCACAGCTGGCTGGCAAGCATGCCCAGGGTCATCAATGCACGCTCTGCCTCGCGGTTCCACGGGGTGCCACAATTGAGACGGATACAGTGGTTGAACTGTTCGGTATTACTGAAGATCAGCCCTGGTGCAATGCTGATGCCCTGTTGCAGGGCACGCACGTGCAGCTCCTGGGTATTGACCCGCCCCGGCAAACTGACCCACAGGATAAAGCCGCCGGTCGGACGGGTCATCTGGGTGCCTTCGGGGAAATATTGCTGTACCGCCAGCTGGAAGGCGCTGAGGTTCTTGCGGTATTCCTGGCGAATGTAACGCAGGTGACGGTCGTAGCCGCCGTTTTCCAGGTACGCCGCCACGCCCATCTGCGTGACGCTGCAGGCGGAGTGAGTGCTGAACATTTGCAGGCGCTGAATCTCCTGCTGGTACTTGCCGGCGATCATCCAGCCGATGCGCACGCCCGGGGACAAGGTCTTGGAAAAACTCGAACAATAGATGACCCGGTCAAGACGGTCATAGGCTTTCAGGGCCTTGGTGCGGCCCAGTTCGAACATCAGCTCGCCATAGATATCGTCCTCGACGATCTGGATATCGAAATCCGACGCCAGGCGCAGCAATTGCTTCTGCCGCTCCTCCGGCATGGTGCCGCCCAAGGGGTTGCTCAGGCGCGTGGTCAGCACCAACGCTTTGATCGACCATTGGTTGGCCGCCAATTGCAGGGCTTCCAGGCTCATGCCTGTGGCCGGGTCGCTGGGGATCTCGATGACTTTGAGGCCGAGCAAATCGGCCAGTTGCAGCAAGCCGTAGTAAGTCGGTGATTCGGCGGCGATCAAGTCGCCGGGCCGGGTCAGCACGCGCAAGGACATCTGCAACGCATCGACGCAGCCGTGGGTGATCACCACTTCGGACGGATCCACGACTACGCCGGCATCGCGCATTCGGATCGCCACCTGGCGACGCAACGGTTCGAAGCCGGGGCTGAACATGTAGCTGAAGGCCCGTGGGCTCTGGAACCGCGTGACCTTGGCCAACTGCTGGTGCAGCGCCCGTACCGGCAGGTAGTCCACACTCGGCACCGCAGCGCCCAGGGGGAATACGCCTTCACGGCGTGACTCGACCAACACCTGCTGGATGATGCTGCTGCGGGTGACCAGCCCCGGGCGCTCGACCCGGGCGATGTCTGGCGTCGGCGCCGTGAGTGCCGGGGTCTGGTGCACGTAATAACCCGATTGCGGCCGCGCCCGAATCAACCCCTGGTCTTCCAGGTTGGCGTAGGCCTGCAACACCGTGGCATGGCTCACATTGAGCTGGGAGCTCATCTTGCGCACAGAGGGCACGCGCTCTCCCGGTTGGTAGACACCGCGCCGGATATCCTCAGCCAGTTGCTGGGCAATACGTTGGTAAAGCAACAGATTGGTCATGACGCAGCACTCGATTTCACGGCTATTTTATTTTTGTGTGAAACATACCAGCACAGTTTAGAAGTGTACGGGGACAGTTAACACAATAATCGAGCGCGAACCGTAGTGACAGCAAAAACTGTGAGGGAGTACGCGTGACAAATGTGGGAGGGGGCTTGCTCCCGATGACGGTGTATCAGTCGAAGATGTTGCAACTGAACTACCACTATCGGGAGCAAGCCCCCTCCCACATGCAATTGCGTCAGACTTTAGCGAGCGGCACCCAGTTGGCCCTTCTCGTCAGAGAACACGATTTCCACCCGGCGGTTCTGCGCGCGGCCACGCTCGGAGGCATTGGCTTCCACCGGGTATTGATCACCGTAACCCTGGACTTCGATACGCTTGTCGTCGACACCCAGGTCCATCAACAGGTCTGCCACCGATTGGGCGCGGTCACGAGACAGTTTGTGGTTCTCCTGCTCGCCCCCGGTGTTGTCGGTATAGCCCTCGATACGCACCCGACGCTTGGGGTTCAGTTGCAGAAACTGCACGATCTTGAGCACGGTGCGGCTGGCCGAGTTTTGCAGTTCGGCTTCGCCGGTATCGAACAACACATCCCCCAGGGTCATCACCAGGCCTCGGTCGGTCTGGGTGGTGAGGCTGGCGATCTGCGCTTCAACCCACTTGCCCTGCTGCTGCACACTGGCCAGCTTGTTTTCGCGCAGGGCCAGTTGCAGGCGCTGACGCTCCAACTCGAGCTGGGTGCCGCGCTCGGCATTGAGGCCCTGCTCGGTGTGTTCGCGGGCGATGGCACTGTAGCGCTGGCTCAGGTAGGCGTAATGCACCACGTCGGAGCCGCTCCCCCAGTAGCTGGACAGGCGATCGGCACGGGCCAGGGACTCGCCGGCGCGGATCACATCCTTGGGCGCAAAGCGCAGCACATTGGAGTCTTCCTTGACCTTCTGGAAGTCATCGCTCGCCTGCTGCAATGCCTGCTCGCTGCTGGGCTGGCTGGCGCATCCGCCCAGTGCCGCACTGCCCAAGAGCAACGCACAGCTCAAACCACGGATCATCGGGCTCATTGCGCGTCTCCCAATTGCAGTTGCTTGCGCAGGCGAGTGATACGGGTATTAAGCACGTTCAATTGTTCCTGGCTCTTGGCGGTCAGCACTTTTGCCTCGGCCAGGCGCGCATCCAGCTCGGCCTGCTCGGCCCGCATACGCGCGCGCTTGTAGGATTGGTCGGCCATGTTGGACTTGGCCCTGGCGAATTTTTCTTCGGCCAGTTTCAGTTCGGGCGATTCATCGGCGTTGACCCCGACCGCGTTGGCTTGCTCCAGGGCTTGCTGGGTCAGGCGCATTTGTTCATTCGGCGCAGGATCGGTTGCACATCCCGCCAGAGCGACAACGGCGAGGGCCGCGAAAAGAGGTCGAAAAATCACTGTAAATCCCTACTTTGTTGGGGTGCCGACGGGTTGTTGCAATTGCGCTTTCCAGCGCTCCAGATTGCGCTGCAGCGCGGCTTGCGCGACACCGGACGCGGGCAATTCTGTCATCTTTTTGGTCAGCTGTCCGCGCAGCCAAGGATCATTGCACGCCGAGTTATGGGAAATCGCCAGGTACAACCCGGGCTGATCGACAGGCACCTCATGGGCAACCAAGTCGTTACTCATGCCCAAGGTCTGGGCCATGGCCATGCCGGAATAGCGTCCCGCCAGCACGTAGTCCACCTCCCCCAGTAACAGTTTCTGGAACGCCGGCGTGAGATTCGGCAGGCGTTGCAGGCTGAGCTGTTGGCCGGCGAAGGTTTCGAATTCAGCGCTCAAACGGGCGCGCTCCGATACCGCACCCTTGTGGCCGTGCAGGTCAGCCGCCGTGGTATAGGCCAGCGGCGACTCCCTGCGCGTCCAGACCAGGTAGTCGGTCTGCATCAACGCCGGATGGATGTAGTCGAAGTTGTCCAGCTCACCGAGATTCAGTGGAGCATCAGCGAGAATATCCATGCGCCCACTGCGCGCCTCATCCAAGGCCAGGGAGCGTTTGCCGCCGTAGAGCAGGTCGATTTTCAACCCAAGGTCCTTGCCCACTTGTTGCAACACGTCGGCGGTAGCGCCGATCAGGTGCGTGGGGTCCTGGGGGTCGCGCCACAGCAAGGGCGGTGCGTCCGGGCTGCCGGTGATCACCAGGCGTTCGCATTTGCCGGCGGCGAATGACAGGCTCGGCAGCAGCGTGAGGCCCAGCAGTAAAGTCCAGGGGCGCAACTCCATGGCAAGGTTCTCCTGATAAGTAAAAAAAAACCCGGTCATAAGACCGGGCTCTTTATAAGTGAAGCAGCTGGATTAGACCAGCTTCGAAAGCTCTGGTACGGCTTCGAACAAGTCCGCCACCAGGCCGTAATCGGCCACCTGGAAGATCGGTGCTTCTTCGTCCTTGTTGATCGCAACGATCACCTTGGAGTCTTTCATGCCGGCCAAGTGCTGGATCGCACCGGAAATACCGACGGCAATGTACAGCTGTGGCGCAACGATCTTGCCGGTCTGGCCGACCTGCATGTCGTTGGGTACAAAGCCTGCGTCCACGGCTGCGCGAGAAGCGCCGACCGCAGCGCCCAGCTTGTCGGCCAGGGCGTACAGGTGTTTGAAGTTGTCACCATTCTGCATGCCACGCCCGCCGGAAACGACGATCTTGGCGGCGGTCAGTTCAGGACGGTCCGACTTGGCCAGCTCTTCGCCAACAAAGCTGGAAGTACCCGCGTCGTGGGCAGCGGAGACGGCTTCAACGGCGGCCGAACCACCTTCGGCGGCAACCGGGTCGAAACCGGTGGCGCGTACGGTGATGACCTTGACCGAGGCGTTGGACTGCACGGTAGCGATGGCGTTACCGGCGTAGATCGGGCGCTTGAAGGTGTCAGCACTTTCTACCGAAATGATCTCGGAGATCTGGTCAACGTCCAGCTGCGCGGCAACGCGTGGCAGGATGTTTTTGCCGTTGGAAGTAGCGGCAGCCAGGATGTGGCTGTAGCTTTTGCCCAGCTCTGCAACCAGAGGAGCCACGTTTTCCGGCAACTGATGCGCGTAAGCGGCATTGTCAGCGTTCAGGACTTTGCTCACGCCTGCAATTTTTGCAGCCGCTTCAGCCACGGCGCCAGCGCCTTGGCCTGCAACCAGTACGTGGATGTCACCACCGATTTTAGCGGCGGCAGCCACGGTGTTCAGGGTGGCCGGGGCCAGCACCTTGTTGTCGTGTTCAGCGATTACGAGGATAGCCATGATCAGATCACCTTCGCTTCGTTTTTCAGTTTCTCGACCAGTTCAGCCACCGACTTGACCTTGATGCCCGCGCTGCGTGCAGCCGGCGCTTCAACTTTGATGGTCTTGTTGGTGGAGGCGGTGGAAACGCCCAAAGCATCCGGAGTCACCGATTCAAGCGGCTTCTTCTTGGCTTTCATGATGTTTGGCAGGGACGCATAGCGCGGCTCGTTCAAACGCAGGTCGGTGGTGACGATGGCCGGCAGTTTCAGGGAAACCGTCTGGGCGCCGCCGTCGATTTCACGGGTGACCGCAACACTGTCGCCACTCACTTCGACTTTCGAAGCAAAGGTACCCTGGCCGTAACCGGTCAGTGCAGCCAGCATCTGGCCAGTCTGGTTGTTGTCGCTGTCGATGGCTTGTTTGCCCAGGATCACCAGCTGAGGCTGTTCCTTGTCGACAACGGCCTTGAGCAGTTTGGCAACGGCCAGGGAAGTCAGTTCTTCAGCGGACTCCACCAGAATGGCGCGGTCGGCGCCCAGGGCCAGAGCGGTACGCAGCTGCTCTTGGGCAGTGGTCGGACCGATGGACACCACGACGATTTCAGTCGCAACGCCTTTCTCTTTCAGGCGTACGGCTTCTTCCACAGCGATTTCGCAGAAAGGGTTCATCGACATCTTGACGTTAGCAAGGTCGACGCCGGAATTGTCCGCCTTGACGCGAACTTTCACGTTGTAATCGACAACGCGTTTGACAGCTACAAGAACCTTCATGGATTCCTCGTTACTCTCCGGTGAAAAGAAAGTCGCCTAGGCGAACCTGGCGGTTGATGCTCATCGGCACACAAGGGCACCTCCAAAGACCTCGGCAGTGGCCTTGCACACGGGAAAATGATGACCGTTCGTCAGCGGTGACTGAGAGGTCATTCTTTATCGCGGCGTGTAAACTGCACACCAGCTTACCTTTGGACGTGCTCTTGAAACCTGCAGTCTGCCTACGGGAAGCGCGAAACCGACCGTATCTTGACCGGAACGCCTATTCTGGTCAATACGGCAAAATGGTCAGTCATAAGCCCCGTTGCTTTGATTTACCTAGGCTGCGGGCAATTCAAACAAACGTTTGTATTGGACGCTGCCAGTGGTCTATATATAATGCGCCACCTAGAGAGACAGGTGGGTCGTGCCGTTGTGCATGACGCTACCGAACCTCCACCCATTAGAAAAAAAAGCCTGTTGAGCCTTGAGTAGGAGATAGCCTGTGGAACGCGAATACATGGAATTCGACGTGGTCATCGTCGGCGCCGGCCCGGCTGGCCTGTCTGCCGCCTGCCGACTGAAGCAGAAGGCCGCCGAAGCCGGTAAGGAAATCAGCGTCTGCGTGGTCGAGAAAGGCTCCGAAGTCGGCGCCCACATCCTCTCCGGTGCCGTGTTTGAACCCCGCGCCCTGAACGAACTGTTCCCGGACTGGAAAGCGCTCGGCGCCCCGCTCAACACCCCGGTGGTGCGCGATGACATCTATGTACTGCGCAGCGGCGATACTTCCACCAAGGTTCCCGACTTCTTTGTGCCCAAGACCATGCACAACGAAGGCAACTACATCATTTCCCTGGGCAACCTGTGCCGCTGGCTGGCCCAGCAGGCCGAAAACCTGGGCGTGGAAATCTACCCAGGCTTCGCCGCCCAGGAAGCCCTGTTCGATGAAAACGGCGTGGTGCGCGGGATCATCACTGGCGACCTCGGCGTCGACCGCGAAGGCAAGCCCAAAGACGGCCTGTACACCCCAGGTATGGAGCTGCGTGGCAAATACACTCTGTTCGCCGAGGGTTGCCGTGGACACATCGGCAAGCAACTGATCCAGCGCTTCAACCTGGACAGCGACGCCGACGCCCAGCACTACGGCATCGGCCTCAAGGAAATCTGGGAAATCGATCCAGCCAAGCACCAGCCAGGCCTGGTGGTGCACACCGCCGGTTGGCCGCTGGACATCATGGGTAACGAGAACACCGGTGGCTCGTTCCTCTATCACCTGGAAAACAATCAAGTCGTGGTCGGTCTGATCGTCGACCTGTCCTACAGCAATACCTTCCTTTCGCCCTTCGATGAATTCCAGCGCCTCAAGCACCACCCGGTGCTGGCCCAATACCTGGAAGGCGGCAAGCGGGTCAGCTACGGCGCCCGCGCGATCTGCAAAGGCGGGTTGAACTCGTTGCCAAAGATGGTCTTCAAGGGCGGCGCACTGATCGGTTGCGACCTCGGCACCCTGAACTTCGCCAAGATCAAGGGCAGCCACACCGCCATGAAGTCCGGCATGCTCGCCGCCGACGCCGTGGCCGACCGCCTGTTTGCCGAATCCGAAGGGGGTGATGAACTGACCGCGTATGTCGACAGCTTCAAAGCCAGCTGGCTGTACGAAGAACTGTTCGCCAGCCGCAATTTCGGCCCGGCCGTGCACAAGTTCGGCGCGATCATCGGCGGCGGTTTCAACTGGCTCGACCAGAACATTTTCGGCGGCAAGATTCCTTTCACCCTGCACGACACCAAGCCGGACTACGCCTGCCTGAAGCTGGCCAAAGACAGCCAGAAGATCGCCTACCCCAAACCCGACGGCAAGCTGAGCTTCGACAAACTGAGCTCGGTGTTCATCTCCGGTACCAACCATGAAGAAGAACAGCCGTGCCACCTGAAGCTCAAAGACCCGAGCATCCCGATCGGCACCAACCTGCCGCTCTACGATGAACCGGCGCAGCGCTACTGCCCGGCCGGCGTGTATGAGGTGGTGACCAAGGAGGACGGCGAGAAGCGCTTCCAGATCAACGCCCAGAACTGCGTGCACTGCAAGACTTGTGACATCAAGGACCCTTCGCAGAACATTACCTGGGTAACGCCGGAAGGTGCGGGCGGGCCGACTTACCCGAATATGTAAGGCTGCTCGAATAGTGGTTCTTCAGGCTGCACCGGCTGAATCAATGGCTTCTTCGATTCAGCCGGTGGACGCGCTGTCAGCGGTGTTGAAATCGCTGATCGGCTCAACTGACGGCATTGGTTTTCAACGACTCCAACAATTCGACCATTTCTTCAAAAGATTGGTTATCCGGTTGAATCTGCTCCCTCAGCTCCCAAATACTGTAGCGGTCATCGGACTGTGCCAGGTTAACCCCTGCCGTCTTCGCCGAACCAAAATCCACCGGATAACACTTGCGAGTATTGGCGTCGTAAAGAATATTCCTTGCGGCCAAATCATTGTGAGCAATGCCGGCGTTTTCCAATTCGACCAGCATATTCAACACGCTGGCTGATAAGCCCTCTGGCAAGGCTTTATCCCCGGCCATCAGTTGCTCAAGCGATTCTCCCGGCACTTTGGGCATACGCATATAGGAAACGGTGTCAGCAGCATTGCTGCCAAGGAACGTCGCACGCTGTTCTCCATAATATCGGTTAAATAACGCCACCTCATTTTTCATATCGGCAATGCGCTTGGCAGCCGGTAAAGGGAACGTTACTTTGATCACATAGTCAGCATCGTCCGGGTCGGCATACACCATCGCACGGGAGCCAAACCCGACGGGGTCTTTCAATCGTCCCTCAAGTTCATCCAGCCCACCGCCCGTGACTCCTCTTCGACGCCAAACACCCTGAGCATCGGGCTTGGCAACAATGGCGCTACTGGCCAACTGGTCGGGGTCATGTGGATCGACTACACGCAAAATGTAATGCGTGCCGTCCCCGGCATCAGGGGCATTGGCGACGTAATAGGGTCTGCCACCTAACTCGATTTCCCGCATACCTGGAAAAGAAGCGCCAGCATTGGGCGCTCTCATCAATTGCAGGTCGTTTGTCTGTGAGTCAAGTTCCCAGCGGTAGTGTTGGGCGGCAGTGCTATTGGTTAACGAGGGTTCTCCCAACTCTACATTTGCCTTCGCCATGGCAATTTCATGGGCCAGTTGCAGACCTGAGATCACCGCTGCGGCACCGCCGGCTACTCGATCATTTTGCGTCATGCCATCAACGGCGTCATGAACCCCGAAGACAATGTTGCCGGTGTTACCGATGATGGGCAGGTAACCGAAGGTATTGCCCCAAAATTCTTTCGCGGCTTTCCAGTTCTGCTGCGACGCACCAAAGACCTCAGTCTGGTCGGCCCACCTTGCGTCTTTTGCGTTAACAGCCTGAAAGTGAGAGGCAATGCCGCTCTTCAGATCGCCAAACTTCAGGTAATAATCGCTGTCTCTCGATTGGGTGTAATTGAATGTCTCCCGAACGGGTACGGCCCTATCCGCAAGCAGATTTTTTCTGCCTGGGAAGGTGGCGCTATTACCGTGAATAAGCGCCCCCAGAACATAGTCTGCCCTTGGCCAATGCGCGTCTTTGCCGCCTTGCCGGTCACGGGCGTTGAAACTGTTCTGCACATGAGCACGATTTCTTTCAGCCCATTTGGCAAAGTCATCATCCCCGTGCAATTCACTGACAGTGCCGCGTCTCAAATCGACCATTAAGCCTTTATCAGGTCGATGGTCATAATCACCGTGATAATGGACATAAGGAACAAAGGCATAACCGGTCAGAGAGTAACCGTATATATTTGGAACAACGACGTTTCCATTGTCCTCAAGTGTACGAATGATGGCTTTCTGGCCCGCCGGCGTAAGCTGACTGAACGTAGCCTTGTCGTCATGCAGACCTTGCAATGTCCCCTTGAGCACATAGGCGTCCGCTTTCCCCGAGCGCTCTGCTAGCTTGCCCTCAGGGTCGCGCATCGGCTTGGCTATTTCTTGCTCCCAATGACGTTGAAGTACGCTGCCCAGGGCCTCAAGGTCGTTGATCACTTCCTTGGCCTGCGCATTGATATGCATGCCTTGGGCGTTCAACTGGCCCCCCGGCGCCACTTTATCGTGCTTCAACGCACCGGCTGCAATTTGCCATGCCAAGTAGGTGCGTTCATCCTGATTAGTCAGATGCGAGACACCATTGAGTTCCTTGACGTAAGACTGGAACGTCACCGTGATTTTTTGATGTGGGTCGTACCCCGCCGCCAGCAATCCACCGCTGAAATAACCTGCAGGTTCCAAGAACGGACGCAGGTGCTGGAATCTGATATTGCGTTGGCCTTCGTCGCCAGTTTCCATAGTCCGGATCTGCGCAACAACGCGACCAGCATAGGCATTGATTCGCCGTTCACGCTCGCCAAACGTATACCTCGCGGTAGGCGGTGTTACATCGAGCGAGCCGTAAATTACACCCTTGGAAAAATCAAGTTCGTGACTCGGGTCAGGGGCGACTGTAGTGTTGTTGACAACACTCACTTTCATGCCTGCCGAACCGTTAACCTCACCTGCGGTTACAGGGTTTGCAGGCAGTGCAGAAACGGATTGCTGAGTGCTGATAAGCATCGTATGAGTGAGGGGCTGAACTTTCACGCGCACTACCTCCTTGGTCCCAGACGCTAATTCGCCTGGTGCAATCGTGAGTGCATAACGAGCCAGAGCAGTTCCGTTGCCACCGCGCTTAAACAGTTATCAGGTATTGCCCCCCTATTCGATCTTCATGCAAGCAAGGCTTATCTGGCAGGCGTACCCGGCAGACTCAGGCGGCTCGCTCTTCACCAGGGTTACGCAAAAAGTAACGCTTATATTCGCGACTGAACTGCGACGTACTCTGGTACCCCACGCTGTGCGCCGCCTGCGCCACGCTCATGCCCTCCACCAGCAGCAACTGCTGGGCCTTCAATAGTCGCAGGCGCTTGAGGTACTGCACCGGCGACAACAAGGTGCAACGCTTGAAATGTTCATGAAAGGTCGACGCACTCATGTGCGCATACCCGGCCAGCGTCTCGATATTCAGCGGTTCGGCATAATGGGCATGCAGGTGATTCAATGAGGTGGCGATGCGCGAAAACTGCCCCTGTTGTTCCACCAATGCACGCAGCACATCCGCCTGCGGCCCGCGCAAGGCGGTGAACAACAATTCGCGCACCCGCGCCGGGCCCATGATCCGGCTTTCCAGCGGATCGTGCAGGCACTGCAACAGCCGTTCGACGCATCCACGCATGACGTCATCGAGCACCACCGAACTCATCGACTCCAACGTCTGCGCCGTAGGCGGCGGCCCGGCCTGCATACCCATCGCAATCACCAACTCGCCCAACACCACCCGGTCGATGCCCACCGTCACGCCATACAGCGGCGCATCGGGCGCCATGGCAAAAGTCTCGCACTCGAACGGCACCGGCATCGCCTGGATCAGATAGTGCCCGGCGCCATACTCCAGGGTACGCGGGCCCAGGTACGCGACTTTGCTGCCTTGGGCCACGAACATCAGGCTCGGCTCGTAGATCTGTGGCCCACGCGCCACATCGCAACTGGCGCGCAATACCTTTACACCGGGCAGATGAGTCGGGGAAAAACCGTCGCGGGATGCAAGGCCCTCAATCAAGGCGACCAGGGTGGCATTGGCATCGAGATGGCGGGTCAGCAACATGGCAAAAAACTTCGCGAATTAGGGATGAGAGCATCATCGCAGGTCTGGCGACCAATACATCCAAACTTGAGGCAGTGTCGGACGAATAGGCATGAGACTCGGAGCAATCGCCATGGCCGCCGGTGCGCTCGGTACGCAGAATGGCTCGCCTCACTTGTCATTGCTTTTTTGCGAGGTTTCTTCATGTACACCGCCATCGGTTATGCCGCCCAGTCGGCCACCACTCCCCTCGCCCCTATGTCGTTTGAACGCCGCAGCCCGCGTGTCGATGACGTGGCCATCGAGATCCTCTACTGCGGCGTGTGCCACTCCGATATCCACCAGGCTCGCAACGAGTGGGGCATTGCCGTGTACCCGCTGATGCCGGGCCATGAAATTGTCGGTAAGGTCACCGCCGTCGGCGGCAACGTCACCGCGCATAAAGTCGGTGATCTGGTTGGCGTGGGCTGCATGGTGGATTCGTGCCGCCACTGCGAAGCCTGCCAGTCAGACCTTGAGCAATACTGCCTCGAAGGCCCGACCATGACCTACGCCACCCCGGACCGCGTGGATGGCAGCAACACCATGGGCGGCTACTCCGACAGCATCGTAGTCAGCGAACACTTCGTGGTGAAGATCCCGGCCAAGCTCGACCTGGCCAGCGCTGCGCCGATCCTGTGCGCAGGCATCACCACCTACTCGCCGCTCAAGCACTACGGCGTGAAAGCCGGCGACAAAGTCGGCATTCTCGGCATGGGCGGCCTGGGCCATATGGGCATCAAGTTCGCCAAGGCCATGGGCGCCGAGGTGACGCTGTTCACCCGCTCGGCGAGCAAGGCTGAGGAAGGCCGCCGTCAGGGCGCCGACCATGTGATCGTGTCCACCGATGCCGAGCAGATGAAGGCCGCTGCCGGGCACTTCGACTTCCTGCTCGATACCATCCCGGTGCAGCACGACCTGAACCCCTACCTCGATGTACTGCGCTTTGACGGCGTGCATATCCTGGTCGGCCTGATCGAGCCGGTAGACCCGCCCGTCAACGCCGCGAAACTGGTGCTGGGCCGTAAAGTGCTGGCCGGTTCGCTGATCGGCGGCATTGCCGAAACCCAGGAAGTCCTGGATTTCTGCGCCGAGCACAACATCACCTGCGACATCGAAATGCTCGACATCCACCAGATCAACGAGGCTTACACGCGCATGATCGCCGGTGACGTGAAGTACCGCTTCGTTATCGACATGGCGAGCCTCAAAGCCTGATCAGGCTTTGGCGCCCAACTCCGCTGACAGCCGGGCTGCGACCTGTTTGATCACAGGGATCAGCTCGGCCATTTTCTCCAGCGGCATGTAGGGCACGGTACTGGCGATGCTGATGCCGGCGACAATTCGCCCGCCGGCATCGCGCACCGGTGCGGCCACACAGCGGATCGACGGTTCGTTGTCTTCCAGGTCGAACGCATACCCGCCCGCTACATACTCGCCCATGCGCTGTTCGAACTGCGCCCAGGATTGCTCCGGGTGCTGCGGCCATTGCAGGCTTTTGCCCGTCGCCGGCAAGCTGGCGTGGTACAGGCGCTGCCACTCCTGCGGCGAATCATCCAGCAACAACGCCTTGCCGATACCGGTGCGCGCCAGCGGCATACGGTGGCCGACCCGCGAGCGCATTTCCGGACCATTGCGGCCAGGGTTCTTGTGCAGGTAAAGCACATCGTCGTATTCACGGATCGCCAGGTGGATGGTGTCGCCGGTGAGCGCCGACAACTCGTCCAGATAGGGTACCGCCAGGCTTACCAACGGTAGCTCTTCGCGGGCCTGGAAGCCCAGCTCGATCAACTTTGGCCCCAGCAGGTAACCAACCTGCGGCACCACGCGCAGGTAACGCTCCTCGACCAGGCAACTGGCCAGGCGGTGGGTGGTGCTACGGGTAGTGCCGATACGCCGGGCAATCTCTTTCAGATCCCGCGCACCAGCCGCCACCGCGTGCACCACGCCCAGGCCACGCAACAGGGTTTGGGTACCGGTGGGGGCGGCGTCTTTGACGGGGGTGTGGGCGTTTTCCTGCATATCGGGCCTATGTGGTAGTACGAAAACGAGCGGCATTATGGCAAATACCGCCCTCCTGAACACAGGAGATCCAAGGTGGGAGCTGGCTTGCCTGCGATGGCGGTGGGTCAGTTAAAGATAGGCTGGCTGACAGCCCGCTATCGCAGGCAAGCCAGCTCCCACAGTTTAATCTTCACAGGGCGAACATTAGCGTTGCTTCATGCGGTCGATGATGACCGCCAGCAGCAGGATCGAACCCCGGATCACATACTGGTAAAACGTGTCGATGTTCTTCAGGTTCATCGCGTTCTCGATGATCGCCAGGATCAGCACCCCGGCAATCACATGGCGAATCATGCCGATGCCGCCGCTCAGCGATACCCCGCCCAGCACGCACGCAGAGATCACCGTCAGCTCGAAACCCTGGCCGATCATCGGCTGGCCCGAGGTCATGCGCGACGCGAGAATCACCCCGGCCAATGCGCCGATCAAACCGTGCACGGCAAAGATGATGATCTTGGTGCGATCGACACTCACCCCGGCCAGCAGCGCGGCTTCCTGGTTACCACCAATGGCCATGGTGTTGCGCCCATAGGTGGTGTAATTGAGCAGCCAACCGAAGAACACGAAACACAGCACAGTGATGATGATTGGCACCGGTACGCCCATCAGTTGGCCATTGCCGAATACGAAGAAATCTTCATTCATCACCCCCACTGCCTTGCCGTTGGAGAAGATGTACGCCAGGCCGCGCACGATCTGCATGGTCGCCAAGGTGGCAATCAACGCATTGATGCGCAGCTTGGCAATCACGATGCCGTTGATCAGCCCCACCACCAGCCCCATGGCCAGTGCCGCCGACACGCCGAGTACTACGCTGTCGGTGTCACGGATCACGATGCCCGCCACCACCCCGGCACAAGCGATCACCGACCCCACTGACAAGTCGAAGTGCCCCGACGCCAGGCAGAACAGCATGGTGCACGCGGCGATGCCCACCGTGGATATCGCCAGCCCCAGGCCGCGCATGTTCAGTGGCGAAAGGAAGTTGTCGATAAATACCGCGCTGAGTACAAAAATGCTCAACGCTGCCAGCAGCATCACCCAGTCGTCGAGAAACTTGCGCTGGTTGAACCCCGGCCAGAAACCCTTTGCAGTTTTAACTTCAGACATAGCCAACCCCTCTCATTTCTTCAAGCCCGCGAACGCGGGAGCGCCAGTTGCAACAGGCGCGCTTCATCCGCTTGGGCGCGGGGCAGTTCACCGCTCAGGGCGCCTTCGCTCATCACCAGGATGCGGTCGGAAATGCCCATCACCTCCATCAGGTCGCTGGACACCACGATCACCGCTATGCCGCTGGCCGCCAGGTTATGGATGATCTGGTAAATCTCCGACTTGGCGCCGATGTCGATACCGCGGGTGGGCTCGTCCAGCAGCAGGACCTTCATCGGCATCGACAGCCAGCGGCCAAGAATGGCTTTCTGCTGGTTGCCGCCGGAGAGGTACAGGATCTTCTGCGCCGCGTTCGGGGTTTTGACCCGCATCGCCTGGATCTGCCGGTCGGCGTTAGCTTTCTCCCAGCCGTCGCGCAACAGCCAGCCAAAGGTGGAATGCGCATCCCGGGCACTGATGTTGATGTTTTCGGCGACGCTGCCCAGCGGGATGATGCCTTCCTTTTTGCGATCCTCCGGGCACAGCAAGATACCGGCGGCGATGGCGTCGCGGG
>NZ_SPKQ01000051.1:126450-126636 GCF_023127895.1 Pseudomonas sp. NCIMB 10586
CGCGCTCTAAACCACTGAGCAGGCGAAACAGCTCGGTGCGGCCTGCCCCCACCAGCCCGAACAAGCCAAGGACCTCGCCCTTGCGCACCTCAAAGCTGATCGGCTCGCGCAGGCCCGGGCCGAGCAGGCCGTCCACCTTGAGCGCCACTTCGCCGTGCTCGCGCGGGCGGTAGTCGTAGATGTCCT
>NZ_SPKQ01000051.1:126646-126861 GCF_023127895.1 Pseudomonas sp. NCIMB 10586
CGTGCGCACGTAGCGACCGTCCTTGAACACCGTCACCGCGTCGCAGATACGGAACACTTCTTCCATGCGGTGCGACACGTAGAGCACCACTTTGCCCTCGTCGCGCAGGCGCGTAATGATTGCCATCAGCCGGTCGATTTCCCGCGCCGACAAACTGCTGGTCGGCTCATCGAAGGCGATCACGTTGGCACCGCGGGACAACGCCTTGGCGATTT
>NZ_SPKQ01000051.1:126871-127059 GCF_023127895.1 Pseudomonas sp. NCIMB 10586
TAACAGCCAGCCAAAGGTGGAGTGCGCATCCCGGGCACTGATGTTGATGTTTTCAGCGACGCTGCCCAGCGGGATGATGCCTTCTTTTTTGCGATCCTCCGGGCACAGCAAGATACCGGCGGCGATGGCGTCGCGGGGTGAGCGCAATTGCAGGGCTTGCCCGCACAGCTGCAGGCTGCCGGCGCTGG
>NZ_SPKQ01000051.1:127072-128349 GCF_023127895.1 Pseudomonas sp. NCIMB 10586
GGATATCGCGACCGACCATGCAGGTCACCAACTGGTCGTGGGTCAGCGTGCTCATGTCTTCGAAGGTGCGCACGTAGCGACCGTCCTTGAACACCGTCACCGCGTCGCAAATACGGAACACTTCTTCCATGCGGTGCGACACATAGAGCACCACTTTGCCCTCGTCGCGCAGGCGCGCAATGATTGCCATCAGCCGGTCGATTTCCCGCGCCGACAAACTGCTGGTGGGCTCATCGAAGGCGATCACGTTGGCACCGCGGGACAACGCCTTGGCGATTTCCACCAGTTGGCGCTGGCCCAAAGACAGGCGCCCGAGCTTCTCGTCGGGGTCGATCTCATCGGCCAGGCCCTTGAGACATGCCAGCGCCTGCTGGCGCAGCACGCCGCGGTTGACCACACCGAAACGCGTCGGCAAGTGCCCGAGGAACAGGTTCTCGGCCACGCTCATTTCCGGCACCAGGTGCAGCTCCTGGTGGATCACCGCGACACCGTTGGCGATGCTGTCGGCAGCGCTCTTGAACACCATGACCTGCGCGCCGATCTGCACGCTGCCGCTGCTGGGAATGTAGGCGCCGCCGAGGATTTTCAGCAGCGTCGACTTGCCCGCACCGTTCTCGCCCATCAGGGCGTGCACCTGCCCGGGGTGGGCGGTGAAGCTGATGCCGTCCAGCGCCTTGACCCCGGGAAAGGTTTTGCCGATCGCGTCAAAACGCAGGGCCGCAGCGGTCATTTCCACAACCCGATTTTGGTCAACTCTTCCTTGAAGTTCTCGCGGGTGATCAGGGTGACTTCGTCCATGGCGGTGTACTTCGGTGGTTCAGTGCCTTTGGTGACCCACTCGTACATCATCAGCGCGGTGTTGTAACCCTCGATGTGCGGGCTCGGCAGCATGGAACCGAAGAAGCCGCTGTCGGCTTTCTTCAATTCGCCAATGGCGTCGGTGCCATTGATGCCGATGCCGATGACGTTGGCCGCCTTGAAGCCGGCACTTTCGGTGGCGCGCACGCCGCCCAGCACCGTGTTGTCGTTCATGCCGCCGATGATCAGGTTCTTCGCCCCGCTCGGCAGCTTGACCAAGGCCGAGTTGGTGGCGTCCATGCTGCCGGGTACGTCGAGGGTTTTAAGCGCGGCGGTGAGGATGTGATCCTTGGGAATACCGGCGTCTTCCAGGGATTTGATCGAGCCGTCGGTGCGCTTCTTGCCGGTGTCGAGTTCGTTGAAGGTGTTGATCACCGCATAAGTGTCCTTCCAGTCCCAGCCGCGTTTTTTCGCTTCGG
>NZ_SPKQ01000052.1:0-30416 GCF_023127895.1 Pseudomonas sp. NCIMB 10586
CCATCTGCAATCCCTCGCACTGTTTGATCAGGCGAGGGACTTTGCAGAGGTTTTCAGGGCAGGGGAGTAGAGCTTATCCGGCGCTTGCGTGGGAAGTTTCAGCAACCTTGTCGCGCAGCACCAGGCTGCACAGCGCCGGCAGGAACAACAGCGTCAACACCGTGCCCACCAACACGCCGCCAATCAGCACATAGGCCAGCGACGACCAGAACACTGACAGCGTCAGCGGAATAAACGCCAGCGCCGCTGCCAGTGCGGTGAGGATTACCGGGCGCGCACGGCGCACTGTGGCTTCGATGATGGCCTCGCGAATCGCCATGCCGTGATCCTGGTTCTGGCGGATCTGGTCGGTAAAGATCAGCGTGTTGCGCATCAGGATGCCGCCGATGCCGATCAGCCCGAGAATCGCGTTGAAACCGAATGGCTGGTTGAACAGCAACAAGGTCGGCACTGCACCGATCAGGCCCAGAGGCGCGGTAGCGAACACCATGAACATCACGCCGAACGAGCGCACCTGGAACATGATCACCGTGAGGGTCAGCAGGATCATGATCGGGAACAGCGCCGCCAGGGCCACGTTGGCCTTGGCGCTTTCCTCTACCGGGCCGCCGATGTCGATTTTGTAACCACTGGGCAGCTTGGCGATCAGCGGTTGCAGGTCTTTGTACACGGCCATTTCCACATCGGGCGGTTGCACGCCGTCGATGATGTCGGCGCGCACTTCCACCGTGGTGGCGCGGTCACGGCGCTTGAGGATCGGTTCTTCCATCACCGCCTTGAAATGTCCGACCTGGGCCAGCGGCACCGACGTACCGGCGCTGTTGGTCAGCGTCATGTTATTGAGGTTGGCAAGGTCTTCGCGTTGGCTGCCCTGGGCGCGGGCCACCACTGAGACGGTGCGGTTGCCTTCGCGGACCTCGGTGATCGGGTTGCCGCTGAGCAGGGCGTTCAACTGGGACTTGACCTCGTCGGGGGTAAAACCCAGCAAGCGCAGGCGGTCCTGGTCCAGCACCAGGCGATAAGCGCTGGCACGCTCGCCCCATTCGAGGAAGGTGTCTCTGGTCAGCTTGTTGCCGGCCACGACCTGGCGTACGTCTTCAGACAGCTCGCGCAGCACATTGAGGTCTGGCCCGGAGACGCGAAACACCACCGGGAACGGCACCGGCGGGCCGAAGACGAGCTGTGTGACCCGCACCCGCGCCGATGGAAATTCGCCTGCCGCAATGCGCTCGCGCATACGCAGTTTCAGCGCATCGCGGGCGTGGGAGTCGGGGGTTTGCACGATCAGCTTGGCGAACGCCGGGTCGGGCATTTCAGGGTTCAACGACAGGAAAAACCGCGGTGCACCGCCGCCCACATACGTGTCCACCATGCTGGTCTGCGGCTCTTGCAACAGGGCTTTCTCCACCTGCGCTGCCACCGCTTCGGTGCTTTTAAATGCGCTGCCGGGTGGCATATACACTTCAAGAATCAGCTCCGAGCGGTCGGAGTCGGGGAAGAACTGTTTCTTCACCACCGCCATACCCAGGCCGCACAGCACGAACGCGGCCACCACCAGCCCGGTTACCAGCCAGCGCCCGCGCACGCAGGCCTCCACCAGGCTGCGCAGTTTCTGGTAGTAGCGCCCGGCATAAATCGCATCATGCCCGCCGGGGACTGGCTTGATGTGCGGCAACAACTTCACGCCCAGGTAAGGCGTAAACACCACGGCCACCAGCCAGGACGAAATCAGCGCGAAACCTACGATCCAGAAAATATTCCCGGCGTATTCGCCCGCCCCGGAGCGCGCAAACCCTACCGGGAGAAAACCGATGATGGTGACCAGGGTCCCGGTCAGCATCGGCGCCGCCGTGGAACTCCAGGCGTAGGTGGCCGCGTGGATCCGATCAAAGCCTTCTTCGAGTTTGACCACCATCATCTCGATGGCAATGATCGCGTCGTCCACCAACAAACCCAGGGAAATGATCAGTGCGCCGAGGGTCACACGGTCGAATTCACGGCCGGTGACCAGCATGATCACGAACACGATCGAGAGCGTCAGCGGCACGGCTGCCGCCACTACCAGCCCCACGCGAAAGCCCAGGGCCAGCAGGCTGATCAGCATCACCACGGCCAGGGCGACGAAGAATTTGAGCATGAACTCGTTGACCGCCAGGCTGATGTTTTTCGCCTGGTCGGAGACTTTGGCGAAGTTCACGCCCAAGGGCAGGTCGGCCTGGATCCTGGCTTCCTGGGCCAGCAGGCTCTTGTCCAGTTCCAGGCCGTTCCAGTGTTTTTCCATGATCACACCCAGCATCAGCGCGGGGTCGCCCTGGTGACGGATGCGGTAGCTGGGCGGGTCTTCATATCCGCGGCTCACCGTGGCGACATCAGCGATGCGCAGCACGCGGCCATTGACTTGCAGCGGTACGTTTTCGATCAGCGCGAGGCTGTCGAAGGCGCCGTCGATGCGTATGTAGGCGCGGGCGCCGGCGGTTTCGACGAAGCCTGCGGGCGCCACGGCGTTTTGCGCGGCGAGGGCGGCGAAGATTTGCTCGGGCTTGATGCCCAGAGTTGCCAGGCGCTCATAGGAAAACTCCACAAACACGCGCTGGGCCTGTTCACCAAGGATATTGACCTTCTTTACCCCCGGCAGGTTGAGCAAGCCCTGGCGCAGTTCCTCGGCCATTTGTACTTGCTGGCGGTGGGGCAGGTGTTCTGCCTCCAGGGCATACAAGGCGAAATACACATCGGAATATTCATCGTTGAAAAACGGCCCGATCACGCCCTTGGGCAGTTGCGCGGCTTCGTCGCTGAGCTTTTTGCGTGTCTGATAGAACAGCGCCTGGATCTCGCTCGGGCGTGTGGATTCGAGGAAGGTCATGCGCATCGACACGAAACCCGGCTGGGCGATGGTCTCGACACGGTCGTAGTAGTCCAGCTCCTGCAAGCGTTTTTCCAGGCGGTCGGCCACTTGCTCCTGCATCTCCTGGGCGGTGGCGCCGGGCCAGGCGGCGGTGATGGTCATGACCTTGACGGTGAACGAGGGGTCTTCGGCGCGGCCCAGCTTGCCGAACGCGAAGACCCCGGCGAAGAGGATCGCAATCAGCAAAAACAGGGTGACAGCGCGGTGTTTGACGGCCAGTTCGGAGAGGTTGATCCCGCGCATACTCATTGATCCTGCTTACGGTTGAGGGCCAGCGCTTGGGAGGGCAGCAAGCGCACCGTATCGCCGCTGTGCAACAGGTGAGCGCCGAGGGCGACGATGGTTTGGCCGGGTGTTACGCCGCTGTCGAGCAAGGCGTCCTCCTGGCCGAGGCTGGCGACCTTCACCGGGGCGAAGCTGAGTTTGAAATCGTCGCCAATCACCCATACGCCCGTGCCTTGCCCTGCATCCTGCAAGGCGCCAATGGGTACGCGGGTTTGCAGGGGCTGGCCGTTGCCTTGCAGGCGCACGGTGATGGTGGAACCGAGGGCGAAACGTTCGACCGCACCCTGCAGCACATAACGTGCGCGGTAGGTGCGGGTGACGGGGTCGGCGCTGGCGGACAGTTCGCGCAGGGTGGCGGTCACGGCTTGGTCCGCTGCGCCAAAGGGAAACGCCAGGGCTTTTTGCGTAGCCAGGTCACGCTGGTTCTCCGGCAGATTGACGATGGCTTCGCGGGCGCCGTCATGGGCCAGGCGCGCCACGATTTGCCCTTCGGCTACCACCTGGCCGCGATCGGCCAGCACGTCGGTGATGATGCCGTCGCCATCGGCCTTGAGTACTGAATAAGTGCGACGGTTTTCGATCTGGCTGGCATCCGATTGCGCCGCGGCCAGTTCGGCCTGGGCGACGCGCAGGTTAGTGGCCGACTGATCGAAGATCTGCCGCGACACCGCGCCGGTACTGGCCAGGCGCTGGTAACGGTTTTCGTCATCGCGGCGCTGGCGCAGTTGGGCCTGGGCGGCGTTGACGCGGTTTTTTGCCGAGCGCAGCGCCAGTTCGAAGTCGCCAATGTCCAGCACCAACAGGGTGTCACCACGGGAGACGTGCTGGCCGGGGTCGACCTTGCGTTCGATCACCTTGCCTCTGACCCGAAAGCCCAGGTCGCTTTCCGTGCGCGCGGCCACTACACCGGTATAGGCGCTTTGCTGGGTGCCGGCTGCTTCGACTTTGGCGGCGAGTACCGGGCGCGGCACCGGCACCTGGGCGGTATCGGCCTTGCTGTTGCAGCCATTGAGGAACATCAACAGGGCCAGGGGCGTGAGAAGACGCAGGGGGAGAGGGGGCATGGCGAACTCCGGAAACCATTGTGCAAAAAATTACGGTCGTAATTTTTTGCTTATATTATGGTTGAAATATAAATTAATCCAGCCCCCCGATAATCCCAGTCAGCTATGTGCAGATCTCCTGTGGGCTTGTTCGCGAAAGCGCAGTGCCAGTCACTGATGAGTCAACCGAACCACCACTATCGCAGCATAGGCATCTACACAACTTTGTAGCTGCCGCACGCCCCGTAACCACGATGCGAAGCGAGCCGCTCTTGATCTTGATCTGTTCTTGATCTCAGGCGCCCCGTTAAACCACGCTGGCCGGAGTTCGACAGGGATTTGGGGGGTAAACCGGCAGGGATGCCGGTTTAGCCGCCCCGCGCCATGGATGGCGCGTGGCGGCGGCCCCCCAAATCCATGGCGGATTACGGGCACACCGAGCCCAGGAGCCGCCGTAAGGGCGGAACCCTAAGTGGCCGTTACCGCAGGAATGGATATGCACCCGGTATAACTGCGTCGCCTGTCAGGCCGCCTTCGCGAGCAAGTCGAATCGTCGCACCGCCCCTCCCACAGTTGGATCGCGGGGTGTCAGGTAGGTAGGTGTCGGCTGGCAAGCCACCATCGCAGGCAAGCCCGCCTACAGGCTAAAGAATTGTTCTATATGTAGAACGATCAGGGCCAGTTTTGCCCTCTAGTGCTCAGAGGTGAGGCGAATTAAGCTGTACTCACTTTGGAGGTACATCATGAAAAAGCTAATTGGTATCTACACCAGCCCCCGCGCCCACTGGGTCGGCGATGGTTTCCCGGTACGCACGCTGTTTTCCTACGACACCATGGGCAAGCACATCAGCCCATTCCTGTTGCTGGATCACGCAGGCCCGGCTGAATTCACCCCGACTGAACAGCGTCGCGGCGTCGGCCAACACCCGCATCGCGGTTTTGAAACCGTGACCATCGTCTACGACGGCGAAGTCGAGCACCGCGATTCCACCGGTGCCGGCGGCAAAATCGGCCCGGGCGATGTGCAATGGATGACTGCAGCCAAGGGCATTCTCCACGAGGAATTTCACTCCCAAGCTTTCGCCCGTAGCGGCGGGGCGCTGGAAATGGTGCAACTGTGGGTCAACCTGCCGGCCAAGAACAAAATGGCGGATGCCGGTTACCAGACCATCGTGGATGGCGATATCCCGGTGCTGCCATTGGCTAACGACGCGGGGCAATTGCGCCTGATCGCCGGTGAGTTCGCCGGTACTCAGGGCCCGGCCCGCACCTTTACGCCGATTGACGTGTGGGACTTGCGCCTCAACGCCGGTAAGGCGGTCACGCTGGACCTGCACGCCGGGCGCAACACGGCCTTGGTGATCCTCAGCGGCACTGTGTTGGTCAACGGCAAAGAAGTCGCGCGCCAAGGGCAACTGGCGTTGTTCGAGCGTGACGGTGATCAGATCACCCTGGAGTCCAATGACGACGCCAAGGTGCTGCTGCTCAGCGGTGAACCCATCGACGAGCCCATCGTCGGCCATGGTCCGTTCGTGATGAACACCGAGCAGGAGATTCACCAGGCGTTCGCCGACTTCCAATCGGGCAAGTTCGGGCAGATGCACGCCTGACGGTTCACCGCAAAAAACCTGTAGGAGCGAGCTTGCTCGCGAAGAACTTCAACATACTGCGTTCAATCAGACAGAACGCGTTATCGTTGTGGTTTTTCGCGAGCAAGCTCGCTCCTACATTTTGTTCCCAGGGTTCTTATTTCATGCGATCTTCTCGGCATTCGCCCTGGAGTCGCCTGGATGCCCTCATTTATCGCTGATCACCCGATGTTGTGCGCCGTGGCGTTGATCCTTATCGACATTGCCGTGTGGCGCCTTATTTCCCCCAGCCTGGCCAATTGGAAACTGGCGGCGCGGCTGGTGATCTTTGCGGTATTCAGTGCCGTGTTGTTCAACGACGGCATGAACCCCATGCAAGCGGCGCCCTATGCCGACGACACCACCTTGCACCTCGCCGCCACGGCGTTGCAGATCGGCTGGTGGCTGTTCGCGGCGCGCACCCTTACGGTGTTGCTCGGCGCGGTGATGATGCAGCGGGTCGGCCATACCGGGCGTTTATTGCAGGACCTGCTGGGCGCGGTGATTTTCCTGATCGCGATCATCGCCGCCATGGCCTATGTGCTCGACCTGCCGGTCAAAGGCGTGCTGGCCACCTCCGGCGCCGTGGCGATCATCGTCGGCCTGGCGCTGCAAAGCACCTTGAGCGATGTGTTTTCCGGGATCGTCCTCAATACCACCAAGCCTTACCAGATCGATGACTGGATCTCCATCGACGGTACTGAAGGCCGCGTCACCGACATCGACTGGCGCGCCACGCGCCTGCAAACGTCCCAGGGCAGCCTGGCGGTGATCCCCAATTCCCTGGCGGCCAAAGCCAAGATCATCAACTTTTCGCGCCCGGCAGACATGTTCGGCCTGGCGGTCAGCCTGCAAGTCAGCCCCCATGCGCGCCCGCAAACCGTGATCGAGGCCCTGGAGCGTGCCATGCAGGGCTGCCGGCCGCTGCTGGCCAAGCCCGCCCCAAGCGTGGCGTTCAAGGCCTCCACCAGCGGCGGCGTGGAATATGAAATCAGTGGGTTTGTGCCGGCCATGGGCCTCAAGCGTGAAACACGCAACCAGCTTTACGACCTGGCCTATCGGCATTTGCAGGCGGCAGGTGTGGGGCTGTTGTCCTCCACCGAAGGCAGCACTCCGCCATCCGTGTCCGGCGCCCGTGCTCTGCTTGAGCGCTCATCGATCTTCTCTACCTTGCGTCAGGAAGAAAAAGACACCTTCAGCCAGAACATGACCCTGCACACCTACCGCGCCGGTGAGATGATCCTGGCGGCGGGAGAGGTCAGCGATCACCTGTTCATCATCGAGTCTGGCGTGGTCTCGGTGCTGTTGATCAAGGACGGGCACAAGTTCGAGGCCGGGCGCATGGGGCCGGGGGAGGTGATCGGTGAGTCCGGCATCCTTTCCGACCAGGCGGCACTGGCGGATTTTTCGGCCAAGACCTACTGCACGCTGTACCGCATCGAAAATGAATACCTCAAGCCGTGCCTGGACGCTCGGCATGATATCGGCGAAGCCATGAAAGCGCTGCTGGATTTCCGTCGCCATGCCGCCCAGGCCCTGACCGAAGACGTACCCGTGGTGCCGGTCAAGAAGGGCTTCATCCAGTGGCTGAGGAAGCGTGGCCTGTAGATTGGTCACCTGTTCTTCGCCCGGATTGGCTATTTCTCCAGAACGCTGCGCTGATTACTCTGCGCACCTGTCCCAACGTTCTGGAGTCTCATCATGCAAACCCGTACCGATTTCTACACCGCTTCCCCAGACGCGATGAAAGCCATGCTCGCCCTGGAAGCGGCGGTAGGCAAACTCTCCATCGAATTGCCACTGCTGGAACTGGTGCGCCTGCGCGTCTCGCAAATCAACGGCTGCGCGTTCTGCCTCGACATGCACACCGCCGATGCGCGCAAAGGCGGCGAGACCGAGCGGCGTCTGTACACCCTGTCGGCCTGGCGCGAAACGCCATTTTTCACCCCACGTGAACGCGCCGCCCTGGCCTGGGCCGAAAGCCTGACCCTGCTCAGCCATACCCACGCCCCGGATGAAGACTTCAACGCCCTGGCCGCCGAATTCAGCCCACAGGAGCAAGTCGACCTGAGCGTGGCCATCGCCACCATCAACAGCTGGAATCGCCTGGCGGTGGGGTTTCGCAAGATGCCCAAGTAAGGCATCAGTTGGCTTTGAAATAACCACGCGGGGTGCTGCCGGTCATGCCTTTGAAAAAGGCGATCAACGCACTGTCGCTGGCAAAGCCCAGTTCAAAGGCGCAGTAGCCCAGGCTGCGCCCGGTGGCGAGCAGTTCGATCACCCGCATCAGTCGCCACTGTTGGCGCCACTGCTGATACCCCAGGCCGGTCTCCCTGAGAAAAATCCGGCCAATGGTCTTGGTGCTGGCGCCAATGTGCTGCTCCAGTTCCTGCAATGTCGGTGGCAAGCGGTCGAGTTGGGCCAGCAAGGGTGCCAGGCGCTTGTCTTGCGGCAACGGCAGGAGCAGGGGCTGCTCGACCGCGTGGCGGATTTCGTCCAGGCACAGCCCAAGCAAGTGGGCATAGCGGCCGGTGTGCCAATCGGTCTCGAAGGGTGCCATAGCCATCGGTTCCAGTACGGCCCGCAGCAAGGTACTCACTTGGATCACTCGCACCTGCGCGGGTAACTGCCCGGCCAGGGCCGCGCTCACGTACACCGACCGGTAATCGACCGCGTGCTGCATCACCGCGCGATGAGGCAGGCCGCAAGGTATCCAGGCAGCGCGGGTGGGCGGCAGCAGGCACAGCTGGGTGTCCAGCGTGATGCGCGTGCAACCTTGCTGGGTGAACAGCAACTGCCCGCGCTGGTGGCGATGCATGCCGGAGTCGTGATTGCCCAGCACCGCAGCGATGCCGATCACGGGAGCGGCAAACGCGTCGGGATTGAAAGACGCAGTCGCTTCAAGCCAAGCCATGGTTTGTCCGATTTCATGGATAAAATGTCGAAGTCTGGATAATACCCCAGTTGGCGCGCCCTAGAATTCGTCCATTGTTTTTATGGATGGACCTGGTGATGAAGTCTGGAAATTTGCTGATGCTGACGATGGCCTTGCTGATGTTCCCGCAATTGGCCCAGACCCTGTACAGCCCGGCCCTGGGGGATATCGGCCGGGTCTTCGCGGTCGAGCCTGAGCGGGCGGGGCAGACACTGTCGGTGTACTTCCTGGCCTTCGCTTTTGGTGTAGTGGTATGGGGGCGCTTGAGCGATCGTTGGGGGCGGCGGCCCGTGATGCTGATCGGGCTTGGGATTTATGCAGGAGCCTCGGCGCTGGCCTTGAATGTGACTACCTTCAGCGGTTTGTTGCTAGCCCAGGCGTGTGCTGCTTTCGGTGCGGCGGTGGGGTCGGTGGTCACGCAGACCGTGTTGCGTGACCGGTTCCACGGCGCTGGACTGGCCCAGGTGTTTTCGCTGATGGGCATTGCGCTGGCGGCCAGCCCCGCCATCGGGTTATTCAGCGGTGCGAGCCTGGTGGAGTGCTTCGGCTATCGCGGCGTGCTTGGCACGTTGCTGCTGCTCGCACTGGGGTTGTGGGCCTGGTGCCTGTGGGCCCTGCCGGAAACACGCCCGGCATCGTTGCCCACGGCCGCCCTTGGCCAGACACTCGGATTGATGCTCAAGGATGCCGGAATCTGGCGCTCGGTCGGATTGGTGGCAGCCTTCAATATTGCGCTGTTCAGCTATTACAGCGTGGGGCCGTTTATCTTCGCGCACCTGGGGCGCTCCACTGCCGAGTTCGGCTACAGCGGCGTGCTGCTGGCGTTGGGGTCCGGCCTGGGGGCGTGGCTGAACAAAACCTTGCTCAAGCGTGGTATGGACAGCGATCAATTGGTGTTTGTCGCTGCTGCAGTGGCGGTGGTGGGGAGCCTGCTGGTACTGGCCCTGCAACACAGCTGGTTATTGGTATGGCCGATGTTGCTGGTGGTGCTGGCATTCGGCATGGCGATACCCAATGTGCTCGGCGGCGCGTTAGTCGACTACCGCGATCGCCTCGGCACTGCCGCCGCCTTGTTTGGCTTGCTGTATTACCTGGTGATTGGTGGCGGGCTGACCCTGGTGGCATGGACCCAGGACCTTGGCTGGAGCCTGTTGGTATGCAGCTTGGCGGCGTTGTGGCTGGCAACGCCGCGGGTCTTCAGAAGTTGACCGATGCACTCAAGCGCGCCGTCAGCGGTGCACCCTGGAACAGGTAGTCATCGCCCATGTATTCGCCTGCGTCGCGCCAGTAACGCTTGTCGAACAGGTTGTCGACGCTCAGGCGAAACACCGTCTCGTACCCATCGACCTTGGTGGTGTAACGGCTGCCGACATTGACCACCGCGTAATCACCCACCTGTACATTACCGGTGCGATTGGCGTATTTCTTGGCGCTGTATTGCACGCCGCCCAGTACCGCCAGGCCATTGACCCACGGCAAGGCATAGTCGGCGTACAGGCTGGCGCGCAGCTTGGGCACGTTGATCGCCTGGTGGCCTTCATAGTCCGGCGTGCCGCTGCCGCTGACCCGCGCTCGAATCGCTGCCACGCTGGTTGCGATTTGCAGGCGGTCGGTGGCCCAGCCGTTGGCGGACAGTTCCAGGCCGGTGTTCTTCTGCTGGCCTTGCTGCAGGTAGGTGAAACCGTCACCCTCGGGCTTGGCGTATTGGTAAGCCTGGCGCGTCTGGAACACGGCAGCGGCAAAGCTGATGCGGCGCCAGTCGTATTTAACCCCGGCTTCGATTTGACGGGAGACGGTGGGGGCGAGGGTTTCATCCTGGTTTTTTGCGAACCACGGCGCCGTGCCACCCAGTGACAGGCCCTTGCTGTAGCTGGTGTACAGCGACACGTTGTCCACTGGTTTGTAGATCAGCGAGGCCTGGGGCAGGAACACGTATTGTTGGGTGTGGCGTGTCTGGTTGCCGGTGACGCCGTCAAAGGCTTTTTCATCCAGGCGTACTTCACGGCCACCGAGGATGGTTTGCCATTGCTCGTTGAAGCGGATGCGGTCAGTGACGAACAGGCCGTACTGGCGGCTGTCGAGGTTGCGGTGGCTGTCGTTCAGCGGTTTGTCGGTAGGGGGAAAACTCGGAACTCGTTCGTCGATATTGGCGGTGCCGATAAATTCGTTGACCGACTTGCGTTTGTCGATCACCCGGCGAAAGGCGCTGGTGCCAAACGTCAGTTCGTGGCCTATGCTACCGGTGTCGAACAGGCCGGTCATGGCCGCCTGGATTTCGTCGTCGCGGCGAGTGTCGTCAGGGCTGCGGTAATCGTAGACGTCGTAATTGCCTTCGGGGCTGAAGTAGTTCGGTACGCTGGTTGAACTGCAACTGGCCGACCCGTAGCAGCCCCACGCAAACGAGCTGTAATCGTCAATCACCACCTTGCTGCGCGCCGCACTGATATTACCTTTCCACTGGTCGCTGAAACGGTACTCGAACTTGCCGTTGAGGTTCAGCGAATCAATCCCCACCTGCTTGCCGCCAGTCTGATGCCCCAGCAGCTTTTTCGGCGAGGCGTCATGGGGCACTTCCGTACCCCCCAACAGTTGATACCCCGGTACCGAACGTTGTTGCTTGTTCTGGTACTCGGCATCCAGTTGCAGCACGGCGTCGGGGCTGATGTTCCAGTCAAAGGCCAGGGACAGGAAATCGCGCTGGCCATTGGCGTGTTCCACATAGGAATTGAGGTCTTCATGGGCGACGTTGGCACGCAGGCCGAACTGCTGCTCGCTGCCAAACCAGCCGCCGACATCGGTGGCGATATAACCGCTGCCGCGATCATCGGTAGACACCGTCACCGAGCGCACGTCCTCCGGCCGCTTGGTCACGTAGTTGATCACGCCACTGGGCTCGGAAATGCCGCTCTGCAAACCGGCCAGGCCCTTGAGCACTTCCACCTGCTGCTTGTTTTCCAGAGCGACGTTCTGCTCGCCTGTGATGGTGCGCCCGTTGATCTTGTAGCTGCTGGCCGCATTCAGCGAGAAGCCGCGCACCACGAAGTTTTCGTAATAGCCGATGGGCGCGTAACTGTCGCCCACCGAGGCATCGTTGCGCAGCACTTCACTGAGCAAGCGTGCCTGCTGGTCCTTGATCAAGGCTGCGTTGATCACCGTGATCGAGGCCGGAGTGTCGAGCAATGGTGCTTCGTCAAAACCGCCCACCGAAGCGGTTTCATTGCGGTAACCGGACTCATCCAGGCCCTGGACCTTCACCGCCGGCAATTGGATCTCGGCGGCCAGGCTGCTGCCGATGCCGCCACTGAGCAGCAGGCCGAGGGCAAAACGTGAAGTGACGACGGGTCGAAAACGCAGAACCATGGGCAGGGCCTTATAGCGCGGGGCGGGGGCGCATAAGCTAGGCATAACGGCCAGGTTTTACAAGCGTTCGGTACTCGCGCACACCGAGCCTGGGCGAGGTGCCGAGTGGAGGGGCAAGAACATTTGATTACTTTGCCGCTTTTGCAAGGTGACCCGCCGGTGGGCGGAACCGATAGTGGCCGTTACAGCACAATGGATATGTACTCGGTCTGGTTAAAGGTGGGAGGGGGCTTGCCCCCGATGGCGGTGGGCCAGCCCCAGATGTATTGGCTGACACTCTCTCATCGGGGGCAAGCCCCCTCCCACCTTTTTGAATGCGTTTCAACGTGAGCGCTTGAGGGTTTCGCTGGGCAGTTCCTTGAATAGTGCTCGATAGCTATTGGAAAACCGCCCCAAATGCCAGAACGACCAATTCATCGCCACCTCGGCCACGGTGGTATCCGCGCCACTCAATAGCTCCCGCCGCGCCCCATTCAACCGACGCAACCGCAACCACTGCGCCGGACTCATCCCGGTGTAGGTCTTGAACCCTTGTTGCAATTGGCGCAACGGCACACCCGCAATCTGCGCCAGTTCCAGCAGGTTGGCAGTTTCATCCGGAGCATCCGCCGCCCATTCACCGATACGCGCCATCAACCGGCGTTCTTCATTGCGTTTTTGCAAGGAACTGCCGTCCAGGCACACGCAGGCGTTGTCGAGGATAAACAGGCAATCGTCGAGCAACTGCTGGGTCAGGGCATCACGGCTGATGGGGTCGGTCAGTGCCGACAGGCGCGTAAGGGTTCCGCTGAGCCAGCGAGTGAACAGCGCGTTTTGCTGACAGGCCAGTGGCGCCATGAACAACCCTTCCAGTCTGGCCATGTCCAGCCCATGGCGCTGCACGAACTGCGGGCCGAACACCACCGCTACCTCGCGGTAGTTCTGCGGGGTGATCCAGGTATTGCGGCTTTCGCCGTTAAGCAGGTACAGCGCGTTGTCGCTGCCATCGAAGCAGAACGACAGCGAGCCTGGCGGCGCGTTGAAGTGCTGTTCCACGCGGGTGTTCATACATTCTTCGTACACCTGCACGCCTTGCAGGTCGAGGTAGCGCACGCGCCCGGCAAAATGTCCGGGGGACATTTGCTGGTAATGCTGCACCCAACCGGGTGTCGCACTGCATTGGGCGGTCACATCGCCGGTAGCGAAGGCCTGTACGCGCAAAGCGGTTGCCTGTGTCATGGGGGATCCGTGCGCACTCTATTGGTGCGTTGTACTGCGTGCAAAGTGGATAGATGTCGTTTCAAGGCCGGCCCAAGATAGACCTCAATGTGTCGACTGTACAAGCCGGCGCCGCATCCCACCCAAGACGAGGTCCTTATGAACGCCCCCTTCGATCAGCTCTCCACCTGGCTGAAAGAACACAAGATTACCGAAGTCGAATGCGTGATCAGTGACTTGACTGGCATTGCGCGCGGCAAGATTGCACCCACCAACAAGTTCCTGCATGAGCGAGGCATGCGCCTGCCGGAAAGTGTGCTGCTGCAAACGGTAACCGGGGACTTTGTCGACGACGACATCTACTACGACCTGCTGGACCCGGCTGATATCGACATGATCTGCCGTCCGGTGGCCAACGCCACCTACGTGGTGCCCTGGGCCATCGAGCCCACCGCCATCGTGATCCACGACACCTTCGACAAACAGGGCAACCCGATTGAACTGTCGCCGCGCAATGTGCTGAAAAAAGTCCTGCAGCTGTACACCGACCAGGGCTGGCAGCCGATTGTCGCGCCGGAAATGGAGTTCTACCTGACCCAGCGCTGCGAAGACCCGGACCTGCCGTTGAAAACCCCCATCGGTCGTTCGGGGCGTGCCGAAACCGGGCGCCAGTCATTTTCCATCGATGCCGCCAACGAATTCGACCCGCTGTTCGAAGACGTCTACGACTGGTGCGAAGCCCAGGGCCTGGACCTCGACACACTGATCCACGAAGACGGCCCGGCGCAGATGGAGATCAACTTCCGTCACGGCGACGCCCTGGACCTGGCCGATCAGATCACTGTGTTCAAGCGCACCCTGCGCGAGGCCGCGCTCAAGCACAACGTGGCCGCTACGTTCATGGCCAAGCCGGTGGCCGACGAACCCGGCAGCGCCATGCACCTGCACCAGAGCGTGGTGGAAATTGCCACCGGAAAACCGGTGTTCGTCGATGCCGACGGCAACATGAGCCCGTTATTCCTGCATCACATCGGCGGCCTGCAGAAGTACATCCCCAAGCTGCTGCCGATGTTTGCACCCAACGTGAACTCGTTCAGGCGCTTTTTGCCGGACACCTCGGCGCCGGTCAACGTCGAATGGGGTGAAGAAAACCGCACCGTCGGCCTGCGCGTGCCGACTTCCAGCCCCGAGGCGATGCGCGTGGAAAACCGCTTGCCGGGTGCCGATGCCAATCCCTACCTGGCGATCGCCGCCAGCTTGTTGTGTGGCTACCTGGGCATGATCGAGCAGATCGAGCCCAGTGCGCCGGTGGAAGGCCGTGCCTATGAGCGCCGCAACCTGCGCCTGCCGTTCACCCTCGAGGATGCCCTGGCACGCATGGAAGACTGCGACACAGTCAAGCAATACCTGGGCGAAAAATTCGTGCGCGGCTACGTCGCGGTCAAGCGCGCCGAGCATGAGAATTTCAAGCGAGTGATCAGTTCCTGGGAACGTGAATTCCTGCTGTTGAGCGTCTAAAACAACGATAAAAGGGGTGACGATATGCGTCTTGTGAACAAGTTTCTGCCGTTGGCACTTGCACTTGTACTACCGGTGGCGTTCAGCGCCCAGGCAGCGTCGACGGTGAGCGTCTACAACTGGACTGACTACATCGGTGAAACCACCTTGGCGGATTTCCAGGCCAACACCGGGATCAAGGTGGTCTATGACGTGTTCGACTCCAACGAAACCCTGGAAGGCAAGTTGCTCGCCGGGCGCACCGGCTATGACGTGGTGGTGCCCTCCAACCACTTCCTGGCGCGGCAAGTGAAGGCCGGCGCGTTCCTCACGCTGGACCGTGCGCAACTGCCAAACTTCAAGAACCTCGATCCCCGGTTGCTCAAGCTGCTGGAGCAGAACGACCCGGATAACGCGCACTCGGTGCCGTACCTGTGGGGCACCAATGGCATCGGTTACAACGTCGACAAGGTCAAGCAGGTGCTGGGTATCGAGCGCATTGATTCATGGGCGGTGCTGTTCGAGCCGGACAATCTCAAGAAGCTCCATGAATGCGGTGTGGCCTTCCTTGATTCGCCGGATGAGCTGTTCCCGGCGATCCTCAACTACATGGGCAAGGACCCACGCAGCGAGAACGCCGAGGACTACAAGCAGGCCGAAGCCAAGCTGCTGACGCTGCGGCCGTACATCACTTATTTCCATTCCTCCAAGTACATCTCGGACCTGGCCAACGGCAATATCTGCGTGGCGTTCGGTTATTCCGGCGATGTGTTCCAGGCCGCCAACCGCGCCAAGGAAGCCAAAAACGGGGTGAACATTGCTTACTCGATTCCCAAGGAAGGCTCCAACCTGTGGTTCGACCTGCTGGCAATTCCTGCCGACGCCACCAACCCCAAAGAGGCCCACGCGTTCATCAACTACCTGCTCGAACCCGAAGTGATCGCCAAGGTCAGCGCCTCGGTGGGCTACGCCAACGCCAACCCGGCGGCCAAGCCGTTCATGGCCCCGGAACTGGTCAACAATCCTGAGGTTTACCCGCCCCAGGAAGTCCTCGACAAACTCTACATTTCCACCACGCCCACGCCGGCGACCATGCGCGTGATGACCCGCGCCTGGAGCAAAGTGAAGTCCAACCGATGATTCAGTCCAACGAACATGCGCAGTCCTATTACCGCGCGACAGCCAACACCATGCCGCAGCGGCCTGCACTCGACGCTGATCTGAGCGTCGATGTGTGTGTGATCGGCGGCGGGTTCACCGGGGTCAACACGGCCATCGAACTGGCCCAGCGCGGGCTCTCGGTGATTGTGCTGGAGGCCCGACGCATTGGCTGGGGTGCCAGCGGGCGCAACGGTGGGCAGTTGATTCGGGGTATCGGTCATGATGTCTCGGGGTTTGCCAAATACGTGGGCGAGGAGGGCGTGCGCTATCTGGCGCGAGCCGGTATCGACTCGGTGGCGTTGGTGGGCGAGCGCATCGGCGAGCATGGTATCGATTGCGACTTGCGCTGGGGTTTTTGTGAACTGGCCAACACCCCGGCGCAATTCGCCGCGTTCAAGAATGAACAGGCGCAGTTGGCGGCCATGGGCTATGCCCCTGAAACCTGGTTGGTGGGCGCGCAGGACATGGCCCAGGTGGTGGGCTCGACGGTGTACGCCGGAGGCCTGGTCGACATGGGCTCCGGGCATCTGCACCCGCTCAACCTGGTGCTTGGCGAGGCGCAGGTGGCCGAGGCCCTCGGGGTGCGGATCTTTGAACAGACCGAGGTGCTGGAACTGATCCATGGCAACGCTGTGCAGGTGCGTTGCGCCGGCGGCAGTGTGCGCGCCGCCCATCTGGTGCTGGCGTGCAATGCGCACCTGGAGAACCTGGAGCCGCGCCTGGGCGGCAAGGTGCTGCCGGCGGGCAGCTACATCATCGCTACCGAGCCGTTGCCGGAAACGATGGCCGAGCAATTGATTCCGCAGAATCTGGCGCTGTGCGACCAGAAAGTCGGGCTGGATTACTACCGGCTGTCCGCCGACCGGCGCCTGCTGTTTGGCGGTGCCTGCCATTACTCGGGGCGCGACCCCCAGGACATCGCCGCTTACATGCGCCCGAAAATGCTCAAGGTGTTCCCGCAACTGGCCGACACCGCCATCGAGTTCCAGTGGGGCGGCAAGATCGGCATCACCGCCAACCGCTTTCCCCAGGTCGGGCGGTTGAAGCAGTACCCCAATGTGTTCTATGCCCAGGGCTATTCCGGCCATGGCCTCAACGTGACCCACTGGTGCGCACGGCTGTTGGCCGAAGCGATTCACGCGGGTGCAAGTCGCGGGCTGGATATTTTCAGCCAGGTGCCGCACATGACCTTCCCGGGCGGCAAGGCGCTGCGCTCGCCGCTGTTGGCGTTGGGGATGCTGTGGTATCGGTTGCGGGAGGTGCTTTGATCACACAAAGGGCGCAGGCAATCGCTGTACTGGGCGCCTTATTCACTAATCTCAGGTTCAGTCAGCACCTTGCGAAACGTCTCCACCAGCGGTCGCAAATTAACGCGGTGCCAGGCCGCCCACAGCGGTGTGGTGTAGGTCAGCCACGGCAACTCTCGCAACACCACGCCGGGCGGGGCATTGCGGCTCAGGCCCTTCTGCACCATCGCTACCCCGAGCCCTGACGCCACCAGGCCCAGTGCGGTAAAGGGTTCGCTGGCTTCCATGGGAATCTGTGGGGTGAAACCGGCACGGATGCAGGCGGCGACGAAATCATCGGCGGGGTTGGCGCCGGCTTTGCGCTGCACGCCGATCCATTGTTGATCGGCCAGGTGTTCGGGCAGCAGTTTGCGTTGCCGGGCCAGCGGATGCTGTTCGGGCAGGGCCAGCAGCATCGGGTCGTCGAGCACCTGCAAGGCGCTCAGGTCTGGATCGTCGTCGGCGGGGGGCTCGCTTACCAGGGCGATGTCCAGACTGCGTTGGCGCAGGCCCTCCAACTGTTCGAGGGAGGGCAGGTTATACAGCTTGATATGCACGGTGGGGCGATCGTCGCGCAGTATGCGCAAGGCATTGGGCAGAACACCGGCGTGCATGGCATTTTCGATATAGCCGATGCACAGGCCGCCTTCTTCCCCACGGCCCAGGCGCTTGCCCAGCGATTCCAGACGGTTGGCATGGGTCAGCAACGCCTTGGTTTCGGCCAGGAAGGTCTGGCCGTCGCGGGTCAGGCGGATGCGCTGCTGGCTGCGCTCGAACAGGGTCAGGCCCAGGCGTTCTTCCAACTGGGCGATCTGCCGGCTCAGGGGCGATTGGGAGATGTGCAAGCGCTCGGCGGCGCGGCCGACGTGTTCCTCTTCGGCGACCACTTCGAAGTAGCGCAGTTGGCGTAGATCGATCATATAAGACCTGTAAGGACTCAAGTTGGTCGCAGTATGTCTTGGACGGTCTAACCAACGCAATCTAACATCTGCTCAACGGTCACAACCAACCGATTGAGGATCTCACCATGAGCTTGAAAGACAAACTCCCCGGCGTACTGGGCTTTGGCACCGCACCCTTGGGGAATATGTTCCGCGCCATCCCTGAAGACGAAGCCCAGGCCACCGTCGAAGCCGCCTGGAACCACGGCGTCCGTTACTTCGACACCGCGCCGTTCTACGGCTCGGGCCTGTCGGAAATCCGCTTGGGCCAGGCCCTGTCCAACTACAACCGTGATGACTACGTGCTCAGCACCAAGGTCGGCCGGGTGATTCTGGATGAAGTCGAAACCGGCGCCCGCGACCTTGGCGAAAAAAGCGGCGTGTTCGAACACGGCCGCCCGAATAAAATCCTCAATGACTACAGCGCCGATGCCACCCTGCGCTCCATTGACGACAGCCTCAAGCGCCTGCAAACCGATCGCCTCGACATCGTGTGGATTCACGATATCGCCCAGGATTTTTACGGCGACCAGTGGCTGGATTACTTCAACCAGGCCCGCACCGGCGCCTTCAAAGTGCTGACCCGCTTGCGCGAGGAGGGTGTGATCAAGGCCTGGGGCCTGGGCGTCAATCGCGTCGAGCCGTGTGAACTGACCCTGGACCTGACTGAGGCGCAGCCCGACGGGTTCCTCCTCGCCGGCCGCTATACGCTGCTGGACCACGAGCGCGCACTGCAACGCTTGATGGACGCCGCCTTGGCCCAGCAGGTTGAAATTGTGATCGGCGGCCCGTACAGCTCTGGCATCCTCGCCGGCGGCGCACACTTTGAATACCTGCCCGCTAAGCCTGCGATCATCAGCAAGGTGGAGCAGATCAAGACGATTGCCCAGGCATTCGGCGTCAGCGTGAAAGCCGCGGCGCTGCAGTTTTCCCTGGCACACCCGGCCGTGGCGGCGGTGATTCCCGGTGCCAGTCGTCCGGGGCGGATTGCCGAAGACGTTGCGGCGTTGTCAGAACAGATTCCAGCAGCCTTCTGGCAAGCGCTACGCGAGGCCCGACTGATTTCGGACCGTGCGCCTTTGCCTCTCTAATCTTAAGGAAGCTAACCATGAAAATTGATGTGAGCGGCAAAGTAGCCATCGTCAGCGGCAGCACTGCCGGTATCGGCTTGGGCATCAGCCAGGCCCTGGCGCAATCCGGCGCAACGGTGGTAGTGATCGGGCGGGACGCGGGCAAGGTCGACGACGCTTTGGCCAGCATTCGCCAAGGGGTGCCCGGCGCTGACCTGCGTGGGCTGGTGGCCGACCTTGGCACCCTGGAGGGCGCCGAGAAACTGTTCGCCGCCGAACCTCGCGCCGATATCCTGGTCAACAACCTCGGCATCTTCAACGATGTGGATTTCTTCGAGGCGCCAGACAGTGAGTGGACGCGCTTCTATGAGGTCAATGTGATTTCCGGCGTGCGCCTGTCGCGCCATTATGCGCCGGGCATGGTCGAGCAGGGCTGGGGGCGGGTGATCTTTGTGTCGTCGGAATCCGGGGTGGCGACGCCGGCCGACATGATCAACTACGGCGTGACCAAAAGCGCCAACCTGGCGGTCTCCCACGGCCTGGCCAAGCGCCTGGCAGGCACCGGGGTGACGGTGAATGCGATTTTGCCGGGGCCGACCTTTACCGACGGCCTGGAACAGATGCTCAAGGACGCCACGGCCCAGTCCGGGCGCAGTGCGCGGGAAGAAGCCGATGTGTTTGTGCGTAATGCGCGGCCCACCTCGATCATCCAGCGTGCAGCCAATGTGGATGAAGTGGCGAACCTGGTGGCGTACATTGCTTCACCGCTGTCGTCTGCCACTACCGGTGCCGCTTTGCGCGTAGACGGTGGCGTTGTCGACAGCATGGCGATCTGATTTTTCCCCTGATTGGAGTATTTATCGTGGCAACAGCGTCTTCAGTAATTGAAATCCCGGCATCAGCCGTCCAGGTCTGGCAACTGATTGGCGGCTTCAACAGCCTGCCCGACTGGCTGCCCTTTATCGCCAAGAGCGAGCCGAGCGAAGGTGGCCGTGTGCGTCACCTGACCACCGCTGACGGCGGCCAGATCGTCGAGCGTTTGCAGACCTTTGATAACGTGGCGCGCATTTACAGCTACACGATTGAAGAATCGCCGTTTCCGGTGAGCGCGTATCTGGCGACCGTGCAGGTTGAAGCGCTGACCGAGTCGTCGGCGAAAGTCACCTGGTCCGGCGTGTTCACTCCGGCAGCGGGCACCACGGATGCGGCGGTGGAGGAGTTATTTGCCGGCGTCTACAGCGGTGGCTTGGAGGCGTTGCGCGGCAACTTCCCCAACTGAACCGGTGTTATCGGGAAAAAACTGGTGATGGGCGAGGATCGCTGCAACTGACTCAGCGGGCGTCCTCTGCGCCGTATCGAGCCTGAACGGCGGCTCATCCCAGCATTCATACTCATGCACCAGCACCGACTGCCAGGTCGGCGGCGCCAGACCGGGAACATCGCCCACGCGGCTTTCCACACGGCGCCGATGCTCGTGCTGATCAGCACACACCACCTGGATATTGATCAGTTCAACCTGCGCTGTCGTCGCCACGGCTTGCCAGGCTTGGCGGCTCTCCCTGACCGGATTCACGCAATCGGCGATGACCCGATGCCCCAGGCGCAAATTGCTCAGCGCCAATGCATTGGCCACGCTGTAGCCGCTGGCGCCTACATCCCCCGCCAATACGGCAGCATCGCGCAGCGCCTGTTCGATCACATCAATACGCAGGTAAACCGCGCCGGTCTGTCGCGCCAGTTCCCTGGCAACCGTGGTCTTGCCGCTGCCGGGCAGACCGCTGAATACGATAAGCATGGTCATCAACTCTTTGCAGGAGCGAGCTTGCTCGCGAAAAACGTCAACGATAACGCGTAGTTCCAGGTAAAACGTGTGGTCTTCACTATTTTCGCGAGCAAGCTTGCTCCTACAGTGTTATTAGAACTGCTTCACTTCGACAACAGGACCTGCGCCCCATGACCCTGCCATTCGTGAAGATGCACGCCCATGGCGACGACTTCATCATCATCGACCGCCGTGGCCAGGACAACCCCATCACTGCACAGGTCGCCGCCCGCCTGGGCAACCGCCGCTCGGGTATCGGTTTCAATCAGTTGGCGGTGATACTCGACTGTGGAGACGCCGTCGCACATGTCCAGTTCTGGAACCCCGACGGCACGCGGCTGCCAACCTGCGGCAGCGCGACTCGCGGGGTGGCTGACCGCCTGATGCACGAGACCGGCATCGACACCGTCGTATTACGCACCGACCGCGGTTTGCTGACGTGCACACGCGTCGACGGGCAGCGCGTGTCGGTGGACATGGGCGCGCCGTCGCTGGACTGGGCGGCGGTGCCGCTGGCCGAGGCGATGGACACCCGCGTGCTGCCCATGGACGGTAACCCGGCGGCCTGCAGCATGGGCAACCCGCATTGCACGTTTTTTGTGCAAGACATCGCTGCCATCGATGTCGCGGCGGTGGGCCCGGCGCTTGAAGCCCACCCGCTGTTCCCGGCCAAGACCAATGTGCATTTTGTGCAGGTGTTGAGCCGTGGCCGTATCCGCCTGCGCATCTGGGAGCGTGGCGGCGCGGTGCCGTTGGGCTCCGGTTCGTGCTGCTGCGGCGCGGTGGTCAATGGGATTCGGCGCGGGTTGCTCGATGACAGCGTGGAGGTCGAATGCGACGGTGGCACGGTCACGGTGCAGTGGGACGGGCAGGGCGGGGTGATCTTGACCGGCCGTGTCGAGCCGATCATGCAGGGCGCCGCATACCTGGCCTAGAACGTCACGGTAAACGTAGTACCGGCCGTGGCGCAGGACGTCACCGCCACATCGCCACCATGCACCTTGGCCAGTTCGCGCACGATATACAGGCCGAGGCCGACGCTGCGCACATCGCTGCCCTGGTCGGTGCCACGGGTCATGGGCTCGAACAACCCGGCCAGCAGTGTTTCGGGAATCGCCAGGCCATGGTTGTGCACCGCGACCGCGCAGGCGTTGTCGCCCAGGCGCGAGGTGATGGTGATCGGTTGCAGCAGGTCGCCATAGGCCACGCTGTTGGCAACCAGGTTACCGATCATCTGCTGCACTCGGTCGGCATCCAGGCACGCCTGGCCGTTGCCTTCGGCCTGATGCACCAGCGTGGCCCTGGGAAAGGCCACCCGCAACTCATCCACCGCATGTTGAATAACGCCGTGCAAATCCAGCGGCACCGCCTTGATGGTGATGCCCTGGCCGACCCGTGCCTGGGTGAAGTCCAGCAGGTCGGCGATCATGCGATGGGCGCGTTCGGCTGACTGGCCGATATGCCCCAGCAGTTGGCGCTCCTTGGCCGTGCGCTCGCCGCGCTGCAGAAAGTCCGAAGCCATGCGGATGGCGGTAAGGGGGTTTTTCAAGTCATGACTGACAATCGCCACCATTTGTTCGGCAAACAACGCCCGGCGCTGGGCAACCGCATAGGCCGCGCTGAGTTCGGCCTGGGCCTGTTGCAGGGCGATCTCGGTGGCGGTTTTTTCCTGGAGCAGCGCTTCGGCCAACTTGCGTGCATTGAGCAGTTCGCGCTCGTATTTGTCGCGGTCGGTGGTGCCGAACAGTGCCAGGTCATGCACCACGCCGTCGGCCTGCCGGCGCTGGTTGGCATTGAGTAATACGGTCACTTTGTGCCCGGCGCAATGGCGGATGTCGAGCTTCACTTCGGTGACGCTGCCGTGCATGCGTAGCATCGGTGCCAGGTGGGTCTGGTAGAAAATCCGCCCGCCCATGGTCAGCAGGTCCTGGAAGCGTCGCCCTTGCAGCGCAGCGGCGCTGAACCCGAGCCAGTCGCTCAAGCGCGGGTTGACGTGCAGGATCGTGCCGTCTTCGTGGGTTACGGCCAGGGCGCAGGCGGCGCTGTCGAATAGCGACTCAGCAGGCATCGGCAGGCGCCCAGGGGGCCAGGAACCGGTCCATTGCCGCTGCGCACGCCTGGGGTGCACTCATATGCGGGCAATGGCCGACATTCTCCACCAGGCAATAAGTGCTGTTGGGCAGCACGCGGTGCAGGTATTCACCCACGGCTACGGGGGCGATCAGGTCGTCAGTCGATTGCAGGATCAACACCGCAGTGGTCAGGCCCACTACATCCTGGCGGTTATCCGAAAGGAAGGTCACCCGGGCAAATTGCTTGGCGATGTCCGGCTCGGTGCGGCAAAAGCTCTCGGTCAACGCCTCACCCAGTGCCGGTTGGTCCGGCGCGCCCATGATTACCGGGGCCATCGCGCTCGACCAGCCCAAGTAGTTGCTGTCGAGGGTGTCGAGCAGGTCGTCGATATCCTCGCGCTTGAAGCCGCCAACATAATCGTCAGTGTCGATATAGCGCGGCGATGGGCCGATCATCACGTGCGCAGCAATACGCCCAGGGACAAAACGGTCGGCGAGGGTGCCAATCATCGCGCTGACGGAGTGGCCCACCAGGATCACCGGGCCTTGGGCATAGGCGTCGATAATCTCGTTGAGGTCGCGGGCGTAGCCGTCCAGGGCCAGGTATTTGGCTTTGTCGAACGCGCTGAGGTCCGACCGGCCCGCACCGACCAGGTCGTAGAGAACCACGCGAAAGCGCTGGCTAAAGTGCGGCGCCAACTGGTTCCACATCGCTTGATTGCAGCCAAAGCCGTGGGAAAACACCAGCGTCGAAGGACCGTCGCCCATCACATTCACATTGTTGCGGTAGCGCAGGTCCATGGCGTTCTCGTAGCTGGCAATTTGCTATGCGGGGTAAGGCCGCAGTTTAGATAGTCGCGCACCTGGGGTCACGCGTTATACGTCGATAAGGTAAAGTCGGCAGCTTAAGGAAGAAACCTCAGGTAACAAAACATGATAGGGAATTGGCGTCAAAAGGTCTCGGGTTTGCTGGCCCTGGTGCTCCTGGGCGTGCTGAGCATAGCCCAGGCGGACACTTCACCGATCGGGGTCGCCCTCGACCAGCGGGTGATTGACCTCACCAACACCCTCGACGCAACCACCACCCAGCGCCTTAAAAACCAGCTTGGCGACCTTGAAGCGCGCAAAGGCGCGCAAGTCGCGGTGTTGCTGGTGCCGACCACGGGCGGCGCCGCTATCGAAGACTATGCCAACCAACTGTTTCGCGCCTGGAAGCTGGGGCGCAAGGACGTCAACGATGGCATCCTGCTGGTAGTGGCCAAGGCTGATCGCGCAGTGCGCATTGAAGTGGGCTACGGCCTGGAAGGCATCGTCACCGACCTGCTGGCTCATCGCATTATTGAAGAACAGATCACCCCGGCGTTTCGCCAAGGTGATTTTGCCGGCGGTGTGCAACAGGGCGTGGACGCATTGACCGTACTGGTGGACGGCGGTGACTTACCGCCATTGGCGGGCGCCGGGATCAACCCTCAATTTATCGCGTTGCTGGTGGCGTTTATCCTGGGCGGCTTGGGCGGCGTGGCGGTCGCTGCCGGCAAGCTGCATTGGCGCCGGGCGTTGATCGTCACCGTGGCGGCCACGCTGTTGCTGACGCTGCTGGCGGGCGGTCGCGAGTGGCCGATGTTCCTGTTTGTCATGCCGCTGACGCTGTTGATAGGCGGCGCGATATTCGGCGCGCTGTGGCAGGTGCGTACGCTGTTTTACTGCGTAATCGGGCTGCTGGCTTATATCCTCGGGTTGGTGGTGGCAAACCAGTACGTGGACGTCAGTTTCATCCATTGGCTGCTGTGGCCACTGGGCGTCTTGGTGGTGCTGGGGTTGTACCTGGTGCTACTGCTGATCATGAGAGAGACCTGGCGCACCAGCCGTGCAGGTTTTAGTGTGCGACTGCTGGCGGCGGTAGTCGTGTACGTGGTGGCAGGGTGGGTGATTGACGGCGGCCGCGACGGCTGGCTGTTGGCGTTTCCCATCGCATCGTTTGTCGCGCTGATCATCTTCGGCAAGGTCGGCGAAGGGACGGGATCGGGTAGCGGCTCCAGTTCGAGTTCCAGCAGTTCCAGCTCCAGTGACAGTTCCTCCGGTGGCGGTGGTTCCAGTGGTGGCGGAGGGGCTTCCGGCAGTTGGTGACGCGTTAGCCGATACCCACACTTTCGAACCCCCCCATGGCAAGCGGGTGTTTGGCAATGCCATGGGGAGGCACAACGGTTTGGACCGCAAACAGCCGGTTGCAGTGTTACGCCTTGACCCAATCGCCCTTGCCATCGGATTTGATTTCGAAATCAATGGGGTCACGGTTGGCGTTGCCTGGAGCGTTTTCAACGGCCTTTTCGTCCGACGGCAGGAAGTTGCGATCTAACTGGCTGCGGGCAGTGTTGACCTGAGAGTTGTCGACGGCCTTTTCGTCCGCAGGCAGGAAGTTCTGATCCAGCCGACTACGGTTGGCGTGGGCCCTGTATTCGTCGCCGATGTTCTTCCAGCCGCCCTTGCCATCGGACACTTCTGCATCGTCCCCAATCTGGTTTTCTTCCTTGGGGTTGTATCTGGCTTTGTCGTTGTCGATCCTGCCGTTGTCAACGGGTTGGTATGCAGGGAAAGATGGGCTGGAACCATTGATTGAAGACACGATTGCACCTCTCTGATAGCTGGGATATTGACCCGCCAGGACGTGGTCCCGGCTCGGCGTTTCGCAGGCTACAGCGCCATGAGCAGTCGCTCAATGCGGCCCATTTCGGGTGAATGTAACCGAGTGAAACCGCTGTGGTCGCGGGTTTCCAAATAGTGAGAGTGGCGATAGGTGCAATCCGGCAAAAGGGGCAGCAGAGTCAGGCTGGATGTAAGAAAGCGTCGTTGGTTCTCAGGTTTTCATTTGTAGAAATACATTTGACGGCTCAGTGGTGTGCGCTTGTTTCACGATTGGAAACAGTTATGTAATGACCTTTCTTAGACAGTTCTCACCATTTCATGCCACGCCATCCCACCGTGATCCGACGGCGAAGGACGCACATAGGTGTAGCCCATGCGGGTGTACAACGGCACGTGCTGGTGCTTGCACATCAGGTGAATCGTCTGCTTGCCCATTGCTGCCATGCGCTGCACGAACGCGGTCATCAGTTTTTTTGCATAGCCTTTGCCTTGATGTGCCGGGTCGACCACCACCGACATGATCACCACATTCGGCGCCTCGGCCACATGGCCTACCAACTCCTTGAATGCCTCATCCGACATCACCACATTGTGGGCACAGCCGGAATTGATGAAACCTGCGATTTCGCCATCCGCCTCCAGGATCAAAAAGCCCTGGGGATACTGGGCGATGCGCGTGGTGATTTTTTCCAGGGTGGCGGCTTCGTCGCCTTCGTATGCACTGGTTTCGATTTCAAAGCAGCGGTGGGCGTCGGTGGGCAGAGCGGTACGCAGGGTAAGGGTGGGCATGGGTGGTTCCAGGGCGTTGAGCGAAAGGCAACATCATAAAGAAACGTCGAGCTTATGGCACAGCAAGGCCATTTGCTTGGAGGGGAAGGTGTGAGGTTCAACTGAAATATCGGATGCAGAGCGCAGGCCTGACTGATGCGACTCAGTCCAATGTGGGAGGGGGCTTGCTCCCGATGAGCGAGTGTCAGTAAACGCATCTTGGACTGACCCACTGCCATCGGGAGCAAGCCCCCTCCCACATTTGGACGACCTAGAATTCCCCGGAATACTTTACTGCCGCCGCCGCCCGCGACGGCACATTCAAACTGCGCAGCAATGACGACACATGAATGCGCACGGTAAACGGCGAAATATCCAGGGCCTTGGCGATTTCCTTGTTGGTCTTGCCCTGGGCAATCAGGCGCAGCACTTCCTGCTGGCGGGTGGTGAGGGTGTGGGTGTCCAGCGGCAGCAGGCCCGAAGGCGCGAACTTGACCAGCACTTCGCCGGCGCGAATCGCCAGCAATGCCTGGCCGATGTCGTCGGGGGCGATGTTCTTGCCGATGAAACCGTCGGCGCCCAGGGCCATCACCTGTTCGATCAGCGCCGGGTCGTCGACCATTGACACCACGATCAACGTTGTGCGCCGCAGTTGCTGGCGCAGTTCGGCCAGTTGGCTGATGCAAGTCAGGCCGGGGAAGCGCAGGTCGAGGATCAGAGTGTCGACTTCGCTCGGCTCGCACAGCAGCGCATTCACCGTGGCCAGGTCGCCGGCCTCTTGCACCTGGGCATCGGGCAGCAGGCGCCGCACGGTGCGCGCCATGCCTTCGCGAAACATCGGGTGGTCGTCGGCGATGATGATCCGGCCGGTCATGGTGAGCTCCTTCCTGGGGCAAGGTGGTGTCGAGGCATGCTACTTTACCAGCGGGCCGAGGGCCCCTTTTCCAAAGATGATCTGTCAAGGATATGACTATGAGTCCCGAGACCAACTCCGAACTCGATCAGGCTAACCTGCGCATCGTGGTGGCCACCATCGCCATTGTGTATATCAGCGTACTGGGTTTTTTGCCCGGGCAGTCGCTGGACACCTACCTGCCGGTGATCCTGTATATCTTCGGGTTCCTGCTGGCGTTCATCGTGTTGCGCCAGGTGATCGCACGTTGGCCCGGGCATTACCCGGCGCGGCGCATCTTCGGCATGATCCACGACTACACCGGTACGTCGTTCGGCCTGGTGGTGGGTGGTGAGGCGGCGTTGCCGCTGTATGCGGTGATGGTCTGGGTGAACCTGGGCAACGGGATGCGCTATGGGTCGCGCTACCTGGCGATTGCCACGGGGCTGGCGTTGCTGGCGCTGCTGATCGTGTACCAGCTTACGCCGCTGTGGCAGGCGCAACCGTTCATGGTGTTGATGCTGATGATCACCAGCACGGTGATCCCGGTGTACGCCCATATCCTTCTGGAGCGCACGCGCAAGGCTTCGGAACAAGCCATTGCCGCCAACCTGGAAAAATCCCGCTTTCTCGCCCAAGCCAGCCATGACCTGCGCCAGCCGATCCACTCCATTGGCCTGTTCACCGCCTGCCTGCGCGAAGCACGGTTGGGGGATGACGAGCGGCGGCTGGTGGACAATATCGATCGCTCGCTGCTCAACGTGTCGCAACTGTTCCGTTCGATCCTCGACCTCTACACCCTCGACAACGGTCGCCTGTTGCCCAAATACCAGGTGATCCACCTGGGCGACTTTCTCGCCGACCTGGTGCGTCAGAATTCCGAGGCCGCACGCTGGGCCGGCGTGGAGTTGCGCTTGCGCCCCTGCACTCACTGGGTACGGGTGGACCCGGGCATGTTGGCAACCATGGTGCAAAACCTGCTCTCCAATTGCTTCAAGTACGGCGCGCAGCGGCCAGTGCTGATCGGCGTGCGTAGTCGTGAAAACGGCTTGGTCATAGAGGTGCATGATCAGGGGCGAGGGATTGCACGGGAGCATCTGTCAAAGGTCTTCGAAGAGTTCTATCGCGTGCGCCAATTGCGTGACAAGGATGTCGAAGGCGTGGGCCTCGGGCTGTCCATCGTCAAGCGCCTGGGGCAATTGATGGGGATGCAGGTGAGCCTGCGTTCGCGGTTGGGCCAGGGCACCTCGGTGAGCCTGCACGGCCTGGCCCTGGCCACCGCGCCGCGTCAACTGGCGCTGCGCGACGATGTGCGCCAGGCCGGTCTGCTCACCGGTCTGAAAGTATGCCTGGTGGAGGATGACCACAACGTGCTGCTTGCCACCCAGGCGCTGCTGGAGCGATGGGGGTGCCAGGTGCAGGCTGAGTCGAGTGGGAAGGGGCTGGTCAGCGACTGCGATATCATCGTCGCCGACTACGACCTGGGTAATCACGCCACTGGCATTGAATGCATCGACGAGCTACGCCAGCAACGCGGTTGGGCGGTGCCGGCGTTGATCCTCACCGGTCACGACGTGGAGAGAATCCAGGCCGCGTTGCACGACCGTCAGATCGCCATCTTGTCCAAACCGGTGCGCCCTGCGGAACTGCGCGGCAGGTTGCGTGACCTCAGCCAGGAAAAAGTTACTGCATGAACGGTGTCAGCCCGTTGCCACGTGCGCCTTTTGGCTGGCAGTAGGCGGCAGGTTTCATCAGGCCAAAACTGGCGATCGCAAATGCACCGCCGCTGGCCCCGCTTGGTACGGAGCAGTTGTATTCGCCGGACGCAGTGTTGGCGACATAGTAAGTGGTCATGGAATCGCTGCGCACATTGGAAATACGTTTAACCGGCTCGCCCAGGTTGGTTTCCGACAGCTTCTTGAGGTGATCTTCAGTGGGCTTGATATTGCTGCAACCGGCGACGCCGATGATCAAGGCGCCCAGCAGGGCAAGGCGAGTAACAGGGGAGTGGAGTTTCATGGTGCGTCTTCCTTGGGATTGTTTTGGTTTTTCCAGCGCGCAACAAACCCGCACGCAATGAATGCGCGGTGCTGAGGAAGCGTTGGAAGTGCCGAGGAATATAGCGCCGCAGGCGGGCAGGGTCGATTAGCACAAATGGGCTAATGGCAATTTGAAGTCATGGAAGGAACAGGCAGTGTTGGAGATAAAACGAGCTACGCCAGACGACGCCGACAGAGCGTTCGAGATTCGCCGTGACGCCATTCGCGGTCAGTGCATTGGCGCCTACAGCGCGGAGCAAATGGCGCTCTGGACCCGAGGTTGCGCAAGTGATGGCTACAGCGTGTTGATGGACAAACCGTTCTACCTGGGCTGGGTGAACGGTGAAGCTGTCGCTACCGGTATGCTCGATCCTGACCACCATGAGGTGGGAGCGTTGTTCGTGCGGCCTGCGTTCACTGGGCGCGGCTATGGCAAGGCGATGCTTGCGCATGTGGAGGGCATTGCACGGCAGATGGAGATTGAAAAGGTAGTGCTGGACGCCACCTTGAATGCGGAGAGTTTCTACCGCTCGTGTGGTTATGTGGGGGATGAGCAGGCGGTGTATCACTCACCCTCGGGGTTGGTGCTGGCGTGTGTGCCGATGGTGAAGCGGCTGCGGGTCATGCCGGCGCCTTGAATGCCGACCGTAACCACGATGCGAAGCGAGCCGCTCTTGATCTTGCTCTGCTTTTGATCTTAAGCGCCCCGTCAAACCACGCTGGCCGGAATTCGACAGGGATTTGGGGGGTAAACCGGCAGGGATGCCGGTTTAGCTGCCCCGCGCCATGGATGGCGCGTGGCGGCGGCCCCCCAAGTCCATGGCGGATTACGGGCACACCGAGCCTGGGCGAGGTGCCGAGTGGTGGGGCAA
>NZ_SPKQ01000052.1:30426-30511 GCF_023127895.1 Pseudomonas sp. NCIMB 10586
CGGATGGCGCGTGGCGGCGGCCCCCCTAATCCCTGGCGGATTACGGGCACACCGAGCCTGGGCGAGGTGCCGAGTGGTGGGGCAA
>NZ_SPKQ01000053.1:0-151039 GCF_023127895.1 Pseudomonas sp. NCIMB 10586
CCGGTCCGTACAGGCTCTTTTCCAAAGTGACCCGCTGTAAAAGCGGAACCAACAGTGGCCGTGACCTAAATAACGGATATGTACTCGGTCTGATCCAGCATCCCGGTCGGCCCTGAAGCCGCCATCGGGAGCAAGCCCCCTCCCACATTTACCGCCCCCACATCCGAATCACGGGGCATCAGTGCAATGACGCCCGGGTAATCAGATAGCTCACCAACTGCGGCTCATCCTCCAGTTCAATCATCTGCACCGGACGCGGCAGGTTATCCAACACGGTGCGCCAGAATGCCTGGGATACCTCGTCCTGATCATAGAAACGCACCAGCCAATTGGCCGCGCCGCTGCACAGCACCTGGCTGGCGATGGCACGGCCGATGCCCTTGCGACGATAGCGCTTGAGAATGAACAGGTCGGCCAGCTCCAACGCGTCGATGCCCGGCAGTTCGCTGCCTTCAATCAACAGGAAACCAGCGATATAGCCATCGACCAGCAACAGGTTGGCGCTCCACTGCGGGTCTTGCCAATAGCGGGCCAGGTGTTCGTCATGGATATAGAAACGGCCATCGGCCTCGACATCTTCCTGCTCCCAATCCGAAGACTCGTAGGCGTAGTACTGGTACAGATTGCGAATCAGCTCGGCGTCTTCAGGGCCGGTCTGGATCAATTCAACGGTGGTTTCAGGCATGGGGCTCTCGGTGGAAAAACGCAGGGCGCCATTGTTCACAAAAGTGCCTGCCACGCCAATGGCTTGTCGAATCCTTTCTATTGGCTGAACCGAATGCAAATAGCGGTTGCCCTGGCCAAATTCCTGAAACATTTAGAATAAACTTCGCCGGTTTCCACCTTTCGCTCAAGGACACGTATTGTGACCAACGTCTGTACCGCCGGCCTGGATGTGGGCTTTGCCTCCCTGAATTACCTGCAAATTTTCATCCTGGGGGTAATCCAGGGCATCACCGAATTGCTGCCGGTGTCGTCCACCGCCCATATGCGCGTGGTGCCCGCCCTGCTCGGCTGGCAAGACCCGGGCTCGGCGTTTTCGGCGGCCATGCAATTGGCCGCGCTGGCGGCAGTGGTCAGTTACTTCTGGCGGGATGTGCGCCAGGTCACCACCGGCAGTATCAGTGCGGTGCGCCGGGGCGACTATAACGATCGGTGGTTCAAACTGGCGGTGGCGATCGTGCTGGCGACTATCCCGATTGGCATTGCCGGGTTGGCGCTGTCTTCGACCCTCAATGCATGCAACTCGCCATTGCGCGGGCTGATGGTGATCGGCATTTCCTGCGTGGTGATGGCGGTGTTGCTGGCACTGGCCGAAGTGCGCGCCCGCCATACCCGCGACGTAAGCCAAATGCGCTTGCGCGATGCGCTGATCGTGGGGGTGGCGCAGATCGGCGCGTTGATTCCTGGGGTGTCGCGTTCGGGCTCCACGCTGACCGCAGCGCTGTTCCTGAATTTCAAACGTGAGGAAGCGGCGCGCTTTTCTTTCCTGCTGGGCCTGCCGGCCATTGCCCTGGCCGGTTTGAAAGAACTGTGGGTGCTGCTGCGCGCCGACCTCCCTGCCCACGCCTGGCCGCACTTGATCTTCGGCCTGGTGGTGGCGAGCATCTCGGCGTTCTTTGCGATCTGGGGCCTGATGAAGTTCCTGGAGCGCTTCTCCACCTGGCCGTTCGTGATCTACCGTGCGCTGCTGGGGATCTTCCTGATTGTGGCGGTCAGCAGCGGGTTGTTGAGTTAAGCCGCCGGTTCGCGGTCGGCCAGCGCTTCGAGCAGGTCGGCCGAGGGCACGAAAAACAGGCCGCCAGTCACGGCGGTACTGAAGTCGAGCAAGCGGTCATAGTTGCCGACCGGGCGGCCAACGAACATGTTTTCCAGCATCTGCTCCAGAGGCTGCGGCGAGCGTGCGTAGCCGATGAAATAGGTGCCGAACTCGCCGGCACCGGGGCGGCCGAAGGGCATGTTGTCGCGCAGGATCTTCACTTCCTCGCCGTTCTCGTCAGTGATGACGGTCAAGGCACTGTGAGAGTTGCTCGGCTTGGTTTCTTCGTCCAGTTCGATATCTGCCAGTTTGGTGCGCCCGATTACCTTCTCCTGGGCTTCTACCGTCAAGCCGTTCCAGGCGCTCATGTTGTGCAGGTATTTCTGCACCACTACGTAGCTGCCGCCCTCGAACTGAGGGTCTTCGTCACCGACCAGGGTGAATCTTTCGGCCTTGCGCCCTACCGGGTTTTCGGTGCCGTCGACAAAACCGATGATGCTGCGCATATCGAAATAGCGGAAACCCTGGACCTCATCCACCACCTTGACGCTATCGCCCAAGGCAGCCATCAATTGGGTCGCCAGCTCGAAACACAGGTCCATCTGCTCGGCGCGGATATGCAGGAGGATATCGCCCGGGGTCGACACCGCCTTGCGCCCTTCTACACCGAATTCGCGGAACGGATGCAGCGACGCCGGGCGAGGCGCGCCGAACAGCCGGTCCCACGCATCCGAGCCAAACCCGCAGACGCAGGTCAGGTTGCCCGACGGCACGCGCTTGCCCACCGAGCGCACAAGGCCTGCGATGTCGGCGCACCAGGCACGCACGTTTTCAACTGCATCGGGGGCCAGGGTGGCGACCATGAAAATCGCGCTGCTGGTGATCGGGTGGCACACGGACTGCGGTTCGAGAGGTGGCTGGACAGGGCAGGTTTTCATCAGGCAGATCCATAGACTAAGGTCGGTTTGAACCGACGCAGGTTAGCAGATCAGCCGTGACAACTGGCCCACACCTGGCGAATCAGCGCTTTCATCTTGAGCGCCTCGGCCCAGCGATCAGTGAGTTCTCGCCCCATTGCATCGGTGATCGCATAGGGTGGCGGGCCCAGTTCGCAGGTGAAGGGCAGGCTCTGGGGCGCGTCGGCACGGGTCAGCCAGTCGTCGATCCCATAGCGCCACCAGCCGGTAAAGCGCTCGACCCAAGGCTGGTGCTGAGGAAAATCCAGGCCAACCTGCACCTGCTCACTGCTGGCGATGCGGCCATGAAAGCCCCAGCTATGGCGCAGGATCGTGCGTATCTGCTCGTCGTCTTCCAAGGCTCCAGGTTCTGGCAACTCGCGGCCGACGACGTAGTGGGACAGGTCTGCGAGCAGTTTCAGGTCGGGCATCTGTGCCAACAGGTCGAGGGTGAACAGCAGGTCGTTGGTCAGTCGATAACGGTGGGTTTCCAGCAGGATCGGGAAGTCCACCTGTTCGGCCAGGCGCTGCCAGCCTTCGATCAGCCTGACCGCCTCGGCCTGGGTACGCGGGCGCACATCGGCTTGCAGGGTGAGGTGGTGACAACCGTAGCGGCCGATCACTTCCAATGCCCTGGCCAGATCATCCACCGATTGCGGGAACAGTTGACCTTCGATCTGCAAGCCTCTGGCCGTGGCGGCAGCGTACAAGCGCGAGACTGCGGCCGGCGTCCAGTAATGGTCGGTGATGCCGTCAAAACCGGCGGCGACGATGCGGTCCAGTTGCGCTTCGAGGCTGCCGGGCTCGGTTTGCATGGCCCACAGTGATTGGAATACCAGGAGTTGGTGCATCTCAACCTCGCAGCAGGTGTTTGAGGGACGTATCGGCATCTGCCAGGCTCGCCACGTCAAGCGCAATGCTTGCAGTGATCAAGCGCTCGCACAGCTTGATGTCCCTGGCGGCGCGGTTGCCCGGAGCCCAGCCGAAAGCGCCTTGCAATCGGGCGTTGGTGTCTAGGTAAAACAGCAGCAGGCCACCGTCGGGCAACGTACGGCTGACCGACCGCGCAGTCATCGCCCCGACGGAATGCAAACCCCAGTCGTATTGGTCGGACCAGAAACCCGGGACCCTCTCGAACGGCAGTTCTTTGCCCAACAGATTCAACGCAGCGTGACGCCCCTGGGCCTCGGCGTTGCGCCAGGTTTCCTGACGCTGATAGACGCCGCCGAGACGAAACTCACAGACATCCCCCGCCGCGTAAATATCCGGTGCGCTGGTGCGCAGGCACGCGTCGACCCGAATGCCCTGCCCTACTTCCAGCCCGCCCGCCGCTGCCAGCTCAATGTTGGGTTGCATACCAATACCGACCGCCACCAGGTCACAGGGCACCCGTTGCCCATCGACCAGTTGCACGGCGTCGGCGTGGACGCACTCCAGGGCAACGTTCAAGTGCACATCCACACCCTGCTGACGATGCAGCGCCAACAGCGCTTCACTGATCATTGGCGGCAGCGCCCGGGCGGCCAGCCGCGGCCCCGCTTCCAGCACCGTGACCTCGCAGCCCAGGCCCCGCGCCGTAGCGGCCACCTCCAGGCCGATAAAGCCCCCACCGACCACCACCAACCTGGCGCCTGGCTTTAATTCATTGCGCAAGGCCAACGCTTCATCATGGGTGCGCAGGTAGAACACGTTGGCCTGCTCCTGGGGCAAGCGTCGCGCCCGGCCTCCGGTGGCCAGCAGCAGGCCGGCATAGGTCAACCATTGGCCGTCAGCCAGTTGCAGCCGATGATGCTGCGGCTCCAAACGGCTGGCGGGGTTGCCGGCGATATGCTCAATGCCAAGCGCAGCCAACCGTGCACTGTCGCACAGGCTGCATTCCGCCAGGTCCGTCGAGCCTTGCAGCACGCCTTTGGACAACGGTGGGCGTTCGTAGGGCAAGTGCGCTTCATCGCCGATCAGGATCAGGCGCCCGCTGTAACCTTCTTCACGCAAGGTCAGTGCCGCACGTCCACCGGCATGACCAGCGCCGACGATGATCAGGGTCTGGTTCATCATCCGGCCGTGACAGCGAGCAGTACCCGCCCCGCTTCGACCCGCACCGGGTAGGTCTTGAGGTTGACGCACACCGGCGCGCCCAGGGCTTGGCCGGAACGGTAATCGAAGCGCCCGTTGTGCTTTGGGCACTCGATCACATGGTCCATCACCAGGCCGTCCGCCAGGTGGATTTTCTCGTGGGTGCACAGGCCGGCGGTGGCGAAAAATTCATCCTCGGCCGAGCGGTACACCGCGTAGGTGTGAATACCGTGGTCGAAGCGCAGCACGTCTTCTGCTTCTATTTCGCCCACGGCGCAGACGTCGATCCATTGATCGTTCATGCATTTATCTCCAATGACTGGCTTTTACTGTGGGGCGAGCAAGCTCCCTCGCCACGGGTCGGGCGTTGGACGAAATAGCTGGGGTCGCTGCGCTGGCGCCAAATAGTCGGAATGATTTCCTGGTAGGCCTCCCACAGGTTGGCATACGGCGGCGGGCAGTCGCTGCGGATCTCTTCGTGCAGTTGACTGAGCGCGTGGTAAGGCACCATCGGGTACATGTGGTGTTCGAGGTGGTAGTTCATGTTCATGTAGATAAAGCGCAGCACCCGGTTCATGTAGATGGTGCGGCAGTTACTGCGATGGTCGAGCACATCTTCAGCCAGGCCCACATGCTGGCTGAGGCCGAACAGGTAGCCGAGCCAGGCACCATAGAGACTGGGCAAGCCCATCAGCATCAGCGGTAGCCAGCTGTGCAGGTACAACGCGGCGCCGATGATCAGCGCATAAATCCCAATCCATATACGTGCGGCACGGAATACCTTGGGCCATTCGGATTCAGGGATGAAGTCTTGCTCCTGGGCACTCATGCGCCCGAACGCATGGCGGGCCACGCCGCTGAAGGTCTTCCAGGCCAGGGGCAGGTTGAACAGGCTGAGGGCCATCATCCACAGGCTCGGCGGGCGCGGCTCGACGATCTCCGGGTCGCGGCCAACGACGATGGTGTCGGTGTGATGACGGGCATGGCTCCAGCGCCACACGTGAGGTTCGAACAGGCACATGAAGCTCGCCGCCTGGTACAACGCATCGTTCATCCAGCGGGTCTTGAACGCAGTGCCGTGGCCGGTTTCGTGCCAGCGCGGGTTGGACGCCGTTCCGTAGAGCACGCCATAGGCGAGAAAAAACGGTACGCAGGCCCAGGAGCCCCAGAACCAATAGCCGCCAAAGCCTGTGGCCAACAGCGTCGCAGCCCAGATGGCCGTGTCGAGCAAGGCCGGGCCATCGCGGCGTTGCATCAGTTCTTTCATGCGTTTGCGCGAGATGGGTGACTGGTACCAGTTGGCCGAGACCAGACCCTTTTCGGCGGCACGGGCCGCTTCGGGCCCGGTGAGGCTGTAGTCGCGTCGGGCGCGGTGAGCGGTGGGTTCAGGCATTGTTATTGTGCTCCGCTAGCGTGGGGTTTCAGGTGCTTTGCGGAACCAACCATAGAGCGCAGCCAAATCACCCTCAAGGCCTTGAATCCATTCCCTATCAAGCTATCATCCAGGCCCAGCGGGGCTTGATAGTTTTCTATCAAGACGCTCAAGGGGCCTGCCATGCACAACAATAAACGCCCAACCATCGCCACCGTTGCCGCCCATGCGGGGCTCAGCGTAGCCACCGTCGACCGCGTGTTGAACGCCCGCGCTCCGGTCAACCCCGGCACGGCCGAACAGGTGTTCCAGGCTGCCGAAGCGGTGGGCTATTTTGCTGCGCGCCTGATCGGCCAGCGCATCCGCGAACGGCGGCCCACCTACCGTTTCGGCGTGCTGTTGCTGGGCACCGCCCAGGCCTTCTATGCCAACCTCGCCCAGTCAATAAGCGATGCAGCGCAGCATCACGCCACCGCCAACCTGAGCTGCCAGTTCGACTACATCAACGACCGTTCACCGAATGCCATCGTCGCGCAGATCGAGCAACTGGCGGTGCAGTGCGACGCCCTGGCGGTGGTCAGCTTCGCCCATCCGCTGATCAACGCCTGCCTGGCGCAGATTCGTGAAGCCGGCGTACCAGTGGTTGCGCTGCTGTCGGATATCCATGAGCAGGCCCTCGAACCCTATGTGGGCCAGGACAACCACGTGGTCGGGCGCACCATGGGCTGGCTGCTGGCGCACACCTGCGGCGCACGCAAAGGCAGCGTGGGCATCCTGTTGGGCGGCCATCGTTTTCTCGGGCACCAGGCACGGGTCAAAGGCTTGCACAGCTACCTGGCCGAACACGCGCCAGGGCTCAAGCCGTTGGAGCCGCTGATCAACCTGGACAACTGCGACATCACCGAGGAAGCCACCCTCGACCTGCTTGCCCGCCACACCGACCTGCGCGGCCTGTGCGTGGTGGGCGGCGGTGGTGACGGCGTGATCAACGCCCTGGCGCAACTGCCCAAGCGTCCGGCGCTGTGTTGCATTCTGCAGGAGTCGACCGAACTGTCACGCCAGGCGTTGAGCCGCGGCTTGATCGATGTGGTAATGGACTCGCAGCCGCGGCAGACGGCGGCGGCGCTGGTGCAACTGCTGGTGCAGTTGCTGAATGACGAAGGCTTCGATCCGGTGCGGCATCGGGTGCATATACCACCGCAGATAGTGACCCCGGAAAACATGGGCACCTGAGACACAAAGAACACAATGTGGGAGGGGCGGTGCGACGATTCGACCTCGATGGCAATGAACCCGTCAAAAATTCAGAGGCTGAAACACCGCTATCGCGGCATGGGTATCTACGCAACTTTGTAGCTGCCGACCGTAACCACGATGCGAAGCGAGCCGCTCTTGATCTTGATCTCAGGCGCCCCGTTAAACCACGCTGGCCGGAATTCGACAGGGAATTTGGGGGGTAAACCGGCAGGGATGCCGGTTTAGCCGCCCCGCGCCATGGATGGCGCGTGGCGGCGGCCCCCCAAATCTCTGTCGGATTACGGGCACACCGAGCCTAAGCGAGGTGCCGAGTGGTGGGGCGAGGACCTTTTGCTTACTTTTGGCTGGGCCGGCATTCCGGTCCTTCCAAAAGTGAGCCGCTGTAAGAGCGGAACCCTAAGTAGCCGTTACCGCAGGAATGGATATGTACTCGGTCTGATCCAACATCCTGATCGGCTGTCAGGCCGCCATCGGGGGCAAGCCCCCTCCCACATTTAATCTGCACACGGGCAATCATTCACCGCCCGCGAAAATCCCCTGCATCCAAGCCAAACCGACCCATCTTGTTGTACAGCCCACCCCGCGACACGTTGAGTTGCCGGGCCGCCAGGCGGATATTGCCGCCCGTGTTTTTCAGCGCGGCGACGATGGCGTGCAGTTCATGACTGCTCAGATCCTGCGCGGGCTGGGGCTGGTAAAGGCGCAGCGTCGCCCGTTGCTGGGTTTCCAGCGGCAAGTCAGCCGGTTGGATCAACTCCCCCATCGCCAGGTTGGTCGCCCGCTCGATGGCGTTTTCCAATTCACGCACATTGCCCGGCCAGCCATGGGCTGACAGCAGCGCCAGCGCCTCCGGCGAGAAACCCTGCACTGGCTTACGCAACGAACGCGCACAGCGCTGCAGGAAATGCCGTGCCAACAGCGGGATATCCTCGCGGCGCATACGCAACGGCGGCACGGTGAGGTTCAACACATTGAGGCGGTAGTAAAGATCCTCACGAAACGCACCTTCGGCCACTGCCTGGCTCAAGTTGCGATGGGTGGCGGCGATGATGCGCACGTTCACTGGCCGCGAATTTTTCGCGCCCACGCGGGTCACTTCCCCCTCCTGCAACACCCGCAACAGGCTGACCTGGGCATCGAAGGACATGTCGCCAATTTCATCCAGGAAGATGGTGCCGCCATCGGCTAATTCAAACTTGCCCGCCGACCCACCTCGCGCCGAGCCGGTGAACGCGCCTTCGACATGCCCAAACAGTTCGCTCTGCACCAAGTCCCGGGGGATGGCGCCGCAGTTGACCGCCACGAACGGGCCGTTGCAACGCTCGCTGGCGTTATGAATGGCCTGGGCAAACAGCTCCTTGCCGGTGCCGCTTTCGCCGAGGATCAAGGTGGTGGCGTCGCCGCGACTGGCAATGCGCCCCAGGTGCAGCGCGTCCTGGATCGCCCGTGAGGTGCCCTGGATGGTGTCGAAGGTATAGCGCGCCTGGGTACCGATAAGGCGCCGGGTGATTTCGCGGATGCGGCGGTTTTCGCGCACCGACACGATCACCCCACCCTGCTCCAGCGGGCATACCGAGACCAGGCAGGCGAGTTGACTGCGGTCGTGCAACTCGAAGGTGCAGTCGAGGTCGCGCACCGGCTCACCCAGCACGTCGCTCAACTCACTGCGCCCCAGGCGCTGGAACGAACTGCCGATCAGCTCCAGCCCCACCCCGAACAACTGCCGCGCATAACGGTTGAGTGCCTTGATGCAGCCGCGCTCATCCAGCACCACCAAGCCTTCGTTCAGCACTTCGAGCACCGCTTGTTGTTCTTCCAGCAACACCTGCAGCGCCATCTGCCGCGACACCGCTTCGGCTGCCGCCTGGACGGTGCCCAGGGTATGGAAATGAAACCAGCCGGGCTCGGCGGTCAGCGTGAGCATGGCCAATGTCAGGCCCTGGGCATCCTTGATCGGCGCAGCGGCGCAGTGCATGCGGCGCTGGCGCAGGGCGCCGGCGAAGTTCTCCTCGGCCAACACGTACATCAGGCGATCTTCGGCCAGCGCCAGCCCGGTGCAGTTGGTGCCCTGTACCGATTCCAACAGGCGACTGCCCACCGGGGTGATATCCAGCCCACAGAAATACAGGGTGGTGCCCTCGGCATCGGTAAGGTTGATATGGCCGCGAGGGTTATAGGCCAGCAAGCCGTGCATGACTTGCGCGGCGACGGCGATCAGTACGCGGTGATTGGCCAGGGTTGCCGCCAGCGTTTGGGCGGCAACGAAACGGTAGTGGCTGTGACCGGGATCGATCCTTGCCTCGAGACTGCGCCGCCACGAATCCCAGATGACCTGGCGCACCTCGGCCGGGCGTTCGACCTGGCCGGACAGACACGCTCGCCAGCCCTGCTCCAACGCAGCGACGGGTCCGTCATTCAGCGCATCAGGTCCAAGGGCCGTGAGGTATTCGAGGTCTTGCACGCTGAATGTGAGGCTCATCAAGGCATCCATGTTCATATTTTTGACATGTCAGTATAGACATGTCATCTGAATGAACACATTTTGTTTACTGATTTTAATAACCTATTAAAAATCAGTTAGTTATGATTTGGCACACCCCTTGCTCTTACCTCTATGCCAGCCAGGACTGTCCTGCGGGCCAACAATAAAAAGGGGTCACTTCATGAGTACACAGAATATCCGCCTGGGCTTGATCGGTGCCGGTCGCATGGGCAGCTTCCACGGCCTTACGGCGGCCCGCCACATCCCCGGTGCCTGCCTCGCCGCCATCGCCGATCCTACCCCAGGCCAGGCCGCACGCCTGGCAGCAGAGCTGGGGGTGGACAAGGTCTACACCGACCCGCAACAGCTGTTGGACGACCCGGAGATCGACGGCGTACTCATTGCCGCCCCCGCCCGCAGCCACGCCGAACTGGTGATCAGCGCCGCCCGCGCCGGCAAGGGTATCTTCTGCGAAAAACCCATGGCGATCACCCTGGATGAAGCCGATCGCGCCATCGCCGCTGCCGCCGACGCCCGCGTGCCGTTGCAGGTCGGTTTCAATCGGCGTTTCGCCAAGAGCTTCCGTACCGCCCACCTCGATGTCGCCGCCGGCCGCATCGGCACGCCGCAGTTGCTGCGCTCGCTGACCCGCGACCCGGCACTGAACAACCCTGCCAACTCGCCGCAATGGGTGATCTTCCTGGAAACCCTGATCCACGACTTCGACACCCTGCGCTACCTCAACCCCGGCGCCGAAGCGGTGCAGGTGCATGTGATGGCCGACGCGCTGATCGCACCGGCGTACAAAAGCCAGGGTTTACTGGACACCGCCGTGGTCACGATCCGCTTCGACAACGGCGCCATCGCCACCGCCGAGGCTAACTTCCAGGCGGTGTATGGCTATGATGTGCGCGGTGAAGTGTTCGGCAGCCAAGGCATGCTGAGCATGGGCAGCCTCAATGACTGCGACCTGGTGCGCTACCTGGCCCAGGGCATCCAGGCCGACACCCAGCGGATGGACACCGACTTGCTGCGCGACGCCTATATCGCCGAGCTCAACCACTTCGTCGACTGCCTGGGCAGCGGCGCCAAGCCCTTGGCCAGCGGTGAGGATGCGCGCGCAGCCCTGGCAATTGCCCGCGCTTGCATTGAGTCGTACGAGACCGGCAAGGCCGTGGCCGTGCAAGAGGCGCGCCCATGATGCCGTTCACATTGGCCGTCAGCGCCGAGATGGTGTTTCTCGACCTGCCCTTCATCGAACGGGTCAAACGTATCCACGCCCTGGGGTTCAGCGCCGAAATCTGGAGCTGGACCGACAAGGACATCGACGCCCTGGCCGCTACCGGCGCGGACTTCACCTCGATGACCGGCTACATCAGCGGCACCCTCACCGACCCCGAAGGCAGTCGCCAACTGCTCGACAGCGCCCGCGAATCCCTGGGCATCGCAGAGCGCCTCAATTGTCCCAGCCTCAACCTGCACGGCACCGGCCTGGGCGCCGGCGGCCTGCCGGTGCAGCCGGTCAACCAGGCCACCGGCCGCATGTGGCTGAGCGCCTGCAAGACCCTGGAAAAAATCGCGCGCCAGGGGGAAGACGCCAGCCGTGTGTTCCTGCTGGAAAACCTCAACACCGCCGTCGATCACCCCGGTACGCCGTTTGCGCGTGCCGACGACACCCTGGCCCTGATCGAAGCCGTGGGCAGCCCGCATCTGAAGATGAACCTGGACCTGTACCACGCGCAGATCGGCGAAGGAAACCTGATCGAATTGATCCAGCGCGCCGGCAGCGCCATTGGTGAAATCCAGGTGGCCGACGTGCCCGGGCGCAAGGAACCCGGCACCGGCGAAATCCACTACCCGGCCATTGCCCGTGCGCTGCACGCCATGGGCTACACCGGCGTAATCGGCCTGGAGGGCTGGGCCAGCGGCACCAGCGAAGTGGCCCTGGAGCGCTTCCGCCAGGCATTCACCCTATAACAATAAAAGGAACACACTTATGCATCGTTATTCATTGCTAGTGGCCGCGCTGCTGTTGCTGTTCAGCCAATGGACCTTCGCCGCCTATCGCATCGGCGTGAGCATTGCCCGGGTTGACGATAACTTCATGACCTATGTGCGTAGCGGCCTGGAGGCGGCAGCGAAACAGCAGGACGTGCAGATCCAGTTCGAAGACGCCCAGGGCGATGTGGTGCGCCAGCTCAATCAAGTAGAGGGGTTTCTCAACCAGAAAGTCGACGCGGTGATCGTGCTGCCGGTCGACACCGCCGCCACTGCCAATATCACCCGCGCCGCCGTGGCGGCCAAGACGCCACTGGTGTACGTCAACCGCCACCCGGATGAACGCACGCTGCCAAAGGGCGTGGTTACGGTGGCGTCCAACGACATCGAGGCTGGGCAATTGCAGATGCGCTACCTCGCGGAAAAACTCGGCGGCCAGGGCAACGTGGCGATCATCATGGGCGACCTTGCGCAGAACGCCACCCACGACCGCACCGAGGGCGCCAGGCAGGTGCTCAAGGACTTTCCCGGTATCAAGATCGTCGAGCAGCAAAGCGCCGAGTGGCAACGCAACAAAGGCATGGACCTGACCAGCAACTGGCTGCTGGCAGGCACGCAGTTTGATGCGATCGTGGCCAACAACGATGAAATGGCAATCGGTGCGGCCATGGCATTGCAGCAAGCGGGCAAGGCCAAGGGCCAGATTGCGATCGTCGGCATCGACGGTTTGCCCGATGGTTTGGCGGCGATCAAGCGTGGGCTGCTTGCTGCCTCAGTGTTCCAGGACCCCAAGGCCCAGGCGACCCAGGCGGTGCAAGCGGCGATCAAAATGATCAAGGGCGAACCGATTGAAGCCGAAGTGTGGGTGCCGTTTGAACTGATCACGCCTGAGCAGGTGGCGGTATTCGAACAGCGCTACAAGTAAACCGAAGCTAAGGAGATCCAAATGTGGGAGGGCAAGCCCCCTCCCACACTGGATCTGAATCAGTCCAGGTCACTCGCGTCATGCCGTTCGGGCAACTGCTCCTCACCCGACACTCTGTTCACCCGCCGGCCGCGCTGCACCGCCGGCCGGGCGTCAATTGCGTCGGCCCAGCGCAGCACGTGTTTGTATTCATGCACCGAGAGAAACTCCGCCGAGTCGCCGTACAAGCGGCCTTTGACCAGCCCGCCGTACCAGGGCCAGATGGCGATATCGGCAATGGTGTACTCATCGCCGGCGATGTACTCGCTCACCGCCAGGCGCTTGTCCAGCACGTCCAGTTGGCGCTTGGCTTCCATGGCAAAGCGGTTGATCGGGTACTCCATCTTGCTCGGCGCATAGGCATAGAAATGTCCGAAACCTCCGCCCAGGTAAGGCGCGCTGCCCATCTGCCAGAACAACCACGACAGGCATTCAGCCCGGGCCGCAGGCTCGCTGGGCAAGAACGCGCCGAATTTCTCGGCCAGGTACTGCAGGATCGCGCCGGACTCGAATACCCGAATCGGCGTGGCACCACTGCGGTCCATCAGGGCCGGAATCTTCGAATTCGGGTTCACCGCCACGAAGCCACTGCCGAACTGGTCGCCGTCGCCGATCTTGATCAGCCAGGCGTCGTATTCGGCGCCGGTGTGCCCGAGGGCCAGCAACTCTTCAAGCAGGATCGTGACCTTCTGCCCGTTGGGCGTGGCCAGGGAATACAGCTGCAGCGGATGCTTGCCGATCGGCAGCTCTTTATCGTGGGTAGCACCCGCGATGGGCCGGTTGATACTGGCGAAGGTGCCGCCGCTCTCGGTGTCCCAGGTCCAGACCTTTGGGGGTAGATAGTCAGCCATGCCACTGCTCCTCAGGGATTGTGATCAACGAAGCGTTCCAGACTAAACCAAAGACGGGTGGTGCGTCACACCGGCATCCCGGTCTTGTCGAGGCACCTGTACGCGCAGGGCGATAAGCAAGGCCGCGAGCAACATCAATACACCCGCACCCACAAATACCCCACCAATGCCGCTGACGCTGAACATCAACCCGCCACCGGCAGCCCCTGCGGCAATCGCCGACTGCACCGAAGCGACCACCATGCCGCCGGCACTTTCGGCCTGGTCCGGCACGGCACGGGCGACCCAATTGGACCATGCCACCGGTACGCCGCCGAACGCCATGCCCCACAGCGCCAGGAGCAACGCCTGGCCCGGCAATGACACCGGCAGCCAGACCAGGGCCAGCGCCGCAATGCCTACCAGCACCGGCATCAACACCAACGTCCCACGCGGGTGGCGCACCAGCAGCCAACCGGCGAGCAAGGTGCCGACGAAATTCGCCACGCCGAAGCCCAGCAGCATCAGGGCCAGCCCTTGGGTATCGACGCCGGTGGTGCTTTCCAGGAACGGGCGAATATAGGTGAACAATGCGAAATGCGCGGTATGTACCAGCACGCAACCGAACATGCCCATGGCGATACCCGGGCGCAGCAGCACTTCCAGCACGGTACGCAGGCGCGCGGTACCATTGGGCACCAGGCGCGGCAGGGTGAACGCCTGGAACGCCAGGGTCACCGCACCTACTGCAGCCGCCGCGATAAACGCACTGCGCCAGCCGTACAGGCCACCCAAGTAGCTGCCCAGCGGCACGGCGACCACGGTACCCGCCGCAATTCCGCTGAAGATGATCGACAGCGCCCGTGGCAGGGAAGCCGCCGGCACCAGACGCATGGCCACTGCCGCCGCCATGCTCCAGAAACCGCCCAGGGCGATGCCCAGCAGGATGCGCATCAACAACAGCACGGCCAGGCTGGAAGACAACGCCACCAGCAGGTTGGAGGCGATCATCAGCGTGGAGAACCCCAGCAGCACCACGCGCCGGTCGATGCTTCGGGTCAGGCCGGGCACCAGCAAACCGGCAAACAACGCCACCACTGCCGTCACCGTCACGGCCTGGCCGGCGAGCGCCTCCGAGACACCCAGGTCCAAGGCCATGGGGGTCAACAAACTGGCCGGCAGGTACTCCGCCGTCAGCAAGCCGAACACCCCCATCGCCAAAGAAAACACCGCCAGCCAGGCCGGCTCCGTCACAATCCCGGCAGGGGCTTGGGCTGCATTGTCATTCATCACAGGTCATCCTCGGATCATTGGCAAGGCGGCCAGTCTAGGTTTGCCAGCCAGGATGATCTATGATGCAAACCCTTGAGTTTTTGACCGAAACCCCGAACATGACTGCCGCGCATGCTTTTACCCTGTCTTCCGACCTGATCAATGAGCTGCTGCGCGGCATGCGCCTGCGGGGCGTGCAGTACCGCCGCATCCAGGCCGGGCCGAGCTTCGGCATGGGCTTTGACGCCAAGCCCGGCCACGCCTATTTCCACTTTCTCGCGGCCGGCCATGCGACCTTGCGCGGCGAGGACGGCAACCTTTTCGAGCTGTCGGCGGGCAATGCGGTATTCATTGCCCATGGTGGCGCGCATGCACTGTTATCCGATGCGAGCGCCGGTGTGCACGATATCGGCGATTTCGACAGTGCCCCGTTGGGGGATGCGGTCTGCGCCGTGGATGCCTCCCCTAATGCGACGCCCAGCACCTTGCTGTTCAGTGCCTGCATGGAGTTCGAACTTGGCAGTATCCAGGGGCTCGGCAACCTGATGCCGGCGCTGATGCTGATCGATGCAGGGGGCCAGCGTTACCCCGGCCTGATGCCGATCCTGGCGGTGATGGAACGGGAAGTCTCCACGGCCCGCATCGGCTTTGCCGGCATCCTGGCGCGCCTGGCCGATGTGGTGGCGGCGATGATCGTACGCGGCTGGGTCGAATGCGCCTGTGGCAACGCCTCGGGCCTGGTGGCAGCGTTGCGCGACCCGCGCCTGGCCCGCGCCCTCCTCGCTCTGCACCAGCAACCGGGCCGCGACTGGAGCGTGGCGGAGCTGGCTGCGCACTGCCATACCTCGCGCTCGGTATTTGCCGATCGCTTCCAGGCCACTCTCGGTATACCGCCGTTGCGCTACGCTACGGAACTGCGCATGCGCCTGGCCACGCAGTGGCTGAGCCTGGAGCGCATGCCCATCGAAACCGTCGCGCAACGCCTTGGCTACACCTCCCAGGCAGCGTTCAGCCGCGCCTTCAAGCGCATCACCGGGCAACCGCCCGGGGCGGCCCGCAGTTCAATGTAGCGACCGCCCCTTCAAGCATTGCGCACCCTGATCATGAAGCCTTAATCTCGTCAGCCAATCACACCGCGAAAGCAATGGAGGCTGCATGAAACTGGTCGGAATGCTGGACTCGCCCTACGTACGCCGCGTGGCGATTTCCCTGGACTTGTACGGCATGGATTTTGTGCATGAACCGCTGTCGGTGTTCAGCACCTACGCGCAATTTGCCCAGATCAACCCCGTGGTCAAAGCCCCCTCCCTGGTGTTGGACGACGGGACGGTGCTGATGGATTCGAGCCTGATCCTCGATTACCTGGAAGCACTGGCACCGGCTGACAAGAAGCTGCTGCCCCAACAACCGGCAGCACGCGCCCACGACCTGCAACTGCTCGGACTGGCTCTTGCCGCCTGTGAAAAGAGTGTGCAGATCGTCTATGAACACAACCTGCGCCCAGCCGAAAAGTTACATGCACCGTGGATCGAACGCGTCAGTGGGCAATTGCTGGCGGCCTATGCCCTGCTGGACAAGCAACTGGCAGACAGTGAAGCGCTGACCCAGGCATCCATTACAGCAGCGGTCGCCTGGTCGTTCAGCCAGTTCACCGTGGCGTCGGTGGTGAAGGCGGATGCGTTCCCCAACCTGAAGCGCCATGCTGAACGCCTGGAACAGCACCCGGCGTTCAAACGCTATCCAATCGCCTAAGCATCGCAGTTCATATGTGGGAGGGGGCTCGCCCCCGTGACGGCCTGACAGCCGGCGCCTCTCTACCTGACACCCCAGGATCTAAATGTGGGAGCTGGCTTGCCTGCGATGACGTCGGCCCAGCGAACATTGATGTGGGTTGACCCACCGCTATCGGGGGCAAGCCCCCTCCCACTCGCGATCTTCACAATTTTTTGGAACCGCGTTTCTACACCCAGCCGCCGTCAACGATAAAGTTTTGCGCCGAACACATCGCCGAGGCATCCGAGGCCAGAAACAGGGCCATATTGGCGATGTGTTCCGGCATCACACTGCCAGGCAGGCACTGGCTACGGGCGATCAACTCCCGAGCCGCATCATCCACCCACATGGCCAATTGTTTTTCCGTCATCACCCAGCCCGGCACCAGTGTGTTGACGCGGATATGGCTCGGCCCCAGCTCCCGTGCCAGGCCTCGGGTCATGCCGTGGGCGGCAGCCTTGCTGGCGGCGTACACCGGGTAGCCGGCAGAAGCCATCATCCAGCCGACCGAGCCCAGGTTGATGATCGAGCCGCCACCCGCCTCTTTCATCATTGGCACCACCGCCTTTGCGGCAAAGAAGGCGTGCTTGAGGTTGACAGCGATCAACCGGTCAAACATTTGCGAGTCGATTTCTTCCAGGCTGTGGCGCACATCATTTGCCGCATTGTTGACCAGCACCGTGATCGGCCCGAGGGAATGCTCGAAGCGCCGGATTGCCGCACCGTAGCCAATCTCATCGGTGATATCGCAGCACTCGAACTCGACGGTGTGGCCCTTAGAGTTCAGCAGTGCCGCCAAGCGTTCACCCTGGCTTTGCGCGCGATCCACAAACGCCACTTTGGCACCCTGGGCGGCAAAGGCCCGCACCATGAATTCGCCAATCCCTGACGCCCCGCCGGAGATCAATACGCTCTTGCCCTTGAGGTCGGGATAAATGGCGTGTTCAGTACTCATAACGTAGTGCCTCGATCAATTAGTCTTATTTTATTTTACGAAATCGGCGTTAAAGGCTATAAATCTGCTGGATAACCGGTGAAATATCTCACATTAGTAGAACTATTCAACCCAAAAACAACAAAAGGAAGTTCGACATGAAGCACCCTCGATACCTGTTGTCCGGTCTGGCGCTGTCCATGCTGATCGCCAGCGGCGGCGCTCACTCCGCCGGCCTTACCAGCGAGCACAAGCCTTTCGGTAAAACCAATGACGGCACCGCCGTCGAACAGTACGTGTTGCGCAACAGCCATGGCATGCAAGCCACGGTAATTACCTACGGCGGTGTATTGCAGTCGCTGAAGGTGCCTGACAAAAACGGCAAGCTCGACGACGTAGTGCTGGGTTTCGATGATGTGCAAGGCTATCAAGGCGGTACTGCATTTTTCGGCGCAACCATCGGCCGCTTCGGCAACCGCCTGGCCGGCGGTGCCTTTGAACTCGACGGCAAACGCTACCAGGTGCCGCTCAACGACGGCCCCAACTCGCTGCATGGCGGCGCCCAGGGCTTCGACAAACAGGTGTGGCACGCCGAGCCCGTCAAGGACAAGGATTCGGTGGGCGTCACCCTCACCTACCTGTCCAAGGACGGTGAAATGGGTTTCCCCGGCAACCTGAAGACCGAAGTCACTTACCGCCTCAACGACAAGAACGAACTGCACATCGACTACAAGGCCACCACCGACAAACCGACGGTACTCAACCTCACCAATCACAGCTACTTCAACCTCGCCGGCGCGGGTAACGGCGACATTCTCAAGCAGGTCGCCACCTTGCACGCCAGCCACTACACGCCGGTGAATGCCACCTTGATCCCCACCGGTGAGCTGGCTCCGGTCAAGGGCACACCGATGGACTTCCTCAAGCCCACGCCTATTGGCCAGCACATCAAGGCGGACCATCCGCAGCTCAAATTTGCCGAGCCGAAACAAGGCGGGTTCGACTTTAACTGGGCCTTGGATACCAAAGGTGATGTGAAGCAGCTTGCTGCCCAGGTGCATGACCCTGAGTCGGGGCGGCGCTTGCAGCTTTACACCAGTGAGCCTGGGGTGCAGTTCTACACCAGCAACTTCCTGGATGGTTCGGTGAAGGGCAAAGGTGGCAAGACGTACCAGCACTGGAGCGGGTTTACCCTGGAGACCCAGCATTTTCCGGATGCGCCTAACCAACCCGGCTTTGCCTCAACTCGCTTGAATCCAGGGCAAACCTATATCCAGAACACCATTTTCAAGTTCACCGCCGATTAAAACTGTGGGAGGGCTACACCCCGATGAGCATAGGTATCTGCACAACTTGATAGCAACCGACGGTAACCACGATGCGAAGCGAGCCGCTCTTGATCTTGATCTGCTTTTGATCTTAGGCGCCCCGTCAAACCACGCTGGCCGGAATTCGACAGGGATTTGGGGGGTAAACCGGCAGGGATGCCGGTTTAGCCGCCCCGCGCCATGGATGGCGCGTGGCGGCGGCCCCCCAAATCCATGGCGGATTACGGGCACACCGAGCCCAGGCGAGGTGCCGAGTGGTGGGGCAAGAGCGTTTGGGTTACTTTTGCGCTTTTTTCAAAAGTGACCCGCTGTAAAAGCGGAACCAATATCAGCCGTTACCCAAATAACGGATATGTACTCGGTCTGATCCAGCATCCTGGTCGGCCCCGAGGCCGCCATCGGGAGCAAGCCCCCTCCCACAGGTCCGGCGTAACGCCAAAGTTGTGTAAATACCCATGCCCCCAGTAAAAGCTCGCACATTCCTCCCCACCCACTAAGCTCAATCTCGAACAAAAACAGCGAGCAGCCCGCCATGCCCCATCTCACCGAAACGTTCCGCAGCCGCTACCGCGCCAACGTGAGTCGCCATTACAACCCCTGGCTACACGCCGCGTTCGTCCTCGGCTACGGCATCACCTGTATCACCCTGGCCTGGTCCTCCACCGCACAGATCACCGCCCTGCAGTGGCTGACGGTGCCCTTGACGCTGGTGTTCTTCAACCTGTGCATCTACCTCGTGCACCGTCATCTCGGCCATCACAAACACTCATTCGCCCGGCTGTTCTACGCGCGCCACACCGGCGATCACCACAATTTCTTCACGCCCGGCCACATGACCTACGACAGCCCGCGTGACTGGCGCGTCATCCTGTTCCCCGCCTGGCTGATCGTACTGCACAGCCTGGCCATCACCCTTCCCGGCTGGTGGCTGCTCAAGCAACTGAACCCCAACGTGGCGGGGTTGTTTGCCGGGTGCATGATCCTCGGCTACCTGCTCTACGAGGTGTTCCACGCCTGCGAACACTTGCCCGCTGAACACCCGGTGGCGCGCCTGCCGTGGATTCGCCAAATGCATCGCCTGCACGCCCTGCATCACCGTCGCGAGCTGATGCAGGGGCGCAATTTCAATATCGTGTTGCCGTTGATGGATTACCTGTTTGGCACGCTGCATTGGGAGCCGGCCACAAAAAAAGGGAGCAGCCCAGATGGACTGCCCCCTGCTTCACATTCCTAGATCAATCAGCGCACGATGGTCTGGTTGCAAATGTGGCCCAGGCTGACGTATTGGGTGATATTGCCGCCTACGCCCACACCCGGAAACTCCTTGAGCTCGATGCGCCAGCCACCTTCGTTGAACCAGGTTTCCCAGTTGTAGGTCTGGCCCGACGCGCTGTCCGGGTACCGCACTTTATAGTCGCCGGAGCAAGTGCCCAAGGCGACATTGCCCGAAGCTGCACCCGTGATGCCGGTCTTGGCCTCATAGTTGACCCAGTTGTAAGTTGCACCAAAGTGCTTGTCGACCCGCAGCACTGGGGTGACCCCGCGCAATGGCTCACCGGTGCTGTCCGACCATTGGGTGCTCCAGCTCAGATTGCGGGCTGCCTGGGTGGCCAGCTGGAAGATCGAGCTGGGAATGCGCACTACGTTATCGCCGTTCACGTTGTGCTGGTTCAAGCGAGGCGCCGAACCCAGGGTCAACTTGTACTGCGCCTGAGGGTTCAACGCCACCGCCGGGTTCGCCCGCACACGTACCTTGACCGTGTAGCCCGGCGTCAGGTTCGGATAGGTGGAGGTGGAATCCGGCTGAATCACTACCCAGTTATTACCGTCGAAACGCTCGAAGATCCACTGGTTGCGCGTACCCGCACCATCATCACCCAGAAACATGCCGACACCCTGGCCACGCAGCGACGTGAAGGAGAAGTAATCCACATCATTGACGCTGTCGAGGTTACCGGTCACCTGATTCAGCGCATCCGGCAGGGCAAATGCGGTTTGCTCGGTATCGTTGGGCTCGTAGGCATCAATGTTGCTGTCTACCGCCACGCCGAAGCTGAACTGCGAGTTGCTCGCGGCATTGGCCACCATGAACCAGTAGTAGTCACCGGCCGGCAATACACCGTTGAGGTACTCATCGGCATTGCCGGCGTTATCAGACGTGCCCAACGGGGTCAGATTACCCTGCCCGTCATCGTGGAACAGGGTCAGCGACATGTCGGTGCCGACACTCTGGTTCAACAACTGCACCTGAATTCGCGCATTCTTCGGCAGGTTGAAGTGGTAGGCGATCTGCGCGCCGGTCTCCACCCCGGTCAGCGTGTAAAGGGTGTTGATATCCAGAGTTGGAAACAGCGGAGTGAAGGCAGCAACCGCCGCTTCCTTGAGTTTCGCCTGATCGGGCTTTACCAACTCGCCTACCTTGGCATCAACCACCGCATTACTGGCAATTGCCTTGCCGGCTGACACCTTGGGCTTGCCGGCCTTGGCTGCATCGAGCTTTTGCTTGAGTGCGTCCGAGACAATGGCCTTCTCCACTGTGCCACCTTGTTTCAACGCTTTGTCCACGGCCTGCTTGACCGTCTGCGCACTGAGCTTGGGAGGGGTTTGCTCGGCCAGGGCAAAGGCCGAAACAAAGCAGGAGGCCATCATGGCCGCGCCTAGCATAAGGGCTTTTTTCGATTTCATTTTTTATCCATCCATAGTTAAAAAATTGAAGCTCAGGTGACCGGTGACATCCGGTCACCTAGGATGGACTGTAGGACAATACTGTACGCATGAACAGTATTTTTTTTAAAATGTGAACCATGGTATTCAGGTCGTGGAAGCGAGCACCTCTAAAGCCAGGTGCACCAATAGCCCCAACTGATAGCCCAAATCATCGCAAGGCGATAAGGCCATACAGCCCAACGCCTGAGCGCTGACGGAATGGCGGCTGACTCTGCCTCAGTCATAAAGCCTTCTTTCACGGAGCTTTCTGGCGCGCGAAGGATATCAATCATCAGACACATACGATGAAATCTGATAAACCGCTGGTTTCGTCCCCAGCGTTGCCGATGTTTACGGACCTGCGGGTTTTCACTGAAGTAACCTTCCAACTCATCGAGTTTTGTTCGTTCGAAAAAAAGTATCAGTCCCAAAACCACAAACGTCCCGATAATCATCACAGCGGTATAGGCGAGAAAAAAATCCATGCTCAAGCCCCCCCTGGCTGGAATATCAAATCACCGTTGTTCTCTACAATTTTTCCACCCAGGAACGCCCCACCATCCCCGCCCTTCTTACCTCCTAGATACCCTGCCATCGCCCCCCCAATTATTGCGCAGGTCAGAGCACCGGTTCCTCTCGTCGCGACACCTAGAAAAATGTTGCATGCACGGCGTGTTAACTCAGCACCAAGCCCCCCTGCGCCAGCAGCCCCTACCACCCCACCCACCAACCTCCCCGTCTCCACATATTTCGCTCTTTTGCATTGCACCTCCCTTCCCACCACACACGCCTCCCTGATTTCCAAACCCGCCACGCCTACATCCATCGCCAGCCCTACATAAGTCCCATTCCCCAGCCATTTCGAAGCCTGCGCAACTGCCCCGATCCGCTGTGCATACCCTGCTATTTCGCCTTTATGCAGGTAGCTCTTGGTTGAAACGCCAAGCACCTTTTTCAATGACTGATTCCCCCTCAGCCCTGTCCCAAACCGCGCTGCACCTTGCAGTTGCCTATCCAGGTTCCCGAACAGCATCTGCCGTTGTCGAACAAACTCAACCCGGTCCAAGCCACCCCCTTTCAACCGCTGATGTAACTGTTCAATCGACTCGAGCGTAAGCACCACCTCATCCAGATGTCGCCCCCACGCAGATGTCGCACTCCCCACGCCTATCGAGCCATACCCCAACAGGCTCTGCAGCAGGTCATAGTCATTGATCACTGCTGGCCCAGCCGACGCATCCAGTGCCAGTCCCCGGCGAATTTCTTCGGCATAGCGCATCAACCAGGCTTCTTCGGCACTGCAAGTTACGCTGTAATTATCAGGAATAATCACCAACTGTCCTGGCGTCACCAGCTTATGGCGCAGGTGCCGATTCAACACATCGAAATGATCAGAGCGCTGCCGATTCAACGCCCCACCCATTAGCCTGGACTTCAAACTGAGGTAGTCCGTGGTGCGGTCGTTGAGGTATGCCTGCGCCATGCCTTACATCTCGAATGCCATGAAGATGGCATCGAAATATAAGCAAGCGCCTACAGCCCGGACACAAGCAGGCGGGGGTCAAACAATACGTTTGGGAAGTTGCCTACACAGCAAAAGATAAGCGCCTACGGAAGACGCCCTAATACCCCGTCATCTCCAAATACCCCACCCCACCCTCGAACTTCACCGGCCCTTCCCAGTAGGGAATCCCCAGGTTCATCCACGCTTGCGGATTGACCGCCTCGGTGGTGATGTCCAGGTGTTTGCCGGGGATCTTCAGCGACCAGCGCGTGGGAATGCTGCGCCCGTCAATCTCGGTTCTGGTCAGCGGCGCCAGTTGAATATCTGCGTTGTGCAGGGTCTCGGTGCGGCCCTGGGCGTCGATCCAGGTTCCGGTGAGGTACCCACCGCCGTCTTTGTCTCGCACGCGAAACAGCATCAGTTGCGCGCCCCGGTCCAGGTGCAGGGAGAACCAGTCCCAGCCGGTCTGGCTGGCGGCCAGGGGTTGGCTGCTCCATTCGCGGTCGAGCCAGGCCGGGCCGCTGACTTCGTACGTCTGGCCGTCGATACTGATGCTGCCGGTGGCAGTGAAAAACGGCTGGCTGTAGTAGTACGACGCCTGGCCCTGGTCGGATTTGCGGCTGTAGCCGTTGTCGCCTTGCAGCACCAACGGGCGGCTGGAGGTCAGTTGCAGGTCGTAGGCGAATTGCCCGCCACTGGCCTTGAGTTGCATATCGGCCAGAGCGCTAGTGGCGCCTGGGCGGGTGGCGAAGTTCCAATCGTCGATCCAGGCGTTGAACGGCAACGCTTGCGCTCCGGCCTGGCCGACACCACCACGGGCGAAGCGTTCGGCGGCGTAGTGGTGGGTGGCGCTGGTGACGGCGGCGTGGCCGAGCCAGATGGTGGAGTCGCGCCAGCCTTGCTGCATCGGCCCGGCATTCACGGCGTTGCGAAACAAGGTCCATTGCACGCCGAACACATTGCCCTGGGCATCCTTGAGGTTGGCGGTGACGTACCACCATTCGATGCGAAAGCCTGGGTGCGGGCCGTGATCTTCGGGGAAGCTGAAGACTTTGCCGGGGACCACTTGGGCAAATTCCGCCGCATCGCTGCCCAGCCCGGCGAAGCTTTCCTCGGGTGCAGGCGGCTTGTCACAGGCACTCAACAGCAGCAGCAACACCCCCCACGCCAACGCTTTAATCTTCATTTGCAAAGGTCCTCAACAAATCCGCCGGGCGGCTGCGGTAGAGCTGCCATAGCGGCCAGGCCGAGGCCAGCAATGTCGCAAGCAACGCCAGCCCCATCAACTGCGCAAGCTGCCCGGGGAATACCTGCAACGGCAGGCGCCAGCCGAACGCCTGGACGTTGATCACCGCATCCAGGCACCACGCCAGCAACAGCCCCAACGGCAACGCAAGGACCAGCGTCAGTACCGCCAGCAGCCAGGTCTGGCCAAGGTTGAGCAGCATCAGTTGGCGGCGTGTCACCCCCAGCGCCCACAACGGCGCAAGTTGCCCGAGGCGACTCTGGCTCTGGGTCAGCAGGCTGATGAACAATGCCACGCCCGCCACGCCCAGGGTCAGACTGTTCAACGCAGCAGTGGCGGCGAAGGTGCGTTCGAAGACCTGGCTGGACCACCCCTTGAGTTGTTGTTGATCGACGATACGGCTGTCTTCCAGGGCAAACTCGCGCTGCACTTCACCCACCAGCGGCTGCACATCCTGGGGCGCCACGCGCAGGTTGAATCGCACCGGTGACAGCGTCGGCCAATGAGCCAACAGGTGCTTGGCGTTGACCAGCAGATGGCCCTTGGGGTTGCCATAGTCGGCGTAGATTCCGACGATTTCCGGTGCCCATGTGCCCTGCGGGGTGGGGACTTGAACCCTGTCGCCCAGGCGCACGTTCAAGCGCCGCGCCAACTGCTCGCTGAGCATCACGCTATCGTCTTGCAGCAAGCGGTCCCAGGGTGTGCTCGTCGCCTCCAGCAACGGCCAGTGCTGACGATAGGTGGGGTTGTCGACCACACCAAACAGCTCCGCCGGCCAGCCTTGCAACTGCACCGCGACCTGCCAGCTGGGCAGCACCGCCTGCACCAACGGCTGCTGTGCCAACCATGTGTGCAGTTGCTGCGCCTGAGCCGGATTTTGCGGGTTGAGGTAAAGCTCGGCGGTCAGGCGTTGTTCCAGCCAGTGGTTGAAGGTCTGGCGAAAACCCGAGGTCATGGAGCCTGCGCCAATATTGGCCGCCAGGGCCAGCAACAGCGCCATGAGTGCCAGGCTCAAGGCTGGCAGTTGCTGGCGACAGTCGGCGAGGAACCACTGGCCCAGTACCGAACGACTGCGCCCCAGCACGCCGTTCAACAGCGCATTGAGCAACACCGGCAAACCCAGTGCAGCGCCCAGCAGCAAGGCCGCCATCAGCACGAATCCGGCGGCCAGGCTGTTGCCCAACTCCAGGGCCAGCAGTGCAATGAGCAGCGCCGCAACCGCCACCCAACCCTGGCGCCGCAACCAGCGCCCGTGGGCCTCATGCCAGGCTTGTGCATTGGCCAGCGCCAGCAACGGCAAACGCGCCGCACGCCACAGGCTGCTGGCCCCTGCGAGCAAGGCGCCGAGCAGGCTCAAGCCCAGCCCTGCAAGCCACCACCCCGGGCTCAAGCTCAGTTGACCTGCCACTTCGGCCCCGTACAGGCCGCGCAAGCTGGCGGCGACGTCCGGCAGCAACAGGCTGGCCAGCAGGTAACCGCTGGCGACCCCGAGTACACCGCCCAGCAATGCCAGAACGCCCAGTTCGACCCCCAGGCTCAGGATCAGCATTCGCGCACTGACCCCGCAGGCACGCAAAGTGCGCAACAGACCCCGCCGTTGTTCCAGGGCCAGGCCGATGGCTGCGTGCACGATAAACAACCCGACCACGAAGGACAAAAAGCCCAAGGCGTCGAGGTTCAGATGAAAGCTTTCGGTGAGACGTGAGAGGTTGTTGTCCTCGCCCTGCTTGAGTTGCAACCCGACGGGCGCTTGGGGATGGCGGGCGGCGAAGGCGTTGTCCAGCAGCAAGCGCGACAGCCGCCCCTGCATGTTCAGCACGGGTTGGGCAAAACCGATATCGGTAAGCAGCATACCGGGGGCCATGTCCGGCTGAACCTGCAACGGCGGCAAGCGCTGCCCGCTGGCCGTCAGCGGTTGTTCGCCTGCGTGCAAACCGAGCGCCTCCAAGGTTTGCGCGGCAACCCAGGTACGCCCCGGCGCCTGGAAAAACGCCAGCATCTGTGCCTGGCTCAAGCGCTGCCCGGCCACGCTGCCGCTGCCAGGTAACGATACCGGCTCAATGCCCATCAATTGCAGCCGCTGCTCCTCATGCCCCTTGAGTACCACCCGCCCCTGCACCACCGGTGACACCGGCCACCCGGCGCGGCGCAATTGCGCAAACAACGCTTGGGGGAAGGCGGCGCCGTCCGGTGCGCTCAAGCTGGCCTGCGGTTCGCCGCCGATCAATTGGCTGGCGCGCGCATAGCCGTCCCGTGCCTGGCTGTTGAGCGCCTGCACGCCCGTCAATAATGCGGTAGCCAGCCACAGGCCGGTCAGTACGCTGAAAAACTGCACCGGATGGCGTCGCCAGTGGCTCAACAACGCACGCAACGCCCAGCAGAACACCGCCATCTCAGCGCGCGTCCATCGGTACGACACGGCCATGGTGCAGCAGCACCTGCTGGTCCAGGCGTGCGGCCAGGCGTGGGCTGTGGGTAACCATCAACAGGCTGGTAGGGCTGTCCTGCAGCAGATCCAACAGCAACTGCAGCACCTCATCGCTGGTGGTTTCGTCGAGGTTGCCGGTGGGCTCATCGGCCAACAGCAAACCCGGACGCGAGGCCAGCGCCCGCCCTACCGCCACCCGCTGCTGCTGACCGCCGGACAGTTGCTCCGGATAACGCTTGAGCAAATCGCCCAGCCCCAGCCGTTCCACCAACTGCGCCTGCCAATGCGGATCGAAGCGCCCCGCCAGGCGCGCCTGGAATGCCAGGTTGTCCTCCACACGCAAGCTGCCGATCAGGTTGAACTGCTGGAACACCAGGCCGATTTCGGTACGGCGCCAATGGGCCAGTTGCCCTTCGTTGAGCTGGTCCAAGCGCTGCTCGCCAATGCGGATGCTGCCGCCGTCGATCCGATCCAGGCCGGCCACCAGGTGCAGCAAGGTGCTTTTGCCACTGCCCGACTCGCCCATCAGCGCCAGACTGCTGCGCGCCCCCAGGTACAGGTCGACACCGGCCAGCACGGCCAGCGGACCTTGGGGAGTGGCGTAGTGTTTGATAACCCCTTGTACCTGCAACATAGGAACGCTCATTTGAAGGACTGCCAACGAGAATAACGGCTGAGGGACATGCCCACGCAAATTTTTCACATGGATTTCACCGCCTGCCCATCCTCGACACTTTAAAGTGCGCTCCCAGCGGTGATAACTCGCAACTTGTTAGTTACTAATACTCACACTTTTTACGACGCGGATGTTCAGCAAAAAGACAGCAGCACTGTGACAGGCTGCTGCTCCACAACGGGCGATCGCCCATTAACTTCACTGGTTATAAGCACAACTAAAGGGCCGAGGGTGAATAGCGTGGCAGACATGATCCTGGCCAATCCAAAACCCAAATGGGCAAGGTTGAAGCGCCTGAAAAAATACCGCCTGCCTGTGCTGGGCATCAGCGTCATCGGCCTGCTGCTCACAGGTTTTCTATTGTGGCCCTCTTCCCCGCTTGACCTGGGTGTCGGCAATCGCCTGGTCACCTCCGGGGTGCTCGCCAGTTGGCGCCAGGGCGACCTGGTGGTTCTGGTGCGTCATGAAGAACGCTGCGACCGCTCGAAAAATCCTTGTTTCGGCCCTGTCAGCGGCCTCACGATCCAGGGCACGCAACGCGCGACCGAACTGGGCAAAGCCTTTGATTCATTGGGCATGGAGGCCACCGACGTGCTGAGCAGCCCGACCACGCGCACTGCCCAAACCTCGCTGTTCATGTTCGGCAAGACCGAGCTGTCCCCGGGCCCGCTCGCCATTTGCGGGGCTGCCATGGCGGAGGAAATCCTCAGCCATAAACAGCCGAGTCGCAACCTGATGTTGATCACCCACAGCGCCTGCATGAGCGACTTCCAGACGAGCCTGGGCTTTCCCCATGCCGCAGCGGCCGAATATGGCAGTGCACTGTTCGTCAAGGTATTGCCCAACGGCAAACTTGAGGCAATGGGCACTCTGAAAATCCAGCAATGGGCCGCAGTACTTAAACAACTTTAATTACACTTATTTACCTATCCAGCAGCTATTACGTTCAGCAAAACGACAGCCCTGTTCTGGCATGTTCAGTTGCGCCTCTTAGTTAGGTTCCCCCCCTCATTGATTCAGTGAACATCACGATGCTCGGCCCGATTAATTCAATACTCTTCTTGCACCTGTTTGAACGTCATGGAGCGACGTGCTCATGACCCGCCTGAACCCTCTGCTCTGGTTAATCCTGGGCTTTGCCGTTTTTTTCTTGCTGCCCCTGGGCTTTCACGGCCTGTGGATTCCGGATGAAACCCGTTATGCCCAGGTCAGCCAGGAAATGCTGATGAGCGGCAACTGGGTAGCGCCGCACTTTATGGGCGTGCGTTATTTCGAAAAGCCCGCCGCGGGCTATTGGCTGATTGCCCTGGGCCAGGCGGTGTTTGGCGAAAACCTGTTCGGCGTGCGTATTGCCTCGGTCCTGGCCACGGCGTTGAGTGTGCTGCTGGCCTACCTGATCGCGCAGCGCCTGTGGAACGACCCACGTAAAAGCTTCGCCTGCGCCCTGCTCTATATGAGCTTTGGCTTGGTGGCCGGGCAAGCCGGGTATTCCAACCTTGATCCGCAATTTACCTTGTGGGTCAACCTGAGCCTGGTCGCCCTGTGGTTTGCTCTCGACAGCCCCACCTTACGTGGGCGTCTGGGTTGCTGGGCCTTGTTGGGGCTGGCGTGCGGCATGGGGTTCATGACCAAGGGGTTTCTGGCATGGCTGCTGCCGGTATTGGTCGCGGTGCCTTACCTGATCTGGCAGCGCCGCATCGGTGAGTTGCTGCGCTACGGGCCGGTGGCGATTATGGTCGCGGTACTGGTTTGCCTGCCGTGGGCATTGGCGATCCATGTGCGGGAACCGGATTACTGGCGCTTTTTCTTCTGGCACGAACACATTCGCCGCTTCGCCTCCGACAATGCGCAACATGCGCGGCCGTTCTGGTTCTTCCTGCCGATCATGGTCGTGGCGTGTCTGCCGTGGGCCGCATTGCTGCCGACAACACTGTGCAAGGCCTGGAAAGAAAAACGCCAGCCGGCGATTGCCTTTCTCGCCCTGTGGTGGCTGCTGCCCCTGGGCTTTTTCAGCCTGAGCAAAGGCAAGTTGCCGACCTACATCATGCCCTGCCTGCTGCCCCTGGCGCTGCTGATGGGCCACGGCTTGATCGACCTGATCAAGCAAGGCAAGGCACGTACGATTGTGATCAACGGCACGGTCAATTTCGTTCTCGGCATGGCGGCCATGGTCGGGCTGATTTACCTGCAAATCACCGACCCGCTGTACGGCAACAGCCACGCCGAGATGTTCAGCCTGTCCCTGGCTTTTATCGTGCTGCTGGGCTGGATCCTCGCCAACCTGTTGCAAGCGGTGCGCCCGCTGACGTTGTGGGCGATGCCGGCGCTGGGCATTGGCTTGCTGATAGCCCTGCTGCCGGCGGGAATGCCGCAGTTGATAGCGGATAACGAAATGCCCGACCAGTTCGTGCTTGAGCACCTGGACGAACTGCAACACACCCGTGCTTTGCTGAGCAACGAACTGGGCCTGGCATCGGCATTGTCATGGCGCCTGCGTGAGCCAGAGGTAGCGTTTTACGGCACCGAGGGCGAGCTGCGCTACGGCTTGCATTACGAAGAAGCGGCGCACCGCAAGGTCACACTCGACAACGTGCAAGCCTGGTTGGCCGAAGCCCGCGAGCGAGGTTCGGTGGGCGTGCTGATGCGGGTCCGCAGCACCAGCGAGCACCGCGAAGAAGGGCAATTGCCGCCCGGCGGCAAGCGCTATCGCAAGGGCAACCTGGTACTGACGATTTACCCCCAACAACCTTGATCGCCTTTGCAGGAACAGCCCATGAGCCTATGGAAAACCGAACGCGGCGCCCTGGTTTTACTGCTGGGCGTCTCGGCCTTGCTTTTGCTGCTGGGCCTGGGCAGCCGCGACCTGTGGGGGCCGGAGACGCGCTGGGCCAACATCGCCTTGCAGATGCTGCAAAGCGGTGATTACTTCGACCCGTATCTCAAAGGCACGCCGTATTACGACAAACCCCTGCCCTCCTACTGGCTGATCACCGGCTTCGCCAGCTTGATGGGCGGCCTTGGCCCATGGTCGTTGCGCCTGTCATCAGTGATTGCAGCGTGGCTGAGTATCTGGCTGGTGTACCTGATCGGCGAACGGCTGTTTCGCAAAGGCACAGGCTTGATCGCCGGCTGGATGCTCGCCACCACCTTCTACTTCCTGTTCTGGGCCAGGGTCGCCACGGCCGACGTGCTGACCGTGTGCGGCGTGCTGGCAGCCGTGTGGTGGTATTGGCGCGGACCGGAAGACACCAGGCTTGGGCGCTACACGGTGTTTTTCCTGTTGCTGGCAGCGACGTCTCTGTTCAAGGGCTTGATCGGTTTTGTGCTGCCTGGGCTGGTGCTGCTGCCGCACCTGCTCAGCCAGCAGCGCTACAAACGCCACCTCAATCTGCGCCTGCTGTTGGCCATGCTGATCGCCGCGGCGTTTTACGCGATTCCTTTCGTACTGTCCCACCGCTACGGCGCGCCTCCTTATGGCGAGAGCGGTCTGGCATTGGTATTCAGGGAAAACGTGGTGCGTTTCTTCGATCCCTTCGATCACATGGGCCCGATCTACACCTACCTGATCTACCTGCCGGTCTACACCCTGCCCTGGGCCCCCTGCTGGCTACTGGGCCTGTGGCTGGCGGTGCGGCACTGGCGCCACACCCCACCCAACGTGCGCTGGCTGGTGTGGGGCCTGGGCCTGTTGTTTGCGTTCTTCACCGCCAGCGGCAGCCGCCGCAGCTACTACGTACTGCCGCTGGTGCCCTTTGCTCAACTGCTCGCCGCCTGGTGGCTGAGCGAACGCCTAAAGAAAAAACCGGCGAGCTGGCCGCGCTGGCAAAAAGGCTTCGGCATCAGCGCAGGCCTGCTCTTGCTGGTGCTGGGTGTAATCTACCCCTGGACTACCGGCAACGGCGGCGTGACCCGCTTCGCCGAGGATGTGCAAGCCCAAGCCGTGAAAAGCGCACCGTGGGACCAATGGCAAATGGTGCTGGTGGAGGTCGACAACAAGCTGCCCATGTACCTGCAAAACCACGGCAAGCCCTTCTACTACGTCAGCGAAACCCAGGACTACCCCCGCCAGGGCGACAGCGCCGCGTTCATGGCCTGGCTGGAAAAGACCAGCGGCCGAAGGTTCGATCCGCAACACACGATTATCGTCACGCAGTATTCCAGGGAAGACCCGATGCCGCTGGCGTTTCTGGGCGTGGATCATCGAGTGGTCACTACGCAATCGGATAATGGCGAGCGCTTGTTTCAGAAGCGTGAGGGAGGGAGCGTGGCGTTTGTTCCGATGCAACGCTGAGAATCGAAGAGGCGCTGTTTGCAAAGGCTTGGCGTGAGCACCCTACGGGGTGCATTTAAACTTCGCGCACAAACTCGTCAGCCTGCGCCTTGAGCCAATCAAACAACCGAGCGATATCCGGCTCCGACTGACGACCCTCTCGGCAAATGATGTAATAGGCAGCCGGCGACATCATCACAGGAGCTTCCAGCGCAACCAAGGCTCCCTCCTTCAACGCGTCATGTACCAGTGCAGTTCTGCCCAACGCAATTCCCCCGCCTTTTACCGCCAGGCTGATAGCCAAACTGGAATCAGGAAAGCGTGGGCCATGGTGATAGGGCGGTGCTGGGAGCCCCTGGAAGGCAAACCAGCTCTCCCACCCTGGACACACTTGATCATCCACCCGATGAATCAATGGGTACTGGGCGATATCCGCCAGGGCAATATCGCCGTGTATACGCGCAAACGCTGGCGAACATACAGGGAATACCGCATCGCGCATCAAAAGCTCGACATGGTGGTCCGGATAGTCGCCGTACCCCATCACCACGGCGACGTCATACTGATGCGCGCTCAAGCTGCTGCTGCTCATGTCCGCGCTGGTCAACACCAAATCCAGATTGAACGACGCGTGAGCATGAGAACCATGCATCCTGGGAATCAGCCAGGTTGAGCACAGAGAGGACGTACAGGCGAGGTAAAGCGGTTGAGGTTTACCGGGACTGAGCGAATGCAGCACAGCATCCAGGTCTTTGAAAAAACCTTCGGCCACCGGCAACAGTGCCTGCGCCGCCGCCGTGAGTTTGACGCCCCGTGAGTGGCGCTCGAACAACTGCACCCCCCACCAATCTTCCAGACCTGCGATTTGATGACTGATAGCGCTGGCTGTGAGGTTCAACTCGGATGCGGCACGCGCAAAACTGCCGGTCTGCGCGGCACTCACGAAGGCTTGAAGCATAGGGGTCGGGGGCGGACGTTGGGCCATCAGTTGCTCACTTTGATCAGGATGATCCCGCCAACAATGACGAATGCCGACAGCATTCGCCGCCAGCCAAACCGTTCATGAAAAAACAGTGCGGCAATAATGGTGCCGATAATAACACTGGTTTCCCGCAACGCGGACACCTTGGCTACCGCATCCAGGGACAACGCAAACAACACCAGGCCGTAGGACGCCAGGTAAAACACCCCTCCCAACATTCCCACCCGCCAGTGGCAGCGGATGGCCTGGGTGAATGCCGGACGCGCCTTGATCAACGCCAATAACGGGATCGGGATGCTCTGGAATACGGTCAGGTAAATGATGTATTGCAGCACCGTCTCACTGGCTCGCACGCCTTTGGCGTCCACCACCGTATAGGACGCAATGAACGCTCCAGCGCACACCGCCATCAGGATCGGCTTGAGCATGTGCGCCGTCATCCTGCGCACAAATGTCAGGCTGATGATCCCCACGCAAATCATCAGCACACCTGCCATCGCCTGAAACGACAGCTGCTCATGCAGTAAGAAGTAGGAAAAAAGCGCAACCAGTACCGGCGGCACACCACGCATGACCGGGTAAACCTGACCGAAATCGCCAGTCTCGTAAGCCTTGATCAGAAACAATCGATAGATCGTATTGAGCACTACGGAAACCAGCACATAGCCCCACACCTCCAGGCTCGGCACATGAACCAACGGCAGCGCTGCCAGACAGATCAGCAATGCGGTGCCATCGACCATTGCCAAAGTCATAAAGCGACTGCTTCCGGCGCGTACTACGGCATTCCAAGTGGCGTGCATGAAGGCGGAGATCAAGACCAGGGTGATCGCGATATCGGAGTTGTCCATGGGGCTCGGCTTTTGCTGAAAACAGGGAGGAATCAGTTATGCAGGACAAGCCAGGCATCATGGCTTGCGTAACCACATCCGTAGCATGTAGCGATTGAGATCGCTCAGCCGCTCATCATCATTGATCTGCGCACAGGGAACATTCCTGTCTATGAAATGCGTGCGGGTATGCAGGAACTTGTTGTCGGCAGAAATCAATACCTGCCCTGGTTCAAGCAGTATGCGATGTTGGACTGAAGACTGGTCGAGCTCAGCATCCAGTATATTCAGCGCCTGAGTTTGTGCGAGGGTCAACGGGACACCAGCCTTCAGATGAGCCGACTCAATGTAGACACGAAAATACCTGATCAAAGGAATGCCTGCGTCTGAAAAACTCAAGATGGGCGCTTTAAACAGCGTCTCATCCTCGGCCATGCCTCGATTCTCAAAAAAGAAATCGCATTTCAGCTGTGTCAGTACACCTGGAAACGTCATCAGCTCTGCGTAGACCGCGCTCGCATCAATCAGAATGCTCTCACCACCCAGCAGTGCTTTCTGACCACACGCCAAGATCAAATAGTCGATAGGTAGCGGGTCACTCACACCATCGTTGTGTACGTAAGCACCCTGCCGGGTTTGGTGGTATCTGGCACCCTCTTCAATACTCTTACCGCCCCGATCGTATACTTCAATAACCTTATGACCGAGATGATTCTGCACCATTGGCTTTCCCAGCAAAGAGCCAAATGTCCAAATGAGTGATTTGAAGACTGCGAGGCTATCGACTTTAAAGCCATCCAAGATCAACACATAAGTTTCATGGTCAATCATGTTTCGAATATTGTTTAATTCCGCATGCAGGATGGGTGAGCTAAGCGGATTGATGCAGGCAGGTGTTGTATCGAAGCGATGATCTTGACCACTGGACTCGACTATATTCTTTGCGCACAACAACTCATCAAATGCGGCTTTTGAAAGTCTGACTTTGGCTGCCTCTTGACGAAAATGACTGACATCCATGTTCATCGCAATCCTTTACGGTGGTGAGTAGGAGCCTCCATTTAACTAAGCTCAACCTTGTCCGAAAAAGCGAAACCTCATCAGGGTAGCCATCAACGCTCGTCATGACAGATTTTTCCTACGCCAAAATATGAGCTGTCACTGCTGGCGTTTTGTCATGGTTTGTAAAGAGCCAGCAAGCCGTCTCTCTTTAAATTGCAGGACATTTCCGAGACAATCCCCGCCGCCTTGTGCCGGTTGGAATCGGTGGCTAGTCTGCGATCCGTCACTGCTCATCAGTGATCGGGTTTAGTCGCCCGGATTCCAGTTGTGCGCAAGCTGTCACCCTGTTCATGGTGGCTGTGCGCAGGGCACCTTTGGGTGCGCCGGATCCAACTGGCCGGTCGACTAACCTGCGTACAGCCGCCACCCTCCGTTTAGTCGCGAAGGGGTCGGCTCCTTATCTACCAGTTGGAGCTACACCATGAATAAAGTCTTACCCGACCCACCCTTCGACCCCGCAAAAACCCGTGCCGCGTTCAACCGCGCCATTGACCATTACCTGCCCAGGCAGGGTTTCCACAGCGTCAACGACGATCTGAGTTTTGAAGATGCGTTGCTGTACACCGCCAGCCTGCTCGACAGTGCCTCAGCGACAGCGCTCGATTGTAGCGAGCTGCTGGACAGCCCCGTGCGGGCGAAGATTCTGGCGGTGTGGCATTTGCTGGAGATCGCCAGAACCACAGTGGATCGCTCTATCGAGTGCATGAAGCCCTTGAAGGCAGCACCGTAAAATGTGGGAGGGGGCAAGCCCCCTCCCAGATTGAATGCATTCCAATCCTCAGATCCTGCGGCGGCGGTTGAGGGCGGGAATGGCGGTTTGCGGCACTTCAACGCGCTGGACCTGCGCCACGGTCCTGGCGGCGAGTTGCGCCAGGGTTGGCTGGCTGAACAAGGTGCGTGCGTCCACTTCCAGCCCGGCCTTGCGCAGGCGGGCCACCAGGTTGACTGCCAGCAGCGAGTGCCCGCCCAGTTCGAAGAAGTGGTCGTGGCGCCCTACCCGCTCCAGTTTCAGTACGTCGGCCCAGATGCCGGATATCAAGGTTTCCACTTCGCCCTGGGGCGCTTCGTAGGCACGGCTGAGCACCGCGTCCAGGCCCGGCTCCGGCAGGGCCTTGCGGTCGAGTTTGCCGGCGGGGTTCAGGGGCAGTGCGTCGAGTTGTACGAAGGCGGCCGGCACCATGACTTCCGGCAGTTGCTCCAGCACATGGGCGCGCAAGGCTTGCAGGCTCGGCGCCTGGCCGCGCAGGGTGAAGTAGGCGACCAGGCGCTCATCGCGAATCAGCACCGCCACTTCACGCAACGCCGGGTGTGCACTCAGGCGTGCTTCGATTTCTCCCAACTCCAGGCGCACGCCGCGCAGTTTGACCTGGAAGTCATTACGCCCAAGGAACTCCAGATTGCCGTCCGGCAGGTAGCGCACCAGGTCGCCCGTGCGATACAGGCGGTCACCGACAACGAAGGGGCTGTCGATAAACCGCTCGGCAGTCATCTGCTCCAACCCCAGGTAGCCACGGGCTACTCCCACACCACCGATATGCAGTTGACCGCTGATGCCTATGGGGACCGGTGCGTCATGGGCATCCAACACGTACAGGCGGGTATTGTTGATCGGCCGGCCAATCGGCAGCTGCACCGCGGGTACCGGCGCGCCGGGTTCGAGGGTCCAGGCGCTGCTGTCGACCGTGGCTTCAGTAGGGCCGTAGACGTTGTGCAAGCGCACCTTGGGCAAGCGCGCCTGCACACCGCGGGCCAGGGCTGCGGTCAGTTCGCCGCCGCCGCACAACACATCGGTGAGGCTGGTGCACAGCGCCGACTCGTCCAGCTCAAGAAACTGCTGCAACATCGCCGGCACAAACTTGATCACGCTGATGTGCTGCTCGCGAATCAACTGGGCCAGGTACGCAGGTTCACGATGACCATCGGGCCGCGCCAGCACCAGGCGCATACCGTTGCTCAATGGCCAGAACAGTTCCCACACCGAACCGTCAAAGCTGAATGGCGCGCGCTGCAACAAGGCGCCGCCTGCGGCGTCGGGGCACAATTGCGAGCCCCAGTGCAGCAGGTTACCCAGGCCGCGATGTTCGATCATCACGCCCTTGGGGATGCCGGTGGAGCCCGAGGTGTACATCACGTAGGCCAGATTGGCGACGCTCAAACCCGGTACCGACGGATTGTCGGTCGGCGCCTGGCTCCAGGTGCAGTGGTCGAAGTCGATCACGGGGATTGCAACCTCGCCCGGCACTTCGCGGGTAGCGCCGTGTACCAGCAGCGCCACCGGCTGGCTGTCGGCGAGCATGTAGGCCAGGCGTTCGCGTGGGTAGCCCGGGTCGAGGGGCACATAGGCACCGCCCGCCTTGAGAATGGCCAATAACCCCACCACCAGCTCCAACCCACGCTCCACACACAGTGCCACCCGCGAGTCGGGCTCTACCCCGTGCTCACGCAAGTGAAAGGCCAACTGGTTGGCGCGTTCGTTGAGTTCGCGATAGGTCAGTTGCTGTTCGCCGGCCTGCACCGCGATGGCATCGGGAATGTCCCGCGCATGGGCTTCGAACAGCGCCTGGACGGTGAGGGTTTGCGGGTAGTCCGTGGCGGTGGCGTTGAAGCCTGACAACTGGGTGTGCAACTCGCTGGCGGGCAACACCTGTATGTCGCCAAGCGGCATTTTCGGCGCCTGCTCAAGCGCATCCACCAGGCCGTTGAGCACCGTGTCAAAGTAGCTCAGCACCCGCTCGGCACCGACTGTGCACGGCGCCTTGGCCTTGAGCCGGAAACCGCTGGCCACGTCATCCACCGTCAACATCAGCGGGTAACTGAGGATGTCTTCACTGTTGAGCAAGGCCATGCCCGGTACCAGTTTGAGTTCGGGATCGGCCGAGGTGTGGCGGTAATTGAGCAGACTGTTGAACAACGGTGACACGCCGCTGCAACGCTGGGCCAACGCCAGGGAGGCTTGTTCGTGAGCGAGCAAGGCGCTCAGTTGTGTGTGGGTGTCGTGCAGTGCATCCACCACGTTTTGCCCGACCAGGCGCAGGCGCAGCGGCAAGGTGTTGATGAACATGCCCAACGCCCGCTCGGCACCCTCGCCGGCTTGCAAGCGGCCAAGCAGTACGGTGCCGAACACCACATCGTCGCGACTCGCCACCCGGCTGAGTACCTGGGCCCAGGCCAGGTGGAACAGGCTCGCGGCGCTCACGCCAAGAACGCGGGCCTGGCTGCGCAGGCGCAGGTTGAGCGCGTCACTGAGCAGGCGTTCGGCTTCTTCGGTCTCGGCACGCTTGGCCTGGCGCTCCTGCACGCCGAACGCCAGAGTCGGCTCATCCACCTCTGCCAACTGCTGGCGAAAGAACGCCTCGTGCGCAGCCTGGCGCACGGCTGATCGGGCTTGCGCCACCACATTGCGGTACGGCACCGGCACGGGCAGTTGCGCCTGTTGGCCGAGCAGATGGGCGCGGATCTCGTCCACCAACAGGGTGGTCGAAGTGGCATCGTTGACCAGGTGATGAAAGCGCAGCCTGGCGATCCAGCGCTGATGGTGAGGTTCTTCGGCGTAGTCCAGGGCCATCAGCGGTGCCTGGCGCAAGTCCAGCGGTTGAGCCGGCTCGCGCAGCGGTTCGACCCGCAACTGCGCTTTTCGCCACACCACCTGCATCGGTTGTTCAAGGGCATCCCACACCAGGCTGGTGCGCAGGATGTCATGGCGGTCGATCACTTGTTGCAGGGCGTGGGCGAAGGCATCCAGTTGCTCGCGGCGCGCAAAGCTGAACAGAGCCTGTTGCTGATACGGGTCGTGTGCATCGGTGATGTGGTGATAAAGCAAGCCTTCCTGCAACGGCGCCAGCGGGTAGATTTCCTGCACATTCGCTGCGCCACCAGGGATGCTTGCGACGATGCGGTCGAGGCTGGCTTGATCCAGCTCGGCCAAGGCGAGCAGATCGGTAGTGATATGCGTACAGCCTGGCGGGATTCGATTGTCTGGCACCGCCATTTCATTCCCGCCACACGCTGCCGCCAGCGCCACCAACGTTGGCTGGCCGAACAGCACCTGCACATCGGCACGCAGCCCGGCCTGGCGCATGCGCTGCACCAGTTGCACCGCCAACAGTGAATGCCCGCCCAACTCGAAGAAATGGTCGTGGCGCCCTACTTGCTGCACGTGCAGCAACTCGGCCCAGATCTGCGCAAGGGTAGCTTCCACACCCGCCTGCGCAGCTTCGAAGCGGCGAGTGACAAAGGCTTCCTGGCTGGGTGCGGGCAAGGCTTTGCGGTCGAGCTTGCCATTGGCGGTCAGGGGCAACGCCTCAAGGCGGACATAGGCCGCCGGCACCATGTAGTCAGGTAACGAGGCCTGCAGATGGGCGCGCAGGGTTTGGATATCGACTGGCTCGCGCGGGATAAACCAGGCCAGCAATTGCCCTTGGCGAAACTGCACTACCGCGTCCTTGATCGCCGGGTGGGCGGCCAGGGCCGATTCGATTTCCCCCAGTTCGATGCGTACACCGCGGATTTTTACCTGGTCGTCGTTGCGTCCCAGGTACTCAAGATTGCCGTCCGGCAGCCAGCGCGCCAGATCGCCGGTGCGGTACATACGCGCGCCGTTGAAAGGATCGTCCAGGAAGCGTTCGGCATTCAGTTCAGGACGGTTCAGATACCCCCGCGCCACGCCCTTGCCGCCCACATACAACTCCCCCACTGCGCCAATCGGCACCGGGCGTTGTTGCGCATCCAGCAGATAAACCTGGGCGTTGGCGACCGGCGCGCCGATGTGCAGCGGCTGGCCCACCTCAATGGCTCCGGAGGTGGCAACCACAGTGGCTTCGGTAGGGCCGTAGTTGTTGATCAGTGCAAACGTCTGCGCCTGGGTGAACGTGCGCAGGCGATCGCCGCCAATCAGCAAGGTGCGCAAGGTAGGATGCCCAAGCTGCTGGCTAAAGGCGTATTCGGCCACAGGCGTGGGCAGGAAACACACGTCCAATGGCTGCGCGCGCCACCAGTCGAGCAGCGCATCGATATTTTCCGCACCGTCGTGGGCCGGTGGCAGGTGCAGCGTTGCACCCACGCATAACGCCGGCCAGACTTCCCAGGCCATGGCATCAAAACCAAAGCCGGCGACGCTGGCGGTATGGCTGCCCGCGTGCAGGTCGAACGCCCGGCAGTGCCAGTCCACCAGGTTCGATACGCTGTGGTGCTCCACCATCACACCCTTGGGCAAGCCGGTGGAGCCGGAGGTGTAAATTACATAGGCCAGGTTCGACGGCGAGACCGCAACCTGGGGGTTACTGTCGATGTGCGAGGGGACCTGCTCCAGCACGATCACTGGCACCGTGGAGACAGGCAGGCGCTGGCGCAAATCCTGCTGGGTCAGGATTGCCACAGGCGCACTGTCTTGCAGCAGGTAGTCGAGGCGTTCAGCCGGATGGGCCGGATCCAGCGGCACGTAGCAGGCGCCGGATTTGAGCACTGCCAACAACCCCGCCAATGTGTCCAGCCCGCGTCGGGCCAGCACGGCCACGCGATCATCCGGCTGTACGCCGTGTGCCAATAGTTGATGCGCCAGGGCATTGGCCTGACGGTTGAGGTGGGCGTAGGTCAGCTGATGGCCCTGATACACCGCGGCAATGGCGTCGGGCGTGTGTGCGGCTTGCGCTTCAATCCGCCGGTGCAAGGTTTGCGGCAGTGCGTTGGGCTGCGCGGTGGCGTTCCAGTGCAGCAGCCGAGCCTGAGCTTCAGGCGCCAGCATGGAAAACTCACCGACTGGCAGCGAGGGGTCTTCCAGCCCTTGCTCCAACAGCCAGGTGAAGCCGCGCGCCATCGCCTGGACTTCGTCGTGCTGGAAGTACGCCTCGTTGTAGACGCAATGCAGCCACGCGCTGTCCTGGTAGCGGTTGCTGCGCAGGTGAATGGCGATCGGCAATGCTTCATGGTGGTTGGACACCTTGATGGCACGCGCCTGCACCTGACCAAAACGCAGGTCATGGTCGTCCTGCTCGAACGACACCGACAGGTCGAACAACTGCCCGCGATCGGTTCGTCGCAGGCCCAGCTCACGGTTCATCTCGCTTAACGGGAAGCGCTGATGGCGGAAATCCTGCTTGAGCTGATCGCGTATGCCGCGCACCAGCTCACCAAAAGGCAACCGTTCGCTGAACTGAAAACGCACCGCACTGACCTGGGCAAACATGCCGACGGTGGCGCGAAAACGCGCGTTGGAGCGGTTGAGAATCGGCAGCCCCACTACCCATTCCTGGCGTTGACTGGTGCGGCTGAAATACACGTACATCGCCGCCAGCAACACATGAAAAGCCGACGCCTGGCAGCGGTTGGCGACCTGCTCCATACGGTCGAGCAGCGCCACCGCAAAGCCTTCCAGGAAGGTGTTGCTCGACGCCTTGGTGGTTTGCTTGGGCGTCAGCAGTGGCTCGGGCAGTACCTGGAACTTGTCCAGCCAATAGTCGCGGTCACGGGCGTAACGGGCCGAGTGCAGGTAGCGCTGGTCGTTGTCGATAAAGTCGATATAGGACGGTGCGAACGGCTCCACGTGACGGCCCTGCTCCAGGGCGGTGTACAACTGCGCGAGGGATTGCAGCAACTGGCCGAAGCCCCAACCATCGAGAATCAGGTGATGGGCCTGGATACCGAGGTGGTAGTGGTCGTCGTCGAGTTTGACCAGCAGGACGCGCACCAGCGGCGCGCCGCTCATCATGAACGGTCGGGCCATTTGCGCCTGCATCAGGGCCCGGCTCGCGGCGCACGGGTCGGGTAACGCCGCGAAGTCATGCAAGGCCACGTCCACCGTCAGTGCCGAAGCGAAGGTTTGCCGTGCCAGCCCCTCGGCGTCGGTATGCAATTGAATGCGCAACGCATCGTGCCTGGACACCAGCTGCGCTACGGCCTGCTGGATGCGCTCGGGCATCACTGGGCCGGCAACATCCAGATAGCCGCCAATGTTATACAGCGGCGAATCGCCCACGCGCATCTGATCAAGCCAAATGTCCTGTTGGGCGGCAGTGAGGGGGAAGCTGGCCGGCTGGCGGGAGGAATACTGCATAAGATCCTTCTCATGGGGGTCAGGCACTGGCCGCGCAGGGTGGCCCATTACGCCGAATTTGCCGGATTTGAGCATGGGGGGGCCGCAGGCGTCTGTCACCCGAAACCCGGACATTCAAATGGATGGAACGGGCTTGGTGGGTCGTTCACTGCTGAAACGATTAAAGCGCTGTAGGAGATTGGCTATACATGGCCGATGCTGGCACTTTGAAATTCTGCAAAGTTTTAAACTTTTACCTTAAATATCATCCAGTTACTTAAACCTAAAAATACCATTCGAGCGTTCGTTGCCGGTTTTATTGGCCAGAAACGTCGGAATAATGACGCAGATTTTATGGCAGCTTGTGTCCCTCGTTTCCGCTACATACGTAGGACAAATCCATATGGCTAAATAAAATCTCGAACGCCGAGTTACGTTCAAGCAGTACGGATCGCCCCGCCGCAGCCCGGAGCCTCCGCAGACGGTTTTCGACATCAAGGATGAAATGGCTATGAGTCTGACCCGTAGTATTGGCGACACACAGGGCCCGCATTTTTATGCCGAAATGGGCGAGTTGATTTCAAACAGCGGCCATGAACGCTTCGCCGCAGACATGTTGCACCTGGTAGACAAATGGGTGCCGATTCACCTGGTGGACCTCAGCGAATGGACGCTCGATGAGCTGCGCGACCGCGTGCTCGACATCAAGCTGCTGGGCAGCGCCGGGCTGAAAAAGGAGTTGTCTGTACCCCAGACACTGCACCCGTTGAACGACCACCCGCTGATGCGCGAAATGCTGCGCATGCAAGACCCGTTGTTGATCCAGATGAAAGCCAAGGCCAACAGCGCGCACCCGTTGGGCAGTTCGCACCAGTGCAACCTGGTATCGCGCCAAGGGAATCGACGCTGTGTGATTTCGTTCTACCGGCCGCCAACCCAGCGTGGGTTTTCCCTGGCTGAGTTGTCGTTTCTCAAGTGCTTGTCGGACACCCTGTTGCCTTTGATGGAGCGGCACGCGCAACTGCTGCGTCAGGTGCCGCACGCCGAGACGGAGCCGGCCCACACCCTGCTGGAACAATCGCAATTGCAGCGCGAGTTCTACAAGCGCCTGGCTCTGAGCGATATCACCCTTTCGGCGCGCGAGCAGGAAGTGTGCCTCGGCCTGCTGACCGGCGGCACCGTGCCGCAGATCGCGGAAAAACTCAGTGTAAAAAACAGCTCGATCGAAACCTACCTCAAGCGCGCCGCCGCCAAGCTGGGCGTGAGCGGCCGGCATGGCCTGGCCAAATGGATGGTGGGTGCCTGATGAACAAACGGATGCTTTGCTGCGTCGGGGTGGCGTGGACGCTCAGTGGCTGTTCGCTGATCCCCGAGTATCAGCGGCCAGCAGCGCCGACGCCTGCGCAGTTTCCTCAAGGCGGCGTGTACAGCCTGGCGCAGGCCGGCGACCTGACGCAGAATCCGGATTGGCAGCAGCTGTTCCACGACCCGGCGCTGCAACGGTTGATTGCCGATGCCCTGGTCAACAACCGCGACCTGCGGGTAGCCGCCCTGAATGTAGAGGCGTTCCAGGCGCAGTATCGTATACAGCGCGCCGACCTGTTCCCGGCGATCTCCGCCAGCGGTGCCGGCAAGCGTCAGAAATTGCCGGGTAACGTGACAGGCACCGGCAAATCGGCGATCACCTCCAACTATTCCGCCACCTTGGGCCTGAGCGCTTATGAGCTGGACCTGTTCGGCCGCGTGCGCAGCCTCAGCGAACAGGCGTTGCTGACTTACCTGGGCACCGAAGAAGCCCGGCGCAGTGCGCAATTGAGCCTGGTGGCGAACGTGGCCAACGCCTACCTGACCTGGCGCGCCGATCAGGAACTACTGGCCCTGGCCGAGCAAACCCTGGTGGCCAACGACCACAGCTGGCAACTGACCAGCCGCAGCAAAAACGCAGGCAAAGCTTCGGCGCTGGAGGTGGTGCAAGCCCGTACCGCAGTGGAAAGCACCCGCGCCAGCGTCGCTCGCTATGAACGCCAGGTCGCCCAGGACCTTAACAACCTCGTGCTGCTGGTGGGCGGTCCGGTGGATGAGCATCTGCCCGCTCGCCCGCTGGCCGATGATCTGGTCGCCCGCGTCCCCGCCGGGTTGCCCTCCGACCTGCTGCAACGCCGCCCGGATATCCTCCAGGCCGAATACCAGTTGCAGGCGGCCAACGCCAATATCGGCGCCGCCCGTGCTGCGTTCTTTCCGTCCGTGACCCTCACGGCCAATGCCGGCAGCACCAGCAAGGAGCTGTCGGGGCTGTTCAAGGGCGGCTCGGGCACCTGGACCTTCCAGCCGCAAATCAACCTGCCGATCTTCAACGCCGGCAGCCTGCGTGCCAGCCTCGATTACGCCAAGTTGCAGAAGGACATCACGGTGGCCCAGTACGAAAAGTCCATCCAGAGCGCCTTCCAGGAAGTGGCCGACGGCCTTGCCGCTCGCCAGACCTTCAACGACCAACTGGATGCGCAACGGGATTTCGTTGCCGCCAACCAGAACTATTACGACCTGGCCCAGCACCGCTACCGCAGCGGCGTGGACAGCAACCTGACGTTCCTCGATGCGCAGCGTGCGTTGTTCAGCTCGCAACAGGCGTTGATCGTGGACAGGCTGGCGCAGCTGGTGGCGGAGGTGAACTTGTATACGGCGTTGGGTGGAGCGTGGCGCGTCAACGCAACGCCGACTGCCGCAACCGATACTCCCCCGGCGTCATCTGCGCATACCGCAGGAAAAACCGGCTGAAATACGCCGGGTCCTTGAACCCCAGCTGGTAGCAGATTTCATTTGCGGAGCTGCCGGTAAACAACAGAAGGCGTTTGGCCTCTTGCATCAGGCGTTCAAGAATCAGGCGCTTGGAGGGCAGGTCGGCGATGCGTCGGCACACCTCATTGAGGCGCGCCTGGGTCACGCCGATGGCCTGGGCATAACGCGCCAGCGGCCAATGCTCCAGGTAATGGGCTTCGATCAGTTCGTTGAAGCGGTGAAAAATCCGCAGGTCTTCATGGGCCGTCGGCCGTGCCGGCAGGGCGTGGGCGCACAGGCGCAGCAGGCGGATCATGATCAAGCGCGTCAGGCTGTCGAGGGCGGCTGCGCGGCCTGCCCGTTCGGCGTTGATCTCGCCGCACAGTTCTTCGAAAAGCTGGTCCAGCCCATCGGCGTCGGCGCCCAGCGCGACACACGCAGCCCCGGAGGCGAGGCTGGGGTCGGCGTCGATCAAGCCCCACACCAGTTGCTGGCGCACCGTCAGCACATGCCCGTCGGCATCGGCTTCGGTGACGAAGGCGTGGGCCACCGTGGGCGGCGTGAGAAAAAACATCGGCCCTGCTTCGACGTACTGGCGGTCGTCCAGATACACCCGCACCGCGCCACTCTTGACGTAATGCACCTGGAAAAACCGGTCATGGCGATGCACGGCCATATTGCGCCCGAAAAAACCTGCCAGGTTGCCCAGCTTGTCGTAATGCACCTCGGCGTCGCTGTAACGCTGGTCGTAGACCTGCCCGAGGTTGATGTTGGGAATCGGCTGCACGTCGCCCTCCTCTTGTTGTTGTGATGCCATCGGAGTGTGCCACGCTTGACGGTAGTTAACATATTAATTATAACGTTAACAACTTAACGAACTGCCTATGCAGCCGTCGTCACCGCCAGGAGAAACGCATGAGCCGTACCCTGCATGATGTTGCCAGCGGCACCCTGTTCGGCGTTGCGCTGAACTACCAGGGCCTGCTGGACCAACATCTCGCCGCCTTCGAGCAGGCGCCCTACCAGAAGCCGCCAACCAAGCCAGTGTTGTTCATCAAGACGCCCAACACCCGTAATGCCCATGGCGGCGTGGTGTTGCAGCCTGCAGGCGAGCGCCTGCAACCGGGCCCGGCGCTGGGCGTGGTGATCGGCCAGCGCGCCAGCCGCGTCAGCCTGGACAATGCCATGGCCCATGTCGCCGGGTATGTGGTGGTCAACGAATTCAGCCTGCCGGAAGACAGCTATTACCGCCCTGCCGTCAAAGCCAAATGCCGCGATGGGTTTTGCGCCTTGGGCCCGCAAGTGATTGAGCGGGATCAAGTGGCCAACCCCAACGAGCTGTCCCTCAAGCTCTTCGTCAATGGCGAGCTGCGCCAGCAAAACTCCACCGCCCATTGGGTGCGCGACATCCCACAATTGATCGCCGAGATCAGCGAGTTCATGACCCTGCATCCCGGTGACGTGCTGATCACCGGTACACCGGAGGGCCGTGTGGATGTGCAGCCGGGTGATCGTGTTGAAGTTGAAATCACTGGCGTCGGCCGCCTGCTCAATATCGTTCAGGCGGAGGCACTGGCATGAAGCGCGCACGTATCCGTTTTGAAGGTCAGATCCATGCCGTGCAGGTAGACGACGATCACAGCGTGCGCCTCAGCGATGGCCGGCGGCTTGCCGAAGATCAGGTGCAATGGCTGCCGCCCGCCACCGGCAATATGTTCGCCCTGGGCTTGAACTACGCCGATCACGCCGCCGAACTGGCCTTCACACCGCCGACCGAACCGCTGGCCTTTATCAAGTCGGTCGGCACCTACACCGGTCACCGCCAGGTCAGCTGGCGCCCGGACAACGTCGCCTACATGCACTACGAGTGCGAACTGGTGGCGGTGATCGGCAAGACCGCGCGCAACGTCAAGCGCGCCGACGCCCTGGATTACCTGGCCGGCTACACGGTGTGCAACGACTACGCGATCCGCGACTACCTGGAGAACTACTACCGCCCCAACCTGCGGGTTAAAAACCGCGACGCCACCACCCCGGTGGGCCCGTGGATCGTCGACGTGGCCGATGTGCCCGACCCAGGCAACCTGAAATTGCGCACCTGGATCAACGGCGAGCTGCGCCAGGAAGGCAGCACCCAAGACATGATTTTCGATATCCCCTACCTCATCGAATACCTGTCCAGCTTCATGACCCTGCAACCCGGCGACATGATCGCCACCGGCACGCCCGAGGGCCTGGCCGATGTGGTGCCGGGCGATGAAGTGGTGGTGGAAGTCGAAGGCGTGGGCCGCCTGGTCAACCGTATTGTCAGTGAGACGGAGTTTTTCTCCGTGCGCAAAGAGGCTTGAACAACATGATCAAACACTGGATCAACGGCCGTGAGGTCGAGAGCAAAGACGTATTCATCAACTACAACCCGGCCACCGGCGAGGCCATCGGCGAAGTCGCCAGCGGTGGTGCCGATGAAGTCGCACAAGCCGTGGCGGCGGCCAAGGAGGCGTTTCCCAAGTGGGCCAACACCCCGGCCAGGGAGCGCGCACGCTTGATGCGCAAGCTCGGCGAATTGATTGAACAGAACGTGCCTCGCCTGGCCGAGCTGGAAACCCTCGACACCGGCCTGCCGATCCACCAGACCAAAAACGTGCTGATCCCACGGGCCTCGCACAACTTCGACTTTTTCGCCGAAGTCTGCACCCGCATGGACGGCCACAGTTATCCGGTGGACGACCAGATGCTCAACTACACCCTGTACCAGCCGGTAGGCGTGTGCGGGTTGGTGTCGCCATGGAACGTGCCGTTCATGACCGCCACCTGGAAGACCGCGCCGTGCCTGGCGCTGGGCAATACCGCCGTATTGAAAATGTCGGAGCTGTCGCCACTGACCGCCAATGAACTGGGACGCCTGGCGGTGGAAGCCGGGATCCCCAACGGCGTGCTCAATGTGATCCAGGGCTACGGCGCGACCGCTGGTGATGCACTGGTACGCCATCCGGATGTACGGGCGATTTCCTTTACCGGCGGCACTGCCACTGGCAAGAAAATCATGCAGACCGCCGGCCTTAAAAAGTACTCCATGGAACTGGGCGGCAAGTCGCCGGTGCTGATTTTTGAAGACGCCGACCTAGAGCGCGCCCTCGACGCCGCACTGTTCACGATCTTCTCCCTGAACGGCGAGCGGTGCACCGCCGGTAGCCGGATCTTTATTCAGGAAAGCGTCTACCCGCAATTTGTCGCCGAGTTCGCGGCGCGGGCCAAGCGCCTGATCGTAGGCGACCCGCAGGACCCCAAAACCCAGGTCGGTTCGATGATCACCCAGGCCCATTACGACAAGGTCACCGGCTACATCAAGATCGGTCTGGAGGAAGGCGCCACACTGCTGGCCGGCGGCCTGGAGCGCCCGGCCAACTTGCCGGCGCACCTGAGCCGCGGCCAGTTTATCCAGCCAACGGTGTTTGCCGATGTGAACAACCGGATGCGCATCGCCCAGGAAGAAATCTTTGGTCCGGTGGTGTGCCTGATCCCGTTCAAGGACGAAGCCGAAGCGCTGCAACTGGCCAACGACACCGAATACGGGCTGGCGTCCTATATCTGGACCCAGGACATCGGTAAGGCTCATCGGCTGGCGCGCGGTATTGAGGCGGGCATGGTATTTATCAATAGCCAGAACGTGCGCGATTTGCGTCAGCCCTTTGGCGGGGTGAAAGGCTCGGGCACCGGGCGCGAGGGTGGCCAGTACAGCTTTGAAGTGTTTGCCGAGATCAAGAACGTGTGTATTTCCATGGGCAGTCATCACATTCCGCGCTGGGGTGTGTAGCCCAGGATCAAACAAGCCTCCTGTGGGAGCCGGGCTTGCCCGCGATGCAGACACCGCGGTCCTTCAGCCTTACCGAGTCGATGCAATCGCAGGCAAGCCAGCTCCCACAGGGACGTCACAAGCCTTACAAGAATAATTATTCAGGAGAATCATCATGGGCGAAGTGGTTCTGGCAGCGAAGATCTGCCACGTACCGTCGATGTACCTGTCGGAACTGCCCGGCAAGCATCACGGCTGTCGCGAAGCGGCGATTGCCGGGCACAAGGAAATCGGCCGGCGCGCCCGCGAACTGGGGGCCGACACCGCCGTGGTGTTCGACGTGCACTGGCTGGTCAACAGCGGTTATCACGTCAACTGTGGCGAGCAGTTCCAGGGCACCTACACCAGCAACGAGCTGCCGCACTTCATCAAGAACATGGATTACGCCTACCCCGGCTGCCCCGAGTTGGGCGAGCTGATCGCCGCCGAAGCCAACCTGGCCGGCGTGCGCAGCATGGCCCATAACATCCCGAGCCTGGAGCTGGAATACGGCACGCTGGTGCCCATGCGTTACATGCACATGGGCGTGCCCGAGGATGAAAAATTCAAGGTGATTTCCATTGCCGCCTGGTGTGCCTGGCATCGTCTGGAAGACAGCTTCGCCTTTGGCGCCGCCGTGCGCCGAGCCATCGAAAAGAGTGACCGCAAGGTGCTGGTGCTGGCGTCCGGCTCGTTGTCCCACCGTTTTTCCGACGACCGCCAGGCCGAAGCGAATATCCACAACTGGACCCGTGAGTTTGACAAGCAGGTAGACCTGCACGTCGTCGAGATGTGGCAGCAAGGCCGCTTCAAAGAGTTCTGCGCGATGCTGCCGGACTACGCCGAACACTGCTTTGGCGAAGGCAAGATGCACGACACCGCCATGCTCCTGGGCCTGCTGGGTGGGCCGGACTATGCCCAGCCGGCCGAGATCATCACGCCGCCGTTCGGCAGTTCGGGCACTGGCCAGATCAACGCGATTTTCCCGCTGTAGCTTTGGGAGAAACCTATGCCGCACTTTATCGCTGAGTACACCGACAACCTTGAACCTCAGGCCGATTTGCCTGGCCTGTTTGAAAAAATCCACCGCGTGCTGGGCGACAGTGGCGTGTTTCCGTTGGGCGGCATCCGTAGCCGTGGTGTGCGCCTGGACACCTGGCGCATGGCCGACGGCAAGCATGACTACGCCTTCGTGCACATGACCCTCAAGGTCGGCCACGGCCGCGACCTGGCCACGCGCCAGGCGGTGGCCGAAGCCGTGTTCGCGGTGATCACCGCGCACTTCGCCCAATTGCAGGCGCAGCGGTTGTTGGCGCTGTCGTTCGAGATGGTCGAGTTGCACCCACAGCTCAACTTCAAGCAGAACAATGTGCATGCGTTTCTGAATAACGCGGCGGGATAAAAACCTGCCCTCCCCCCACGGCCACTCAGACAAAAAGTACAACATCATGAGCACAGCCCACTCCACTGCAAGCCTGCGGCTTGCCGAGCACGACCGCACCCATCGTTTGGTGACCTGGCGCCTGATGCCCTTGTTGCTGGTGTGTTACCTGTTCGCCCACCTGGACCGTATCAACATCGGCTTCGCCAAGATGCAGATGAGCCACGACCTGCAGTTCAGCGACACGGTGTACGGCTTTGGCGCCGGGCTGTTTTTCATTGCCTACGCGCTGTTTGGCGTGCCCAGCAACATGGCCCTGGACCGGGTCGGACCACGGCGCTGGATCGCCTGCCTGATGGTGGTGTGGGGCCTGCTCTCCACCGGCATGTTGTGGGTGGAAAGTGCTAGGGGCTTCTACGTGCTGCGCTTTTTGCTGGGGGTGGCCGAAGCCGGATTTTTCCCGGGGATCCTGGTGTTTCTGAACCGCTGGTACCCGGCGCGGCGACGTGCCCAGGTCACCGCCTTGTTTGCCATTGCCGTGCCCATGGCCGGGGTGTTGGGCGGGCCGATTTCCGGGGCGATCCTGGAGAACTTCCACGACGTGGGCAGCCTGCGCGGCTGGCAATGGATGTTCCTGATCGAAGGTGCGCCCGTGGTACTGCTGGGGCTGGTGGTGCTCAAGTGCTTGCCGGACAGTTTCGAAGTGGTGCATTGGTTGAGCAGCGAACAAAAACAGCAACTGCGCACCCAGTTGAGCAACGAAGAACAGCGCAAGACCATCACCTCGTTCAGCGGCATCCTGCGGGACCCGCAAGTGTGGCTGCTGGTGGCCGTGTACTTTGCGGTGATGCTGGCGGTCAACACCCTGGCGTTCTGGATGCCGACCCTGATCCACGGCGCCGGCATCGGCCGCGACAGTCAGGTCGGCTTGCTCAGCGCCGTGCCCTACCTGGCCGGCTGCTTCTTCATGCTCGGCTGCGGGCGCTCGTCCGATCGCCAGCGCGAGCGTCGCTGGCATTTATGCGTGCCCCTGCTGATGGCCGCTGTCGGCATTGCCGTCGCGGGCCTGGCGCCCGGCAATGCGCTGCTGGTGATGAGCGGGTTGGTGGTCGCCGGCATGGGCGCCAGCGCGGCGCTGCCGATGTTCTGGCAACTGCCGCCGGCGTTTCTTTCCAATACCACTCAGGCGGCGGGCATCGCCATGATCAGCTCGTTCGGCAGCATCGCCGCGTTCCTCGCGCCCTACCTGATCGGCTGGATGCGCGACGCCACCCAGAGCGCCAGCCTGGCCCTGTACGTACTCGCCCTGTTTATCGCCCTCGGTGGCCTGCTGGTGCTGCGCACTCAGGCCGCCATCGTCAACCCACACTAGAGACCGTTGCCATGCTCGACTCCCAGCAAATCCTCGCGGCCGCCGCCCACCTGGACCGCGCCGAACGCAGCCGCGAACAGGTGCGTCAGTTTTCCCTCGACTACCCCGGCATCACCCTCGAGGATGCGTACGCCATCCAACGCGAATGGGTTGCGCAAAAGATCAAGAACGGGCGCACGCTCAAGGGCCACAAGATCGGCCTCACTTCACGAGCCATGCAGGTTTCTTCGAACATCACCGAGCCCGATTACGGCGCCCTGCTCGATGACATGTTTTTCGACGAAGGCAGTGATATTCCCTTCGAACGCTTCATCGTGCCGCGTGTGGAAGTGGAACTGGCGTTCATCCTTGGCAAGCCGCTCAAGGGCCCCAACTGCACGGTGTTCGATGTGCTCGACGCGACCGAATGGGTGATCCCGGCGCTGGAAATCATCGACGCACGCATCCAGCAGGTCGACCCACAGACCAACGCCACCCGCAAGGTCTTCGACACCATCTCCGACAACGCCGCCAATGCCGGCGTGGTACTCGGTGGCCGGGCTGTGCGCCCCACCGAGATCGACCTGCGCAAAGTGCCGGCGGTGCTGTATCGCAATGGCGTGATCGAAGAGTCCGGCGTCTCGGCGGCAGTGCTCAACCACCCGGCCAAGGGCGTGGCGTGGCTGGCCAGCAAGCTGGCGGCACATGACGTCACCCTACTGCCGGGCCAGGTGATTCTCGGCGGCTCGTTTACCCGTCCGGTGGCCGCTCGCCCCGGGGATACCTTCCACGTCGACTACGACCTGCTCGGTTCGATCGCCTGTCGCTTCGTCTGAACACTGGAGGATTGTCATGGACATGCCTATCAACCGCTTCAAACAACGCCTTCACAACGGCGAGGTGCAGATCGGCCTATGGCTTGGCCTCGCCAATGCCTATAGCGCCGAGTTGGCCGCCAATGCCGGTTTCGACTGGCTGTTGATCGACGGCGAACATGCGCCCAACCACCTGCCGGGGATGCTTGCGCAATTGCAGGCCATCGCGCCCTACCCCAGCCAGGCGCTGATTCGCCCGGTGGTCGGCGACACGGCATTGATCAAGCAACTGCTCGATATCGGCGCGCAGACGCTGCTGGTGCCCATGGTCGAAAGCGCTGCCCAGGCCCAAGAACTGGTGCGCGCCCTACACTACCCGCCCCAGGGTATTCGCGGCGTCGGCAGTGCCCTGGCCCGTGCTTCGCGCTGGAACAGCATCACCGACTACCTCGACCAGGCCGACGCGCAGATGTGCCTGCTGGTGCAGATTGAAAACCGCGAGGGCCTGGCCAATCTGGACGCTATCACCGCCGTCGAAGGCGTGGACGGTGTGTTCATCGGCCCGGCGGACTTGAGTGCGGCCATGGGGCATCGCGGTAACCCCGGGCATCCTGAAGTGCAGGCGGCGATAGAGGACGCCATCGTGCGCATTGTTCGAGCGGGCAAGGCGGCAGGGATTCTCAGTGCGGATGAACGCCTGGCGCGGCGCTATATCGAACTGGGCGCAACGTTCGTGGCGGTGGGAGTGGATACCACCGTGTTGATGCGCGGGTTGCAAAGCCTGGCCGGGAAGTTCAAAGACGTACCGGTGGCTGCCAATACCGGTGGTGTCTACTGAGATCCAATGTGGGAGCTGGCTTGCCTGCGATAGCGGTGTATCAGCGACAAATAAGCCAGCTGACCCGACGCTATCGCAGGCAAGCCAGCTCCCACAGTTGACCGGCGGTGGTTCAGTCATTAGTTCAGCGCTTGATGTTCTTCAAGTCATCCAACAACCCCAGCAAGGTCTGGAATTTCTCTTCGCCAAGCTGATCCTGCAAGCGCTGGTAGTTGGCCTCCATGCACTGGCTCATGGACGCGAAACTCGCCTTGCCCTTGTCCGCCAGGGTAATGAGCACCCGGCGCTGGTCCTGTTCGGCCTTGCGTCGGTGCACCATGCCGGCGGCTTCCATGCGCACCAGCACGCCGGTCATGCTCGGCTTGAGGATGCACGCCAGTTCCGCCAGTTGGTAAATCTCCAGCTCACCGTGCTGTTCGAGGATGCGGATGATGCGCCATTGCTGTTCGGTCAGGCCGTGTTCATTCAGGGACGGGCGGAAAAAACTCATCGCGGCCTCACGCGCTTGCAGCAAGGCCAGGGTCAGGGATTGTCGAGGTTTGGACATAGGATCAGGGTCACGAAGTATTTAGTTAATAATTTAACGAAACTCTAACATTCCCCGCCAGCGAGCGCGCTATAACTTGTGTGTGCCCTCGCCCGTGGCGCGCTGAATCAAAAACCCGGGCACGCAGGATCAAGACTTCCAGCCCGTCAGGGGCCCTAATGGAGGCATCCGCTTTAGCGCCTTCCTTCACTTTTTCAGGCTGCGCCATGATCAACATCGAAACCCCTACGTATTACACCGCCACCAAGAAATACAACCTCAGCTTCCCCACCCTGGAGCAAGACATCGACGCGGACGTCGTGGTGATCGGTGGCGGCTTTTCCGGGATCAACACCGCGCTGGAACTGGCGGAAAAAGGCATCACCAATATCGTGGTGCTTGAAGCGCGCTACCTGGGCTTTGGCGGCACCGGCCGCAACGGCGGGCAGATCATGGCGGGCATCGGCCATGACTTGGAGAAGATCAAGAAGGACGTGGGCGAAGACGGGCTGCGCCAGGTGTTCGAGATCAGCGACCTGGGCGCCGACATCATCAAGAACCGCATCGCCAAGTACAACATCGATGCCGATTTCTGCCACGGCTACGGCTATATGGGCTTCAACGCCCGCCAGGAAAAAACTCTGCGCGCCTGGGAGAAGGACTTCAAGTCGGTCAACAGCCAGCATGAAATCCGCTTTCTCGGCGGCTCGGATGTGCAGCAGATCATCGGTTCCAACGCCTACACCAGTGCGCTGCTGCACATGGGCGGCGGGCATGTGCATTCGCTGAACCTGCTGCTGGGCGAGGCCACCGCGCTGGCCGGCCATGGGGTAAGGATTTTTGAGAACAGCCCGGCCCTGGAGGTCAGCTACGGCGAACGCATCACCGTGCGCACCGGGCGCGGTTCGGTACGCGCCGGCAAGTTGCTGTGGGCCTGTGACAGCTTTCTCAACAAGCTCGAACCGGAACTGCACCGCTCGACCATCAACACCTACGCTTTCCAGATGATGACCGAGCCGTTGTCCGAAGAATTGATCCAGCGCATCAGCCCGATCCGTGGCGCCTACAGCGATATCCGCCCGGTGATCGACTACTACCGCGTAACCAATGAAAACCGCCTGCTGTTCGGCGCCGCGACGCCTTTGGTCGAGCATATTCCCGGCGACCTGAAAGCCTGGAACCGCCACCTGATGCTGAAGATTTTCCCCTACCTCAAGGACGTGAAAATCGACCTGGCCTGGGGCGGCCCGATGGCGTGCAGCCCGAATCTGTTCCCGCAGATCGGCACCTTGCCGGGGCGCAGCAATGCGTTTTTCGTGCAGGGCTATTCAGGCTTTGGCGTCACCCCCAGCCACATCATCTGCAAGGTCCTGGCCGAAGGCATGAGCGAAGGCTCGGCGCGCTATGACCTGGTCAGCTCGATCCGCCGCCCGACCATCATCGGCAAGGACGCAATTCGCCCTCTGCTGCTGACGGCGGGCAAATCCTGGCACCAATTGTCCGGCTACTGGAACGGGCGTCGTTGATTCGCTTTTTTTCACTCATCAGGAACCACTGCCATGACCCTCACCACCGTCAAACATAACGTCCAGCTGTCGGAACTCGATGCCTGGGGCACCGTGGCCGACCTCGGTTCACAGATCCTTGAAGGCGAGGTGCGCGCCTTCGGCAAGATGACATTCGGCGCACCTACCGATGCGGTCAGCAGCGCTTACTTCGGCACCACCCAGGGCAAATTCCGCATGGTCTACCCGTTCGCCGAACAAGCCACGGTGGTCACCGGCGAGGTGATACTCACCGATGAGTCCACCGGCCAGTCCACCCGCTACAAGGCCGGTGACAGCTGGTTTGTGACCAAGGGCACGCCGGTGCTGTGGGAAGTGGTCAGCGAGAGTTTCGTCAAACACTACTTCGCCGTCGTGTAAGGAGCCTTGCCATGAGCACTTCTTCTGACTGGATCACCGTGGGCGCCCTGGCCGACGGTTTTGCACCCGAAGCGTTCATCCTGCCGAACCTCGCCGACCTGGCGGGCCAGACCTTCACTCTGCACTTTGCCAATGGCTGGCAGATCGAGCATCGCTTCGAACAGGAGCGCCTGGCCTGGCACGCCGCCGACGGACACTCCAGCGGCAGTGCAGCCTACCGCGCCAGCTCGATTCGCCCGGGCCTGTACCTGGTGGACTTCATCAAGCACGAGGCCGGGCAAAGCTGGTCGATCAGCCTGGTGCTGGACACGCCAACTGCCTCCTTTACCGCGGTGATTGGCCGTATGCCGGAGCCGGCAGAGACCCACGAAGGTCTTTACCACCGCGCCCTGGCCGGCAAACCGCTGACCTCGGTGCACGCCGAGTTCCTCCACGGCAGCCTCGACCGGCCGTGGCAGGAGGGCCATTGCCTGCACGCCCCCACCGAGGAACTGGTGGGCCTGCGCAACCACTACCGCTACAGCCCCAGCGAGGTCTACGAGCACATCTACCTCAACCCGCGGTTCTATGCCTGGCAATGCCTTGAGGGTGTGGAGAAAGGCTTGTGCGACACCGACCGCTGCCATTACTACAAGATCGCCGAGCAGCTGTACCTGTTCGTCTGGCAGGAGAAGATCGTGCCCACCCTCGGCCTGGTGCTGATCGACCTGCAACAACACCGCAGCGACGGCAAGATCTTCGGCTACGCGGGGGCATCCTTCGACGCGCTGTCGAACTTCCCGATCAGTTCCTATTGCCAGGTGCTCAACCGCACGGAGTACCCCCGTGACTGAGCCGCGCACGGTAGTGATCACCGGGGCCGGCACCGGCATCGGCGCCGCCTGTGCCCGGCTGTACGCGCAGGAAGGCGCACGGCTGGTACTGATCGGCCGGCGCCGCGAGCCACTGGAACAGGCGGCGCAGGCCAGCGGCGGCCTGATCCTGGTGGGCGATGCCGCCTGCCCCGACACCTGGGAGGGCTTTATCCGCGAGATTCACGCCCACTACGGGCGTATCGATGTACTGCTGGCGTGTGCCGGCGGTCATGGCCTGGGCAGCGCGACCCAGACCAGCCCGTCTACGTGGGAAGCGGCGCTGCGCAGCAACCTGGACAGCGCGTTCTACAGTGCCCGCGCCTGCCTGCCGCTGTTGCAGCAAAGCGCCGGCAGTGTCGTGCTGATCGGCTCCATCGCCTCGCTCGCGGCGGGGCCCGAAGTGTGCGGCTACACCACGGCCAAACATGCGTTGCTCGGGCTCAATCGCTCGCTGGCACGGGACTACGGCCCCCACGGCGTGCGCGTGAACGCGGTGTGCCCGGGCTGGGTGCACACGCCGATGGCCGATGCCGAGATGCAGCCGTTGATGGAGGCGTACGGCGACACCTTGCAGCAAGCGTACGAGCGCGTGTGTGCCGATGTGCCGCTGCGCCGCGCCGCCCGGGCCGAAGAGATCGCCAAGGTATGCCGCTTCCTGGCCAGCGACGACGCATCGATCATTACCGGGGCGACCTTGGTGGCGGACGGTGGGTCCAGCATCGTCGACGTGCCGACGCTGGCGTTTACGCGCCTGGAGCCTGCTCATGCCCAATGACCTGGATTTCAGCGGCCAAGTCGTGCTGGTCACCGGCGGCGCCCAAGGGATTGGCCTGGGCATCGTCCAAGCCTTTGCCGAACGCGGTGCGCGGGTGGTGATTGCTGATCGCCTGCTGGAACAAGCTGAAAGGGTGGCCGCTGGGTTGTGCGCGCAGGGCTATCAGGTCGAGGCCGTGGGCGTTGACCTGGCGCAAGCCGAGGCGGTATTCGCCTGCGTTCAAGGGTTGGCGCAGCTGGATATTGTGGTGCACAACGCCGGGTATTTCCCTCTGACAGCCTTTGCCGACATCACCCCGGCGATCTTGCAACGCACCTTGGCGGTAAACCTTTCGGCGCTGTTCTGGCTGACCCAGGCGGCGTTACCGATGTTTCGCGCGCAAGGCCGGGGTTGCGTGCTGGTGACGTCTTCGGTCACCGGCAATCGGGTGGGTTATCCGGGGCTGAGCCACTATGCGGCGTCAAAGGCTGGGGTGAATGGGTTTATCCGCAACGCGGCGCTGGAACTGGCGCCGTTGAATGTGCGGGTCAATGGCGTGGAACCGGGCATGATCGCCACGCCGGCGATGAGCAACCTGGGCGATGCCGCGCTGAATGAGAGCATCGCCAGCCGTGTGCCACTGGGGCGTTTGGGCGCGGCTGCGGATATTGCCGGCGCCATGCTGTTTCTGGCTTCTGACCTGGCTGGCTATATCACCGGGCAGACATTGGTGGTCGATGGTGGCTCCACCCTGCCCGAATAACGGGGACCCATGTGGGAGGGGGCTTGCTCCCTCCCACATTGGATCTCCTGCAGCCTGAAGGACCTGTTTATGCCCCCACCGCCTGCAACCGGCTGGAGCGAAAATCCTTGGGCGACACCTCGAACTGCTTCTTGAACGACCGGCTGAAGTGCGCCGAGTCGGTAAAGCCCCACTTGTAGGCAATCGAGGTGATCGACTCGCTACGCAGGAAGGGGTTGGTCAAGTCGTCCGCACTGCGCTTGAGCCGCGCCCGCTGGATGTAGCGGCAGACGCTGTCGTCCTGCTCCTCGAACAAACGGTACAGGTGCCGCACCGAGATATTCAGGCGATTGGCCAGGCCAATCGGGCTCAGGCCAGGCTGGCCCAATGACTCATCAATGACCTTTTGCACATAGCTGCGCAGATTATTGCCCTGCAACGCAGCAACGCCCTCGCGGCACTCATCACCCTGCTCCAGCGCCGAGCCCAGCAGCGACACAAAGGCCGCCTGCAGCGCGTCCACTTGCGTGGCGTCGTCGTCAGTGTCGTCCTTGCACAGTTGATCCATCAGCACATGCAACATACGCCCACAGGCTTTGGTCGAGGAGATCTTGCCGAACGCCCGCGCCTGGCCGCCCAGGTGCTTGCACACCTCGGTGCGCGACAACGACAGCGAGGCATGTTCGATCAAACCAAAGGGGGTGATTTCGATCGAGCCCACCGAGTCCATCAACAGCATCTCGCCGGGGGCCAGCTGCACGGTCTGCTCGTTCTGGGTGATCTGCGAATAGCCGCTGCGCTGGCTGACCAGGAAGCACTCCTGGTCATTGTCGTGATCGGCGTGGTGCGTCGGGCGTTTGATCAGCCCGGCATTGGTGCGCAGGATGGCCAAGCCACGAGGCAAGTTGTGGATCTCGCCAATAAACAGCGAACGGTTGAAGGCCAGTTCGGTATCGAAGTGGCCGCACGCGGCGCGCAGTTCGCGGTTCCAGCTGTCGAGCCCGTCGGGTGCATGCTGTGGGATGCTCATGGGGGTGTCTCCGCAGTGGCGTTCTTTTTGTTGTTCTGATGCAATAGTTAACATGTTATCTATATGCACGCAACAACAACCTGTTTGCCCTTTGCAGAAGCACTAATGATGCCAAACGGTATGTGGGAGGGGGCTTGCTCCCGATAGCGGTGGGCCAGCCAACACATTCATTGGATGACCCGCCGCTATCGGGAGCAAGCCCCCTCCCACAGAGGTGCGTCATTGGTTTCACAGGCCAGACATCACCCGCTGCAACCCACCTATGGCTGCCAATAGATACCTGCGTTGCTCGGTGCTCAACGCAATGTAACGCCGAAACGCAGGCATCCGGTTGACCACCTCACTCCCGCCCATATGCTCCAGGCGCACACACCATTGCCGGTCCTTGAGATCAATGCGCAGGCGCTTGAAATCCAGCGGCATCAGCGCCTGGAACAACCCGCTGTCGGCCAGCAAACGCGACTGTAGCTCACACGCCAGAGCCTGGCTGCCGGAGCGCCGGCGCACGCGGATACCGTTGCGCCGAATAGCGCCGCCATGGTGCACCTCGAAGCTGCCAGCACCACTCGCTGAAGCAGGTACGCGCAGGACGCACTCGGTCAGCACCAGGTGCATCAACAACTGCGACTCGGTGCGCTCGACAATCTCGAAGTTCACACCGTCCACTTCAAGCGTCGCCAGGCCTAGATCACGCCGTAAGCGCGCCAGGGTCACCCCAGGTCGATAACCGCTCGGTGCACGGTCTGCGCTGAACAGCTCATACAGTTTTTGCCGCAAAGTCGTTATAACCGTCATGGGCAGGCCCCGGTTCGTGGCTGAATTCCTTGGCCAACACCTCCTCAACGCAGGCTGGCTTGAAGGGGTTGACCTTCTGCACCACCAGGGTCCAGAACAACGCATAGGTGGCGGTCACGCCGAGCATCACCCCAAACGGCACATAAATGTCGGCCGGGTTCATGCCTGGCGGGGTGATAAACCACATGCCCAGCAGGATGCCGATGCTGGAGACGATCTGCGGCAGCGGGAACCACGGCGAGCGATAGGCCCTGGGCAAATCCGGACGGCGAATGCGCAGGATCACCACCGACAGCGTCACCAACAGGTAAGCAAAACTCCACGCGCACACCGCCGCCAGCACCAGGTGCATGATGTTGTCGGTGTTGCCGCCCAGGTACAGCGCATGCAGGCACGGGATCAGCATGGCCACCAGGATGCACAGCAGCGGTGTCTTGAAGCGCGGGTGCAGGTAGGTGAACACCTTCGGTAACGCGCCATCCACCGCCATGCCATAGAGGATGCGCGGTACGCCAGCCATCAGGGTATTGATGGTTGCAGCGCCGGCAAACAGGAAGCCAATGCCCAGCCACAGCGGCCCGATCTGCCCCATCACCTGCTCGGCGAACCGTGGGATGGCCATGGGTGTATCCAACAGGTGCACGCCGGAGGCGGCGTCGAGCACCACGTTTTCCACCTGGCGTTTCATCGCGGCGCCATAGATGAACATGCATGTCGCCACGCCCATCAGCCCGAGCATCATCGCCCGTGGCATGACCTTGGCCGATTGGCGCAGGTCAGGTGCCAGCGGGGTGACGAACTCGCAGCCGACGAACATGAACATCGCCATGCCCACCAGCGACAGCACGGTGACCAGGTCGGTGCCCACCAGTGATTCCCCGAACCAGCCATCCAACTGCACCGCCGGCGCGGCGATCAGGCCCAGCACGCCGAACACCATCAGGGTGGTCCACATGCCGAACGTGAGGATAATCTCTGCCCGGCCAAACGCGCTGACCCCAAAGGCATTCAGCACCCCGAACACCAGCACGAACCCCACGCCCAGCAGCCACGAGCCGCCGGCCGATTCTGCCAGGGTATTGAGGTGTTCGAAGTTCACCAGGGCCATGACCCCGGCGAGGATGGTTTCGGCGGTACCGGCGAACACATGCACGATCAGATACGCCGACAAAGTGCCGGTAATCGCAAAGAACCGGCCCATGCCGCAGTTGATGTAGTCGTACACCGAGCCCGTGGTGGGCAGTATCGAGGCGGCCTCGGCGAAGGTGGTCGCCTGGGCCAGCATCATCACCACGGCGATCAGCATCGCCAGGGCAAAGGCGCTGCCACCAATGCCAAAACCCATGGTGGCGGTGAGGATCACCGGGCTTGCCATGATCAGCCCGATGGTGCTGGCCAACGCGGTGGGGAAACCTACCGTGCCCCGGTTTAGGTGCGCGGTGAGTCGGTCGTTGATCGACATGGTGGGGTCCTCGAAAGCGGTTTTTTTAGTGTGTCGGCACTCTGCGCCCCACCTGGCTCGATCGTCTTGCCCCTGTCTGCCGAAGGTTTTGTTGCTGCCTGCCACGGCGTATCGCCTGGCGGCCAGGGTCAACTGCCTGGCACGCATATGAAAGACTTGGCCTGCGACCGCTCGCCCTAATGCGCCCTCACTCTTAACCAAGATGGGGACAATAATAATGGAGCACACACTGAAAAACCGCCGCCTGCGCCAGGCGGTCGGCCTCGGCATTGCACTGCTGGTCGGCCAGGCCCAGGCCATCGAGTTGTATGCCGATACCGACACCCAGCTCACCGGCAACTTCCTTGCCGTCTACGGCCTGTTCAACAGCCCGAAGAACTACGATGGCCGCAGCGGCGGCTCCACCTGGCGCGAGGGGTTCATCAAGTACGGCCTGAGCGTCGAGCAGAGCCTGGGCAACCTGGGCGGCGTATACGGCACGGCGAACCTGGTGAGTTCCGGCACCTGGGGCGACGGCGATGCGTCGGGGTTGACCAACGGCACCGAGCGCACCACCAAGTTTGACGAAGCCTTCGCGGGCTGGCGCTCCGGCGAGCTGTTCCCGGCGCTGGGCAAGGATGGGGTAGACCTGTCGTTTGGCCGCCAGATCATCATGTTGGGCGACGGCTTCATCATCAACGACGACGGCCCCAACCTCGGCAATGGCGTAGGCGACGGCGAGTTCAATCGCGGCGGCGCCTACTACATTGCCGCGCGCCATGCCTTCGACAAGACTGCGGTGATTCGCCTGGGTGGCAAGGACGGCGTGCATGGCAGCCTGATGTGGATCAAATCCGACAACCGCGCCCAGGCCCTGACCGAGATGGCCGCCGGCACCCTGGAGTACAGCGCCGCGCCGGGCACCCTGGGGCTGACTTACATTCACGGCATCGATGTGGACGAGCGCTTCGCCACCGACCTGCAGCGCCAGCGCAAAGGCATGAACCTCTATAGCCTGCGCGGCGCCGGCAATGCAGGTATCGACAACGCGCACCTGGCTTTCGAACTGGCCCGCCAGGACAGGCGCGACAGCCAGCAAAACGCCGGTTACGTCGAAGCCGGCTACACCTTTGCCCACCTGCCCTGGTCACCGGACCTGACCTACCACTACGCACGTTATTCGAAAAACTGGGATGGCATGTTCTCAGGCTTCAACCGTGGCTACGGTACCTGGGTGCAGGGCGAAGTGGCGGGCAACTATTCAGGCCCATTCAACAGCAACACGGCGGTGCAGCACGTAGCGCTCAAGGTCAAGCCGCTGGGCAACATCACCCTCGGCGCACTGTTCTTTGACTACAACACCGTCAGCACCCGCGGCCAGTTGAACCTGGATGGCCGCGAACTGGACCTGTACGCCGAATGGGCCGTGAACGACCACCTGATCATCACGCCGCTGCTGGGCCTGTACAAACCCGATAAAGCGGCCGACACCGGCGGTAACCAGGTCGGCGGCAACGGCACCAATGTCTACAGTCAGCTGGTGGTGGCCGTGCCGTTCTGAACCACCTCGGGCGCGCACGGAGGCAGCGCCCGGACCTCGGCGTAGGCGCCCTGGTGGTAGAGCAACGGCGCACGGCCGAAGTCATCGAACGCCACCACCTTGCCGATCATGATCCAGTGATCGCCGCCATCGATCTGCTGGTACTTCTCGCAGTGAAAGCGCGCCGAGCAATCGGCGAACACTGGCGAGCCGCCCTCACCCGGCTCGTACTCGATGAGGGCGAAGCGGTCTTCACGGGGGCGCGCAAAGTTGTTGGACAGGTGCACCTGGTCCGCCGCCAGCACATTCACCGCAAAATGACTGGCCTCCTCGAACACTGCATGGCTGTTGGAGCGCTTGTCGATGCTCCACAGCACCAGCGGCGGGTCGAGGGACACCGAGTTGAAACTGTTGGCGGTCACGCCGACCTTGTGCCCGGAAGCGGTGGCGGCAGTGACCACCGTCACACCGGTGGCGAAGTTGCCGAGGGCGCGGCGAAAGGCCCGTGGGTCGAAAACGTCAGACATGCAAGACTCCCGGGTGGCCGCGAGTGGCCGCCCTTATTGTTATGGGTGATAGGCGCGGCTACACCATGCTCGGGTCGGGTTCCAGACCCATCAGCTCACGGCCGAGGATCTGCGCGCACACGTCGTAGTCGGTATAGGCATGGGCGCCTGTCATATGGGAATCGCGGAACAGGCGCTGCATCTCGTTGTGCTCGAACCAGGCATTCCCGCCCGCAGCGGCGAACAGGCGGTCTACTGCGTCGATGCACATCTTGGTGGCGTAACCCTGATTGGTGCGCCAGAACGCCAGGGTTTCCCGCGTGGGATAACGGTGGGCGGCGCTGTGTTCGGCGTGTTCCTGCCAGGTTTTTTCCAGGAACGCTCGGGCGGCGGCGACCTGGTGGGTGGACTCGGCCAGGCGCATCAACGCCGGGGTGGCTGCGCCGACGGCGGCACCGGTGTAGGCGCGCACCCGCGTCCTGGTTTTTTCGCGAAACACCTCAAGCATACGCTCGGCCACACCGAGGCTGACGGTGGAGAAGCCACTGGCAAAATATGGCCGATACGGCGCGTAGAAAATCCGGCTGTCGGGGTAGAGGCCAAAGCCCGCGGACTTGCCCTCCATCATGTCCTTGGCCTTCTGGATACGGTGTTCGGGCACCCAGGCGTTGTCGATGATCAGGGTCTTGGTGCCGCTGCCTTTCATGCCAGCGGCGAACCAGTCGTCACGAATCTGATAGTCACTGCGCGGCAACACGGCAAAGCAGTAATCCTGGGTGCCTTCGGCGTTCTGGCGACGGCAGCCGACAATCGCCCACTCGCCATGGTCACAGCCGCTGCTCCAGCCCATCTCACCGCTGAAGTACACCCCGCCCTCGCCCTCGGTCACCCGACCGAACGGCGCAATACTGCTGCTGGCCGTGGCATCCGGGTTGGCACCCCAGATTTCCTGCTGCAACTGGGCCGAGAACAGCGCCAGTTGGTGGCTGTGAGTACACAACAAGCTCATGGCCCAGGCGGTACTGGCGCAACTACCGGCGAGCAAGGCGATGCAGTCGGCGAACTCGGGCAGCGTCAGCTCCAGGCCGCCGAAGGCCTTGGGCTGAAAGGCACGGTGCAGGCCGATGCTTTTGAGCAGGGCGATATTTTCATCCGGTACCTGGCGCAGTTGCTCGGCACGGCTGGCATTCGCGGCAATGGCCGGCAAAAGGGGTTTGAGGTCTTCAAGGAGCGGGTTTGGCTTTTTCATGGACGGCCCTGCTTATTATTGGAAGTCCGACAGGCGTTCCGGATTGCGGAACGGCGCTGGATGCAGGGCCAGTATCGAACGGGCCGTGCTGGCGGGAAATGTACGTTCGGCAGGCAAGCTTGTACTTTTCACAGGCGCGGCAGGCACAGGCATAAAACCTGGCAGGCACAGTCAAGCCGCTTATCGGTGCGTTGGTTACCCTCGGGTTTTCTTTTGTGAATTGCCAGGAACCTGCCATGAGCGATATCCCGTTGCTGCCTCAAGTCGAAGCCTTTTTGCGTCGCCGCCATGGGCTGTTTATCGACGGTGTCAGCGTGCGCAGCCACGCCGATCAAACCCTGAACGTCATCAACCCTGCCACCGGCCAGGTGATCGCCGAAGTGGCCGACGCAGACCTGGCGGATATCGACGCCGCGGTCGCTTGCGCCAACCGTGGTTTCCAGCGATGGTCCCAGGCCGCGCCCGCCATACGCGGCAACGTGCTACTCAAATTGGCCGATCTGCTGGAACAGCACCGTGAAGAACTGGCGCAGATCGAAACGTGCCAGTCGGGCAAGATCATCCAGATATCCCGCGCTTTCGAGGTCGACCAGGCCGCGCACTTTCTGCGCTACTACGCTGGCTGGGCCACCAAGCTCAGCGGCCAGACCCTGACCCCATCCCTGCCGTCGTTCAATGGCGAGCGCTACACCGCCTTTACCCTGCGCGAGCCGGTGGGCGTGGTGGTTGGGATCGTGCCGTGGAATTTCTCGACCATGATCGCCATCTGGAAACTCGCCTCGGCGCTGGTGACCGGCTGCAGCATCATCATCAAGCCCAGCGAATTCACGCCTCTGACCCTGCTGCGGATCGCTGAACTGGCCATCGACGCCGGGCTGCCGGCGGGTGTGCTGAATGTGCTCACCGGCGGCGGCCATGTCGGCAAGGGGCTGGTGGAACACCCCGGCACGCACAAGGTTTCATTCACCGGCTCAGTGCCCACCGGCATCGCCGTCGGCCGCAGCGCCATGGGCGCCGGCCTCACCCGTGCAACCCTGGAACTGGGTGGCAAGAATGCCGCCGGCTTCCTACCCGATATGGACGTGGACAAGGCAGTGGACGGCATCATCGAAGCGGGCTTTTTGCATTCGGGGCAAATCTGCGCGGCGGCCGAACGCTTTTTCGTGCACCGCTCGCAAATCGACGCCGTGCTGGAAAAACTCAAGACGCGCCTCGGCCGCCTGAACATCGGCTCACCGCTGGACGAACACACCGAATTCGGCCCGGTCACGCACCAGCAGCACCAGCACAAACTGCTCGGCTACTTCAACCAGGCCCGCGCCGAAAACAACACGATCATCCACGGCGGCCACCTTATCGACCGGCCTGGTTGCTACGTCGAACCCACGGTGATCCTTGCCAACCACCTGCACGACACCCTGCTCAATGAGGAAACCTTCGGCCCTATCGCCACCTTCCTGCCCTACGATGACGAAGACGAACTGCTGGCGCTTATGAACCACGGGCCCTATGGGCTGAGCGCCAGCCTGTGGACCAACGATTTGGGCAAGGCCCTGCGCATGATCCCGGCCATCAAGGCAGGCACCTTGTGGGTGAACATGCACACCTTGCTCGACCCGGCGGTGCCGTTTGGTGGGTGCCGGTCTTCGGGGGTCGGGCGGGAGTTTGGCAGTGCATTTATTGAGGATTACACCGAACTTAAGTCGGTGATGATTCGGTATTGATTGGGGGGGCAGTGCACATCTGGTTTGGTGTACATCTGGTTTGGTGTACACCGACCCCATGTGGGAGGGGGCTTGCCCCGATGGCGGTGGGTCAGTCACAGATGTATTGACTGACACGGCCTCATCGGGAGCAAGCCCCCTCCCACACTTGGATCGCATTGCGTCAGTGAGATAGCTGTCGTTTTCAGCGCCCAGCGCCTGCGCCTCCATCTCGATCAACCTTGCGGCAACGACCACCCGCTGACGTTGATCCAAAGAGTGAGTTCATCAGACCGCTCTTACACAAACTTCGGGTTGCGTCCGATGAGTGTCGCCGCTAACCTTCGCGGGTCGCTGCAAAATCAGCGAACGGGTGTGGAAGCCCGAACTCTCCAGGCGTATAAGCGCCCATAGCCTTAGCGGGCGCTTTTTTCATGCTCGCTATAAAGTGTTATGGCGGCTGTGCGCGGGGCACTTTCGAGTGCGCCGGGGTCCTGGAGTCCGGTCTTCCACACCTGCGTACAGTCGCCACCCCATCATGTGGAAGTGATTGTGGCGGCTCCTCTAACTCCAGGAGCAACCGTATGAAGAAAGTCACACCCAATCCCCCACCATCCCCCTCGGATGACAACCCGCAACTACCTCCCGATGTCATTTTCACCGTCCGCCCCGGACTCAGCACTGAAGCGGCCTTGAGCAATGCCAGCGAAATGCTGGAGTCAGCGACTGTCTGTGCCTATGACTGTGCCGAACAGCTTGACGGCCAGAGCCGCAAGCATGTGCTGGCGGTGGTGCAGATGATTGAGATTGCGCAGTTGCTGGTCGATGAAGCGCTGAACCGGGAATGCCCGGTGGCCTGATGAACAAACGCAAACCCAACAGGCAATGATGTTCTCTGTGGGAGGGGGCTTGCTCCCGATGGCGGTGGGTCAGTCACAGCTGTGTCTACTGACACCACCTCATCGGGAGCAAGCACCCTCCCACATTTTGATCTCACTGCATCAGTGAGGTAGTTGTGCCAGGGAGAGCGTGCCAGGCTACCAGGTGCCCATTGCTAGGCTGTGCGGTGAAAACTCCGCGAACTACCACCGCAATGCCAATGCTGCCGGACGGCGGACCACGTGCTCCACCGTCACCGTCCACAAGCGTTGCGCGCCCTCGAACTCGGCCACTGGCGGCCCGCTGAGAATCAACGATGTACGCCCCGCCACTTGCAGCACGTCGCCGGTTTCAAAATCAACAAACAACAACCCCGCCACCGGGTTGGCGTGCAGGTTGCCGAGGGTGTTGAAAAACAGGTTGCCGGCAAAATCGGGGATGGTCAGCACGTTGCCTTCCACCCGCACAAACCCCGTGTTGCCGCCGCGATGGGAAACGTCCACCGAGCGTTCGCCTTGCTGGTCCACGTAGCTGGCGACGAAGAAGGTGTCAGCGTTGCGGATCAGCGTTTGGGCGGCGGCGTCCAGGCTGATGCTGCGCTCGGCTGTATCGCCAGGTTGGCGCGCAACCCCAGCGACTGGCCGCAGTTGGATGTACTTGGGGCAGTTGCCGAAAGTGTGCACCACATCAACCGCAAAGCCGTCATGATCCAGCGCTCCGATCCGACCGTTCATGCGGTTGCGACGCCGGGTGCCGAGGTCGATGCCCAGCAGGCCAACGGACGCGCCACGAGAGATGCCAGCCGAGGCCGGATCGCTTCTGGCGGGCAGGCTGTCGATTTGCAGCGCCTGTGGATCCGGTGAATGGGCAAACCCTGGCGCGCCCTCCAGCATGGTCGCCCAGGGGATACCCTGTTCGTCCACCACACCCAGAATGAGGTAAGGCAACAACGGATAAAAATCACGATGCTGCTCGGGCAAATAATCACGAATGACCTTCGGCCCGATCATGGCCATGCGTTCGGCGACGCCTGCACTTTCCTGCAATTGCCGTTCGCCGACATGCCAAGGGGATTGTTCGATCGAGTTCATGGCGATCACCTCTGGTTGGATAACCGAATGCTGCGCCTACCCAACCCTGCAGAGAATGCCCATCCCAGGCAATCCACTATTACGCCAGCTGAAATGCCGGATGTTCGCGCAACGCGGTGACGCAGTAGTCGACAAAACTGCGCACGCGCATCGGCGCATGGCGGCCTTCGCGGTAGATCACATGCACCGGCAGAGGCGGCAGTTCAAAGGCCGGCAAGACACGACGCAGTTGGCCATTTATGAGGTGATCATGAACCGGATAACTGAGGCAACGAATCACCCCCGCGCCCTGTACCGCCGCATTGATCGCGCCTTGCACCGTGGCGCAACTGAGGCGTGCGCGGGCCTTGAGGGTGTAGTAGGGGAATCCCCAGTGCACCGCTTCAGCGCTGGCAATCAGATGATGTTGCTTGAGGTCGGCCGGATGCCGGGGCTCGCCTTTGGCCGCCAAATACGTGGGGCTGGCGCACAGCAGGGTGCGCACCTGGCCGACCTGCCGTGCAATCAGCGACGAGTTGGGCAGCTCACCCACCCACACTGCCACGTCAAAGCCCTCTTCGTGCAGGTTGGGGTAATAGTCGTGGTAGTTAGCAATGACACGCACCGCCGGGTAGCGATCCATGTAGCCGGCCAGCAATGGCGCCATGACATAGCGACTGAACAACAACGGCAGGCATATCCGCAGGTTGCCCTGGGCGTGCACATGGGCGCCGTTGGCCGAGGCTTCGGCCGCATCCACCGCTGCCAGCAGGCGTACACAGTCGGCAAGATAAGCCTGGCCTGCATCGGTGAGGTTGACCCCGCGTGTGCTGCGCTGCAGCAACACCACCCGCAGGCGTGCCTCCAGGCGCGCAACCGCACGTACCAGGGTCGGGCCGGAGACCTGGGCACGGCGTGCCGCCGAGGCCAGGCTGGGTTGCCCGGCCAGCGCCGCAAACAGCTGCATATCGCGAAAGCGCTCCATCAGGTGCGCCGCTTCGTCGCCGGGTTCAGGGCCGGGTCCTGCCCGAGGTGATGGCTTAAGAAATCCACAAAGGTATTGACCTTGGCCGGTATGCGGCCGTTTTGCTGGAACACCACGTGGATCGGCAGCGGCGCCGGTTCGAAAGCCTCCAGCACCAGCTCCAGCTCACCCGCCGCCACCGCTGCCGCCACCTGATAGGACAGCACCCGGGTCAGGCCCCAGCCCAGGCGCGCCAGGGTGATTGCGGCATTGTTCGCCGTAACGCTCAGACGCGGCTCAATGGCTATCTTCAGCGGCTGGCCGGAGTCGACGAACGTCCATTCACTGACCAGTTGGCTGGACGATGAGGTGACGATCCTGGCTTCTCGCAATTGCTCAGGCCGCTGCGGGCGCCCATGTTGGTCCAGATAAGCCGGCGATGCGCACACCACCCGGCGCACTTCACCGACCTTGACCGCCTGCTGCCCGGGTTCGTGCAGATGGCCGATACGCACCGCTACATCGACGCCTTCATCGGCCATATTGACCACCCGGTCGACCAGCAAGGCACTGATGTTCACCAGGGGGAACTGGTCCAGGTACTCCCCCAGCACAGGCGCCACATACAACTCGCCAAACAGCACCGGTGCGGTCACCGTCAACTGGCCGCCAGGGATGGAGTAACTGCCTGCGGCCGCTTCCTCAGCCTCCTCCAGCTCGGCAAGGATGCGCCGGCAATCTTCCAGGTAACGCTGGCCGGCTTCGGTCAGGTGCAGGCTGCGGGTGGTACGCGCCAGCAGTTGCGTACCGATGCGCTGTTCCATAGCGGCAATGGCGCGGGTGACGCTGGGTGGCGAGGTCTTCAGGCGGCGTGCAGCAGCCGCAAAACCCTCCTCCTCGGCCACCGCCAGGAATACCTGCATCTCATGAAATCGGTCCATCGGCATCCCTTGATCGTTACTGTGATTGCAGCCCCACCGCCGTGCGCGGCATAGCGACAAACCCTGGCAAGGCTTCGATGCTGGCAAGCCAGGCACGCACCTCAGGGTAGTCGGCCAGCGACACGTTGCCTTCCGGCGCATGGGCCACGTAGGTATAGAACGCAATATCGGCAATGCTTGGCTGATCGCTGGCCAAAAAACGGCTCTCGCCCAGCTGCTGCTCCATCACGTTCAGCAGGGCATAGGCTCGGTTGATTGCGCTGACAGTGTCCACCTCGGCGCCAAACACTGTGGCCAAGCGCGCCGTGGCGGGCCCCGCATGGAGTTGACCGGCGGCGGCCGAAAGCCAGCGTTGGACCCGCGCTTGCCCGATGGGATCGCTTGGCAGCCACTGCCCTTTGCCATAGGTACTGGCAAGGTAGACCAGAATCGCATTGGAGTCGGCCAGCACAGTGCCGGCGTCGTCGATCACCGGCACCTGTCCGAAGCTGTTGAAGTTGGCGATGAACGCAGGTGCTTTGTGGGCGCCTTGTTTGAGGTCCACGAGGATGAATTCAGTCGGCAGATCCAACAGGGACAACATCAGCTCGACTCTGTGGGAGTGGCCAGACAAGGGAAAACCATACAGTTTGATAGCAGGCATGAAAGACTCCAGATCGTTGTCGACCGAGTATTCGCGTCGAGGGAAGCGATCTTCTTATGGGCAACCCTGCGATGGAATCACCAGATTGTGCAATCCAGCATTTCACAGAATGAAACAATGAGGTGATCCATGGCGAACGGCTACCTCTCCGCCAGATAAGCCCCCCGCCATTCAAGTATGCGAATCTGGTGGTAATCTGCCTCGAGCACGGCGGGGTCTTCATGTACCAGATACACCGTGCCCGGCTGACTGAAAACATCCTGCGTCACGCCGATCTGCTGGCCGTCCTCAACGTAAAACACTGCTTCGAAAAACGACTCAAGCTTGAGTAACTCCCTCAAGAACCCATCTTTTTCAAAACGCCCCTCTGAGCGGTTTATCAAGCAAACATTGTAGGTATGTTGCAGACGCTGATAATTGATCTTCCTCGCCAGTTGTTGTTCAAATAACTCAGGCTGCATGAGGGATAAAACCACAGCATCGATCTGACCAAGGCCAGTAGTTACCTTTGAAACCCCAGGCCGAAGAATGCCGTCAGTGCGGGCAGCAATTTCCACCAGTTTCGGACCGTCTTCAGTAAACATAATCTCCGCATGGCTAGGCCCATTTCGGATCCCCAGGCACTGCACCACTGCTCGTGTGTATTGGACCAGAATCGGATAAACCATCGAATCGGGCCCAATCAGTTCGTCAATGTCATAGAGTACGCCGCCGGTCGGCGTTCGCTGCTTTCGATAACGGACGACTTCAGTGACGAGTTGTTGCCCGTCGAGCGATACCATGTTCACCACATACTCCAGTCCCGCCAGGTATTCCTGAATCAGGACCCGCGTGTTAGGTATATTCAGCTTGTTGGTCGTTCCTAACAGGCGCTCCATAGCAGCTTTGCACGCGCACATATCCTCGCAAATAGACACCCCATCGGCGCCTGCGCTCTCGAGGGGTTTGATGACCACAGGAAAACGTCCGTGTTCATCGATCCACTCTTGTGCAGGACGCCAACTATCAGTAATGAACTGCCTTGCGGCCGGCAACTGCGCCTGGGTAATGCAATGGATCATTTCGTACTTGTTTCGACGTGCGTTAGTTTTGTCGAAATCATTGCGATAAGGCAGCTGCAGTTGCTCATTCAGCTCGTCAGCCAGAAGCACACCCGTTTCTGCACCCGCGAGGATGAACTGTGGCATGAAGCGTTGGACTTCAGCCAAGGTCATTCCAAAATCGCTATTGACGATCATCTGCTCATAAAGCGTGCAATCAAAACCTTGATAATAATAGCCGTCCAGTGTTGCTGATGAAGCCACATGCACCAGCACGCAGCCATCGTCGTTCAATTGCTTCGCTAAAAATTTACCCGATGAGAACCCATCGACTATCACAATTTTCATACGATCTCCCGTTTCAGCGCATGCAACGACCTGAACGACAGCAAAAAGATGATGACTGTTACGGCTGAGAGGCTGGCTACAGAAAACTCAACTCTCGAATCCAGGTACTGGAACAAAAAAACGAACACAGGAAGCGTCAGCAATACCAGGGAAACGTGAATAGGCGTGAGGTAATAGATGGTTTTCTGAATCAGGTAAATCGGCAGCAAATGTCCGGCTATCACCAAGATAGCCATAGGCAGAACCCATCCACTATCGAGTAAAAAGCTGCCTCCTGTAGCAGGAATCGCAACGGCACAGACACCCACCATCGCGATGTTTCTGACACCCAAAATCTCGTAGACCGACCATTGACGAGCGAACATCTCTTTAGAAAAAACCGTGTACATGACCGTGCCCAACGCGCACGTCAATACGCTAACGATACCGAGCACCCGCTGCACAGCGGTGGTGGTGACTACACCGCTGTCCCCCGCAAGGGAATTGAACAACATGATCGCTACCGAGATGAGCACCAGCCATGAAACCACCGCATCGACTACGGCCACCTTCACGCTACGATTGGTCAGCAGGGAGACAATCAACGTGAGTGCAGGGCCGCAGGCTACGGAGGCGACTCCCACTACTGCTGGCTCCAGATACCGGAGTGCGTAAAACAACCCGCCCCAATTGCACAGAACCGCAAGATTGATGATAACGATCAATCGCCATTGGGTTCTGAGCTTTGACCACAATGAATTGGGATTTCGATAAACCGCCCAAACACCAAAGACACAGGCTGACGTTGTAAAACAATAAAAAATAACGTTCAACGTGCTGATCGACTGCGTGACCAACGCAACATAAACATCGAATGCCGCACTGATCAAGCAAAACACCAAGCCGATAATTAACCCGGTTCGTTGCATCAACATTTAGCCACCCGCGCGCGCATTTTCATTCAACCGTTACTCGATCTTCGCTCACCAACACTTTCAAAATAGTTTTAACGGTAATCCCAGTCGCACCTACTACATTCTCAACCCCAAAATTCCCAACCTTCTCTACAGCGCAGACAACATCTGCCACTTCACCACCCGCCCCTTTCACAGCGTCTACCAGCGCAATTACCGCACCGCCGGAACTTAGCGTATCGTCAATGATGATGACTCGATCGCCAACTTCGACGCCGTTGAGATACAACTGTCCCTTGTAGTATTCGGAGTCAATATCGACCACTTGCTCATTGAAACCACCAAGACTGTAGGAATACCACCTGGCCATGGCTAAAGGTATACCCGTCAACAATGAGACCGTGGTTGCCAACGCGGCCCCCTTATCTTCCTCGGTGACAATTTTCGAAACGTCACGCTCCATGACTTTGATGATTTTATGCGCGACCTCAATTAAAACTTCCGGCCGCAAAGCAGGTATCTGATCCGTAAACTCATTGACCGTAGTCAGAGATTTTCCAGATCTCACAACTTTAGCTTTTTTATAAATCTCTTCCAGCAACATGGCGCACCTCACTGTACTCAGGATAAAACCTATCCCAGCGACTCGCATACTTCCAAGAGCTATCAAAAAATAACGTGACTATGTTCTTGCGTTTATGCGCTTGAACGATCTCGTCACACATCAGTAGATTGGCTCCGCAGGTTGGTCCAATGGGTATTTTTTCTGACGCGATGAAGTGCTTCATCCGAGCCCAAGCGTCGACATCATCAATCACTCGTATTTCATCAACTAGACCGGAGTCTGTATTCGCTGATAAAACTCCTGCGCCCAAACCCATCAAATTGTGCGAGCGATGATTGAACGCCAAATTATTTCTTTGCGCAAACAGAGGCGCAGAGTTGCTAACCTCCAGCGCTATTGTTTTAATCCCGCTGTACGTTTGCTTCAATACCTCAGCGATTCCAGAAAAAGTGCCGCCCGTACCGATTGAGCACACGAAGAAATCCGGCACGATATTTTGTGCACTCAACTGTTTCACGATTTCTTTCCCACAGCACCGCCAACTGTCTTTATTCAACAGGCTATTAGACTGATCCAGATACTAAAACTCTTCCGATGAGTTCTCGGATAGATACGCTTTTGCTTGGAGAACTGCTCCCGTCAAAAAAGACTCTTTTGGAGTCTCTACTATATCCGCCCCATAGGTACGTATTTGTGTTTTCCGCTCCTCGGTCATACCTTCAGGCATGAATATCTTTACGCCGTATCCCTTCAACCTGCCGATCCAAGCGAGTGCAGCCCCTCCGTTCCCAGTAGAACAGTCAATTAGCGTCATACCAGGTTTAAGGACGCCTGCCTTCTCCAATTTATTGATAATATTTAAATAGGTGCGATCCTTATGACTTCCCGATGGATTCAAGTACTCACACTTAGAGAAAACCCTATTTCCATTCACAGAAAGTGTTGCCAATTCGAGTAGCGGCGTATTACCAATATCTTTCAGCTCCATTTCCATGCCTCAGCGACTCGTCAATGAATTCAAACGCTAGCAAATCATTTCGACAAATAATAGCTAGCCGAACGGATAGGTAATAGAAAACATTTGGCCACCTATCCATTAAGGGAAATGTATGTAGGAACGCCCCGACAACAGCAGATAAACCACGTAATAACTAGCAATTTATTACGTACAAAAAAGACTTTTCGTACGGGACTCGCCATCTTCAATAGCAGTGCGCCCTGCCAAATCCCGTGGCCGCAATGGTGCGGCGCCCCCCTCAGACGAGTTCTCATTAAAAAATTCAAACTATCGCCCTTCCCATCGTTCACACCTTCACGTGCAACGTTAAGTAGGAGGCGACATGCAATACCGACAACTGGGTCATTCCGGCCTGCTGGTATCGGAAATCATCCTGGGCACCGTGCCCTTTGGCGGTCGTGCGGAGTTCGAAAAATGCGGCGCAGTGGACGTGCCCTTGGCCAAGCGTATGTTCGATATCGCATTCGATGCCGGGGTGAATATGGTCGACACCGCCGATCTTTACTCCCACGGCTTGGCCGAAGAGGTCGTCGGCAAAGCCTTGGGCGACAAGCGCAACGATATTCTGCTGGCGACCAAGGGCCGCAGCCCGGTGGACCAGAACCCGAACAATTCCGGCTCATCGCGCTATCACCTGATCCGCGCCTGCGAAGCCAGCTTGAAGCGTTTGGGCACCGACCATATCGACCTGTACCAACTGCATAACTGGGACGGCATGACGCCCATCGAAGAGACCCTCGAAGCCCTGCGTCTGTTAGTCGGCTCGGGAAAGATCCGTTACTTCGGCACCAGCAACTTCACCGCCTGGCAGATGATGAAAACCCTGGGCAAGGCTGAGCTGCACGGCATGCTCAAGCCCATCACCCAGCAGATCTACTACACCCCGGAATCCCGTGAAGCCGAGTACGAATTGCTGCCGTTGGCCTTGGACCAGCACGTCGGTACTTTGGTATGGGCCCCGATGGGAGAAGGCCTGCTGACCGGCACGACCCGACGCGGGCACAAGCCGCCACCCAATACCCGCCAGGGCAGCGGCTGGCCGGAACCCTATGTGCATGACCAGGAGCGTGCCCTGGACATTATCGAAACCCTTGCCGCCGTCGGTGATGAGCATGGCGTCTCGGTCGCCCGTACCTGCCTGGCCTGGCTAAAGGATCGGCCGGGAATCACTTCGCTGATCGTCGGTGCGCGTACCGAAGAGCACCTGCGCGATAACCTTGCCGCGACTGAACTGAAGCTGACCGAGGAACAATCGTCACGCATCGAGGCGGTCACCCGGCGTCAGCCGTTGTATCCCTATTGGCATCGCTTTACGGCCGGGATTGATCGTTTTGATCCTGCGGAACAGCCGTTCCTGGCCGAGCACCAAAAGACCATGGATGCGCGCAAGGACAAGTAAACTCAGCCCTTAATGTGGGAGCGAGCTTGCTCGCGCCTATAAAGAACGTTAAGCCCGCGCCCACATTTTCGGGTTGCACCGAATAGCAATGCTGCCTATATTTTCCGCCTGGCGCTCTCTACGCCACCTTCCGCGGAAAGGGCTGCGCCCAGGACATCACAGCTCTACCTCATTTCTACGACTCCCAACCTTGAAGCGGAAAAGGTTTGTGCAAGGAGATCGTATGTCGCAACGCCCTTTAGCCTCCACTACCAATGGCCGCCTCAACCTTGAGCAGCAGCGCAAGCGCGCCAAGGAACTGTTGTCGCGTCTGAAAAGCCAAGACCCCAGCGCAACCTTGTCCCAGGCTCAGTGGCAGCTTGCCAAACAGCTGGGCTTCGCCAGTTGGCCCAAGCTCAAGGCCCACGTCGACGCCCTCGACTTTGCCGCCCGCCACCCTGGTTTCGAGGCCAGCGATGAATCCCGCACCACCCACTGGCGCTGTGGCAACGATATTGCCCACAGCCTGCAACTGGCCGGGTTCAAGGGCCAGTTCCGGATGCTCACTGACCCGCTGTGCATGGGGCCAGTGCGTGAACTGCCCAGCGAAGCGTTCCGAGCGATGCGCAGTACCTTTATCAGCCAGGCCTTTGCCATTGACTCCACTGAAGTTGCGCATCGCATCAACGATGAATACAACCAACTACAAGCCTTGAACAACGCCGATCCCAGTGTGCTGTGGTGCGAGGCGGACGCCTACGATCAATTGTTCCTGGTCCGCGCCCTGGCTGGCCTTGAGCAGGCGCCGCGCAAGCTGGAGCTGATTGAGGCAGACCGAATTCCCGGAGTCGAGCGATTTATCGGCATAGGCCAATTGGCCCCCGATGTGCTGGCCTGGCTCTGGCCGCAGCGGCGCTTGATCGACGACGACGCAGTGCAGTTGGCCAAACGGGCCTGGTCGGCTTACTGCGACAGCTCACCGCTCAAGCTCGCGGAACTGGCCCATGGCAATTACCCTGCCCTGCCTTTTCTGGCACCGGCGTTACGACGCCAGTTACAGGAGTTGCCGGGTATCGAGGACGGTTTGTCGCTGACTGAACGTTTGTCCCTGAGGTATATCGCCGAGGCCGGGCCTGTGCCTTTCGGCCGGGTGTTTGCCGAGTTGATGGCCAAGCGCGAGCCACTGCCTTTCCTGGGCGACATGATGTTCCATGCGCTGCTGCGCCCATTGATTGATGGGGCGGCGCCGCTGCTGATCGAGTCCGAAACGGACGTGGAGTGGCCGCGCCGCGTATTGGCGCTGACGCCACTGGCGCAGCAGGTGCTGGATGGCAATGCCTGCTGGCTGGACCACGCCAGCCATGAGCGTTGGGTCGGCGGTGTGTGCCTGCGGCCACGGCAACCTTATTGGGCACTGGGCCTTGCTGATCAGCCCGTCTGGCGTGACTGATGCTGCGCGATACGATCAGCGCTTGGGAAACAACCCCACGGCACATGCCACCACAGTCGGGTCGCCCTGGTAGACCGCCCGCGGGCTCATCGAAGGCTGGGGCGACCGGCCGTCCACGGTGCGCAGTATCGGCCGCTCAACGGTCGGGGAACTGTGCGCCGGATCGACAATTTCCATGCAGCGACGCAGGGAGTTGAAGTCGGGCGATTGTGACAACGACAGGTGCAGGGTCTGGTTCACCGACACCACCGAGCTCTGCGCGCATTGCCCGTCATAAATCAGTGTGTGGCGAATCAGCGGGTTGTCATGGCAGTACTTCAACAGGTTGACCTGCCGCGAGTGCACCAGTGCTGTGTTGATGATCAGCAGGTCGAACGCCACACCTCCCGAGCAGGTCAACGCCTGCAGTTCGTCGAACGAGCTCAACGGGGCGATGCGGTGATAACCCAACTGGTTGAGCATTTTCTCGATCTTGAGCCGTTGCAGAAGGTCTACATCGGCAATTAGAAGGCGTAACGCTTTATTGGGCATAGGGTAAACCTGACAGTTAAGCAGCAACGTCGATCATTCAACGGTGAACACGTTAACTGTTAGCCCCGGGCAAGACTTTAAGGCGATTCTGAAAGGGTCATCGGTGGGCAGGCACATACTTTTAAGAATCGCCTGAAAGCCCTTGCAGCAAACTCCCTCTACCCTGGCATGCACCACCAAACACTCCCATGGAATTTCAGTTGTGCTGATGTCATCCCTCAGAATGCTGCTGATCGTCAGTATGCTGCTGGCCCTTACACCGCCCGCCCACGCCGCACTAAAAATCGAAGGCACACGCCTGATTTACTTCGGTCATGACAAGGCGGCCAGTATTGGTGTAGTCAACCAGGCACAACGCAAAGTGCTGGTGCAAACCTGGATCACCGGCGAAGACGAAGCGGCAAGCGCCAATGTGCCCTTCGCCGTCACCGAACCACTGGTGCAACTGGCTGCCGGAGAGCATCACCAACTGCGCATTCTGTATGCCGGTGAAGGCTTGCCCACGGATCGCGAATCACTGTTCTGGCTCAACATCATGGAAGTCCCGCTCAAGTCGGAAGACCCTAACAGCATGCAGTTTGCGATACGCCAACGGCTCAAGCTGTTTTATCGACCGCCTACGCTCCAGGGCGGCTCGGCCGAGGCAGTACAACAGTTAGTCTGGCGCAGCGACGACGGGCGCACTCTCACGGTCAGCAATCCCAGCGCATTCCACCTTTCGCTGATAAACCTGCAAACCGACAGCCAGGCGCTCAGCGATTACCTTCTGCTCAAACCCTACGAGAGCAAAACCTTGAGTGCTCCAGGCCCCTTGCCGAAAGGCGCCAGCCTCCACTTCACCGAAATCAACGACATCGGCTTGCAGTCCCCCCGTAGCGCGGTACTCAAGTGATCGATCACGGAGTGTTTCACCTATGTCACTGACTAAACGTTTTCTGCCGCTACTGTTGTGGGCCGGCGTATTATTACCCGCTACCAGCCACGCGCTGGCCTGCCGTGAAGCCGGTACCGACTCGATCATCACCAAAGAAGCTCTAGGCATTGTGACGGCGGTCGCACCCGATGCACCCGACGGCACTATCATCTGGGAATCCGACACACGTAGCATCGAAGTCATCTGCAAGGACGACCAAAAGTATGGGAACGAACACGTGTATTTTTACGTCAATCCAGACAGCGCCGACGTCGGTCAGGGCATCCGCGTAGGCATCCGCTATAAGGATCGAAAGATCACCCAAAGCATCGGCGCGGCCGCTACCGGTGAGTTTTCCGTGGCTTGCATGAAATTTACATATATCCCGGATATATGCGGCGACTCAAAATTCACCCTCAGATTTAGCGTATTCATCGAGAAGTTCGGCACCACCCCGCCAAACGGCCAGGCCAGTACGTTAAGCTCGTACCACGTATTCCAACTGGACGGCGAGCGGGGGCTCAACGGCATCGCCAATAGCAACCTCAACTACGTGCTCACCGGCCTGAATCGTATCCGCTTCGTGCCATGCTCCCCCGAGCTGACCATCAGCCCCAGCGAGGTCAACTTCCCTAAGCCGTCGCAAAAAGCATCGATTGGTCAAGTCGCCAGCAGCGCAAACTTCCGTTTGAACCTACGCAAAGATTGCGACACGCCCTACACCATCAATGCGCGCTTCGCCACCACACCGGGCGGCGGCACCGTCATCAATAATTTGTTGGTGCCGAGCAACAACAGCTCGGTGGGCATCTCGTTATCTCGTGCCGATAGCCAACAAGCACTGCCTTTCAACGCCTGGTTCACGCTACAGACATTGATGGGGCAGGGTCAGAGCAGCGATGAGTTCCGCGCGGACCTGAAGTGGCGCACCACGCCGATCCCCGGTGCATTCGACGCCGCAGTGGTGGTGGATATGTCTTACAAGTAGGCGCCTTTAAGGATCGTCTTATGCAATGAAAAAAGGCCTGCGCTTAAAGTCCTCCTATGCGAATAAAAAATTACCTGCCCCAGATCAACCCGGTCCTTTCGCGACCCGAAGCAGCCAGAAGGCTGCTTCGTATTTTTGCGACCGTGTTGCTCGTCGGCATCCTGAGTGGGGTTTATACCTTCCTGTTGTCGACGTTCAACAACGATATTTCCCAGCGGCGCGGCTACATGAGCAGCGCCATCGCCGAAGCCCATACGTTTTTTACCAACCGCAAAGCCCTGCTCGAAAGCCTGAGTCTATCGGCGGTGCGCAAACAGTCAGGGGGTTACGCGCCCCCTGCGCAAGAAAAACACTTGCAAGTGGGTGAAATCCCGGGAAACCAGTGGAGCATCTGGCTGCCCCCCCGTATGCGCGACTACCTCGAGGCCAAGCAGCTCAACCTGCTCTACGTGAACACCGACCCCATCCCGCAGGTGACGCGACTGTATGATACGAGTGCGCAGGTGCTGCCAATCAGCAAGCCTATGCTCGAACGTCTCAAGGCCCTACAGAACGCCCCTGGCAGGCTCAACACGTTGTGGCTGAGCGACAACACCGATCACCACTCACAGCTCTACCTCTTCATTCGCCTGGATGAGCGCGATGTCGAGTCCGGATGGCTGGGCCTGGAGATGGAAAGCCGCAAGGTCTCCTCATCCCTCAGCGACCAGAGCGCCGGCGAGTTCATGATGCTCAATTCCCAGGGCATGCTGATATTCACCAACAGCAATGACACACAGCTGAGCCAACAACACCTCAAGCCCAAGGAGGACAGCTTTTTCGGCTTTGTCGGTAACGGTTTCCTGCCCGACCACCTGGTAATCCGAAAGCACCTGAAGTCCTCAGACTGGCAACTGATGTACTCCATCGACCTGCGTGACGTGGTCACTGGCCTGTGGAAACAGTTGCTCGGCTCGCTGCTGTTCTGCCTGCTCAGCCTGACCCTGATCTGGCTGGTGATGCGCCGGGTCGACCAGCGCCTCATCATTCCGGCGAGCCACCGCATTCAGGCGTTGATCGAGAGCGAGGCGTTCGGCCGCGATGTGATCCAGACCGCCCCCGTCGCGCTCTGCGTACTGCGCCGCACTGACGGCCAGGTGGTGCTGGAAAACACCCTGGCCCAGCAATGGCTGGGCAACGGCCCCGAACTCGAAGCATTGCGCGCCGGCTGGATCGAGCAGGCCTTCACCGGCGAGTTGTCTGAACGCAGCGACTACTTTGAGACCGTCGACGGTCGCCACCTGTATCTGAGCAGCGCGCCTACCCGCTACAGGGGTGAGGACGTGCTGTTCTGCGCCTTCAGCGATATCAGCGCGCGCAAGCAAGTCGAGGCGGCGCTGGAGGAAGCCCGGCAGTTGGCGGATGCCGCCAACGCGGCCAAGACCCTGTTCCTGGCGACCATGAGCCATGAAATCCGTACGCCGCTGTACGGCGTGCTCGGTACCCTGGAACTGCTCGCACGCACGCAACTGGACGCCCAACAAAAGGACTACCTGCGCACCATCGAGGGTTCATCGGCGACCTTACTGCAACTGATTTGCGATGTGCTGGATGTGTCGAAGATTGAGGCTGGGCAGTTGGCACTGGAGTTGAGCGAGTTTTCGACGCTGGACCTGGTTCACGAAATCATCCAAGGCTATGCCGCAGCCGCCCAAGCTAAAGGCCTGCAACTGTATGCCTGCTTAGACCCAACGCTGCCTGAACGGCTGATCGGCGATGTGACGCGCATCCGCCAAATTCTCAATAACCTGCTCAACAACGCGGTGAAGTTCACCGATCATGGGCGCGTGGTGCTGCGAGTCAAAGTGCTCGGCCGTGACGGCGAGCGCTCGAGCCTGTTATGGCAGGTCTCGGACACCGGCAAAGGCATTGCCCAGGAAGATCAGATAAGGATTTTCGAGCCGTTTTACCAAAGCGAAGGCAACACCAACGTGGTCGCCGGCACAGGCCTGGGCTTGCCAATCTGCCAGCGCCTGACCGAGTTGATGAACGGCAATATTCGGATGGTCAGCGAACTGGGCCTGGGCAGCAGTTTCAGCCTGATTCTGCCGCTGGAAGAAGCGTCTCCCCCGCCGAAGAGACCCCTGTTGGCCGAAACCATTTACGTGGTCTCGCCCATCCCTGAATTGGCGCATTCCATCAGCGGTTGGCTACGCCGTTGGGGCGCCAGAGCCCAGGCGGGTCTGCCAACGTTGCCGGATAGTCATCTGTTGCTGCAAGTGCATCTGGAGAGCGTTGATCCGTTACTGGTGCCCGAATGGCCGGGCCCCGTGATCCATGTCAGCAGCAATGCCAGCAGCGTACCAGAAGCGGAAGACAATGCCTGGCACGTCAACCTCAACCACCTCAGCGCAATTTATCAAGCGGTGAGCCAGGCCCAGGGGCTATGGGTGGCCCGCGCCGGAGAACAGACGCGACAACGTGACCTGCACAAACTCAACCTGCACCTGCTGGTGGCCGAGGACAACATCATCAACCAGCTGATTTTGCGTGACCAACTCGAAGAACTCGGCTGCACCGTCGAACTGGCGGCCGATGGTCAGGATGCATTGCAGCTGTACACCGCCAGCAACTTCGACGTGGTGTTGACGGACGTGAACATGCCCCACATCAACGGCTATGAACTGGCGCGTGAGCTGCGGCGCCAGGGCTGTCCGTTGCCAATTATCGGGGCCACCGCCAACGCCATGCGCGGCGAGGCCGACCTGTGCCTGGCCGCCGGCATGAACCATTGCCTGGTCAAACCCTTTGCGTTGCGTGCTCTATTCAACTCCCTGGCGCCTTATGCACGGATCACCCATGAAGCCCCTTAGTATTTTGATTGTCGAAGATCATCCCCTGCAGTATATCTACCTGCAGAACCTGCTCAGCGAGTTGGGGGATTTCCTGCTCGAAACCGCCGAGGATGGCAAAGAAGCGCTGGAGCGCCTGCGCCAGCGGGACTTCGACCTGGTACTGACCGACCTGCTGATGCCCGGCATGGACGGCGTGCAGTTTATCCAGTGCCTGGCCAGCCTGCGCTGCAAGCCGGCGCTGGCGATCATGAGTGCGGCGTCACGGCGCATGCTGATGGCGGCCAGCCTGGTGGCGAAAAACCTCGATGTGGAAGTGATTGGCCTGATTTCCAAACCCGTGAACGCCGATGCGTTGCGCACCCTGGTCGACCAGCTCAGAAACAAAGTGCGCAAGCCCTCCCCCGAATTGCCCGAGCACATGGACATCGACCGTCATACGCTGGTGCAGGCCATGAGCAGCGGCGAGTTCCAGGCCTGGTTCCAGCCGAAAAAATCCCTGGCCAACGGCCGTATTGTCGCCGCCGAAGCCCTGGTGCGCTGGATGCACCCCGAGCGAGGCATGATGCTGCCCGCCGCGTTCCTGCCGGCGATCAAGGCGTTCGAACTGGAGGAGCGGCTGTTGTGGCTGGTGCTCAAGCAAGCGATCCACGCCCAGGAACACTGGCGCCAGCGCGGCTATGAAATTCCGGTGTCGATCAACCTGCCGACCCACTTGCTCAACAGCCATGACCTGGCAGACCGTTTGCTGGAGTTCGTGCTGCACCACGATGGTATCCCGGGAATGATCTGCTTCGAGTTGATGGAGTGCTCGGTGCCGCAGTACATCAGTAACTTCTACGCTGGCGCTTGCCGCCTGCGCATCAAAGGCTTCGGCCTGTCCCAGGATGACTTCGGCAAGGGCTACAGCTCGTACTTGAACCTGGTCTCCACACCGTTTACCGAATTGAAGATCGACCAGGCCTTGGTGCAGGGCAGCCACGACAACGAAGGCATTGCCCAAGCACTGGCGAGCATCATCGCACTGGGTCGCAAACTCGGCCTGACCGTAGTTGCCGAGGGCGTAGAGACACCGGAGCAACTGGCCCTGTTGCGCAAAATCGACTGCAATCAGGTGCAGGGATTCCTGATCTCCCGCGCCGTATCCTCTGAACATTTTCAACAACTTCTGAGCAATGATGGCCCCGCTACATCTCACTGACTGGCAGACACGCGAAATCTGTTCAATAGTTAAGGATAAACGGCACCCAATGCCGTTTCATCCTGCACCTGCGGAACCCCATAATGAAGCACAACACGACAGACCTCGAAGTCATCACTCGCAGTCCATGGCGCCTGAACAAAGGCCTGATGATGCTCCTCGGGATCACGCTGATGCTAGTCATGACCAACTATTGGTCACTGCAATGGGAGATCAATTCTCACTATAGCGCCGCACGCATTCAATTCGCGCGCCTGATGGAAAACCTTGCAGGACAGGAATCATACCTCAGGGGCCTGACGCACACGGGTATACAGGCCGAAATATTGCACCCCATAAACGTCTCGGTCAGCCTGGAAAGTCGCATGAACGACACAAATCGCACCCTCTACGAAGGTTTGAAGTATTCGTTTTCGGTGCCGTTTAACGTCAATATCGATGAACAACAGGTCAGCGCCACCGCCAAATCGCAGATTTTTGCCTTAGGCGCGAACCTGACGAGCTACTTCAGCGCCTTCTGGTCCCCATCGTCGTACGAGGCACCGCAAACCTTTCTGATCAATCGACAGAAGCACTACGCCCTCTCCATACCGTCGGTGGGCTACCTACGTCGGAAAACCATCGAGGAAATCGGCAACCCGATAGCACTGCTCAACGCAGTGGAACAAATTCTTGAGCAGGCGCCGCACGCGCTGGAAGACAATCGCGTGTACTGGCGGGCGGGGCCCATTCCCGAGCATCTAATGGCCTACATCGGCCTGCCACTCGGCGGCCAGGGCCCGGTGGTGGTCGGCACCCTGGTAGACGCGACTCCGATCAGCGATGTACTGCAACCCCAGGAACACTCGGTGATTGATCGCTTCACCCTGATTGCACCCGACGGCACCCAGTTGGTCGGCCCAGAGGCCAGGGCATCGCTCAGCGATGGCGTGCATTTCACCACAGACGGGATTGAATTCAAGATTACCCAGCCGGGCGACCATCCCTGGATCGCGATCTATGGCCTGAACTACTCGCACTTATTTCACGCGACCTTAAGCCCGCTGAGCACCCTAACCCTGCTCCTCGCGAGCCTGCTCCCTCTGGGCTGGGCCGGCAGCCGCTGGTACCGGCGCCAAGTCATTACGCCGGCTCGCCTGGCCCATGAACAGATTGCCGAGAGCCTGGAGTTCAGTCGCGTGATCATCGACACCGCCCCCATCGGCTTATGCCTGATACGGCGCAGCGACGGCAAGCTGTTGATCGAGAACCAACGCGCCAAGCTGTGGCCGGGCTCCGCGCGCCTGGCAGCCGCCCTGGCCGGTGTGCATGACAACAGCGAGAACGGCGAGACATACCTGGAGATCGAAGGCCGGCACCTGCAAATCGGTTACGTGTCCACCCGATATCAGGCCGAAGACGTGCGCTTGTATGCGTTCAACGACATCACTCGGCATATCGACGACGCCCAGGCATTGAAAGCCGCCGATGCCGCCAACGAGGCCAAAACGCTGTTCCTGGCGACCATGAGTCATGAAATTCGCACCCCGCTGTATGGCGTACTCGGCACTCTGGAGTTGCTCGGCCTGACCGACCTCAACTCATACCAGAAAACTTACCTGCATACGATCCAGCGGTCATCCGCCACACTTTTCCAACTGATCAGCGACGTATTGGACGTGTCGAAAATCGAGTCAGGGCAAATGGCGATTGAAGCCGTGGAGTTCTGCCCGCTGGACATACTCGAAGACACGCTGCACACCTACGCCGCCTTCGCCCAACGCAAGGGCTTGCAACTCTATAGCAACATCGACCCGACGCTGCCTGACTGCGTAATGGGCGACCCGATGCGCATCCGCCAGATCCTCAACAACCTGGTAAGTAACGCCCTCAAGTTCACTGACATCGGGCGTGTGGTGATCCGCACCAGGGTCACCGCGCACGATGCCGAGCATGTCAACCTGGAATGGCAAGTCACCGACACCGGCGTGGGCATCTGCGAGGCGCAGCAGATCAAGCTGTTCGACCTGTTTTACCAGTCACCGGACATCGCCAGCAAAGGCGGTGCAGGGCTGGGGTTACCGATTTGCCGCTGGCTGGCGCAGATGATGGGCGGCGAGATCAAGGTGGTCAGTGAGCCCGGCCTGGGCAGCAGTTTTAGCCTGAAGATACGCCTGCCGCTGTGCCACGGCACGCTGACCAACCCGCCGCTGATCGAACCCAGTGAAACACCTGTGTACGTGCAGGCGCCAGTGGGCGAGTTGGCGCAGTCGCTGTGTGACTGGCTCAATCGCCTGGGCATAGTGGCGTCCTTGGCGACGCCCACGCGGGAGCAGGACAACGGCCATGCGGTGCTGGTGGACCTGCTGCCCAACGAGCCCGCCCGGCCCTGGGCCGGCCAACGCGTACAATGCGTGCCAGGTGCGCGCACACCGCCGTTGCACACAGCACAGGGCTGGGTTGTGGATATGCACGACGTACGTACCATCGCCAGCATCGTGTCCTTGGCTCAACATGGCAAGCATGAACAACCAGCGGCAGCCCAGCCGCAAAGTATCGGGAAGCTCGGATTGCACATACTGGTGGCCGAGGACAATCCGGTCAATCAGGCGATCATCAAGGAGCAACTGGAAGCCCTCGGTTGCTCAGTGATCCTGACCGCCAACGGCGAGCAGGCGCTGCAGCAATGGCAACCGCAAGCTTTCGACCTGGTGTTGACCGACGTAAACATGCCCCTGATGAACGGCTATGAACTGACCAGTGCGCTCAGGTTGCATGACCCGCTGTTACCGATCATCGGCGTGACCGCCAATGCGATGCGCGAGGAGGGCCTGCGCTGCCTGGCGGTAGGCATGAATGCCTGGCTCGTCAAACCCTTGAGCCTGCAAACCTTGCGCGAACACTTGGCCAAGCTGTGTAAGGTCAAACCACCATCCGAGCAGTTCGACGACAGGGTGCAGCTGTCAGAGAAGATGCTCCCGCTGTTCATCAGCAGCATGCAGCAAGACTTACAACGTATCGGTGCAGCCCTGGCACAGCGCGATGCGCGCGCCCTTGGTCAACTGCTGCATTCGGCCGCCGGCGCCCTGGGTACCGCGCAGGCCTTCAACCTGGCCCAGGCCTGCATCGAACTGGAAACCGCGCTTAACCGCAGCAGCCTCAACACCACGCTTGAGCTCAAGGTGAAGGTTGTGATGCAGCGACTGTTGGCCATCCTGGAAACCCTCCAGCCCGGGCAAACTTCCCTCACTTGAACTGGCATTACGGACGGCCCTTTATGAAAAAATTCAATGTAGTTATCGCGGACGATCACCCGATCGTGCTGCTCGGGGTACGCGAAATGGTAGAGCGCGATACACGCTTTCAGGTCGTCGGCGAGGCCGTGTGTTCAGCGGGCCTGATCGAACTGTTGCAGCGCCAGGACGCCGACATCGTGATCACCGACTACAACATGCCGGGTGACTCGCCCTACGGCGATGGTCTGAAGCTGGTGGAGTACCTGAAACGGCATTTCCCGCAGGTGCAGATCCTGATCCTGACAATGATCTCCAACCACCTGATCCTCACTCGCCTGCAAGAGCTGGGCGTGATCGGCATCATCCAGAAAAGCCAGTTGCACACCGAGATTCAACTGGCACTCAAGGCCATTGCACAACAGAGCACGTATCGCAGCCTGGAGCCGCCCAAGACCTCGGTGATCGAGACCCTCACGGCCATCGACGAGCGCTTTACCAGCTTGTCGCCCAAAGAGTTCGAAATCCTGCGCTTATTTGTTTCCGGCATGAGCGTGAGTGATATTGCACGCAGCCAGAACCGTAGTTCAAAGACCATCAGCGCGCAAAAGATCTCGGCGATGCGCAAACTTGAAGTAAGCAGCGACCAAGACCTTCTCGCTTATTGCCTGGCGCGTAACGTTTTCAACTAACCCGCTCTTTGCAAGCCCTTCCTGGACAATGGCGTCCCCCCTACTTGCTGGGTTCCCCCTTTAAAGCCAACGCAAGTAAGACGCCAGTTTCGTCACTTATAAGAATCGTCTTATTCGCCCGCGCCGCGTCGCTGCTTATTCTTTGCTCGCAATTCAACAATCGCTTTTCAACTTACACTTACGGGCATCATCATGAAAAAGTTTTCCCTGGCTGTTATCGCCTCGGCGATTATCGCTGCCTCCGGCAGCACATTTGCTGCCGACCCAGCACCGAAACCGTCCATGGCTGGTAGCGGTAAAGTCACTTTCACTGGCGTGATCAACAACGACGCCTGCACGGTAGAGGGCGCCAAATCCGACCGTACCATTTCGGTCGACATGGGCAACGTTGCAATTAAAGACATGGGCACCGCAGAAAATCCAACTGCCGGCCGAGTGACAGCCAAAGATTTCAATCTGAACGTCAACTGCAACCAAGGCACCAAAGTCACCATGCTCTTCGAACCCAACAACGGCGGTTCGGGCCTGGTGAACGGCAAAAAGGTACTGGCGCTGAATCCAGGTACGGCCTCGGCGAAAAACGTCGGTATCGCTTTGCTCGACAGCAACGGCACCCTGATTGACCTCAGCTCGCCAGCCACCGCCCGTATCGAAAGCGACATGCACGGCAATGGCACTGCCGGCGGCGACGCGACCCTGAGCTTTGCGGCTGCCTACGTCACCACCGGTGCTGCCGGTGCGTCCACCGCCGGTCGCGGTGATGCCACTCTGCCGTTCATCCTGCAATACCAGTAACACCGGCGCTCTGTGCACCGAACGTGCGAGGCCATACGGCCTCGCCACTTTCTCTTAATTACACCGGATAACCCACATGCAGCCTCGTTCTATCGCCGCGTGTCTGGGGCTGTTGGGCATGCTTTTGGCTACCCAGGCCGCCGCCAGCATTTCACTGAACACCACCCGTCTCGTGTTCGATGGCGACCACAAAGAAGCCAATGTCACCGTACGCAACGGGAACCAGGAGGTTTTGATTCAATCTTGGGTGGACAGGAACGACGCTGATAGTAGCCCTGCGCCGTTTGCTGTCACGCCGCCAATAGCACGCATCTTTGTCAAGGAGCAGCAACTGCTGCGCATCCTGTATGAAGGCACCGGCATGCCCACGGACCGCGAGTCGGTGGTGTGGCTCAACGTGCAAGAAATCCCCAAGACCAGCGAAACTGAAAACTCCTTGCAGTTGGCCATCCGCCAGCGCATCAAGATTTTTTACCGCCCTGCCGGCCTAACCGGTAGTGCGCTGCAAGCCCCTGCGCAGCTTGAATGGACCCTGGTCAAACATGGCGTCCAGCACCTGTTGCGGGTGAAAAACCCGACGCTTTACCACGTGTCCATGGCCGACATCAAAGTACAGGCGCAACTGGCCAGTGACTCGACCATGATCGCGCCCGGCGAGGAAAAACAGTTCCCACTCAAAGCGCCGCCAGCGGCAGGTCCGGTTCAGCTGTCGTTTTCCAGCATCAATGACTACGGCGCTCAGAACCACTATACCGCGCCTCTGTCCGACGGCCCTTCGGCCCCCGTACGCGCCACTGAGTCGCTCCTCCAACACTAACTATTTTCTCTAACCCATAGGCTTACTCCATCGGCCTGTTTACGTACTCGCCTGCTCGCTGATCAGGGATGTCATAGGTCCTCGCATGTCTTTTAATCCCAGCAACAGTCCCGCGTGTGGCGCACTGAAGTTAAAGACGCTATCACTGGCGATCGCAGCCTGCCTGCCGGTTTTGGCGATGGCCGATGAGGCAGCGCAAACCTTCAACACCACATTCCTGCAAGGCTCGAAGTCATCGGTCGATTTGCAGCAGTTGCTCTCGGCCAACAGCGTGCTGCCGGGCAATTACCGCGTCGACCTTTACAGCAACGAAGTGCTGGTAGGCCGGCGCGATATCGACTTCAAGCGCGACCCGAAAAACGGCCGGATCGAAGCCTGCCTGACCCTCGACCTGCTCAAGCAACTGGGCGTCGACATGAAGCGCTTGCAGGCCGAGGGCAAACTCGACCCACAGCAGCCACAGGACTGCTACGCCCTCGCCGAGATGATCGAAGACGCCAGCGTGCGTTACGACAGCAGCCGCCTGCGCCTGATGGCGAGCATTCCGCAAGTGGCCATGCAGCGCGGCTTGCGCGGGTATGTCGACCCGCAGTTGTGGGACGAGGGCGTACCTGCCGCATTCATCAACTACCAGCTCAACAGCAGCCGCACTGCCGGAGACTATCAAACACGTATTGCCAATAACCTGGGCCTGCGCAACGGCATCAACCTGGGTGCCTGGCGCTTGCGTAACGAGTCGAACCTCAGTGGCGGCACCGGCCGCGCGAACACCTTCACCAGCAACCGCACCTACCTGCAGCACGACGTGACCGCTATCAAGGGCCAGTTCAGCGCCGGTGAGATTTTCTCCGACACCGACCTGTTCGACAGCGTGCGATATCGCGGCCTGAAACTGGCCTCCGATGACGGCATGCGTGCCGACAGCGAGCGCGGCTATGCGCCAGTGATTCGTGGCGTGGCACAGACGAATGCGAGGGTAGAAATCCGCCAGAACAACTACATCCTCTACACCGCCAACGTCGCGCCGGGCCCGTTCGAGATCAATGACATTTACCCGAGCGGCTCCAACGGCGACCTGGAAATCACCGTGATCGAAGCCGACGGCACGCGACGGGTGACGAGGCAGGCGTTTTCCAGCCTGCCAATTATGGTGCGTGAGGGCCAGCTCAAGTACAGCCTCTCAGTGGGCACGTTCAACAGCAATGCCGATGGCATGGCAACCCCGCGTTTTCTCAGCGGTACACTGGCCTATGGTCTGACCAGCAACCTCAGCGGCATCGTGGGTTTGCAAACCAGCGAGGACTACAATGCGTTGTCCATCGGCGCCGGCAAGAACACCTCGTTCGGTGCGTTCTCGCTGGATACCACCCATTCGTCCAGCAAGGCCCAGGGGCGAACCTCCCAGGGCAGCAGCGTGCGCGCCTTGTACGCCAAGACCTTCGCCGGCACCGATACCAACTTCACCCTGGCCGCCTATCGCTATTCCACCGAGGGCTATCGCACCCTCACCGACCATGTGGAAGACAGCAGCGAGGACGTGCGCGTGCGCACCGGCCACTCGAAAACCCGCACCGACCTGACTATCAACCAAAGCATCGGGCGCAACAGCGAGTTCGGCAGCCTGTATTTGACCGCCAGCGACCAGCGTTACTGGAACCGCGGCGGGTCAAAGAGTTTTTCAGCCGGCTACTCCAGCAACTGGGGCGACCTGAGCTACAACCTCGGCGTGACGCGCACTAAGCAAATCGTCACCTGGGGACAGCCCAGCAGCGACACACAAGTGAACCTGTCCATCTCGTTCCCGCTGGGCAAACAGGCTCGCGCGCCACGGGCATTCGTCACCACCAGCCACCAACGTGGCAACACCACCACCCAAGCGGGCATCAATGGCTACGTGGCCGACACCAGCGACACCTCCTATTCGGTGCAGGCCGGCCACAGTGACACCAGCGGCGACTCAGGTTCGGTGAACATCAACAGCCGCACCGCCGTGGCCGACGTCAGCCTCGGCTACAGCCAGGGCCAGGGCTATAACTCACAGAACTTCAACCTCGCAGGCTCGGTGGTGGCTCACGCGGGCGGCGTCAACCTGGGGCAGACGGTCAGCGAGACCTTCGCCCTGGCCGAAGTGCCAGGCGTCTCTGGGGCCAAGATCAGCAGCTACAGCGGGGTGGAGACCGGCTACAACGGCTATGCGGTGGTTCCCACTGCGCAACCCTACCGGGTCAACTGGATCAGCCTGGACACTCGCGACCTGGGTGGCGACGTGGAAATCACCAACGCCACCCAGCAGCTGGTGCCGCGCCGTGGCGCCATCGTGGTGGCGCATTACAGCGGCACCACCGGGCGGCGGGTGTTGTTTGAGTTGTTTGATGCACAGCATCAACCGCTGTCGTTTGGTGCCTCACTGGAAGACGCCAATGGCAAGCAGTTGGCGATTGCCGACCCCAATGGTAATGCCCTGGCACTGGTGGAAGAGGATCAGGGCACGCTGATCATCAAGTGGGGGGAACAGCGTTGTAGCGCGAGCTATGCGCTGGCACCACAGAACAAGGCGTTGAACTACGAGCGCCAGGCACTGGTGTGTACGCCTTGATTGTGCGGGGGAATGCGCTACTGTGCCGACCACGCACCCATCCTCCGCGAGATTTGCCCATGCGTAACCTGTTCCTTGCCAGTGCCTGCCTGCTGACCACCGCCCTGGCAGGCTGCCAGCAAACACCACCGGCTAACGACCAACTCGATGCAGTGCTCTGGACCCAGACGTCCATCGAGCACGAGATGATCTACCGCCAGCTCTTCGCCAACGCCACCCGCCAACTCGATGTAGCGCTGGCCGACCCCAACTGGGACGCACTGCCTTTGCCTGCGCGCAAGCTGACCGGTTTGCCACCGGCGGTGATCGTGGATATCGACGAGACCTTGCTGGACAACGTGCCGCTCAACGCTCGCGACATCGTCAACAATCAGGTCTATTCCTATGATCGCTGGAATACCTGGGTCGAGCAGGCCAAGGCCGAGGCACTGCCGGGTTCCGTGGCGTTCCTGCAAGCGGCCAGGCAAAAAGGCATCAAGGTGTATTACCTCACCAACCGCGAGCACAGCCAGGTCGCGGCCACCGCCAAAAACCTGCGTTTGCGCGGCTTTCCGATTGAGAGCGACGCACAGATCCTGGCGGCCAGCACCCCCACCGGCCACTGCGAAAGCGCGGGCTACGGCAAGCAGTGCCGCCGCCAGTGGGTCGCCAGCCGAGCACGCGTGCTGTTGATGGCGGGCGACTCGTTGGGCGATTTCGTGCAGGCCGAACACAACACCCTGGCTGCGCAGCGCAAGGCCGTCGAACCCTATGTGAACTGGCTGGGGCAGCGCTGGTTCCTGCTGCCCAACCCGAGCTACGGCAATTGGTACAGCGCGCCGTATGGGGATGATGAAACCTTACCGTTTGTCCAGAAGCGCAAGCTCAAGCAGCAGGCTTTGTTGTTGCAGCAATAAAGAGTAGCCATGTGGAAGGGGGCTTGCTCCCGATAGCAGTGGTTCAGTCAACACATGCAGTGACTGACAATCCGCTATCGGGAGCAAGCCCCCTCCCACATTGGATCTGCGTATCAGGAGCGATCAACACTTCAGCCCTGAGGCTTGGTGTGCCAACCCGAGGGCCGTTCATCCCACTCATTTGCACCGCTGCCCTCTTGTCATCACACTCGTCATCCACCCGTCGACTCAGGAATCGCAGATGCCTCACTCCTTGCTCAAGCCTGCCTTGCCCGGCGTTGCGCTGCGGCGATGGCGTTTGCTGCACCGCATCAAGCAAAGTCATACAGCGCAGTTGTTCAACGTCACGCAATCGACTATTTCGCGCTGGGAAAGTGGCGTACAAGCGATGGATCCGGCTGCGCACCAACAGCTTGAGCAGTTGTTGGCAGCCCGACTTGATGCAGCCGCCGATCAGGCATTGGCCCGGCTGGTCAGCGAGAGTTCGCAAGCGATGCACTTGGTGTGCGACCTGACGCACCGCCTGCTCGCGTGCTCGCCTTCCCGCGCACGCCAGTTCAGCAGCCCGCTCGCCGAGCTTATGGGCCAGTCGTTGTGGCGCTTCGCAACGCCGCAAATCCAGCTGATCGAAGCCAGCCTGGAGCATACCGGCTGGCGTGAAACCCAGGCACCACCGGCCCTTGAATTCACCACTGGAAGCAACGACTCCAATCTCGTGCCCATACGCCCAAGCCTGTGTCGCTGGACACGCATGACCCTGAGCGATGGCAGCGCAGCACGCCTGGTCGAGACACTCTGAAAGCCCACCGCGCATATTTTATGCGTGGACGATCTGCGCTCGCGCACCTAGGCTTACCTGCACAACCGACCTTGCGGGGCAGCATCATGGACATGGAAAAAATCAAAGGCCGTCTCGATTTTCTGCGCGAAGCGGAAAAACTCAAGGATGTGCTCAGAAGCGCCCACACGGCTTCGGGCCGCACTGAAAGCACGGCCGAACACAGTTGGCGCCTGTGTCTGATGGCGATGGTTTTCGCCGATCAATTGCCCGGCCTGGACCTGCTGAAAATCCTCAAGATGTGCGTTATCCATGATTTGGGCGAAGCCATCCACGGCGATATCCCGGCGGTCAGCCAGGCGGCCTTTCCCAACAAGGGCGAACAGGAGCGACTCGACCTGCTGCTGTTGGCGCAGTCCCTGGACAGCCCCCTGAAAGCCGAGATCCTGACGTTATGGGATGACTACGAGAACGCGCGCTCGCCGGAAGCAAAAGCCGTCAAGGCCATGGACAAACTGGAGACCCTGCTGCAGCACACCCAAGGGCTGAACCCGCCCGATTTCGATTACGCCTTCAACCTGGCCTACGGTAAAAAACACACAGATGCCGACCCCTTGTTCGAAGCGCTGCGGGCATTGATCGATCGGGCGACAGAGCAAAGGCTCCACGCCGCAGAGTGACGGGCGGCATCACACCGCCCGGGCAGCAATCGCCTCCACTTCCACCAACGCCCCCGGCAACGGCAGCGCCACCACTTGCAACGCGGTCCGCGCCGGTTTGTTCGGCTGCTCGGGCGTACCGAAGAACTGCGTATACCCCCGCTGCAACCCGGCAAAATCCAGCTTGCCGTCGGTTTCTTCCGCGCCGACCAGAAATACCCGCAACTGCACGATATCGCCCAGGTCCAGATCCTGCTGCTGGAGGATTTTGCGCAGTTTGTTGAACACTGAAACAGTCTGTACTTCGGTGTCGCCGTAAACCCCAGGCACATTCGGGTCGGCGAGATCGGGCAGCGTGCCGCTGACGAATATCAGACTGGCCGAGGCCGGCACGGTGACGGTTTGCGAGATGGGAAAATCGCCCACGCTGGTGCGTTGAATGCTGTCGCTCATGGTATTGCTCCTCAAGAGGCGGCCACAGCCGCAATCTGTCGTTGTTGAGTGATGCGCTCGGCCAGTTGCGCCACCACATGGCGCGCGGAGTTGGCCGCCGACTCCTGCCAGATGCCCACGCCACTTTGCACCAGGCCGTCGCCGGCAAAGTACACCCGGCCATGGGGCCGTTCCAGCAAGGCGTGGGCCTGGGCGGGGAAGTGTTCGCGTTGCAGCCACGGGCCTTCGCTGTAGGGGATCTGTTCCCAGGACACCGCCAGTGGATGACGCAAATGTTTGGAATAACCTGGATGCAACAGCTCTACGGCTTGTCGGGAGGCGGCGTGCTGCTGTTCGAGTGGCTGTGCGCCGAACACGTCGGCGCCCTCCCCGGTCACGTAACCGGCCACCAGCACGCCCTGGCGGGTGTTGAGGTCGTTGCTGGGGTACCACAGCAAGCGCGCCGGGTGCTCGACCCATGACAGGCCGCCATAGGTGCGGTAATCGGTTTCCCAGAAACGTGGGGATTGCCACGCCACCTTGGTCGCCTGGTCGCTGCGCGTGCTGAGCAAGGCGGCCTTGACCGGGTCGCTGAAGTCGCTGTCCAGCCTGGCCAGCAGGGGCAGCGGCAAGGTCGAGACCAGGTAATCGGCACGCACCACCTGTTCGCGGCCGCTGTGCTGGTCGTGATAGGTCACCGCCACGCCCTCCTCCAACTGACGGATCTGCCGCACCTGGGCGCCGAGTTGCACCTGCTCATGCACGCGTCGGTAGAGGGCGTCGGTGATGCGGTCCATGCCGCCCACCGGCTGGAACATGGTGGCTGAAAATTCCGGGAATTCGGTGTGCAACAAAGCGCCCCAGAGTTCCGGGTGCAGCAAGCGCTCCAACCCCAGCGGCTTGTGGCGGGCGGGCAAGGCGCCAGGGTGGGCGGCGGATTCAAGGTGCCCGGAACGCAGGGTGCCCTCGAAGGCCAGCTCCTGGGACAGGTCGCCATACACCTGCAGGAAACCCAGCAAGCGCGTGCGCTCTTCGCCACTCAGTAGATCATCGAGGGCGTCACGCTGCACCGCCTTGGCCAACAGCCCGGACAGGTGCCCACGGGTGTCGTTGAGCGCCTGGCCGACACTGAACGCCGGCTGCCTCAGGTCCGGCCGCACCTGAGCGCCATGGCTGCTGTTGACCAGCACTTCCAACGGCACGCCCAGCTCACTGCAATAGTCGAGGATCGTGCGGTGCTGGCTGGGAATGCGCGCCGGGCCGGCATTGAAATACTGGCCAGGATCAAACCCCACGGTTTGCAAGCGACCATCCTTGTAGTCCACGCGGTCGCCGTTGCGCAGGGTCCAGGTGCGACCACCCACGCGCTCACGGGCTTCCAGCACCTGCACGCTGAAGCCAGCGCGGCTCAGCTCCAGGGCCGTGACCAATCCGGCAATCCCGGCGCCCAGCACCAGCACGCGGGTGCCCTGCCCCAGGCCATCCTTGAGTTTCAGCGGTTGCGGTCGGCGGTGTGACGATGGGCCCAGCCCCAACACCGCCAGTGCATCCTTGACCGCCTTCTCACCGCCCACTGCGGCAATGCTCGACAGCGCTTCACGTCGTGTCAGTCCCATGTCGATGCTCCTAGTCCGGCAGGCCCGGTGGATTGATCAGCGACTTGTCGACGCGTTCGACATCCAGGCCCCAACGTTGCAGCACCTGCTCGTATTGCCCTCCGGCAATCGCGCCTTCCAAGGCAGTGTGGATCGGCTGGACCAGGCCGTTGTCCTTGCGCGTGGTCACGGCGATATCGGCCTGCAACGGCCACCCACCGTTGACAGTGCCGACGCGCTTGATGCCGCCGGTGATCGCCGCCGAATAGGCGTACACCGAGTTCGGCCCGAACAGCGCATCGCTGCGCCCTGACTGCACCGCCAGTTGCGCGGCGGCCTGGTCGTCGAAGTATTGCAACAGCGCAGGCTTGAGGCCGGCTTTTTCATTGGCCTCGTTCCAGGCCAGCAGGACCTTTTCCTGGTTGGTGCCGGAGCCGACGATGATCTTCAGCCCGGCAATGTCCGCCGCCTGCTGAATCGCGTTGATCTTGCTGGTGCTCTTGACGTAAAAGCCGAGCACATCCTGGCGGTAGGTGGCGAAGTCAAAACGCTTTTTACGTGCCTCGGTGACGGTGACGTTGCTGATCACCACGTCGTATTTGCCCGAGCTGACGCCCAGGGGCCAATCCTCCCAACTGGTCTGTACCACATTGAGTTGCAGGCCGAGGCTATCGGCGATCAGTTGTGCGGTATCGGCTTCGCTGCCGATGGTGGTCTTGTCGTCACTGGCGAGCAGTGCCAGGGGCGGCCCGGCCACGCCGGACACGGCCACGGTGAACTTGCCCGGCTGGGCGAACTTGAAGCCCGGCGGGATCTGCGCAATGGCCGCTTCATTGCGCGGCACATGGATGCGCGGGCGGTCGGGGCTGAGATCGACCTGTTGCACAGCGAAGGCGTATTGCGCGGTGCTGACGGCAAGCGCCAGCAAGGTCACGCGGGTGGTGTTGATGAACATGGGCACTCACTCCTTGAACTAAAGCACCTTGCCGAGAAAGGCCTGGGTGCGGGGATGGTGGGGTTGGCGCAGGATCTGTTCGGGCGGGCCTTCTTCGATCAGTTGACCGTCGCAAAGAAACACCACGTGGTCGGCCACTTCACGGGCAAAGCCGATCTCGTGGGTGACGATTACGAGGGTCACGCCCAGTCGGGTCAGGCCCTTGATCACGTCCAGCACCTCGCCTACCAGCTCAGGGTCGAGGGCCGAGGTGGGCTCGTCGAACAGCAGCACCTTGGGATCCAGCGCCAGGGCCCGGGCGATGGCGACGCGTTGTTGCTGACCACCGGAGAGCTGGCGCGGATAGGCGTCGGCCTTGTCCGCCAGGCCGACCTTGGCCAGCAACTCGGCAGCCTTGAAGTGCGCTTGTGCCTTGCTCCAGCGCTTGTGGGCCAACGGCGCTTCGGCGATGTTTTCCCACGCGGTGAGGTGCGGGAACAGGTTGAAGTTCTGGAATACAAAACCGACGTCGATGCGACGCTTGAGGATCTCGCGTTCCTTGAGTTCGAATAGCAGGTCGCCCTTGCGTCGATAGCCGACATATTCACCGTCGATGGTGATATGCCCGCTGTCGATTTTCTCCAGGTGGTTGATGGTGCGCAGCAGGGTGGACTTGCCCGAGCCGGACGGGCCGAGGATCACCGTGACCTTGCCGGGGTCGATAGTCAGGTCGATGTTATCGAGCACCTGCTGGTTGCCAAAGCGCTTGCCCACGCCCTGGATCTGGATGCGCCCGGCGCGTGCTTCAGCCATGGGACTTCTCCTTGAGCCACAGGCGCAGGCGCTGCAACGGCGTCGGCGGCAGCACCCGCGCGGTGCCGCGGGCAAAGTGACGCTCGACGTAGTACTGGGCGCTGGTGAGCACGGTGGTGATGATCAGGTACCACACAGTGGCCACGATCAGCAGCGGGATCACCGCCTGGGTGCGGTTGTAGATGACTTGCACGGTGTAGAACAGCTCGGGCAAGGCCAGCACGTAGACAATGGAAGTACCCTTGACCAGGCCGATGATTTCGTTGAACCCAGACGGTAAAATCGAACGCAGCGCCTGGGGCAGGATGATGCGGAAGATACGCCGCGAGGCCGGCAACCCCAGGGCCGCCGCCGCTTCATGCTGGCCGGCCTCCACACCGATCAGGCCACCGCGGATGATCTCTGCCGCGTAGGCGGCCTGCATCAGGCTCAAGCCAAGCACCGCCACGGTGAATTGACTGAGCACATCCACCGTCGACCACTCGGCGAACACCAGATCGGTGAACGGCACACCGAGCACGATGTGGTCGTACAGGTAGGCAAAGTTGTAGAGGATGATCAGCACCAGCAGCGCCGGCATCGAGCGGAAAAACCAGATATAGCCCCAGGCCAATGCGGCCAGCAACGGTGAGCCCGACAGCCGCGCCAACGCCAGCGCCGTGCCAAGGATGACGCTGAACACCGTGCTCAGCAGCGTCAGCAACAGCGTCTGCCCCAAGCCGCGCAGCACTGACGGCGAGAAGAACCACTGGCCGAACACCCCCCACTCCCACCGCGGGTTGGTGGCCAGGGAATGCACGATGGCCAGCAGCACCAGCGCGGCGAAGATCGACCCGGCCCAGCGCCAGGGATGCCGGGCGGGCACCACTTGCAGAGCCTTTATCGGCGTCGAGATACGGCGCTGACGCAGCGGTTGTACGCTGACCTCATCAAGCAGGTCGTAGGGTTTGGCGACAATGGGCATGTGCTATTCCTCGCAGGCCTTAGAAGGCGTAAGTCAGCCGGGTGTAGTAGTACCCACCGGTAAAACCGTAGGGCGAATAAGTGCCGTAGCTGGCAACCATGGTGCTGCTCGGCACCCCTTGTTTCTTGGGGTATTGGTCGAACAGGTTCTTGGCGCCGATGGCGATGTTCAGGTCTTTGGTGAGGTTGTAGCCAAGGTCGAGGTCGGTGATCCATTTGGCGCTGTAGACCCGGTCCAGGTCGCGGTTGGCCGATGAATTGACCTCCTTGTAGGAACCGTAGCGAGTCAGGGCCAGGCTGAGATTGAAGCGTTCGATGCTCCAGTCGCCACCAAGGATCAGCTTGGTATTGGGCTGCACGCCGGTGATCAGGTTGCGGGCCTCGCGATCCATCAGGTCATAAGGCCGGCCAAGGATGCTGGTGGACGCCTTGTAGTTCTGGATTCTGGTCTGGTTCCAGTTGAACGCAGCGGTCCACTTCAGCGCGCCGAACGCGCCCAGGTCCTGGTTGTAGCTGCTGACCAGGTCCAGGCCCTTGGTGCGGGTGTCGGCGCCGTTGATAAAATACTGGCCGCCGGAGGTGGAGTTGATGCCGTTGTTCTGCAGTACCTGGGTGACTTCAGGGCCAAGCAAGGTGCCGGTCAGGGTGATGCGGTCACGTAGATTGATCACGTAGGCATCGGCGGTGAAGCTCAGGCGGTCGGTGGGTGTAAGGGTGAAACCGAGGCTGAAGTTGGTGGAGCGTTCGGGCTTCAACTCTTCGGCGCCCAGCGCCTTGGCCGCCGCCGACCCCAACGGCAGCACGCCGTAATTGATCGACTGGTACACGCCGTCCACCACGCCATAGGTGGTGGAGCGCGCACTGAACAAACTGTTGGCCAGGGACGGCGCCCGAAAGCCATTGCTCACCGTGGCACGCACCGCGAACTGCGGCGTGAAGTCGTAGCGGGTGGTCAGCTTGCCGCTGCGGGTGGCACCCACGCCTTCGTTGTAATGCTCATAACGCAAAGCAGTGCCGACATACCAATCCGGCAAGGGGTTGAAGCCCACGTCCACATAACTGGCCAGGCTGTTGCGAGAAGCGCTGCTTTCTTCCTGCGGGGAAATACCGTTGGTGACCTGGGCTCCGGACGAGGCACAGTTACCCGGCGCCACGCAGTAGCCGCCGTTGGCATAAGACCCGTAGTCACCGGCCTGTACCTCGTAGGTATCGCGCCGATGCTCGAAGCCATAAGACAGGTCCAAGGGTTTTTGCAGGCCGATATCAAAGCCGCGCTTGAAGTCCAGGTTGGTGGTCAACTCGGTAGAAATCCAGGTGCCGGACGTGAAGCTGTTCGGCGTGGCCTCGCCCAGGGACGGGTTCTGGTTGTGGGTGGTGCCCTGCTCCGCTTCATTGCGCCCGTAAGTGGTGGACAGGTCCCAGTCCCACTCACCCAGGGTTCCCTTGCCGCCGAAGGCCGCCTGAAAATCGTCCTCGTCGATGTACCAGGTCGGGGTGTACCCGGCCGGATAGCCATTGGGCCCGGTGGTGATGGTGTTGGTGATGGTCGGCAGGCGGAAGTTCTGGCCCTGCTCGGCCTTGCGTCGCGAGTAGGTGGTGAAAGAGTACAGGCTGAGGCTGTCATCGATCGGCAGCTCGGCGTTGTAGCCCAGGGTCAGCAGGTTGGTCTTGGGCGTGCCGTAGCCGCCATAGGTGGACTTGCCTGCCAGGCCATACGCCTGCTCGTAGGTGTAGCCATTGGCGCTGGCCTTGTTGTCATCGTTCTGGCTACGCGCATCCAGAGCCAACTGCACGATGCCGCCGTTACCGATTTCGAAGCCCTTGTTGAGGCTTTGCTGCACCGTCTGTTTCTTCCCGTCGTAGCCAAGGCCGGTGTTGGTCACCGAAGTGCCGCTGGTGTCGGCCTTGAGGATCACGTTGATCACCCCGGCGATGGCATCGGAACCGTATTGGGCCGCGGCGCCATCGCGCAGGACTTCCACATGGTCGATGGCACTGATGGGGATCAGGTCCAGATCCGCCGGCGCCGCGCCAGTGTTGATGCCGTTGATATTCAAGGTGGCGCTGGTGTGGCGGCGCTTGCCGTTGACCAGCACCAGTACTTCGGCGGCGCTCAGGCCCCGCAGGTTCGGCGCCCGGGCAATGCCACTGGCGTCCCAGCCGGTTTTTTCCGGCAAGGTCAGCGACGGGATCACTGCGCTCAACGCCTCCATCAACCCGGGCTTGCCGGTGCTTTGCAGTTGCTTGGCGCTGACCACATCAATCGGCACCGGGCTGCTGGTGACCGTGCGCTGCTCGGCGCCACGGTTGCCGGTGACCACGACGGTGGACAGGGTGCTGTCGTCCTGGGCTTGCGTCGCTGCAGCCAGCAAGGACAACGTCAGGGCGGCGGTGGGTTGTAGAACGTGCTTCATATCCATTCCCGGCTTTTTCCAAATCGCGAAATCGAGCAGGCACGCGCCTGACGCGGCGTGACCGGTGTTCAAAAGGCGTTTCGGCTTGGGCTAGGTGTGGGGCAAGCGAGGGGTTTGAAGTGGCAACATACGTTGAGCTCCCGTCCAACGACTCTGCTGCGGGGGATAGTCACCCGGTCAGGCGCGCAGAATCTGAATCACGCTGGGTACCATCCGAGGTCAGGGGTAGGCTGTTGAGATCAAACATAACGGAATGAATTTCAAAAATATAATGCTGTTTTGGCATAAGCTAATATTCTATAATTTCATTATTTATCAATATTTTTATTCATAACGGTAATGTTTATACCATCAATAGCAGAGAGACTCTGGGCTAGGGAGGTTGCCCCCGATAGCATAGGTATCTACACAACTTTGCAGCCGCCAACCGTAACCACGATGCGAAGCGAGCCGCTCGTGATCTTGATCTGCTTTTGATCCTAGGCGCCCCGTTAAACCACGCTGGCCGGAATTCGACAGGGATTTGGGGGGTAAACCGGCAGGGATGCCGGTTTAGCCGCCCCGCGCCATGGATGGCGCGTGGCGGCGGCCCCCCAAATCCATGGCGGATTACGGGCACACCGAGCCTAGGCGAGGTGCCGAGTGGTGGGGCAAAGAGCCTTTTTGGTTACTTTTGGCTGGGCCGGCATTCCGGGCTCTTTTCCAAAAGTGACCCGCTGTAAAAGCGGAACCAATATCAGCCGTTACCACAGGAATGGATATGTACTCGGTATAACTGTGTTGGCTGTCAGGCCGTCATCGCAGGCAAGCCAGCTCCCACATTTGGATCGCGTCGCATCATTTAGGTAGTCGCTGGCAGTCAAGCCGCCATCGGGAGCAAGCCCCCTCCCACATTGGTACTCGGAGCAGCCAGGATTATTGAGCCGGCCGCAACAGTTGCATCTGCTGGCGATAATCATCAGTCACCTGCCGTGCCTGGCTGCTGCTGGTAATGACTCTTGGCGTAATGAGCACTATCAACTCTGTACGGTCCTTGGACTTGCCAGTATTGCCAAACAACCACCGCAACCCCGGTATCTTCCCCAGATAAGGCACGGCACTGACACTCTCGGCGTTGTCCTGTTTGATCAACCCACCAAGCAATACCGTCTGCCCACTCTGCACCGCCACCTGAGTCGACACCGAGCGTGTGGAAATGCGCGGGTTCACCGGCGTCTCACTGCTGCCCGCCGGGTTCTGGGCATCACTGACCTGCTGCTGGATATCCATGTACACCAGCCCGCCCGGATTGATGCGCGGCACCACATCCAGGATCACCCCGGTCTGCACGTATTCGACACTGCTCAAGGTGGTGTCGGCGTCACCGGTGTTGACGGTGGTCTGGCTGATGGGAATGTTATCCCCCACCTGGATCTGCGCCGGCTGGTTGTTCATCACCACCAGCGACGGCGCCGACAGTACCTGGGTGCGGCCGTTGGTTTCCAGCGCGTGCAAAGCCACTTGCAGGTTGGAGCTGACAAAGGAGTAGAACAACGAATCCGCCGCCCCCAGCCCCGCCCCGCCACCGCCCAGGGCGCCTTGGCTGCCGGAGGCGTTGGCCACCGTGGTGCTGGTGGAATTGCCCGCCAGGCGGCCGAGATACCACTGCACACCCAGGTCCAGTTCACCGGTGAGTTTGACCTCCAGGATGCGGGTCTCGATCTGCACTTGCAGCGGTGGGTTGTCCAGGCGCTTGATCGCCGCTTCGATCTCTTTCCATTGTGCCGGACGGGTGCGCACCAGCAGCTGGTTGCTGCTCTTTTGCGCGGTGATGCGGGTGCCGGCTTCGAGGTCGCTGGTGGGGGGCGCCTGGGTATTTTCGGCAGGTTCGGATTCGGGTTCGTCGGGTGCAGGCGCTGGGACATTGGCCTGCAGCCCAGCGCTGGTGGACGAGGACAAGGTGGTGGTACGCAACCCCGGCGCGACCTTGGCCGGTGCGTCGTCCTTGATCACGCCATTGCCGTAGATCTGCCGCAAATATTTGGCCAGGTCGGCGGCCTTCATATTGCGCACGTCGTACACATACATCTGCGGCTCGTTGCCGCCGCCCTCGTCGATGGTGCGAATCCAGTCACCCACCTCGCTGAGGTACTCGGGCTGAGACGAAATCGCCACCACCGAGTTGGTGCGCTCGACCGGCAAAAATCGCAACATACCCGCCAGGGGCGTGCCGCTGTCGGCGCCGAACATGGCTTGCAGCTCGGGCATCAGTTCGGCCACCGAGGCGCGTTGCAGGCCGAAGACCGCCACGGACATGCCCTTGAGCCAGTCCACATCGAAAGTGTCGATGGTGTCCTGGTAGTTGGCCAGCTCTTCCGGGGTGCCGGCCAGGCTCAGTACATTGCGCTCCGGGTCGACCAGCAGAAACGCATTCTCTCGGGCGAAGGGCTTGAGCAGTTTCTGCATCTCGGTGGCAGAGATGTAGCGCAGCGGGAAGAGTCGCGCCGAGAGCCCGCTGGAGGGCTGCGTCACGCGCATCTGCGGCACCAGCTTGCCCGCCACCGCCTGGCTGGCCGGCAGGATCACGTAGCGGCTGCCCTGCTTGATCATGGCGTTGTCGGTCCAGGACAGCAGGGTTTCGAGGATCGACAGGGCCTGCTGCTTGTCCACCGGTTTTGACGTGGAGAAGCTGACATTGCCCTTCACGCCCTCGGCGATGCTGTAGTTCTCGTGCAGCAAGTCGCCCATTACGCTGTTGATCACCGCTTCGATGGGCTGGCCCTGAAAGTTGAAGACGATGTCGCCGCCCTCCTCCTGGGCTTTCATCGGCGCAGTGGGTTTACGCACGAACGTCTGATTGCCACGAATCAACTGGCGCTGCGGCGGCGACTTCGCCTCGGGCAGAGCGCTTTGCATCGCAGGCGCCGTATTCGGCGGGCGTTGCGAACCGGTGCCTTGCAGCGCCTCGTTCAGCAGCTGGTCGTCCGGATCAAGGCGGTCGGGTAAGGATCCACAACCGCCCAGGGAGACGGCAGTGGCCAGGCAAAACAGCGAAGTGCGCATATCGATCAAGGGAGGGGCTCGCGGGGATGGGAAATCAGGGGTAACCGCTTGCCGTACAGGCTCAGGGTCTGGGTACGCCCGTTGAGGGCGAATCGGGCGTATTGCGGGGTCAGGTGTTCCAGGCGCCAGCCGTTGGGCAGCGTCTGGCCCAGGCGCACCGTCAGGGGTGGGCCGCCGGCTTGCTTGAGCATGGCCATTTGCAGGTTGCCGGTGATCATGATGCCGCTGAGGGTCAGGTTGGCCAGGCTCGCCACCTGGGTCTTGCCGACCACGCTGTCCGGGCGGCGATCGGGGCTGAACAGCGGCGTCTGCCAGGTGCTCGCGAGCTCTTGCAACGCCGGCGCCGGTGCGGCCTGCACAGTGACGGAGGGCTGCGCAGGTGCAGGCGCCTGCGGCAACCATCGCGGTTGATCACCGATGCTGCTGAGGATCACCGCCATCAGTACGCCCAATAGCCCGGCCAAGCCGAGCAAGCCCCACTCCAGGGGGCGCAGTGCACCGATCATGGCGCCACCTGCGCCGGTTGCAGGTAGCCACGCACCAGCAGTTGCACCGCCAGCTTGCCCGCCCCGCCAGTGGCCGGTGCCTGTTTGCTGCGGCGAATGCGCAACTCATCGACAAACAGAAACGGCGGCTGGTATTCCAGCGCGTGCAGGATCGCGGTCAGCGGTTCGATGGCGCAGTTCAGCGTAAGGCTGACCTTGACCTGCCGATAGGGCTCGCTGCTGTCCTGTTCAGTGGTGATGGGTTTGCGCTGGGTGAGGTTGCAGCCGCCGCCCAGGTTGGCGTGGCTGTTGATCAGGTCGGCCAGACGCTGCATCAGATCGGCGGCGACCACATCGGGGTCATCGCCTGGCAACAGGCTGGCGCTGCTGGCCGGGTCTTGCCGCGCCAGCTCAAGCTGTTCGCGCAATGCATCGCCCTGACGCAACACGGCGGCGTAGCGTTGCTGCTGCTCACGCAACTGCTGGGCTTGTTCGCCCATGGTGCGCAGCGGGCCGGCGAACCAGCTGTCGATCAGCAACCAATAGGCCGCACCGAGTACCACGGCCAGGAGCAACAAGGCCCCGCCACGACGTTCACGGGGTGTGAGGGGTCGGCGCATCGGCGGCCTCCGGGCGTAAGTGGGCACGCAAGGCAAACTGGTCCTTGCCGGTGCGCGCATCGGGTTGAATCACCCCTTCGAACTGGGCGTTGTCCAACCGCCGGCAGCCTTTGATGCGGGTGATCAGGCCACTGGCCTTGGCACTTTGCCCGGAGAAGGTCACCTCAGCGTCCTTGACGTCCAATTGGTCGAGCCAAGTGTCGGCGGGCAGACAAGTGGTCAAGTCATTGAGCAGCGCAGCCAGCGGCGGTTGCGCCAGTTTGCGCTGGGTGAGGTACTGCGCCGCGCCGCGGGTATTGAGCAGTTGCTGGCGCAGGGCGTGCACCTGGGCGACCTGGGCTTTTTGCTGCTGCACGGTGGCGTGCATGGCGTCGAGCACACGCTGGCGGTCGTTGAGCCACAGCAACATGGCGGCGATCAGCAAGGCACCGCACAGCCATGGCAGGCTGCGCTGCAAATCCTTGCCCGTTCGGCGTTGGCGCGAGCGTAACGGTGCCGGCAGCAGGTCGATGCCCAGGCCCGCCACATCGACGCGATGGGGATGCAGACCAAGGGCAGCGCAGTCACTCAGAATCCGATCCAGACGCTCGCGCAGGATCGCCACCAGCGTGACCTCAAGGTGGGTGGGTGTGCGCTGCTCCTGACGCGCCACGAAGTACAACTGCTCGGCGTCGAACGGGGTGTAGCGGTCCAGTTCATAGCCGACCACCGCCGTGAGATTGCGCGCGGCCGCCAGGGGCAATTGCAGGCGTTGCTGCAGCACCACGTCAGGGTCGAGCATCAGCACCTGGCAGGCGCTGCCGGGGATAACCGGCGCCGTCAGCGGCCAGTAATGGACCTGTTCAGGCGGCTCTTGCGGGGCCAGCCAGCTCGGCACACAGCCGCGCAGCTCGGTGAGCCACAGGTGCCAGCCTTGTTGCAGCAGGCTGCCGCGCCACTGGCGGGCGATAGGTTCAAGTCGATTCATTCTTGCCACCGCACCACCCGATAGGGTTGTGCACGGTCCTCCGCGGGGCTCAATAAGACGGTGAGTTGCAGGCGTGCCTGATAGCCGCCGGGGCGCTCGGCACGGCTGTCGATTTCCAGCACCTGGCCGGGGTCGGCGCCCTCGGCGTTTTGGCGTGGCAGGTTCAATGCCTTGCGCATCAAGGGGCTGGCAAATGCCGGATCGGGTCGATCCAGGTCGCTCCACAAAGTAATTTCCGGCACTAATTGGCTGTACAGCGCCTGGGTCATACCGGGCAGTTGCCGCACTTCTTCCAGCACCCGAAACGGCGCCAGGCCCTGATGGCGCCGAGCCTCAAGCGCCTGGACCAGCTGATGGGCCTGGGCCGGGGTAGCGCCGCAAGCCAGGGCCAGGTGCAGCAAGTCATCGAGGTCGGCGTTGACCAGGTACAGCTTGCCGCGCTCACTGCGCAGGCGGACCTGTAGGCGGGCGTCGTCGAAGGTCAGCGCTATGGCACGCCCGTCCGCCACCCAGTGCCGATCAGCCATGACCTGGGCAATACCGGCTTCGGCGGCCAACAGCGTCTGGGTGTGCTGGCGGTACCACAGCGCCTGGCGACTTTGCAGTTGCACCCAGGCAGCCAAACCGCCGAGCAATAGGCTGAGTAAAGCCAGCACCCACAGCACCAGCAGCAACGCCGCTCCGCGTTGGCGCTTCATTGTTCACTGCTCGCGCTGCCGAGGTTCAGGCGCAGGGCAATCACTTGCGTCAGCCACGGCACCGGCCCGTTGACGCTGGCGTCGATGCGTACTGCGACGGGCAAGCGCCGGGGCCAGGGCCACGCGCTCAACCAGCCGGTGGGCTGGCCCAAGGGCGATACGCCGCGATAACTCAATTGCAGCGCCTCGACGTTATGCAGCAGCACTTGCGGTTCAGCGCGCTGGGCGTTGGCAGCGGATTGCAACTGCGAAAACGCCACCTGAAAATCCTGTTCTACCCGTTGCAAGGTAAAGCGCTGGATGCCCCCGCCGAGCACGCCGGGCAAGGTCGCCACAAACTGCAAGCGCTCTGCCGTACCGATAAAAAAACCGTCGGCCTGGCTGTCGTCTTCAATGATATTCAAGGGCAACGCCTCGCTGATCGCGGTGCGTAGAAACTGTTGGGCGGTGCGCATTTCATCCAGGCTCACGGTGTAACTTTGGGCCTTGGCCACCGCCCGATTGGCGCCCAGCAACGCAGCGCCCACCAGCAATAACAATATCGAAAGCAGGCTGAGCACCACCAGGATCTCCAGTAAGGTGAAGCCCTGCTCGCGGCGCCTCACAGGCGGGTCTTCAAGGTGCTGAAGCGGGCCTGATGCACGCCTTCGCGCAGGTTCAGGTCGAGACGAAACAGATGGGGCTGTTGCCGGGTACTGGTCAATTGCCAATGGATGCCATCAAGTTCGCCTTGCAAGGTGCCTTCGCTCAGCGGGCCGGCCGCTTCCTGGTCCAGCAGCGTGAGCGCGGCCTGGGTTAGCCGGTCGCTGTGGGCAACCTGGGCCAACGAGCGCGCACTCTGGCCGAAGGCAACCAGCAACACGCTGCTGCACACCGCCATCAACGTCAGGGCCGCGAGCATTTCCAGCAGGGTAAAACCGGCCTGATGCTTCATGGCAGCGCCCTGGACTGCACGCTGCCGGTGAGCCAGCCAATGTCGATACGCCAACGCCGGGCGCCGCTGGCCAGCAGCAGGTTGCCGCCGGTGGAACTGCCATCGGGGTAGAACACCACGGCGGCGCCCGCCTGCTCGGCACTGTGCAACGTCACCTGCAACGGTGCCTGCCACTGTTGCGGGGCACGCCCTGGAGCCCGGAACGTCAGACGTTGCAGGTCGAATTCGGTGCGCGCCGCCTGGCCGCTGACGATCGCCCCCGCCCGCGTGGCGCGCAGTGCCTCGACCATCTGCCCCACCACCCGCCGCTCCTGAGCCACTTGCAGCCCCTGGCGCACACCCAGCCCCAACAACCCGGCGGCGATACCGATCAATACAATGACCACCAGCATCTCCAGCAAGGTAAAGCCGCGCTGGGCCATGGGCGGGTTACTCCCAGTTACCCAAATCGGCACTGTAGCCCTCGCCGCCCGGTTGACCGTCCTGGCCGTAGAAGATCAGGTCGAAGGCGCCATGCTGCCCGGGGAAGCGATAACCGAACCCGTGGCCGAACGGGTCCTTCAACTCCGAAGGCTTGGCATAGGGGCCCGCCCAGCTGGAGGCATTGGCGGGCTTGTCGAGCAGCTGTTGCAGGGTGTTGGGCGGCGCCCCCACATCCAGGGCGTAGCTGTCGATCTTCATGCTCAAGCTCGCCAACTGCGCCTTGCCTGCGCCGTATTTGCCCTTGTCCACATTGCCGCCGACCTGGCGCACGACAATGGTTGCGACGATGCCCAGCAGCACGATCACTGCGAGCATTTCCAGCAGGGTGAAGCCGTTTTGGCGGTGCCGGGTTCTCATTGATTCCACTCCATGAAGGTTCATATATGGCTGGTGAGGCTCATCAGCGGCAGCATGATCGCGAGCATGATTACCGCCACCAGCACCGCCATGATCACGGTCAGCGAGGGCACCAGCGCAGCGAGCAGGCGGTCGATCGCACGCTTGGCCTCGACGTCGAAGATGTCGGCGACCTTGAGCAACATGCCGGGCAGTTCACCGGCGTGTTCGCCGACCTCGATCATTTGCAGGGCCAACTGCGGCAACAGCGGTTGACTGCCAAACGCCTCGGCCAGGGTGCCGCCGCCTTTGACCTGTTGCGCCGCCAGAGCCACTTGCGCCTGCAATGCATGGTTGCTGCAGACCTGCCGGGCGATCACCAGCGCGGGCAGCAATGCCACGCCATTGCAGAGCAAGGTGCCGAGGGTGCGAGTCAGGCGTGCGGCTTGCACCCGTTGCAGCAGCGGGCCGACCACACGGATGCCCAGCAGGTGACGGTCGTAGCGTTCGCGGCGGCTGGGGTCGCGCAGGCGCGTCGCCAGGAGCCCGGCACTGATCGCCAACCCGGCCAACAGCACCAGGCCATAGGCCGACAAAAACTCGCCAAGCCCCAGGATCACTTGGGTGATCAACGGAATCGGCACGCCCAGATCCTGAAAAATCGGCACGAATTGCGGCACCACATAGGCCAGCAACAGCGCCAGGGAACCCAGTACGCCCACCACCAGGAACGCCGGGTAGATCAGCGCGTTGATCACCTCGCCACGCAGTCGCTGGCTGCGCTCCAGGTAGTCGCTGAGCTGGCGCAGGGTGTCTTCCAGCGCACCACCGGCTTCGCCCGCGCGCACCATGCTCAGGTACAGCGCAGAAAACGTATCGCCCTCTTCCTCAAGCGCAGCCGACAGCGGCTTGCCGGCCTTGACCTGGTCACGGATGCGCTCGATCAAGGCCCGCACCTGGGGTTGGCCGGGTTGCTTGAGCAGCAGGTTCAACGAGCGTTCAAGGGGCTGACCGGCGCCGAGCAGCGTCGCCAGTTGCTGGGTGAAACTCACCAGCGCGGCCCCCTTCAACGGCCCGCGTACACGACGTAACGAGGCACTGCCCGTCGTTTCAATATGCAGCAGCAACCAGCCACGCTTGTGCAAGATGGCGACGGCGGCGGCCTGGTCGGCAGCTTGCAGCGTGCCTCTCTGGGCGGCGCCCTGGCTGTCCAGGGCACGGAACTTGAACAGGCTCACGCATCCTCTCCACGGGTGACGCGCAACACTTCTTCCAGGGACGTGACGCCCGCCAGCGCCTGACGCAGGCCGTCTTCATACAAGGTGCGCAAACCGCCGCGACGGGCGGCTTGCTCAAGGGTGGCGGCGTCGGCGTGGGCCATCAGCAGGCCACGCAACTCATCGTTCATCACCAGCAATTCGGTGAGGGCGCTGCGGCCGTGGTAGTCGCCGTGATACAGCAGAATCGGGCGCTGCTCGGTGAGGCGATCCAGGCCGTGTTCCTTGATCAACGCCGGCGGCGCCTGGAACGCGACCCGTGTGGCCGGGTCCAGGCGCCGCACCAGGCGTTGGGCGAGAATGCCGCTGACGGTGGAGGCGATCAGGTAGCTTTCCACGCCCATGTCCAGCAAGCGTGTGATGCTGGCGGCGGCGCTGTTGGTGTGCAGGGTTGAGAGCACCAGATGGCCGGTGAGTGAAGATTGGACGGCGATGCGGCACGTTTCCAGGTCGCGGATTTCACCGATCATGATCACGTCCGGGTCCTGGCGCACGATGGCGCGCAACGCTCCGGCAAAGTCCAGGCCGATGGCGGGCTTGACCTGGATCTGGTTGATGCCTTCAAGCTGGTACTCCACCGGGTCTTCCACGGTGATGATCTTGCGTTCGGCGGTGTTGAGCCGCGCCAAGGCGGTGTACAGCGTGGTGGTTTTACCCGAGCCTGTGGGCCCGGTGACCAGCAGGATGCCGTGGGGCCGCTCGAGCAAATCAAGGAAGGCTGCCAGGCGCTGGCCATTAAAACCCAGGCTTGGAAAGTCGAACTGCACGGTTTGCCGGTCCAACAGGCGCATCACCACCGACTCGCCGAAGCTGGTGGGCACCGTGGACACGCGCAAATCCAACGCCTTGCCCTGGATGCGCAGCATGATGCGCCCATCCTGGGGCAGGCGCCGCTCGGCGATGTCCAGGCGCGCCATGATCTTGACCCGCGAGATCACCGCCGCCGACGAACTGGCGGGCGGTGCTTCGGCGTCGTGCAGCACGCCATCGATGCGGTAGCGCACCTTGAGCTGGTTTTCGAAGGGTTCGATATGGATATCCGACGCCCGTTGTTCCACGGCGCGTTGCAGGATCAGGTTGACCAGGCGAATCACCGGCGCTTCGGAAGCCATGTCCTTGAGGTGCTCGATATCTTCGAGGGCACCACTCTGCTCATCTAGGTTTTCGATCAGCGTGCCCATGGCCGAACGGCCCTGGCCGTAGTAACGCTCGATCAGGCCCTCTACGTCGGTATGTGCACCGATGGCCAGCCAGACAGGAACTTGGCAGGCATACGCCAGGGCTTGGAACGGGTACAGCTGCGTCGGGTTGGCGGCCAGCACGCGCAGACCGCCCTCGTCCCAGCCCATGGGCACCAGGTGGTAGTGACGCAGGAAACGCTCGGTAACGGCGGGTAATGGGTCGAGCAACGGCGGCGCAGCGTCGGCCGCCAGCAATGGTGCAACCAGCAGATCGGCCCAGGCGCGGGCCAGTTCGATTTCGGACACCAGGCCCAGGCGCGTGAGTAAACCCAGCAGGTCGCGAGGGTCATCGGATAAGCGCCGGGCGCGTTCCAGATCCAGCGTTTTAAGCCCGGCGTGCTGCATCAGCCACGCACACACCTGGTCGGTGTGCGGGATGTGCATCTTGCAAGCATCGATGGGGGCTGAAGACATCATTGAGGAATATCTAACGTTGCGAAAAGTATGGCTATTTGGAACTACCGAACAATGCCATTAGTTCGCCACAGCCGATGCAGGAGTTAGCCGGGGGTATCGACTGGAAGTTATAGCTCTAGTTCCGGCTGGCGGGAAATTAAATACAAAACATTGCCAAGTGCACTGATTTAGAGCGTTAGCAGCCAATAGCCACTAGTTGCACTTAGCCATACCCCGTAATGACTAGGTACTTTCCCTTTCAATTAACTGACAGTGCAAAAGATTCAAGCGTGCAACTTCACCCTCGATCGGTAATACACCCAGACTTTGCAGAACGCGGGTGGCGGCTAATACACCAATCTGCAGGGCCGGTGGCTGGATCGTGCTGAGGCTGGGCAGCAACATCTGTGCGAAGGGGTAATCGCCAAAGCCTAATACGGCGCAGTCCTGCGGGATGTTCAGCCCCGCTCGTTGACCGGCGAGCAAACCACCGGCAGCCAGGTTGTCGTTGGCAAAGAAAATCGCGTCGGGCCTGGTCACCGCCCCCATCAGCGCCTCCATGGCCTGCTTGCCCGCCTCGAAAGGCGCACGGTCGGCGTCGGGGACGAAGACCCACGGCTGCACACCCAGCTCGCTGAGGGTCGCAGTAAAACCATCACGGCGCTCCGGCACGTAGTCCCAGGTTTCCACCACCGGGATGTCCACCTCGGCGATCATCTTTTCGATGCCTGGGCTATGGAAGCGACTGGTCAGCACCAGCGCGGCCGCCAGCAACTGCGGAGCGAACTGGCCCAGCGCGAACAGCTGACACTGGCGCAACTGGGCCGACGCATTGCCGGCGGACGCGGTCATTACAGCTTGATCGGCACGCCTGTGCAGATCGCCGATGAGCTGCAGCGCTGGTTCGAAGAAGGCGCGGCGGATGGCTTCAATATTCTGGTGCCACACCTGCCGGGCGGGCTGGAGGATTTCGCCCGCCTGGTCGTTCCCGAGTTACAGCGGCGTGGCTTGTTTCGGCGCGAATACACCGGCACCACACTGCGTGAAAACCTTGGTTTGGCGCGCCCGGCCAACCGTTACAAGGCGGCTCGATCATGAAGAACACGGTCCGCTCGCCGAGCAAAGGTGGCCTGAGCGACTACTGTTTTGTCGCCAACACGAACCGGTGCACCAGCCCACCAAACACGCCACCGAGTAAAGGCACCACCCAGAACACCCACAACTGAGCCATCGCCCAATCGCCTTGAAACAGTGCTACGCCCGTACTGCGCGCCGGGTTAACCGATGTATTGCTCACTGGAATACTGATCAGGTGAATCAAGACCAGGGCAAAACCGATGGCCAGCGGCGCAAAACCGGCCGGTGCCTTTTTGTCGGTGACGCCCAGGATGATCAACAGGAAAAACGCCGTGAGTACAAACTCGGTGACCACTACCGAAAGCAGCGAGAAGCCCCCGGGTGAATGCTCGCCATAACCATTGGTGGCAAACCCCGCCGTCACATCGAACCCGGCCTTGCCGCTGGCGATCAGGTACAGCACGCCGGCCGCCGCAATCGCGCCCAGAACCTGAGTGAAGATGTAGGGCACCACATCCTTGCCGTCAATACGCCCGGCGGCGAGCAAACCCAGGGTGACCGCCGGATTGAAATGCCCGCCGGAAATATGCCCGACCGCGTAGGCCATGGTTAATACCGTCAAGCCAAATGCCAATGCCACACCGGCAAAACCAATGCCCAACTCAGGGAATGCGGCCGCCAACACGGCACTGCCGCAACCGCCCAGTACCAGCCAGAACGTGCCGAAGAACTCGGCGGCGAGACGTTTTTTCATCAGGAAACTCCTTGAAGTCAGGTCAAAGAGTTGGAGCCTAACAACAGGGTACGGGCATTGGATGTGGGAAATTTCCTTAGCGCGTAACTAATGAGCAGGTGTGATTCGCGATGAAGATTGTTCACGCGGGAAGGCATCTATTCCCGGCATGAAAAAGCCATAATCAGCAACAACAGTGGCGCATCAAGGCAAAGCCGGCCTCTTGCTGCTCAGCGTGGCCCCCCTCTGGATACCCTCACCGTAGCGCGCCCGCCTTGGCGATCAACTCACGCAATCGGGAATCCTTAGGCTCAAACACGTCGAGGAGCCCGATCGCCTTAAGAGCGGGCAGAGATTGAATAATTTCTCGCTCAGCCAGCAGTTGATCATCCATGCTCGCGCCTGGGTTACTCCAAACTCGTACGTTTGCCAAAAAGGCACCCACCGTCCCTTTACGTACGGTCACTCCCTCAAATGTTGCTTCGTTTGTATCGTCGGCAAGAACGTCTTCGGCACGCATATCCGTCTCCGCAGTTGGGTTGCTTTAACTTCTCGGGCTTTCGGAAAAGGGCATCACGCCGACAATAACGTAATTATCTTGCGCTGACATTTAAATGAAAACCCGGCGCTTGGCCGGGTCCGTTGATGCTCAGTTGTCAGGATGCTCACTGGCTACTGAATCGGCAGCGTCCACGTCCGACATATCTTCCTCGAGGGGTGCCTCGTCGTCCGGTGGCAGCGGGATATGATCCTCATCGCGCTTTGGATCATGACCGGCCTCATTGTCCGTTCCACGCGTTACTGCCTGCTGTGAAATATTGCCTGGGGCGTTCTCGTTGATTTCCATGCTGTCTCTCCGCTCTAAAGCGCGACAAATACGCACTTAAACATTGGAGCAGGCGTGTAACAGGGAGTGCCGAACTTTGGACGAACGGAAAATCCCGAGACGGTGTTGGGCGTAAGGACGCCAGCACCAGCAGCCATAACGGCGACTGAGGATCCCGCCAAGGGCTCACGCAGTAGCCCTGTATGTCATCCGCCATGGCCTGATTGAGTAGTTTCAGCCAATCAATGACTTCCTTGTCGAGGCCCCTTATGGCACTTCCTCACACCGCCTGCATCTTCCTGTATTTCCTGTTGCTCAGCACTGTCTGGCCCAGCCATGCCAGAGATCTGGCCGAGGGCCTTACCGAGCAGTCACCGTCTGTGGCCCTTGAAAATAAAAACCACCGTTATCCGCAATGGACCGGCATCGGTTCACTGGAAAACGCCTTAGGCCAGACCTGCAATGCCGTTCTGCTCGACACGCGCAATCGCCAAGGTAAGGCCATCGGGCCGGCTTATGTGCTGACCGCCGGGCATTGTGTGTTCTACAGCTACGGTACAGCGCGCGTCCACCAGGCGCTCACCGCCGACGTGACCTTCAACTACTTTCATGACACACCCGAACGGCGTGTCACCTACGCCGTCAAGACGGCGCATTGGAGCAGCATGGCGGGCACTGACCTGGCCGTGCTCGAACTGGATACGTCACTGGCGGTGCTGGTGGCCAAGGCGATCATGCCACTCAAGCTGGCCTCCCAGCGTCAGACATCGGATCGAGAGGTGATCAACGTGGGAGCGCCGACCGGCTTTCTGAAAAAGGGCCTACGCATGAGCGCCTGCGTGGAGTCGACCCTCAACAGTTTTGCCGAACATCCCGGCGTGTTCCCCAGCGCCTTGCGCAACCGCTGCAATGGTCTGCGCCCAGGCAGCTCCGGCAGTCCGATGCTGGACCGGAACACCAATGAAATCACCAGCATCATCAGCAAGGTCGCGTCTGCCATTCAGAAAGACATTCTCAATAGCTGCCAGAACAACTCGGCGTGCGAAGCCGCCAAATTCAACTACAGCTACCCCGTCAACGACTTGTACTACTGCTTTGTAGACGGTGTTTTCCGTAACGACACCCCAACCTGTCAGCTCAAGGCGGTTGAAATCACGCTGGATGAGCCGTGGAACCTGAAGCCCTATGTGCATTTAAAACGTGACGCCACCGACCAAATTACCCGTCCGACTTGGAACCTGAGGTTCTCGATCCAGGAACCGTTCTACCGATTCAAAGCCGTGAATCACATCAGCGATTGCGCACGCACACACGGCTACCAAGTCGCTGCCGCTTCTGACGAGGCCTACATCAACCAACCCATCGGCCCAGTGCTGGGGCCGCATGTGTTATGCATACTCGGGGTGCAAACGGCCGAACAGCCGCTGACCGAAGCGCTGCTGCGCAATGCGCTCACCCATTCGGTATTCCTGACCAACCCGGCACCTGCACCGCAGCTCAAGCACCGCTATCACATCGCCTGGGAAAACCAGCAGAACGGTTTTAGCCAGCATTATTACTACAGCGTGAACTCGGCGATCAGCACCATCTGCGGCGATATTGACGACGATCGCTACACCTTGGCCATGGACGGCATATCCCTTGATATAGCAGAGCTGCCGGTCACGTTATGCAGTTATGCACGCAACAACGCCGGGCAACCGTCGGCCATTCGCACAGACATGATCATAGGCGCAACGGTTCGCTCGCAGCGTCAGGCCAGGTGAGGCAGGGAGATGTTTTAAGCAAATGTTGATGAGTCAAGTCAGCGCAATCGAGGGCAATGCCCGAAAGGCACGACTTGAGCGGGATCACTGGGGTTCTCCCCCGCCGAAACGCAGCGGGGGCGACCCGGTTACCATTGACCAGAGAGCAAACAGGTTGCCGCCTCAATCATGCTGAAGTGGTACCACGGCTGAGAATCCTGGCAACTGGTGGCGAAAGACGCATGCGCACTTGAGGTCGCTAACAGGCAGGCTGCAGCCGTCATATAGACGTATTTTTTTATAGTCATCTTCACTCCCCTTCCCATCGTTAATACATTGGCTTGCGCTTCAAACTCTACTGCCGGGTTCGTGCAACGATCAATTAGGGCAGGTGTGCTAGTGGCGTATCGACATGCGCGCGACAATGCCTATCGACGTCACGCCAGTCATTTCAGGGGAGTGTCGTAGCGATTGCATGTTCGCTGTACCCCACCGGCAGATCACAGAGGTGAAACAGGCTCTCGGGCCCATAACAGCCCACGGCGCGGTAGGGGGTATTTTTCAGACATGAAAAAGCCCAATCTTTTCAGATTGGGCCAAGTCATTGAATAATATGGTCGGGACGGAGTGATTCGAACACTCGACCCCTAGCACCCCATGCTAGTGCGCTACCGGACTGCGCTACGCCCCGACTAGGCGTGTTACTGGGTTCGCTTCTTAACGAAGCGAACCGGAATATACCGCAAGCTTTTGAAATGTGGAAGTATTTTTAAAGCTTGAATCATTTCTTCAGCACCACCAGCACATCTTCCAGTTCGGAGATCATCTGGCGGATCAGTTGCTTGTATTGGGTGGTGTCGTCTTTGGCTTCATCACCGGACATACGCTGGCGTGCGCCGCTGATGGTGAACCCCTGGTCGTACAGCAATGCACGGATCTGTCGGATCATCAGCACGTCCTGGCGCTGATAATACCGACGGTTCCCGGTGCGTTTGACGGGGTTGAGTTGAGGAAACTCCTGCTCCCAATAGCGCAGCACGTGCGGTTTTACCGCACACAGCTCGCTGACTTCACCAATGGTGAAGTAGCGTTTGCCTGGGATGACGGGTAGTTCGTCGTTATGACTTGGTTCCAGCATAAGCCTCAACTCGGGCCTTCAACTTCTGCCCTGGACGAAAGGTGACCACACGGCGAGCCGTGATCGGGATTTCTTCTCCCGTTTTTGGATTGCGGCCAGGCCGCTGGCGTTTGTCCCGCAGGTCAAAATTGCCGAAACCGGACAACTTGACCTGTTCGTTGTCTTCCAGAGCGTGGCGGATCTCTTCAAAAAACAGCTCGACCAATTCCTTGGCCTCGCGCTTGTTCAGACCCAACTCTTCGTACAGACGTTCCGCCATCTCAGCTTTCGTCAAAGCCCCCATACGTCACTTCCTTAACGTGGCGTTCAACCTTTGTTCGAGCGAGGTGAGGATATTTTGTGTCGTGGTATTCACCTCATCGTCATTAAGAGTGCGCGATGGATGCTGCCAGGTCAAGCCGACTGCGAGGCTTTTTCTATGCGGATCAATGCCTTTACCCTGATAGACGTCAAATAGCCTGAGGTCTGTCAGCCATTCCCCTGCATTTTCACGGATTACATCCAGAAGGGCAGTGGCGGCGACGTCACGGTCGGCCATCAGCGCCAGGTCGCGACGCACTTCAGGAAAGCGCGACAACTCGCTGAATTTAGGCATCTTGCCCGACGCCACTTCAGCCAAGACTAGCTCAAACACGAAGACTGGACGGTCCAGCCCCAACGTTTTCGACAGTTCCGGGTGAATGGCGCCCACAAAACCTACCAGGCGACCTTCGCGCTCGATACGCGCAGTCTGGCCTGGATGCAAGGCTGGGTGACTGCCCGGCACAAACGTAAAGGCATCCAGCGCGCCGGCAAAGCCCAGTACCGCTTCCACGTCAGCCTTGACGTCGAAGAAGTCTACGACGTCGCGGCCCTGCGCCCAGCCTTCCGGCAGGCGGCTACCGCAGACCACGCCAGCCAGCATCGGCTCTTGCTTGAGGCCATCGAGCTGACCCACGAAACGCAGGCCGCTTTCGAACAGGCGCACGCGGTCTTGCTGGCGGTTCAAGTTGTGGGAAAGCGCTTTCACCAGACCCGGCCACAGCGAAGAACGCATGGCGGCCATGTCGTTGGAGATCGGGTTGGCCAACAACAGCGGTTCAACACCCGGGTTGAACAGCTCAAATTGTTTTGGATCGATGAAGCTATACGTCACGGCTTCCTGGTAACCACGAGCAACCAGCAGGCGGCGCAGCTCAGGCAGGTGCGCACGCGCTTCGGCCTTGGGTTGCGGCGCGAGGCGCGCTTGCGGGTAGCGAACCGGCAGGCGGTTGTAGCCATACAGACGTGCCAGCTCTTCGATCAGGTCGACTTCCAGGCTGATGTCGAAGCGATGGCTAGGAACTGCAACCTGCCACTGCCCTTCCCCACCTGCAGAAATACCCAGGCCGAGCGCGGACAGCAGTTGCTCGATTTCAGCCGGCTCGATGACTAAGCCGAGCATCTGCTCAACGCTTTTGGCACGCAAGGTGATCGGCGCAATCGACGGCAGGTACTGTTCGCTGACGGTTTCGGTGATCGGGCCGGCTTCGCCACCGGTGATTTCCAGCAGCAGGCCGGTGGCGCGCTCCATGGCTTCACGGGCGAGATTCCAGTCCACGCCACGCTCATAGCGGTGCGAAGCATCGGTGTGCAGGCCATAGGAACGGGCCTTGCCTGCGATGGCGATCTGGTCAAAGAACGCGCTTTCAAGGAATACGTCACGAGTGGTCGCGGATACACCGCTGTGCTCGCCCCCCATCACGCCGGCAATTGCCAGGGCGCGAGAGTGGTCGGCGATAACCAGGGTGTCGGCACGCAGGCTGACTTCCTGACCGTCGAGCAGCACCAGCTTTTCGCCTTCCTCGGCCATGCGCACGCGGATGCCACCGTTGATTTCGGCGAGATCGAAGGCGTGCAGCGGCTGACCCAGCTCCAACATCACATAGTTGGTGATGTCGACGGCGGCGTCGATGCTGCGCACGTCGGCGCGACGCAGGCGCTCGACCATCCACAGCGGGGTCGGCCTGGACAGGTCGACGTTACGGACCACACGCCCCAGGTAACGTGGGCAGGCGTTCGGCGCGAGCACTTCGATGGAGCGAACTTCGTCATGCACCGGCGGCACAACAGCAACCGCCGGACGGGTGACAGGAGCGTTGTACAGCGCGCCCACTTCACGGGCCAGACCGGCCAGGGACAGGCAGTCGCCGCGGTTCGGGGTCAGGTCGACCTCGATGCTGGCGTCTTCCAGTTCCAGGTAAACCCGGATGTCCTGACCCACAGGCGCGTCGGCCGGCAGCTCCATCAGGCCATCATTGCCCTCGCCTACCTGCAACTCAGCCTGAGAGCACAACATGCCGTTGGACTCGACACCACGCAGCTTGGCCTTCTTGATCTTGAAGTCGCCAGGCAGTTGGGCACCGATCATGGCAAACGGGATCTTCAGGCCCGGGCGCACATTAGGCGCTCCGCACACGACCTGAAAGGTTTCCGAACCGTTACTGACCTGGCACACACGCAATTTATCGGCATCAGGGTGTTGCTCGGTGCTCAGCACTTCGCCTACTACCACGCCACTGAAAACACCGGCGGCCGGGGTAACGCTATCGACCTCAAGACCGGCCATCGACAGACGCGCAACCAGCGCGTCGCGATCTACCTGCGGGCTTACCCAGCCACGCAGCCATTGTTCACTGAATTTCATCCTGCTCTCCTAAAGATTCGTTACGACTAGCGAAATTGCGCGAGGAACCGCAAGTCGTTGTCGAAGAACAGACGCAAGTCGTTCACGCCGTAACGCAGCATGGCCAGACGCTCAACGCCCATGCCGAAGGCAAAGCCCGAGAACTCTTCCGGATCGATCCCGGACATGCGCAGCACGTTAGGGTGGACCATGCCGCAACCCATGACTTCCAGCCAACCGGTCTGCTTGCAGACGCGGCAACCTTTACCGCTACACATCACGCATTCCATGTCGACTTCAGCGGACGGCTCGGTGAACGGGAAGAACGATGGACGGAAACGCACCGCCAGCTCTTTCTCGAAGAACACCCGCAGGAATTCTTCGATGGTGCCCTTGAGGTCGGCAAAATTGATATCGCGATCCACCAGCAGGCCTTCGACCTGGTGGAACATCGGCGAGTGGGTGATATCCGAGTCGCTACGGTACACACGGCCTGGGCAGACAATGCGGATCGGCGGCTTGTTCGCTTCCATGGTGCGGACCTGTACCGGCGAGGTATGGGTGCGCAACAGCATGTTCGCGTTGAAATAGAAGGTGTCGTGCATCGACCGGGCCGGGTGATGGCCTGGGATGTTGAGCGCCTCGAAGTTGTGATAATCGTCTTCTACCTCAGGGCCTTCGGCAATGCCGTAGCCGATGTGGGTGAAGAACTGCTCGATACGTTCCAGAGTCCGGGTAATCGGATGCAGGCCGCCCGAGGCCTGACCACGGCCAGGCAAGGTCACGTCAATGGACTCGGCGGCGAGCTTGGCCGCTAGATCGGCCTCCTCGAGCGACGCCTTGCGCGCATTGAGCACCTCTGTGACACGTTCCTTGGCAACGTTGATCAACGCACCGACTTGCGGACGTTCTTCAGCGGGCAAATTTCCCAGGGTCTTCATCACCTGAGTCAATTCACCTTTCTTGCCAAGGTAGTGAACCCGGATTTGCTCCAGGGCATTTACATCTTCAGCGCTTTGCACGGCCTCAAGGGCTTGGGCAACGAGCGCGTCCAGGTTTTCCATGTACAGACTCCAGATACAAAATAGGGGAAGAGCTTGAAGGCTCTTCCCCTATTTATGACGTTTACCACCTTGGGCTACAGGAGTAACCCAGGATGACTGTCGGGGGTACTTAAGCCAAGGAGGCTTTAGCTTTCTCGACAATCGCAGCAAACACCGCTTTTTCGTTCACGGCCAGTTCAGCCAGAACCTTACGGTCGATTTCGATGGACGCTTTCTTCAGGCCAGCGATGAAACGGCTGTAGGACAGACCGTTAACACGTGCACCAGCGTTGATACGAGCGATCCACAGAGCGCGGAACTGACGTTTTTTCTGACGACGGTCACGGTAGGCGTACTGGCCTGCCTTGATTACCGCTTGCTTGGCAACACGGAATACGCGTGAACGCGCGCCGTAGTAGCCTTTAGCAAGTTTCAGAATTTTTTTGTGACGTTTACGGGCAATGACGCCACGCTTTACACGAGCCATGAGTTACTTCCTCTAGTCTTGATCCAAAAATTAACGAAGGCGCAGCATGCGCTCGACTTTTGCCACGTCAGACGGATGCAGCAAGCTGCTACCGCGCAGTTGACGCTTACGCTTGGTCGACATTTTGGTCAGGATGTGGCTCTTGAAAGCGTGCTTGTGCTTGATACCGTTAGCAGTTTTCAGAAACCGCTTAGCAGCACCACTTTTAGTCTTCATCTTTGGCATGTTCGGATACTCCGCATTCAGTTGATAAACATAATCAGAAGGCCTGCCGTGCCCTGTTGATTACTTCTTCTTTTTCGGGGCGATGACCATGATCAGTTGGCGTCCTTCCATCTTAGGATGCTGTTCGACCGAACCGTACTCGAGCAGGTCAGCTTCAACCCGCTTGAGGAGTTCCATCCCCAGCTCCTGGTGGGCCATCTCACGGCCGCGGAATCGCAAGGATACCTTGGCCCTGTCCCCATCACTCAGGAAACGTACCAGGTTGCGCAGTTTTACCTGGTAATCCCCTTCCTCCGTCCCTGGACGAAACTTGATTTCTTTAACCTGGATCTGCTTCTGGTTTTTCTTGGCTGCGGCAATCTGCTTCTTCTTCTCGAAGATCGATTTGCCGTAGTCCATCAGCTTGCAGACAGGCGGTACAGCATCGGCGGAAATTTCCACCAAATCGAGCTTGGCTTCTTCAGCCTTAAGAAGCGCGTCTTCAATTGACACAATCCCAAGCTGCTCACCCTCAGCCCCAATTAACCGAACCTCGCGTGCCGAGATATTCTCGTTGATCGGGGCTTTCGGTGCAGCTCGTTTATCTTGTCTCATTTCACGCTTAATAATAATTACTCCGAATCTGGGCGACCACGCCGGGAAACCGCTTGCGCGAGGAACTCAGCGAACTGGGCGACGGGCATCGAGCCCAGGTCAGCACCTTCACGAGTACGCACAGCGACAGTCTGCATCTCGACTTCCCGATCTCCGATAACCAAAAGATAGGGAACCTTGAGCAAAGTATGCTCGCGGATTTTAAAGCCGATCTTTTCATTTCTCAAGTCGGACTTGGCACGAAATCCGCTTTCGTTGAGAGTTTTTTCAACTTCGGCGGCAAAATCTGCCTGTTTATCAGTGATATTCATGATCACTGCCTGGGTCGGAGCCAGCCACGCAGGGAACGCGCCCTCGTAGTGCTCGATCAGGATACCGACGAACCGCTCGAACGAACCGAGGATCGCCCGGTGCAGCATAACCGGGTGTTTACGGCTGTTGTCTTCGGAGACGTATTCGGCTCCCAGACGGATCGGCAGGTTAAAATCGAGCTGCAGGGTACCACACTGCCAGACACGGCCAAGGCAATCTTTGAGCGAGAACTCGATCTTCGGACCGTAGAACGCGCCCTCCCCCGGCTGCAGGTCGTACGCAAGGCCCGCACTGTCGAGTGCTGCGGCCAGTGCCGCTTCGGCGCGATCCCACAGCTCGTCGGAACCAACGCGTTTTTCCGGACGAGTGGACAGCTTCATTTCAACTTCGGTAAAGCCGAAATCGCGATAAACGTCCATGGTCAGCTTGATGAACGCGGCGGATTCAGCCTGCATCTGCTCTTCGGTGCAGAAGATGTGGGCGTCGTCCTGAGTAAAACCGCGCACACGCATGATGCCGTGCAGTGCACCGGATGGCTCGTTGCGGTGGCAGGCACCGAACTCGGCCAGGCGCATCGGCAACTCGCGGTAGCTCTTCAGGCCTTGATTGAACACCTGCACGTGGCATGGGCAGTTCATCGGCTTGATGGCGTAGTCGCGGTTTTCCGACTGGGTGGTGAACATGTTGTCGGCGTAGTTGGCCCAGTGCCCGGATTTCTCCCACAGGCTGCGATCAACGACCTGCGGGGTCTTGATCTCCAGGTAACCGTTGTCGCGCTGAACCTTGCGCATGTACTGCTCAAGCACCTGGTACAGGGTCCAGCCATTCGGGTGCCAGAACACCATGCCCGGCGCTTCTTCCTGAAGGTGGAACAGGTTCAGGCGCTTGCCGATCTTGCGGTGGTCGCGCTTTTCAGCTTCTTCAATGCGCTGGATGTAGGCGGCCAGCTGTTTCTTGTCAGCCCAGGCCGTGCCGTAGATCCGTTGCAGCTGTTCGTTCTTGGCATCACCGCGCCAGTAGGCACCGGACAGCTTGGTCAGCTTGAACGACTTGAGGAAACGCGTGTTCGGCACGTGTGGGCCACGGCACATGTCGACGTATTCTTCGTGGTAGTACAAGCCCATGGCCTGCTCGTCCGGCATGTCTTCCACCAGGCGCAGCTTGTAATCTTCACCACGCGCGGTAAACACGTCGATCACTTCGGCACGCGGGGTGACTTTCTTGATGACGTCGTAATCTTTTTCAATCAGCGCGTGCATGCGCTGCTCGATGGCCGCCAGGTCGTCCGGTGTAAAAGGACGCTCATAGGCGATGTCGTAATAGAAGCCTTCTTCGATTACCGGGCCGATCACCATCTTGGCGGTTGGGTACAGCTGCTTGACCGCATGGCCAATCAGGTGCGCGCAAGAGTGGCGAATGATCTCCAGCCCCTCTTGATCCTTGGGCGTGATGATTTGCAGGCTGGCATCGCAAGTGATCAGGTCACTGGCGTCGACCAGTTTGCCGTCGACCTTGCCGGCCACGGTGGCCTTGGCCAAGCCTGCACCAATGGATGCGGCGACTTCGGCTACGGAAACCGAATGATCGAATGAACGTTGACTGCCGTCGGGTAGAGTAATAGTTGGCATGGCGCCTCCTCTCCTAGTGGTGACCCCTACCAAAGGTCACGTGGGTTGGGATGAGCCAGTACAAGATCCAACACCAGGCCGTTCAGTGATGAACGCCTGCCTTACAGCGGCAGGAGCCTTTCGGCCAACCGATAATCGAACCAGAGTGACTGGATTGAGCTAAAAAGAAACATGGCAAGGCGGTAATTGACGCGCCTGAAACTAGCCAAGCCCACGATGCTAGCACAGATGAACGGTCATCGCGCCGACGAAGCTTTGTGTATAGCGCAATTCAAGGCTTTATAGCTGCAAAGTGAACTTGAGCTGTACGTCGGGCCTCCAACCCACTGAGAATCGCCGTTCGTCCTCGACCCAAAGGAGCATCCCATGATGCGTTTCACCTCTACCCTCGCTGTCGCCGCTACCCTGAGCCTCCTTTCCCTCGGCGCGCAGGCTGCAGCCCCGTCCAATTGGCCAGCCGGTGCCCGTGACAGCTTTGTGAGCGACTGCAGTGCCGCCGCGAGTCAGAACGTAGACGCCAAAACTGCCAAAGCTCACTGCGAATGTGGTGCTGACAAGATCAATGCCGAATTGAGCACTGCCGAGATCAAGGAACTGATGACCAATCAGAACGCCAGCCCTGAGCTTAAGAACAAAGCGGTAGCGGCTATTTCGTCCTGCAAAGTCGTGAAGAAAAAGTAAGATTGACCACTGATCTGACGACCATATCGCTGGAAAAATGGCCTGAAAACTGCCATTTCACACAAATTATGCAGGTTTTACGGCTTTTTTTAACAGTTGATATTTCAGCGCAAAGCCCCGTAGATCGGGGCTTTGCGCCGATCCAGGGATCAGATGCAACGCGATTGATTAGCAAACAATGCCTTGGGGGGGCTCCCAAGTCGAACATTTCGACTATGATAGCCCAGTGTGCCCAGTTGGCCTGAGCAGCACAGCACTACTGAAAATATATGTTTCTTGGAGATACACCATGTCTAATCGCCAAACCGGCACCGTTAAATGGTTCAACGATGAAAAAGGCTTCGGCTTCATCACTCCTCAAGGTGGCGGTGACGACCTGTTCGTACACTTCAAAGCTATCGAAAGCGACGGTTTCAAAAGCCTGAAAGAAGGCCAAACCGTTTCCTTCGTGGCTGAGAAAGGCCAAAAGGGTATGCAAGCTGCACAGGTTCGCGGCGAGTAATTCTCCGCTGAGCTAAAAAAAACCCCGTCCATGTGACGGGGTTTTTTATGGGCGATGCAAAAGCCGAAGCTGTCAGCCGCAATTGACCCGCGTGATCACCAGGTTGTTGTCAGTGTTGAGGTTCAGGCGGTCAGAACGATATTCCAGGGTAATCATATCGTTGGGCTTGAGGATGCGTGCATTCTGCGCGCCAGCACGGGTACGAGCCTGCTCCAGCAACTGCGGCGAGGCTTTCTGGCCGATTGCGAACTCGGCGGCCTTCGACTCACAGCGGCTATGACCGGCATCGGTCACGGTGGCGTCTTTGCCTGGCTCAGAGGCACCCGGGGTGCTGCAACCCGCCAATGCGAGTGCTGCCAACAAAGTACCGAATGAAGCGAGCTTCCAAGGCATGAAGCCTCCTATGATAAAAAATGGACAGAGATCGTGCGACAGCGATATGAACGATTGGTTTCAAGACGTTAATCGCCTGCGCGCAAGTCTGCCTGACTCGCGCGGGGCAATCGCCCAGTCAATCGTGACTAGATATGAACGCACTCAGTAGATGTCGATGTAGTCAGATGGTGGGTATGGCCAGTTCTGTTTCAGCGCGTTGAAGATCTGCATGACCCAGACCTCATCGCTGGCCGCCACAATGCCGACATAGCCAGAACCCTTGGCCCAGGTCTCCAGACGAAACAGCAGGCCATCTATCTGAGCTCCACCGACTACGCCGGAAGAAATATAGGCAATACCAGCCCTGGTTACCCGAAGCTGGGTATGTACGTCGTCACTGGCGTGGGCAAGCAGTTGGCGCACGGCATCCAGCGTCAGGTTCTCAGGCTTGTTCAGATCGATCTGCACGCGGTGTTTCCCGGCTGTTAAACAAGCCAACAGTGTCGCATACCCCCTCCTTCATGCCTAAGTAGCAGTGCCAAAAGCCGCGCAAAATGGTTAACTGCGCCGCTGGAACCGCGCTCCAGCGCATTGCCCAGTACTTTCAGCCGTGAGATTTCCATGACCACCGTAACGCTCCAAGCCGATATCAAAGCCAAGTGGCCCCAGGGGCAAAGCTCCTATAGCCCCGGCAGCCCCGAAGAACTGGCGATCATTGGTATCGATCTGTTGGTCAAGGAACTGGGAACCCAGGCGGCACAAGCGTTCATCGGCCAGGTATTCGAGAAATACCCGGCCGACTACATGGGCGCACAAGAATAAGAACCGGCCGACGAACGCCGACCGGTAAAACGTATTACTTCAAACGCGCCAGACGCTCGGTCAGCAGATCGAAGAAGCCCTGGGCGTCGCCGTTCTCGACCCAGTACACATTCTTCTCCTGCTTGAGGCCGTCGTACCAATCGACGATGGTCTGGCCAAAGGTTGGGCCTTCGCGGCTGTCGACGACCATATTGGCCTGACGACCGCTGAACAGCGATGGTTTGAGCAGGTAGGCAACCACGGTAGCGTCGTGGACCGGGCCACCCGGAATGCCGTAATGCTCCATGTCGCCTTTGACGTACTCATTCAGAATACTGCTGACGACCTTGCTCGCGTTGTTGTTCAGGTCCGCAATCTTCTTCAGGCGGGCGTCGCTGGTGAGGACTTTATGGGTCACGTCCAACGGCAGGTAGGTCAACTTCACTCCACTTTTGAGCACAATCTCAGCGGCCACCGGATCGGCGAACAGGTTGAACTCGGCCACGGGCGTGATATTACCGCCATTGAAGTGCGCACCACCCATCACCACCACTTCCTTGATGCCCTGGGTGATTTCCGGCGCCTGGGTCAGTGCCAGCGCGAGGTTGGTCTGCGGACCGAGCATGGCGATGGTGATGCTGTGCGGTTTGGCGGTGCTCAGCGTCTTGATCAGGTAGTCAACGGCATTACCTTCGGCCAGGCCTTTTTTCGGCTCGTGCACGGTGACGCCGGAGATGCCCTCTTTGCCATGGATATTCTCGGCGTAGATCGGCTTGCGCAACAGAGGCGCCGGCGCACCTGCGTACACCGGAATGTCCTCACGCCCTGCCCACTCGCGCGCCAGACGCGCATTGCGGGAGGTCTTGTCCAGACGCACATTACCGGCGACGGTGGTCAGCGCACGAATGCTCAGCTCCTCCGGCGAGGCCATGGCGAACAGCAGCGCCACCACGTCATCGGCCCCAGGGTCGGTATCGATGATCAGGTCGATTTTTTCCGCCGCCTGGGCGCTTGCAGCTGTGAGTGCGGACAAAAGCAGAACACTCCGGAACAGGTTTTTCAGGATGGGTAGACCACGTTGCATAAAGCACTCCTTGTCATTGGGGGGACGCTAAAACGTTACACCGGATACCAGCGCGATATTGCAGTAAGGCTGGCACTCGCCGGTACGCACAACCGCGCGTGCTGTGCGGCTCAGTTGCTTGAATTCTTCATGGCTGAGCAGCCGCCGCTCACCCAGCGCTGCCTGCTCTGTCAGCGCATTGAGCGCGCTCAGCGCCGGCGGTTGCTTGAGCAGGATTTCTTCCGCGAGCACGTGGCTTTCAACCTGCATCTCACTGAGCACAATGCGCAACGTGCTGATGAAATCCGGAATGCCCTGGGTCAGTGCCAGGTCGATCAACTCCACGCCGGGCGGCACCGGCAAACCGGCATCGCCGATGACCAGCACATCACCATGGCCCAGGGACGCGATCACGCGTGACAGGGCGATATTGAGCAAAGGTGTCTTTTTCATGAGGGCACAAAACCTTGTACGTCGTGCAGCGTAGGAATGGAAGGCTGAGCGCCGGCGCGGGTCACAGACAACGCCGCCGCTACCTGGCCAAAACGGATCGCCTCGGCTTCGCTCTTGCCCGCGGCCAGTGCAGCGGCAAAGCCACCGACGAAGGTATCGCCAGCGGCTGTGGTGTCCACCGCCTTGACCTTCGGCGCCAACAGATGCTCGAAGCTGCTACCGTCGGCGAACAGTGCGCCCTGGGCGCCAAGCGTAATGATGACTTTACCCGCCCCCGCCTTGATCAGCGCTGTCGCGGCGACCTTGGCGCTGTCGAGCGAGTCGACGGTGACACCGCTCAGGGCGGTGGCTTCACTTTCATTGGGGATCAGGTAATCGATCGAGGCATACCACTGAGCGGGCAAAGGCCCACTCGCGGGCGCCGGATTGAGGATGACTGTCTTGCCCAGTTCGCGGCCGCGCTTGAGCGCATGACCAACGGTGTCCATCGGCACTTCAAGCTGGCAGATGATCACGTCTGCCGCCTGCAGCACAGCGTCGCACGCTTGCAGAGACGCGGGCGTCAACTCACCGTTGCTGCCGGCCACAATGACAATCGCATTCTGGCTGCTGTCATCCACCACGATCAATGCCACACCACTGGAGCCCTCTACGGTGCTGACCGCCTGGCAATCGATCCCTTCCACCAGCAGTGCATCACGCAACTGACTGCCATAGGCATCGGTGCCCACGCATCCGATCATCGCAACACTGGCCCCCAGCCGCGCCGATGCCACCGCCTGGTTGGCGCCCTTGCCACCCGCAACGGTGGAAAAGCTCTGGCCGATCAGGGTTTCACCGGCACGCGGCAAGCGACTGGCCCGGGTGACCAGGTCCATGTTCAAGCTGCCTACTACCACTACTTTTGCTGGCATACATCAGTACTCATCAATTCGGTTCAGCGGTATTGGGCGAACACACCGGCCAATGGCGCCGTCGACTCACGCAAAACGATACTTGGCGTCACGATGCGTTGATCGATCGACCGTTGGGGTGTTGCTATTCGTTGCAATAATAATTCGGCCGCCGTCTCGCCCAATTGCAGGATCGACTGCCCGACCGTGGTCAGCGCAGGATAGACGTAGCGTCCCATCTGAATGTCATCGAAACCGATCACCGACAACTCGGCCGGCACGCGGATGCTGCGTTCTGCGGCTGCGCGCAGCACGCCGAAACCAATCATATCGTTGCTGGCGAAAATCGCGCTGGGCGGGTTTTGCGCTAACAATTGCACGGCTGCGGCATACCCCCCCGTGCTGGTGAAATCGCTTTCCAGGATCCGGCTGGCCAACACCTCGACACCCGCCTCGCGCAATGCACGCTGGTAACCCGCCAGGCGCATTTGTGCCACGCGGGTATGCCCCGGGCCGCCGATACAGGCGATATCCCGATGGCCCAACTCCAGCAAGTGCCAGGTCGCAAGGTAGGCGCCCTGTTCGTGGTCGATGCGCACCAGATCGACATCGATGCCATCCAGGGCCCTGTCGACAATCACCATGGGCGTGCGCACTGCACTCAAGCCCGCCGCCAGGCCACTGTCATCGCCGCCCACCGACGTCACGATCAAGCCGTCGACGCGTTTTTCGAGCAACACGCGCAAATAACTGCGCTGTTTTTCCGCGTCGTCGTCGGAGTTGCAGAGGATCACGCAGTAGCCATTACGCTCGCAATAATCCTCGATGCCCCGCGCAAGCTCGGCAAAATACGGGTTGAGGCTATTGGGCACCAACAGGCCAATGGTGGCCGTGGTCTTGGCCTTGAGCGAACGCGCCACGGCGCTGGGCACGTAGTCCAGCTGTTTGATCGCCGCCTCGACCTTGATGCGGACCGGCTCGCTGACCGGACGCGTCTTGTTCACCACATGGGACACGGTGGTGTAGGAAATACCTGCAAGCGCTGCCACATCCTTGATCGTTGCCATGACTCAGCCCCGCCGACTGGCGCGCTGGCTGCGGTAAGTATCGAGGACCACGGCGATCACGATCACAGCACCGGTAATGATGCGTTTGGTGGGTTCCGTAGCGCCGATCTGCGCAAGCCCCGCCGCCAATACCGAAATGATCAATACACCGAAGAACGTACTGATGACCGAACCGCGCCCGCCCATCAGGCTAGTGCCGCCGATTACCACCGCGGCGATTACCTGCAGCTCCAGGCCTGAACCTGCATTCGGGTCTGCCGCCTCCAGGCGCGAGATCTGGAACAGCGCAGCTACACCGGCCAACAGGCCCATCAGGCTGAACACCAGAATCTTGTATGGCTTGGGATTAATGCCAGCCAGGCGCACTGCTTCTTCGTTAGTGCCGATGCCGATCAGGTAGCGCCCGAAGACAGTGCGGGTCAGCACCAACTGAGCCGCAATGATCACCAGCAGCGCAATGATGAACGACGGGGAAATACCGAAAGCAATCGGGTTGGACAGCCAGGCAAACGAGTCACCGATATAAGCGGTGCGCGAGCCCGTCATTTGATAGGCCACGCCCCGGGCCATCTCCAGCACCCCCAAAGACACGATAAATGACGGGATACGCCAGGCCACGGTGATGGAGCCGGTGATGGTCCCGGCCAATGCAGCGCAGCCCATGCCCAGTAGCGCAGCCGGTAACACGCTCCAGCCCCAGCCCAGGATTGCCACGCTGACCGCCGATGCCGCCAATGCCAGCACCGAACCTACCGACAGGTCGATACCGCCGATGATCAGGATGAAGGTCATGCCCACCGCCAGCACCATCAGGTCCGGAATCTGGTTGGCCAGGGTGCTGAAGGTGTCGTAGGACAGGAAGTGGTCGCTGAGTACCGAGAACAGCGCAATCATCGCCAGCAAGGCACCCGCCAGCCCCAGGTAAGTACCCAGGCCATAGAAGTTGCCGCCAGTTTTACCGGAGGAAATGCTTGTTTTCATGGGGTATTCCTAGGCGCTGCCTCATTGAGCAGCGCATCACGTTTCTGATAGCCGGCAAAGGCGGCGGCGAGCAATTCGTCCTGGGTCCAGCTGTCACGCTCGAAGGTCTCGATCAGGCGCCCCGCGGACAACACCCCGATGCGATCACAGATCAGCATCAGTTCACGCAGGTCGCTGGACACCACCACCAAGGCTTTGCCCTGGCGAGTCAGTTCGCCAAGCAACGCATAAATGTCGAACTTGGCGCCGACGTCGATGCCTCGGGTGGGCTCATCGAACAGCATTACTGCGCAATCGCGCTCCAGCCAGCGGCCAATCACTACTTTTTGCTGGTTGCCACCCGACAACTCGGACACCAATTGCCCCGGGCTGGAACTGCGGATACGCATGGCGTCGATCTGGCGTTTGGCCAGGGCGGTTTCGTTGCGGCTATTGACGACGCCACCGCCGGAAATTTCCGGCATGTTGCCCAAGGCTATATTGGCGCTGATCGATTGGGTCAGCAGCAGGCCCTCGCCCTTGCGGTCCTCGGTGATCAGGGCGATACCATGACCAACCGCATCCACTGGCGAGCGAATACTGACCACCCTGGCCGGCGAACCCAGGGCCACGGTGCCGCTGTCGGCCTGGTCGGCACCGAAGATCAGGCGCAGCAACTCAGTGCGGCCGGCGCCGATCAGTCCGGAAATACCGTAGATCTCACCGGCGCGCACTTCAAAGGACACGTCGCGAACCTTGTCCGAACGGCTCAGGCCCTTCACCGTCAGGGCCGGTTCGCCGATGGTGCGCGGGCCCAGGTCAATGTGTTCGCCCAGCTCGCGACCGACCATCAAGGTCACCAGTTGCTCACTGTTGTAATTGGCCATCGGCTCGACGCAGACCAGCTTGCCGTCGCGCAGTACCGCAATGCGCTGGGCGACACGGGCCAGTTCTTCCAGCCGGTGTGAAATATAAATGATCGCCACGCCCCGGGCCTGCAGACGGGTAATTTGCTCAAACAGCATCTCGACTTCACGGGCGGTGAGCATGGCCGTGGGTTCGTCGAGAATCAGGACGTGGCAGTCGCCGATCAGGTTGCGCGCAATCTCGACCATTTGCTGGTGGCCAATGCCCAGGCTGCCAACCAAGGTGTCGGGGTCGATCGCATCCAGGCCAACTTGAGCCATGGCCTCGATCGCGGCTTTGCGCAGTTGCTTGCGGCTGATCCAGCCACAGTTGCTCGGCAGGTTATCCAGAAACAGGTTTTCAGCCACCGTCAGGGTCGGCAGCAGGTTGAGTTCCTGCATGACCATGCGCACGCCCAAGGCTTCGGCCTGGGTGCGGCTGGCGGGGCAGTACTCCTGACCGTTGAACTGCATGTGCCCGGTAGTCGGTGTGACCAGGCCGCCGATGATCTTCGACAAGGTACTTTTGCCTGCGCCGTTCTCACCGGTCAGCGCGAGCACTTCCCCGCGATTGAGCGTCAGGGTGATGTCGGACAGAACCGGCTGGGCATAGGTCTTGCCGATACCGCTGACCGAGAGGACAGCGTTCGGGGCGGAAGATGACATAGGAAAATCTCCAGGCGCCCGCTCAGGACGAGCGAGCGCTGTTGGGTACTGCCGGGATTACTGCTTGATGACGAGTTCGACCGGGGTTTCGATCACGCCATCTTTGGCATCGACCTTCTCACCCTTGACCAGCTTCAGTGCGTTCTGGATACCGAATACCGCTTGTTGCGCGGCAGCCTGGTCAGCGGTGGCCAACACACGACCATCCTTGAGCATTGGCTTGATCGCATCAATGTTGTCGTAGCCCACCACCAATACCTTGCCCGCCTTGCCTGCCGCACGCACGGCGGAGACAGCGCCCAGGGCCATGTTGTCGTTACCGGCCAGCAGCGCCTTGATGTCCGGCGTTTCGCTCAGCATCGCTGCAGCAATCTTGTTGCCCTGGTCGATTTCCCAGTTGCCGGATTGGGTGGAAACAATCTTCATGCCTGCAGCGTCCATCGCATCCTTGAAGCCTGCGGTGCGCTGCTGGGCGTTAGTCGTGGTGGGTACGCCTTCGATGATGCCAACCTTGTCACCCGCGGCCAGTTGCTTGGCCAGGTAGTCGCCCACCAGCTTGGAGCCTTTGCGGTTGTCCGGACCTACGAACGGGATATCGAGGTTTTTGCTTTTGAGTACCTCCGGGTCCAGGCGATTGTCGATGTTGACGACCTTGATACCGGCATCAGAAGCCTTCTTCAGCACACTGGCGAGCGCCTTGGAGTCGGCGGGAGCAATGACAAGCGCGTCTACCTTGGAGTTGATCATCTCGTTGACGATGGCGATCTGCGCACTGGTGTCTGTTTCGTTCTTGATCCCGTTGGAGATCAGCTTGAACTCTGCTGGGTGCGCTTTCTGGTAGTCCTTGGCACCGTCGGTCATGGTGACGAAGAACTCATTGGCCAGGGACTTCATGACCAAACCAACAGTAGGTGTTTTGGCAGCGTCATCAGCAAGTGCAGAAGAGAGAGGCAAAGCAGCGGATGCGGCAAGCACAGCGACAGCAAGAAGACGTCCAGCGAATGGCAGCTTCATGGGTTCACTCCGATCTTATGATTATTGTGAGCAACGCTTGCACCGAAGACCTCTTCGGCGGCCCTCCCACCCGGGCGGCTGATGCGAGCTGTCACGATACTCCTGGAGCGCTCGTGAAACATCTCGCAAACGTTTGCGTTGAGCAAACTATGAGAACCTTGTCGGGATTTGTCAACGGTAGAAACTGGCCTTTCAATCCCATGCCCTCGGCCTGGTCCAACCAACCTTGGGGACTGAAACGTTTAAGGCCACCTCTTTCTCGCACTCTCTAAAACGACAGGTGTTGACGCTAATCGCACTCGAATTTTGTGACAGGGCTGTCGGACTACCGAACACACCACCCCTCAACCGTTCGGAAAGCCGGACGCCACTCACTCAAAACAAGTTTAAAAAATCTCATAAGTTGTTTTAAATCAATACGTTAATTTAAGAAGAACCACACACTCAGCCTGGTACAAATCCTGCTTTTCCCCTGCACCTCGCGGCGTTCAGAACCGCCCGGGTGTTCTAGATGAACCGGCTACAGCACTCATCAAAAACCAGAGAGAAAAATAATGAAATCTGCATTGAAGAACTTTGTCCCGGGCGCCATGGCCCTGCTGCTGCTGTTCCCCCTTGCCGCACAGGCAAAAGAAGTCGAAAACAAAACCAAACTGTCCAACGTAGTGATCCTTGCCACAGGCGGCACCATTGCTGGCGCCGGCGCCAGTGCAGCCAACAGTGCTACGTACCAGGCAGCCAAAGTCGGCATCGAACAACTGATCGCCGGCGTTCCTGAGCTTAGCCAGATCGCCAACGTACGCGGCGAACAAGTGATGCAAATTGCTTCGGAAAGCATCAACAACGAAAACCTGCTGCAACTGGGTCGCCGCGTCGCAGAACTGGCTGACAGCAAAGACGTGGATGGCATCGTGATCACTCACGGCACCGACACCCTTGAAGAAACTGCCTACTTCCTGAACCTGGTAGAAAAAACCGACAAGCCTATCGTCGTGGTCGGCTCCATGCGTCCAGGTACCGCCATGTCGGCTGACGGTATGCTCAACCTGTATAACGCAGTCGCTGTCGCAGGTAGCAAGGATGCGCGGGGCAAAGGCGTGCTGGTGACCATGAACGACGAAATCCAATCGGGTCGCGACGTCAGCAAGATGATCAACATCAAGACCGAGGCATTCAAGAGCCCGTGGGGCCCGCTGGGCATGGTCGTTGAAGGCAAATCCTACTGGTTCCGCCTGCCGGCCAAGCGTCACACCATGGATTCGGAATTCGACATCAAGACCATCAAGAGCCTGCCTGACGTTGAAATTGCCTACGGCTATGGCAACGTGAGCGACACTGCCTACAAAGCACTGGCCCAAGCTGGCGCCAAGGCAATCATCCACGCCGGTACCGGTAACGGTTCGGTATCCTCGAAAGTCGTTCCCGCGCTGGTCGAATTGCGCAAGCAAGGCGTACAGATCATTCGCTCCTCCCACGTCAACGCCGGCGGTATGGTTCTGCGTAACGCTGAACAACCAGACGACAAATACGACTGGGTTGCGGCTCTGGACCTGAACCCGCAGAAAGCTCGCATCCTGGCCATGGTAGCCCTGACCAAGACCCAGGACAGCAAAGAACTGCAACGCATGTTCTGGGAATACTGATTACTGCTGATCGACCTGTGGGAGCGAGCTTGCTCGCTCCCACAATTGCTCCCCCTTCTCAACAAACTTCCCGAATCGCTGTCAGACGAACTTCTTGAAATTTAAGCAGTTGCGAAATCGCCTACAGTTAAATACTGTATGTGCGTACAGCAAATTAAGGAATGCTCCGTGGCAAAGCCCTCTTCCGCAGCACCTGCAGCGCCTGACGCCTATCAGCGCCTGGCTATTCGCGTGCAAAAGATCATCAATTCGACCAACGCACAGAAAGCCAAGGCAGCCTTGCTCTTCCGTTTACCCGATGAGCCGGAAGACGTGTGGCAACGTCTACTGGAAGAAATTGCAGAAAACGACAACGTCACCCTCGCCTATCGGGATGACGGTGGCGTGCAGATTTTTTGGGTTGTGCCGAAGGAAGATTGATTGTGAGTGCCCGTTTTATTGCTGTGTGCTGTCTGTTTTTAAGCGTAACCGCCAACGCCCAAGCCCCTCGCACCTTTAGCGAAGCCAAGAAAATCGCATGGAAGCTTTACGCCCCCCAATCGACCGAATTCTATTGCGGCTGCAAATACACCGGTAACCGCGTGAATTTGAAAGCCTGCGGTTACATCCCGCGCAAAAACGCCAATCGCGCCGCGCGCATCGAGTGGGAACACATCGTGCCGGCCTGGCAAATCGGGCATCAGCGCCAATGCTGGCAAAACGGCGGGCGAAAGAACTGCACGCGCCACGACGATGTGTTCAAGCGCGCCGAGGCGGACCTGCACAATCTGGTGCCGAGCATCGGCGAAGTGAATGGCGACCGTAACAACTTCAGCTTTGGCTGGCTGCCCGTGCAAAGTGGGCAGTACGGCTCGTGCCTGACCCAAGTGGATTTCAAGGCCAAGAAGGTCATGCCACGCCCGTCCATTCGCGGCATGATCGCACGCACGTATTTTTATATGAGCAAGCAATACGGCCTGCGCCTGTCGAAGCAGGATCGCCAGCTGTATGAAGCCTGGAACAAGACTTACCCGGTGCAAACCTGGGAGCGCCAGCGCAACCAGACCGTGGCTTGCGTGATGGGACGGGGCAACGAGTTTGTCGGCCCGGTGAATCTCAAGGCCTGCGGTTGAACGTGGGCGGGGTTGCCGCCCACTTGGCACGTCACTGCGCGGCGTTGTGTTCGATAATTTCAGACACGGTGTCGGTTTTCTTCGCGCGGGCCATTTTTTCGTTGAGCAAGGCTTGTTTGGCCTCCGCCTCGGCCTTGGTTGCGAACGGACCCAACAGCACCTCATCCTTGCCGTCGACCTTCACGATATAAAAATTGAAACCATGCTCCAGCAACCAGGCGGTCAGGTCGGTGATCGCCTGCAGCTTGTGGTCTGGCGGGCCGACGCGCACATCCCATTCCTGAGCGGCAATCGCGCCGGTTTGTGGCAGGCTTTCGGTCACGGCAGGCTTGGCCTTGGGCGCATCGACCGATTTACCTTCACCGCATCCGGCCAACGCCAACACCACAATTGCCATCGCTACTTTACGCACTGCCCTGCTCCTTTGAGGATAAAGAGGCGACTTTACCATTCACTGTCTATTCTGGCCGTCATAAACGTTGGCTTAAACAATGCGAATGATGTATCGCGACCTGTATGATGCCGCCATGGGAATTAATGTCGCCTCTATGCGTCCTAAAAGAGGCAGCCACAGGGAAGCGCTTCGCAGTAAGCTACACACATCCGACACCTGCCCTGTCTGACACATGTGTCCTTAAAAGTAATCAAGGAGAAGTCCATGCTTATACTCACCCGCAAAGTTGGTGAAAGCATAAACATCGGTGATGACATTACGATCACCATTCTGGGCGTTAGCGGCCAGCAAGTACGAATCGGCATCAACGCACCCAAGGACGTTGCCGTGCATCGCGAGGAGATTTACCAGCGCATCCAGGCCGGCCTGACTGCACCCGACAAAAACCAGACGCCTTGAAACGCCTCCAGTAGCCAGCCCTTTCGTTCACTGTAATGGCTGGCGAAAACCCAATCGGCCTGCTCGCGTCTTCCAGCCTGACCAGTGCGCTTTGAGCATGCCCCTTCGCTGCAAGATGAAACTATCTGGGCATCTGGAACTTGTTGAAGTATTCGCAGCCCAATTTCTGACATTTTATCCTGCCATCCGTGTGCATTCAGGAATACGTCGATGAGGCCAGTCGCGACGCCACCTCTTGTTTCCAGATCCTGGATGATCGCCCTGCTGATCGGGGTGGCCTTCCTGGCGCTTGGGTATGGGCTGAGAGTCGAAGTCGAGGGCGCCGATCCCGACGCCCATTCCTGGCTGGACCTGGCGCTCCTTCTCTGCGGCTACCTGCTGGTGTTCTGCCTCAAACCCATCCAAAAAGTTATCTTGCGCAAGCTATGCCAGCGCGCAGCGCATCGTGCCCATCAGAAAACCACACGCTGAGGACCTGCTGCGTATCACGGCGCCAGCTTGCGCAAAGACAACAAGCCATCAGCGCCATGCTCGGTGCATAAATCGCCATAGTCGTTGATGCAAGCGTGTGCAGTCACCATGGGCTCCAAGTGTGCCGAGGTGACAACCACAACATCCGCCCCCGCTGCTTCACCCGCTCGAATGCCAACCGTGGCGTCTTCGAACACCAGGCTGTCCTCAACCGACACCCCCAGGCGTTTCGCGCCCAATAAATAGCACGCAGGGTCGGGTTTACCGTTGGCCACATCTTCGGCCGTCACCCACACGGCCGGCACGGGAATGCCTGCCGCTTGCAGTCGACGTAACGCCAGCGCCTTGGGGGCAGACGTGACCAGTGCCCATTGATCCGCGGGCACGCCTTTCAAAAACGCCACTGCGCCGGGAATCGCTACAACGCCGTCGACATCGTTGAGCTCCGCGTCGGTAATCCACTGGGCTTCAACTTCTGGATCGACACCCGGCAACGCCTGGCGGGTGATCGTATCAATCGCGCGCGCGCCATGAATGGTAGGCAGAAACGCTTCCACATCCAGACCATGGCGCTCGGCCCAGATGCTCCATACACGTTCGGCCGCAGCGATGGAGTTGAGCAGGGTCCCATCCATATCGAACAGGAAAGCGCGGTAACGCCGGTTGAACACGGATGAAGTTGGGATGGACACTGCGCGGCTTCCTCATGAGCTGGACCCCTGCAATCTACGGATCACCTCGGCGCTTGTAAACGTAGAGCCTCCTCGACCGGACACTCATTGCCCACGCGCCAGGCTCGAACCAAGAATGACGAACTTGTCATGATCCTGTTGGTTGGCTGTTGGGGTCGCCTGGTTACTGTGAACTCACTGCTAACCCGGCAGCCCCCAGCCACGAGAGAGACCGCCATGAAACTGTTCGCCCTGGGCTTTGCCGCCTTGCTCGCCACCGGTACTGCCTTCGCTGCCGACGTAACGTCTGCCAGCGATGTCATCCACGACAAAACCGGCTTCTTCCTACACCTGGATGTCGACAAGGTGCTATCGAGCACCGACATCTCTGGCCAATGCGGGATTGTCCCGGCGCACTTGCGCTACCTGGACCATCAGGGCCGCGAACACCTACTCGATTACCAAGTCCAGGGCGTCGGTTGCGCCAGTGACAATTGATCGGGCTACACTTGCGCCACTTATTGAAGCAGGGCACTTTCCATGAACATCCTCGTAGTCGAAGACGAACCCAAGGCCGGCAATTACCTGCTCAATGGCTTGCAGGAGCTGGGCCACTCGGTGAGCCTGGCGCGCGACGGCGTAGAGGGTTTGCACCTGGCCCTGGAAACACCATACGACGTGATCGTGCTGGACGTGATGATGCCGAAAATGGATGGCTGGGAAGTGCTGCGTCGCCTGCGCAAAGAGGCCGATACACCGGTGCTGTTCCTCACCGCTCGCGATGACATCGCCGACCGCATCAAGGGCCTTGAACTGGGTGCCGACGACTACCTGATCAAACCCTTCTCCTTCGCCGAACTGGTTGCACGCCTGCGCACCCTCAACCGACGTGGCCCGAGCCGCGAAGAAGAACAGCTGCACATCGCCGACCTGCACATTGACGTGCTCAAGCGCCGTGTGACCCGCGCCGGTACGCGCATTACCCTGACCAACAAGGAGTTCGCCTTGCTGCACCTGTTCGCCACCCACCAGGACCAGGTGCTGTCCCGCTCGCTGATCGCTTCACGCGTATGGGACATGAACTTCGACAGCGACACCAATGTGGTCGATGTTGCCGTACGCCGCCTGCGCCTGAAGATCGATGACCCGTTCCAGCTCAAACTGATCCACAGCGTGCGGGGCATTGGCTACCGCTTCGATACCCAACCATGAAGCTCGATCGCCATTATTCCCTGACCCTGCGCCTGGCATTGATCTTTGCCCTGCTCGCCTTCGCCCTGCTGGCCACCCTGGGCGTGACGCTATACCACGAGCTGGAGCGTGAGCTGATCAAGCGTGACGACGCCGCGCTGATCTCGCGCGCCAACCAACTGCGCAACGTGCTCAATGACGGCAATACCCGCGAGCTGATCAAGACCAAGCCCCAGCTGTTCCAGAACATGCTGGGCAACAGTGAGTCGGTACTGAGCATCGCTGCACCTGGGCAGACTCCGTTATTGCTCGTCAACCCGGGCAACATTCAAATACCGGCCGTGCCGGCCGTGGCAAAAGACCACGCCCTTGGACTCGCCGACGTACACCATTTGCCCGGCGTAGATGGCGTGCCCTTCGCCACCGTGGCGGCTTTCATCGACACCGGTGACCTGGGGAGCCTGCAAGTCACCGTCGGGCGCCTGATGGCTGAACGCACAGCCATGCTTGCCAGTTATCGCTTGAGTGTTTTTATCCTGGCCAGCATCGCGGCGGTCATTCTCGCCTTGGTTGGTTATGTGCTGGTACACCGTGGGCTGGTGCCCTTGCGGCGCCTGGCCGGACACGCACAGGGCATCGGCGTGAACAACCTGGCCGAGCGCCTGGGCAGCCAAGGCGCGCCCAAGGAGCTGCTGCCGATGATTGACGCCTTCAACACCATGCTTGAACGGCTGGCCAAAGGTTTTATTCAACTGGGCCAGGTGTCCACCGATATGGCCCATGAACTGCGCACCCCCATCAATAACTTGCTCGGTGAAACCCAGGTCGCGCTGCAACAGAGCCGCACTATTGAAGACTATCAGCAACTGCTGGCCTCAAACGTTGAAGAGCTTGAACGCCTGGCACGGATGCTCGACAACATGCTGTTCCTGGCCCGTACCGACCCTGCCAGCGCCTTGCGCCAACGTCAGGCGCTGGACGCAGCCGATGAAGTGGAGCGCATCGCCGATTATTTCGAGGGCTTGGCCGGTGATGTGGGTATGCACATCGTTGGCGTGGGCGAAGGTGTGATCTGGGCGGAACCGATGCTGCTGCGCCGGGCCCTGGCGAACCTGTGCGCCAATGCCATCAAGTATGGCGCGCCGAACACCGAGCTGAGCATCCGGGCCGTCCCGACAGTCGAGGGCACTTGCATCAAGGTCAGCAACCAGGGTGCAACCATTGCCGCGGAGCATTTGCCCAGGCTGTTCGAACGCTTTTACCGGGTGGATGAATCCCGTGAATGTTCATCCCAGTCCAATGGACTGGGATTGTCGATTGTGGCGACCATCATGCAGCTGCATAACGGTCGGTATGGCGTCAGCAGTGAAGACGGCGTGACGTGCTTTGAATTGTTTTTCCCCGCGCAGGAGACGTGAGGGGTTTTCCGCTCAATCAAAGGCGCCATTAAGTACTTCGTAGATGATGCCGCTGGCGATGGCGACCAGAATCAAATCGGTTCCCGCTTGCTGCCATTCATAACCGTCGTAGTGCGGCAGCCGCCCCAGCAGGCGACCATCGAGTTTCTTGGCGATACCGGGTGGCAGCGGCTTGCCGCGCGCCAGGTTCTTCTGGATCCCCGGCGGCAATGCAGGCCCCGGGCTCCAGTAATCGCGATAACCGCCGAGCACATTCAATACGCTCCCTCGGTCAACGCTGGGGCCGTGACCACCTGAGCCGCCCTTGCCCTTGGGCTTGTCGTAGGCCTGCCCTGCGGGGTTATTGCCTTTGTTATTGCCCTGCCCCTGACCGCCCTTGTTACCCTGGCCCTGCCCCCCTTGGTTATTACCCTGCCCCTTGCCATTACCGGGATCGGCCAAGGCAAGACCGCTACCCGCAAACAGCGCGAGGGACAACACGACAGATACGAACTTCGGGTACTTGATCATGATGGTTTTCCAAGGTGGATACACCTGTGAACTATAGTCGAAGTTGCCCCACGAATGACTCCATTCACAGCCCGACCGTCAGCTCACCTGCCCGCCTGTTTCCCGCACATCCGTTTGGGTTAGCCAGGCCGTCGAGACCGCCAGTCGCAAGGCCTCAACCAAAGGCGGCTGGTCGGCCGGCGGCGCGCTCGGCACATGGATAAACCCACTGCGCACCCCGGCCTCGACCAGCCGGTGCTGCAAAAGGTAGAACACCTGATTGCACACGAACGTGCCCGCCGTTTGCGAAACGGCAGCCGCCACCCCCGCGTCACGCAGCGCCTTGACCATGGCCTTGATCGGCAATGTCGAGAAGTATGCAGCCGGGCCACCGGCTACCACTGGCGTATCAATCGGTTGCTGCCCGAGGTTGTCGGGGATGCGTGCGTCATTGATATTGATCGCTACCCGCTCGATAGACATCTCGCTGCGCCCGGGCGCCAGGCCGGTGGCAATCACCATTGCCGGGTTCAACTCGCTGATCAATCGGGTCAGGTGTTCACCCGCCGTGGCAAATGCACAGGGCAGGCAATGCGCGACAATGCGTGCACCCTCGCCCAGTTGCACGCCATCCAACTGGCGCGCAGCTTCCCATGACGGGTTCACAAGGTCGTTATCAAAGGGCTCGAAACCCGTCAGCAGTACAGTTTGCATAGTGACCTCACATCAACAGGTAAAGCAGCACGATATTGACCACCAGCATCATCAGCGCCGTGGGGATCTGCGCCTTGATCACCGCGTTCTTGTCGGGCAACTCCAGCAACGCCGCCGGCACGATATTGAAGTTGGCCGCCATCGGCGTCATCAACGTGCCGCAGTAACCGGAAAACATACCGATCGCCGCCATCACCGCAGGGTTGCCGCCATAAATCCCTACCAGCACCGGCACGCCGACGCCGCCAGTCATCACAGGGAAAGCCGCAAAACCATTGCCCATGATCACCGTAAACAGGGCCATGCCCAGTACATAGACCATCACCGCCACCAGCTTGTAGTCCAGGTTGATGTAGGTGGTGGTGACGTGGGCGACTGCCGTGCCCACCCCGGCCTCGTTGAACAACAATCCGAGCATCGCCAGCATCTGCGGCAACACCATGGCCCAGCCCAGGGCTTCAGTCAGGCGACGGGATTCGCGCAGGGCTTGTACCGGTGTATCGCGGGTCAGCCAGCAGGCCAGGCCCAGCGCAATCAGGCAGCCGATGCCGAGCGAGACGAAGGTGGTGTTCTTCGGGTCCAGCAACGGTACACCGCCAATTTCGGTGTGCTTGAGCAATACCGAGCCAATCACCGTAGTCAACGGAATCGCCAAGGCCGGGATAAACAACTTGTGGCCCAGGCGCCCGGCGCTGGCGCGGGACGCCTTGACGTGCAATTCGGCGTGCTGGCCGCGACCAACGCCACCCAAGCCGGCGATCAACGCCATCACCACCACACCGATGCCGATGGCCACCGAGGGCAGACGCTCCCCCACCAGGAACGGTATGGCGAACAACAACCAGAACAGCGCGCTGGACCAGCGTTTGGGATGGGTGCGATCGAGCAGGATCATGCCCGCAGTGATCAGCAACAGAACACCGGCGAGCCAATAAAGGTATTGAATGGAAATAATCATTGAGCAGCCTCCACGGACGTGGTGGCCGGGCTCATTTCGCGGGTCAATCGTCGATCAAAGCGATGCAGCCGGATCGCATGAATGATGAACGCACAAATCGCCGTCGGAATGCCCCACACCGCGATGTGCAGCGGCTCCACGTCAATCCCCGAGCCCAACAGGAAGGTGTGCATCAACGCAATTGCACCGAAGGCGACAAAAATATCCTCACCAAAAAACAGCCCGACGTTATCGGTGGCCGCACACATGGCCAAGACCTTGTGGCGCAGCTTGTCTGGCAGCTTGCCGTAGCGTTTTTCCGCTGCACCTTCGGCCATCGGCGCCAACAGTGGCCGCACCATTTGCGGATGCCCACCCAGGCTGGTCAGCCCCATGGCGGCCGTGGATTCACGCACAAACAGATAAATGATCAGTAAACGCCCAACCGTGGCGCGCTCGAAGCGGGCGATCCAGTTCTGCGCATGCAGGCGCAAGCCATGACGCTCCAACAGGCCAATCACCGCCAGCGGCAATAAAAGAATCAATTGCAGGGCACGAGTCTGAAGGAAACCATCGCCCATGGTGGCGAGAATTTTTTCCAGCGGGAACTGGGCGGCAAGCCCGGTGGCGATGGCGGCGGCGGTGACCACCAACAGCGGATTGAAGCGCAATACAAAGCCGACCACGATGACAAGCACGCCGATCAGCGGCCATAGGTTCACAACTGTTTGCATGGCACAGAGGTCCTTTAGTGCGCGCTGCGGCGCCATAACAGCAGGATGTGGGCAAAGGGCTCACAGCTTGGAAGTGGCGTGCAGTCGGCTCGGTTTTTTTATTGTTGACCCGGAAGGTCGAGCGTCAGTGGCGGCAACTTTGCTGTCTGGAGACCGGGAGTGTCCAACAAGAAAAATTGTTGCTGCACACCAATAAATTTTGTGGGGGGATGGCGCCGACGGTCGGGCGCTATCAGGAGAAAGCGTCCAGGCCTCAAGGGGAAAGTCGCGCAGCCAACCTGATGAGGAGCTCAAAATCGTTCAACCGTGTAGATTCTCAATCAGAACCTATACTCCATCATGCAGCTGTGTGTACCTGCAGTTCGTTCACGGTGTTATACCGACAATGAGGGCTCGCGCTATGTATGCCGGACAAATGAGTGATATGGCGACCACGTTTGGCGAAATACGCTGCCAGGTGTTCGTCCAGATAATTTGCCTGCTGTCGGTGGCTACGCTGTTCTGCTGATCGAGCGTTCAAACACCTGAATACACGCCTTGAGTCGTGTAGGGATGGCTATTGCCCAAATTCCAGACAACAAAAAAGGGCCCACCTTTCGGTGAGCCCTTCTAGACCGCCCAGCAGAGCGGATTTTGTTTGGTAGGCGCGATTGGACTCGAACCAACGACCCCCACCATGTCAAGGTGGTGCTCTAACCAACTGAGCTACGTGCCTGCTGTGAGGCGGCATTCTACGGAATTCCGGAGGGGTGTCAACATCTTTTTTGCAGCTAAGCCTATGAATATGCGAATTTTTTATTTATGCCGGGTACACCTGGGATTTCCAGGTGGCTGGCAGGCAATTTTCAACTCAGGTAGGATCGCCGCACTCGTAAAAAATATAAAACAGAGGTTCCAGGATGGCGAACACCCCCTACCCCCAGTCCTATTACGCCGCTTCCGCGAATGCAGCCCCACCTCGCCCGACGCTGCAAGGTGAGGTCGAAACCGATGTCTGTGTGATTGGTGCCGGCTATACCGGGCTTTCCAGCGCGCTGTTTTTGCTGGAGAACGGCTTTCGCGTCACGGTACTGGAAGCCGCCAAGGTGGGTTTTGGTGCCTCGGGTCGTAATGGCGGGCAGATCGTCAATAGCTACAGCCGTGATATCGATGTGATCGAGCGCAGTGTCGGGCCCAGACAGGCTCAGTTGCTGGGGCAGATGGCCTTTGAAGGCGGCAAGATCATTCGTGAGCGCGTGGCTAAATACCAGATCCAGTGCGACTTGAAGGACGGCGGTGTATTTGCCGCACTCAACAGCAAGCACATGGGTCATCTGGAATCGCAGAAGCGCCTGTGGGAGCGCTACGGCCATACGCAGCTTGAGTTGCTCGACGAGCGCCGCATCCGCGAAGTGGTGGCCTGTGACAACTATGTGGGCGGTTTGCTGGACATGAGCGGCGGGCATATCCACCCGCTCAACCTGGCACTGGGCGAAGCGGCGGCCGTGAAATCCCTGGGCGGTACGATTTATGAGCAATCGGCAGCGGTGCGCATCGAGCGCGGCGCCAACCCTGTGGTACACACCGCCGAAGGCAGGGTCCGGGCCAAATTCATTATCGTTGCCGGTAACGCTTACCTGGGGAACCTGGTGCCGGAGCTGGCGGCCAAGTCGATGCCATGCGGTACCCAAGTGATCACCACCGCACCCCTTGGCGATGAATTGTCCAAGACGCTGTTGCCGCAGGATTACTGTGTCGAAGACTGCAACTACCTGCTCGACTACTACCGCCTCACCAGTGACAAGCGCCTGATCTTCGGCGGCGGCGTGGTGTATGGCGCGCGGGACCCGGCGAATATCGAGGCAATCATCCGGCCAAAAATGCTCAAGGCATTCCCGCAACTCAAAGACGTGAAGATCGACTACGCCTGGACCGGCAATTTCCTGCTGACCCTGTCGCGCCTGCCCCAGGTCGGCCGTCTTGGCGACAACATCTATTACTCACAAGGCTGTAGCGGCCATGGCGTGACGTACACGCACCTGGCAGGCAAAGTACTGGCGGAGGCATTGCGCGGGCAGGCTGAGCGTTTTGATGCGTTTGCGGACTTGCCGCATTACCCGTTCCCGGGCGGGCAGATGTTGCGCACGCCGTTTGCAGCGCTGGGGGCTTGGTACTACGGGTTGCGCGATAAATTCGGAATGTAAACACAACCCGTGTGGGGGCGACTTGCTCGCTCCCACACCAGTTATGCGCTTCACACGCTGCCGTCAATGCGCCTTGTGTTCGACGGAAGGCGCCTCGGCTTGCAGCTTCTGCACATCGCCTACGGCCAGCTCAGCCGATTGGCCGCCCCAACCTTGACGCAGGTAATTGAGCAGATCAGTCAGCTGTTGCGCACTGAGCTTCTCGGAAAACCCCGGCATCGGTTGCATGTGCTCGAACCCGGAAAATTTCTGCTCGCCAATACCGTCCTCGATCACACGCAGCAGGTTGCGCGGGTCTTCCAGTCGCAACGTGGTGTTGCCGCGCATGGCCACCGCGATGTGCGGCTTGCCTTCGCCACCTGCGGCGTGGCAACCGGCGCAGACGTTCAGGTATTCCTGGCGGCCGCGCTGAGCGCTCTGGCTGAGTTTATCCACCGGCACGTCGACCAGCGCTTTGGCGGCCGGCGGGTTATCGCCCAGCAGGAACGTGGCCATCGCGGCCAGATCCTGATCGCTCAGGCCCTGGGTGCTGTTGTGGAACACCGGGAACATCTCGTTGAACATCGTGCCCTGGGCGCTCATGCCGTGCTTGAGGAATGTGGCCAGGTCCTGTTCATTCCAACCGCGCGCAGCCAGGTCAGTGGCGAGCAGGCTGGGCGCCAGGTAACCATTGAGGATGCCGCCGGTCAGGCGCTTGTCCAGCTCCATCGCGCCCGGCAGGCCGCGTGGCGTGTGGCATTCGCCGCAGTGACCAAGCACTTCGACCATGTACTGGCCGCGTTTCCAGGCTTCGCTTTTACCTTCGGTCGGCTCCAGTTTCAGCGCTTTGCCGTACAGCACATTCCAGCCCATCAGGCCCAGGCGCACGTTGAACGGAAAGCTCAGGCTCGTCACCGGCCCTGCGCGCTCGATCGGCTCGATGGTTTTGAGGTACGCATGAATCGCATCCGAATCTTCGCGCGGCATCAGGTGGTAGGAGGTGTACGGCATCGCCGGGTACAGATTCGCCCCATCGCGACGCTTGCCTTGCGTCAGCGCAGCGAAGAACTCGTCATCGTTGTACAAGCCGATGCCGTGCTCTTTGCTCGGCGTGATGTTGGTGCCGTAGATCGTGCCGAACGGCGAGACGATCGGCAGCCCGCCCGCAAACGGCGCGCCGCCCGCCGCAGTGTGGCACGCCATGCAGTCGGCGGCGCGGGCCAGGTATTCGCCGCGCTTGACCTGATCATCGGCATGAGCAAACAGCACCGGCGCAGCCAGGCCGACCGCCAGGGTCATTCGGGTCAGAAAAAGCTTCATGCTCAACCCTCCTTGACCAGGCCGAGATCGGTCAGCACGTTGCGAGTAGCGTTGTAATAACGCACGTACCCGGTGCAACGGCAGACGTGATGCCCAAGGCTGTCCTCGATGACTTGTTCCAGTTTGCTGTGTACGGTCGGCTGGCGCTGCAGCTTTTCCACCAGCACGGTCGCTGCGTTGACGAAGCCCGGCGCGCAGTAGCTGCACTGGAACGCAAACTCATCCACGAAGCGCTGCTGGATCGGGTTCAGTTCGATGACCTGCCCCGACTCGTCGCGCTTGGCGTGGGATTCGATGGTGCGCACTCGCTTGCCTTCAAAGTAATGCGCGCCGGTGATGCACGTGCGCACTTCTTCGCTGGTGCCGTCCGGGTTGTCGACGATGACCACGCAAGCGTGGCAAATACCCTGGCCGCAGCCAAGACGCGAGCCAGTGAGGTTTTTGTATTCGTGCAGGTAGTCGATCATCGGCAGGTCATCAGGGATGTCCACTGGGCCGACGGATTGACCATTGAGGGTCAGTTGAAGCGGACGGTTAGGCATTGAGGGCTTCCTTGATGCGCGCAGCAGTGATTGGCAGGTCGCGAACACGTTTACCGATGGCGTGCGCCACGGCATTACCGATGGCCCCGACGATCGGGATCATCACCACTTCAGCGATACCCTTGGATGGATCGCTCGGCGACAGCGCCGGCAAAATCTCCGACGTCTGTTTCCACACGGCAACGTGACGCGCCATCGGCAGACGGTAACGGTTGAAGTTCCAGTCACCCTCCCCCGGCCCGCCTTCATACAGCGGCATTTCCTCCATCAATGCGTGGCCGATGCCCATGGCGACACCGCCCTCAAGCTGACCTTTGACTAACTCCTCAACCAGCACGCGACCGCACTCGATCCACGAATGGTGATTGAGCACCTCCACCTGCGCCGAGCCCTTATTGACCTTCAGCTCGACCAATGTGGCGACCGGGCTGTAGTAAGTCACGGCAGCGTTGTTCAACTGCGTCGCGGGGTAGCTGATGTTCTGGCGATCCAGCAGATGGAAGCCGGCAGTGCTCATCAGCGCCTGCTTGGCTTTTGGCGCGCCGTCGCCGTACTTCACGGCCAGGCCGTCGAGCGGCAGGCGCTCACGCACGCCGTCGATGCTGTATTCAGCCTCGGCCCAACTCCAGCGGTTGAAACCGTGCACAGTGGCCGCGGTGACCAGGCCGCGCTCGTGGGCACGCTTGGCCAATTCTTCAAAACTGAGTGGCTGCATGCCGTTGGCGGTGAGCTTGCCGTCGACCCAATGCGCATCTTCGCGGCGCACCACATACGGGTTGGCCTGACCGCCGAACGGGCCCTGACGCCAGATCTCCAGCGCCGCCGGCCACAAACCATGGTTGAACAGCACGCGCGCCGCTTCACGGGTGGCGTGGCTGAAGTAGTACGCCGAGTTGGTGGCCGAAGATGCCGAAGCGAGCTTGCCCACCCAGCGCGGGTTGCGCAGCAGGTTGTCCTGCTCGGCCTGGCTCATGATGTAAGGGTTGCCGCTGGTGATCAGCTGCATTTCCTTCCACTCTGTTTCGCCGGTCTTCACTTCGTGGGCCGGGCTGCCAAGGAAATCGGCAACGACCAGCGATTGCGAGGTAGACATACCGGTGCCGATTTCGATACCGATATGACGCAGGCTGATGCGACCGTCAGCGCTGAATTCGATACTGGCCATCGGTGCTTCGGAACCAGTGCCAAAGTCTTTCTGGCAGATAGCGAAACCCACGCCGTACCAGTTATCCGGGTCCGCGGCTTCGCGTTGTTGCTTGATCGCGTCGCGGTTTTTCCAGACCTCGTGCACAGAGGCTTTGTCGAGGATTTCGTGCAGGCGCAACGCACCGGCAGGAATGGCGCCCTGGGTGTTTTTCATGCCCGAACGCAGTGCGTTCTTGCGGCGCAACTCGATAGCATCCACACCGAGACGACCGGCGATTTCGTCGACCATCATTTCCGTCGCGGCCATGCTTTGCAGGGTGCCGTAACCACGCATCGAACCGGCTTCAACGCCCCGCGAGTGATACGCGGTGACTTGCAGGTCGTTCTGCGGCATGTAGTAGATCGACTGTGCGGCCGTGGCGCCTACAGCGGCTACCGAGGGGCTGTAGTTGATCCGGCCACCGCCGTCGACGCTCATGTCGGCGAGGAAGATCTTGAAGCTGTGATCGTTCTTGTCGACAGCCAATTGGTAACGAATGTCGAACGGATGACGCTTGATGCCACTCTGGAACTGCTCGTAACGGTCATTGGCCAGACGCACCGGCACGCCGGCGCCGTACAACGCCGCGAGGGCGGCGTAGTAGACAAAGATGTTGTGGTCTTTGGAGCCGTACCCCACGGTGTAACCGGGGTGCATGTTCAGGTTGGCCAGGCCGAAGCGCGACGGCGAGATCATTTTCGCAGTCTCGGTGGCCACCTCCAACGGGCACTGGGTGGCCACCACGAAGTGCAGGGTCTTGGTTGCCGGATCGTACCAACCGTTGCCGTTGTCCGGCTCCATGGCGGCCGGCTCGATTGACGGGGTCTTGTAGCGCTCGTCAAACACCAGCCAGTTGTCCGGCGGTGTGTTGATCTGACTCTTCATGCGGTCGGCGTAGAACAGCCCGCGCTCGGTCAGGTTGCCGTGCAGATTCGGTTGTGAGTTCCATACCGGGCGACGGTTTTTCAGCATCGGAAACAGAATCGAATCCTTGAGGCTGGCAAATTCGTCTTCATCGGCCGAGGTGGGGCCGCCAACGCGCACATAGCGGAAGCTACCGTAAGGGTCGCCTTCGTAGTACGGCACCTTGGCGCCGTAACGAATCGCCTTGTCGTTGAATTTGAGTTTGTTCTTGGCCTGGCGGAAACGCTCGAAATCGTTCCAGATCAGGATCGCCACCGGGTGACCGATAAACATCGGCACCTTGCCCTCAGGCAGCAGCGGATCCGGGGCATGTTCTTCCGGGAAAACGATACCGTCCTTGTCCAAGTCGGCAGCGGTAACAATACGGTCCGGCTGCAGATCGGCGCCGAGCCACGCCAAGTCGTAGCCCGCATAAATATGGTCGGCCTTGATGGTTTTCAGCAGCATGGCGTGACCTTGCTGCACGGGCCAGCCGGGCATGTCCTTGGAGCGGATGTCGCGGGCGAAGACTTTGCTGCCGCACACTTTGGACAACGCATCGTTACGCTGGCGCGCCTTGCCGTTATTGCCCAGCCATTTTTCGGACGGCACGGTAACGCTGTTTTCCATCAGGGCAGCCAGCGCCTGGGAGCTCAGCGGTGTCAGCGTGACGCTCACACCCGCCACCAGGCCGCCCTGGAGGAACGAGCGCCGGGTTATTTCACGGTTGGACATGGATCATCCTCTGAGCGGTTATAAATCCGCCCTTATGGTTAAGTACACCGAATATCGAGACTTGCAGAAGCCTTTTTACGACGAATCAAAAGGCCATGATGACAGTGCAAAGTTGACCGAAGGGTTAACTTTAAAGGTTTCTGCGCCTGCGGCAAATAACCACATTGAAATTTTTTGACACAACAACGCAAAACGGCCGACAAGATCGAGACGATCTGTCAGCCGCTTGCCTATAAATGAGGACGATGTCACAAACACCATGACGTTTTTTCAAACGCCAGACACAAAAAACCCCGGTCTTTCGACCAGGGTCTTTGCTATCGGATCAAGTCAGCCAGTGGCTTTCTTGTGCTTCAAGGCGTTCAGTGGGCCTTGAGGCAGATATGGCGCAGCGGACGGGACTCGAACCCGCGACCCCCGGCGTGACAGGCCGGTATTCTAACCGACTGAACTACCGCTGCGTATCGCTTGGCTGATTGAGCGTAAAGCCTCAACCACCTTTGAACATCTGATCGATCAACCTGGGTTGTTCAATCTCAAGCCCGACACATCGAACCTGGAAAATATGGCGCAGCGGACGGGACTCGAACCCGCGACCCCCGGCGTGACAGG
>NZ_SPKQ01000053.1:151049-232356 GCF_023127895.1 Pseudomonas sp. NCIMB 10586
CGGTGCAACCTTTAAAGTTGCGTCTTGCCACAAGTGCAAGACTCTCAAGAAGTGGTGGGTGATGACGGGATCGAACCGCCGACCCTCTGCTTGTAAGGCAGATGCTCTCCCAGCTGAGCTAATCACCCTTTGCTTCGTTGAGGCCGCGAAATTTACGCAGGTAGCGGACCTAAGTCAATAGCCTGCTTGAAGTTTTTCTGAAAAAGACAAAATCACTTCAAGACGGCTAACCGCCCTACTCGCTGTAAATCATCTTCTTGCTCATGCCACCGTCCACCACAAACTCTTGCCCGGTGACAAACCCGGCCTGACGCGACAGCAACCAGGCCACCATCGCCGCCACGTCCTCTACCGTACCGACCCTGCCCGCCGGATGCTGGGCATGATCAGCATCGGTGAGCGGCTCCGCACGGCGTGCAGCAGGATCACGCGCATCAATCCAGCCAGGGCTGACCGCATTGACCCGAACCTCTGGCCCCAGGCTCATGGCCAAGGCGTGAGTCAGGGCCAGCAAGCCACCCTTGCTCGCCGCGTAAGCTTCGGTATCCGGCTCCGATTGACGGGCCCGGGTCGATGCCAGGTTGACGATCGCACCGCCGTGGGCGCGCAGGTACGGCGCGCAATGCTTGGCCAACAGCATCGGCCCGCCGAGGTTCACCGCCAGCACGCGATTCCAGTACGCCAGATCGAGGCTTTCCAGGGTGATATTGCGCGGGTCAGCCACGGCGGCATTGCAGACCAGCGCGTCGAGTCGCCCGAACTGCCCCAACACCTCGGCAACCCCCTGGGCCACTTGCTTCTCGTCGGCCACGTCCATGGTGATGAACCAGGCGTTATCACCCAGCACCTTGGACACCTTGGCGCCGCGCTCGCGGTCAAGGTCGGTCAACACCACCTGCCAGCCTTCGCTGATCAGCCACGCGGCAATCCCCAGGCCAATGCCCCGCGCCGCGCCCGTTACCAGTGCAACGCGCCCGTTACTGGCCGCTGCGGCCTCCATGGACCACTCGATCACAAGGCCGCCAGCCCGCGGGCCAGGTCTGCCTGCAAGTCTGCTACATCTTCCAGGCCCACCGCGATACGGATCAGGCTGTCACGGATACCGGCCGCTTCACGCTCCTGCGGCGCCAGGCGCCCATGAGAGGTGGTGCTCGGGTGAGTGATGGTGGTCTTGCTGTCACCCAGGTTGGCGGTAATGGAGATCAAGCGCGTCGCATCGATAAAGCGCCAGGCGCCGTCTTTGCCGCCCTTGACTTCGAAACTCACCACCGCACCAAAACCACGCTGCTGGCGCTGGGCCAAGGCGTGTTGCGGGTGGCTCTTGAGGCCAGCGTAGTGCACCTTCTCGATACCGTCCTGCTGCTCCAGCCACTCGGCCAGGGCCTGGGCGTTGGCGCAATGGGCTTTCATGCGCAGGCTGAGGGTTTCCAGGCCCTTGAGGAAGATCCAGGCATTGAACGGGCTCAGGGTCGGGCCGGCGGTACGCAGGAAGCCCACCACTTCCTTCATCTGCTCGCTGCGCCCAGCCACCACGCCGCCCATGCAACGGCCCTGGCCGTCGATGAACTTGGTTGCCGAGTGCACCACGATGTCCGCACCCAGCTTCAGCGGTTGCTGCAAGGCCGGGGTGCAGAAGCAGTTATCCACCACCAGCATCGCACCCTTGGCGTGGGCGACTTCGGACAGCGCAGCGATGTCGACCAACTCGGCCAGCGGGTTCGACGGCGATTCGACGAACAGCAGCTTGGTATTGGCCTTGATCGCCGCATCCCAGCCGGACAAATCCGCCAGGGGCACGTAATCCACTTCGATACCGAAGCGCTTGAAGTACTTCTCGAACAGGCTGATGGTCGAGCCGAACACGCTGCGCGACACCAGCACATGGTCGCCAGCGCTGCACAGGCTCATCACCACCGCCAGGATGGCCGCCATGCCGGTCGCGGTCGCCACAGCCTGCTCAGCGCCCTCCAGGGCCGCGATACGCTCTTCGAACGCGCGCACGGTCGGGTTGGTGTAGCGCGAGTACACGTTGCCCGGCACCTCACCGGAAAAACGCGCCGCAGCGTCGGCCGCCGTGCGGAACACATAGCTTGAGGTGAAGAACATCGGGTCACCGTGCTCCCCTTCCGGGGTGCGGTGCTGGCCGGCGCGCACAGCCAGGGTATCGAAAGCTACGCCATCGAGGTCGCTGTCCAACCGACCGGCATCCCATTCCTGACTCATGCTGCGACTCCTTACTCAATACGTTATTTAAGATACAAAACCGGCCCCTCAGGGCCGGTATCTACTCAGTTGTTGTACAGGTCGATGATCGCGCTGACCGCCTGGGTCTTGATCTTGGACGAGTCGTTACGCGCCTGCTCGATCTTGTTCAGATAAGCCTCGTCGACATCTCCGGTCACGTACTTGCCGTCGAACACGGCGCAGTCGAACTGCTCGATCTTGATCTTGCCCCCGCCAACCGCTTCGATCAGGTCCGGCAGGTCCTGGTAGATCAGCCAGTCGGCGCCGATCAGGTCGGCCACGTCCTGGGTCGAACGATTATGCGCAATCAGCTCATGGGCGCTCGGCATGTCGATACCGTACACGTTCGGGTAACGCACCGCAGGCGCCGCAGAACAGAAGTACACGTTCTTCGCCCCGGCTTCGCGGGCCATCTGGATGATCTGCTTGCAGGTGGTGCCGCGTACGATGGAGTCGTCCACCAGCATCACGTTCTTGCCGCGGAACTCAAGCTCGATGGCGTTGAGCTTCTGACGCACCGATTTCTTGCGCGCAGCCTGGCCGGGCATGATGAACGTACGGCCGATGTAGCGGTTCTTGACGAAGCCTTCGCGGAACTTGACGCCCAGGTGGTTGGCCAGCTCCAGCGCAGCGGTACGACTGGTGTCCGGAATCGGGATAACCACATCGATGTCGTGCTCTGGACGCTCGCGCAGGATCTTCTCGGCCAGCTTCTCGCCCATGCGCAGACGCGCCTTGTAGACCGACACACCGTCGATGATCGAGTCGGGACGCGCCAGGTAGACGTGTTCGAAGATGCACGGGGTCAGCTTCGGCGCAACGGCGCACTGGCGGGTGTGCAGCTTGCCGTCTTCGGTGATGTAGACAGCCTCGCCAGGCGCCAGGTCGCGGATCAGGGTGAAGCCCAGTACATCCAGGGACACGCTTTCGGACGCGATCATGTACTCGACGCCTTCGTCGGTGTGACGCTGGCCGAACACAATCGGGCGGATGCCGTGGGGGTCGCGGAAACCGACGATGCCGTACCCGGTAATCATCGCCACCACGGCATAACCACCGACGCAACGGTTGTGCACGTCGATCACGGCAGCAAACACGTCTTCTTCGGTCGGCTGCAACTTGCCGCGCTGGGCCAGTTCGTGGGCGAACACGTTGAGCAGCACTTCCGAGTCGGAACTGGTGTTGACGTGGCGCAGGTCAGATTCGTAGATCTCCTTGGCCAGCTGTTCAACGTTGGTCAGGTTACCGTTGTGCGCCAGGGTGATGCCGTAAGGCGAGTTGACGTAGAACGGTTGAGCTTCGGCCGAAGTCGAACTACCGGCAGTCGGGTAACGCACATGGCCAATGCCCATGTGCCCGACGAGGCGCTGCATGTGACGCTGATGGAACACGTCACGCACCAGGCCATTGTCCTTGCGCAGGAATAACCGGCCGTCGTGGCTGGTCACAATACCGGCAGCGTCCTGGCCGCGGTGCTGGAGGACGGTTAGCGCGTCATACAGCGCCTGATTGACGTTCGACTTACCGACGATACCGACGATGCCACACATGCGACGCAACCCCTACTTAATGAATCTTGACTGAACACAGCTTACTGAGGCGTTTGCGCCGGCAAGAGGTGTTCCTTGAACGGAAGATCAGCGGGTACGCTGATTCCGCTGGCCAGCCACTGACTGCTCCACCCCAATATGAGGTTCTTGGACCAATCTGCAACCAATAGAAATTTTGGCACGAGTACAGACTCCTGCCACCACGAATCCTGCTGTACCGGCCCCAGGCTCAACAGCCCGACCGCCACAACCACCAGCAACGCGCCACGCGCGGCGCCGAAGGCCATGCCGAGAAATCGATCGGTCCCGGAGAGGCCGGTGACACGTATCAATTCGCCAATAAGATAATTGACCATTGCCCCCACCAGCAGCGTGGCGATGAACATGATGGCGCAGCCCGCGATGACGCGAGCCGAAGGTGTCTCTATGTACCCGGCCAGGTAGACCGACAGTGAACCACCGAACATCCAGGCTACGACTCCTGCGATGATCCAGGTCAGCAACGACAGTGCTTCTTTTACGAAGCCGCGGCTCAGACTGATCAAAGCGGAGATGGCGACGATTGCAACGATCGCCCAATCAACCCAGGTAAATGGCACAGTGCAGCCTACGTACGGATAAGGCGGCGCATTTTAGCAGAGCGCCGGGCTATCGGTAAGCGGTGATTGCGGCTGCTTTGCAAATCAATAGATTGGGCGGTGTGAACGCCATTTCAAGCCCACCATAAACCAATGTGGGAGGGGGCTTGCTCCCGATTGAAGTGTGTCAGTATCAGATGTACTGACTGACCCACCGCTATCGGGAGCAAGCCCCCTCCCACACTTAGATTGCGTTAATGCCTGCTTGAATCAGCCGCGCTCTGGCTGGAAGCGCACCACAAACCCATTGAGGTTCTGCTGGCGGCCCAGCAAATCGCGCAGGCGATCAGCCTCCGCGCGCTCGATCAGCGGCCCGACAAACACACGATTCTTGCCATCGGCACTGCGGATATAGGCGTTATAACCCTGGGCACGCAGCTTTTTCTGCAAGGCGTCGGCACTTTCGCGATTGGCCAGGCTGGCGAGCTGGATCGACCAACTGATCGGCAGGCCATTGGGATCAATGCGGCTCTGGCCCACATCCGGTTTACCCGGCGCAGCAGGCTGCGGCGCCACAGGCTTGGGCGTTGGCGCCGGTGCAGGCGGTTTGGCAGCGACAGCCGGTGCCGGCGTCGGCTTGACCACCGGCACACTTGGCTGCACCGGCATCGAAGGAGCCGGTTGCGTGGCGACCTCCTCCTCGACAGGTACAGGTTCTTCCGGCAACGCCTGAGGCTCGGGCACCACCACCGGCTCGACCTGAACCTGGGGCACCACCGGCGCCTGGGGCGCAGCGGGCGCCTCAACCACCACCTGGCGCTGCTCATCCTGGCGGGAAAACAGCATCGGCAGGAAAATCACCGCCAACGCCACCAATACCAGGGCTCCAACCATTCGCTGCTTGTATGCGCTATCCAGTAATGCCATGTGCAGCTTCCTCCGTGGAGCGCCGGGCCAGCCATTCGAGCGCCTCGGCAACACAATAAAATGATCCGAACAACAGGATTTCGTCCTCTGCCGTAGCCACCGCACACTGCGCTCCAAGGGCGGCAGTGATGCTTGCATACGACGTCACGGGCGCGCCAAGGTTCTGCAAGGCGGTCTGCAGCTCAACCGCCGGCCGGCTGCGCGGCGTATCCAGCGGCGCAACAGCCCAAGACTGAACACTGCCAAGCAACGGCGCAACCACCCCATCCAGATCCTTGTCGGCCAACAGCCCGAACACCGCCAGGCGACGGCCGGCCGGTGACGTGCGCGCCAGGCGCTGCGCCAAATAGTGAGCCGCATGGGGGTTGTGCCCCACATCCAGCAACAGGTTCAGGCGCTTGCCTTGCCAGTCGAGCACCCGACGATCCAGGCGCCCCACCACTTTCGTCGCCCGCAGGGTTGCGCCGATCTGCTCGGCATTCCACGGCAGATCCAGCAGCAAATAGGCTTGCAGCGCGAGCGCAGCGTTTTCCATCGGCAGGTTCAGCAGCGGCAAATCAAGCAGCTCGACCACCTTGCCACGGGCATCACGCCCGCGCCATTGCCAATGGGTCGCACCGATATCGAGATTGAATTCACGGCCGCGCAGGTAGAACGGGCAATCCAGCTCGCGCACCTTGTCCAGCAAAGGTTGCGGCGGATCCACGTCGCCACACAGCGCCGGCCTGCCCTGGCGGAAAATCCCGGCCTTTTCATAGGACACGGACTCGCGGGTATTGCCCAGGTAGTCGGCATGATCAACACCGATGCTGGTGACCAGCGCCAGGTCGGCATCCACCACGTTGACCGTATCCAGGCGCCCGCCGAGGCCGACTTCCAGTACGACCACATCCAGTTGCGCACGCTCAAACAGCCAGAACGCCGCCAGGGTGCCCATCTCGAAATAGGTCAGGGAAATATCGCCACGTCCGGCATCCAGGGCAGCGAAGGCTGCGCACAACTGCTCGTCCGTGGCTTCGACGCCATTGAGCTGTACCCGCTCGTTGTAGCGCAGCAGGTGCGGCGAGCTGTACACGCCGACCTTCAGGCCCTGGGCCTGCAACAGCGCCGCGACAAAGGCACAGGTGGAGCCCTTGCCATTGGTGCCGGTCACCGTGATCACACGCGGTGCCGGCTGGCCCAACCCGAGGCGGGCCGCTACCTGTTGCGAGCGCTCCAGGCCCATGTCGATGGCGGACGGATGCAACTGCTCAAGGTAGGCGAGCCATTCGCCCAGGGTACGTTGGGTCATAGGTTTGCAGGCACCGGCGGCACGACGATTGGCTCGACTTTAGGCGCGACGTACACAGGCGTCGGCAGGCCCATCATTTGCGCCAGCAGGTTACCCAGACGTGGACGCAGTTCGCCACGCGGGATGATCAGGTCGATAGCACCGTGCTCCAACAGGAACTCGCTGCGCTGGAAGCCTTCCGGCAGCTTCTCGCGCACGGTTTGCTCGATCACACGCGGGCCGGCAAAACCGATCAGCGCCTTGGGCTCGCCGACGATCACATCGCCGAGCATCGCCAGGCTGGCGGAAACGCCGCCGTAGACCGGGTCGGTCAGTACCGAGATGAACGGAATGCCTTCTTCGCGCAGACGCGCCAGTACCGCCGAGGTCTTGGCCATTTGCATCAGGGAGATCAGCGCTTCCTGCATACGCGCACCACCGGAGGCGGCGAAGCAGATCATCGGGCAACGGTTTTCCAGGGCGTAGTTGGCCGCACGCACAAAGCGCTCACCGACGATGGCGCCCATGGAACCGCCCATGAAGGAAAACTCGAAGGCCGAGACCACCACCGGCATGCCCAGCAGCTTGCCGCTGACCGAGATCAGCGCGTCCTTCTCGCCGGTCTGCTTCTGCGCACCGACCAGACGGTCCTTGTACTTCTTGCTGTCGCGGAACTTGAGACGGTCGACCGGCTCCAGGTCAGCGCCCAGTTCGTTGCGGCCATCGGCATCCAGGAAGATGTCGATGCGCGCGCGCGCGCCGATACGCATGTGGTGATTGCACTTGGGGCAAACATCCAGGGTCTTTTCCAGCTCCGGGCGGTACAGCACCGCGTCGCAGGACGGGCACTTGTGCCACAGACCTTCAGGAACCGAGCTTTTCTTCACCTCGGAACGCATGATCGAAGGGATCAGTTTGTCTACTAACCAGTTGCTCATGCTTTCTTTCTCCAGTACCGGTGGCTTGAACACAGCCCCGCGTATGCCCTTGAGCTAAATTCATATGTGGCGATGATGCCTGCGGGACGGGGTCAGACGTTGGACCTGCCATTTCCCGCCTGCATCCTCAGCCTTCCAGACAACCTGCCAGCGCAAGGTTGCCACTTCATTTCCGGGCCACCCACAGGCGGCGCCGGGCTGTTTTACACAGTGGTAGTTATGGACGGCGGCAGACTGCCAGCCGTCACATCCCGCCACTGCTGTTGCGCACGGCCTGCATGAATGCGCGAATCCTGTTGTGATCCTTGATGCCCTTGCCCTGCTCCACCCCACCGCTGACGTCCACGGCATACGGCCGCACCTGCTCGATGGCAGCGCCGACGTTCGCAGGGTTGAGCCCACCGGCCAGGATGATCGGCTTGCTCAACCCTTCGGGAATCAGCGACCAATCGAACGCCTCACCCGTACCACCCGGTACGCCTTCGACGTAGGTGTCGAGCAGGATCCCGCGAGCGCCGATATACGCGGCACACGCCGCGGCGATATCGTCGCCCGTCTTGACCCGCAACGCCTTGATGTACGGGCGCTGATAACTTTCACACTCATCAGGCGTTTCATCGCCGTGGAACTGCAGCATGTCCAGCGGCACCGCATCCAGGGTTTCATTGAGTTCGCAGCGACTGGCGTTGACGAACAAGCCCACGGTGGTCACGAAAGGCGGCAGCGCCGCAATGATGGCCCGCGCCTGCAGCACATTCACCGCGCGCGGACTTTTGGCATAAAACACCAGACCGATGGCATCGGCCCCTGCCTCGACTGCCGCCAGCGCGTCTTCTATGCGGGTAATCCCGCAAATCTTGCTGCGAACGGCTGACATGTCGTAGGAACCTCAGGGTTGGACCGAGAAAGTCCCGGATGTTAACAAAAGCTTTTCCGGGCGTCAGCCGCCAAGTTCACTGAAACCTGTGAGGAAGTGTGGCCCGATAAAGCGTTCCGGCAACTGGAACTCGTCGCGGTACTCCACATCCACCAAATACAGGCCAAATGGGTGCGCCGTGACGCCGCCCGTGCGACGAATGCGGCTTTCCAGCACTTCCCTGGCCCACTCAACCGGGCGCTCGCCGGTGCCGATGGTCATCAGCACGCCGGCAATGTTGCGCACCATGTGATGCAGGAACGCTCCGGCGCGAATATCCAGCACGATCATCTTGCCGTGGCGAGTGACCCGCAGGTGGTGAACTTCCTTGATCGGCGACTTGGCCTGGCACTGGCCGGCGCGGAAGGCGCTGAAGTCATGCACGCCCACCAGGTGCTGCGCGGCCTCGGCCATGCGCTCGGCATCCAGTGGGCGGTGGTTCCAGGTAATTTCTTCATTGAGATGCGCGGGGCGGATCTGATCGTTGTAGATCACGTAGCGGTAACGCCGGGCGATGGCCTTGAAGCGTGCATGAAAATGCGCAGGCATGACCTTGGCCCAGCTCACACTCACGTCGTGGGGCAAATTGATATTCGCCCCCATCACCCACGCCTTCATCGACCGCTCGGCCTGGGTGTCGAAGTGCACCACCTGGCCACACGCGTGTACGCCAGCGTCGGTACGCCCGGCGCACATCAGCGACACCGGCGAGTCAGCGACTTTGGACAGGGCGTTTTCGAGGGTTTCCTGCACCGTCAGCACGCCGGAGGCCTGACGCTGCCAGCCGCGATAGCGCGAGCCTTTGTATTCCACGCCCAGGGCGATGCGGTAAAAGCCGGCGGCCGCCATTTCGGCGGCCGCGTTATCTATATTTGCCAAGAACTGAGAGCCTGATGAGTTGCGCAAAGGCGGGCATTATAAAGGCGTCGGATGCCTGACGGGCGTTTTGTTATGGATCGATGCCAAACAAATGTGGGAGGGAGCATGTCGAATCGTCGCACCGCCCCTCCCACACTGTTATAGCGCCTGGCTTTAGATTCGGCCGAGCATTTCCTTGGCTTCGCCACGCTGGTCTTCGTTGCCTTCGACCAAGACTTCATCAAGGATGTCTTTAGCGCCATCGGCATCACCCATGTCGATGTAAGCCTGGGCCAGGTCGAGCTTGGTAGCGACTTCATCCGTGCCTGAGAGGAAATCGAAATCCGGTTCATCATCACCGCCCAGCGCGGCATCCTCGGCCGTGAAGGTCGGCTCGATCGGCGGGTGCTCCAGGCTCTGGGACAATCGGTCCAACTCGGCATTGACGTCGTCCAGTTCCGAGGCAAACGCATCGGGCTTGGCTGCCGGGGCCGTCGGCTCATCAGCCAGGGACAGGTCAAAGTCTTCCGGCAACTCGAATTCGTCCAGCGCGGCAGGTGTCAGGGTGGGCGGCTCGACAGGCGGCACGTCCTTCATCTGCTCCTCAAGTCCCGAGAGGAAGTCGTCATCGGATTTCGACGCTGGCGGATCCAGTTGCAGGTCCAGATCAAAGTCCGAGAGATCCTGCGCATCGGCCTTGGCCTCAGTCTGTTGTTGCAGCAGCGCTTCAAAGGTTTGCTGGTCCCGGGCGATCTCGGCCGGCGAGGCAGCTTCCAGCTCATCCAGGCTAAGGTCAAAATCGTTGTCGAAGGTGTCCGCCGGCTCAGGCGCGGCCGGCTTGTCATCGAGCAAATCCTTGACGTACTGCGCATCGAGAGCCGCAGCAGCCACGGCGGCGCTGACGCCCGCTGCCAGCACGGCCATGGCCGGGAAGCGGCTCTTGAGCTGCTCGACCTGGGCGTGGTTCTCACCGTTGGCGACCAATTGGCGCTCCTGGGTGACGAAGCCGTCCTTGTCGTTCTGCAGGCCGTAGACTTCCATCAGCTTCAAACGCAGGTCGCTGCGCTTGGGCTCATGCTTGATGGCTTGTTCAAGCACATCAGCCGCCTGGTTCAGGTGGCCGCGGTCGATATGGGACTGGACCTGAGCCAATGCATCGCTGGAATTCTCCTGGGCAACAGCGACGGCCAGGGGTGCGAGCACTGAAGCGACAGTCGGCACGACAACCGGCTCAGCCACCGGGGAAGGCGCTGGCGCGGCGCCCAGCTTGACGCTCGGCGGCGGCACTTCAAGGCCTTCAAAACTGTCGGGCGGCAGGTCCTGGTCAATATTGGGTGTGAACTCAGGCTCTTCGGCCAGCGCCCGCGCCATGCGCAGATGCTTTTCCTCTTCGCGGCGGGCATTGCGATGGCGCGCCCACAGCAACAGAAGCAGCAGCACCACCAGGATGCCTGCCCCGCCAATGATGCCGAGGATAATAGGGTTGGTCAGCAAGTCATTGAACTTGCCTTCGGTGGTAGCAGGTGCCGCGACCGGCTTGGGCGGTTCAGCGGCGGGTGCAGGGGTTGCAACGGGCGCCGCAGGCTCTGCTGCGGGCTCACCTGCCAGCTGCGCAGGGATTGCAGCCGTAGCCGGCTCACCGTTTTGCGCCTGCAAGCGAGCCAACTGGTCATTCTTCAACTGAATCAGCTTTTGCAACTTGTCCAACTGGCTTTGCAAGTCGGCGGCGCGGCTCTTCAGTTCTTCGTTATCGCGGCGGGTGGTGTCCAGCTCTTCCTGGGTCATCGCCAGCTTGTCGCTCAATGCGCGGTTATCACCGGCCTTGCCCTTCGTACCTTGCTTGGCGGCTTCGGCCGAGACCAGGCTCAAGTTGTCCCTGGCCTGGGTGCTCGTCGGCGCATTGCCGGCCTGGGTACGCTTGGTCGCATCCAACTGCGCCTTGCCGGCCACTTGGCCCTTGGGGGTACGACGGCCCTGACGCCATGCGGCGTTCTGCGCGCTGACTTCGGCGATCGCTTGAGGCTGCGCCAGCGCCGTACTTTGCGTGACATCTGGCAGGCGCAGGACCTGGCCGGTTTTCAGGCGGTTGATATTGCCATCGATAAAAGCGTCAGGGTTGAGCGCCTGGATCGCCAGCATCGTCTGCTGGACCGAGGCGCCGTTACGATTCTTCGCGGCGATTTCCCACAAGGTGTCGCGGGACGTGGTGGTGTGCTGGGCGGGCGTGCCGGCGGCAGGTGCGGTAATGGCCGGCGCGCTGGCAGTCGGTGCCGGCTGGTCGAACTTGGCCGGGTCGAGCAGTACGCTGTAGTCACGCATCAAACGGCCATTGGGCCATTGCACCTGCAGCAGGAAACGCACATAGGAATCGGGCAGCGGCTTGCTGGAGGTCACGCGCACCACGCTGCGACCTTCGGGGTTGATCACCGGGGTGAACGTCAGGTCGTCGAGAAACGCCTGGCGGTCAACGCCCGCATCCACGAAGGCCTGAGCAGAAGCCAGGCTCGGAGTGATCTCGGCCGCCGTGAGGCCGCCCACATCACGCAATTCGATTTCCACCGACAGCGGCTGGTTCAACTTCGACTTGAGGGTCATCTCCCCAAGTTGCAGCGCCTGCGCCATACCGGAGGACAGCGCCGAGGCGGCCGCTATTGCTAACACCAGTTTGCGAACTTGAACCATAGCCTCATCCTTTGTTTGAACGCTCCCCGCCCTGCGAGAAGGTTGGTAACCGCTGCCATAAGGCATGGCGAGCCGATAGGTCACCGACGCGCTTGTGTTTCACTTGGGACCAAGCATAGCGCCTGGCTAGAATCAATCTACAAATTGCCGCCAAGTATCTTTTACACAAGGCCTTTTATCAACAACTGCGCCAGCTCCACAGCGTTCAGGGCCGAGCCCTTGCGTACGTTATCTGACGTCAACCACAGATTTAGTTCCGCGGGGTCGTCGACACCTGCACGTACGCGTCCTACGTAAACCACATCCTGGCCGACCGCATCGCCTACAGCCGTTGGGTAATCGCCCTCCTCAACCAGCTCGATACCCGGCGCAGCATCGAGTGCACGGTTGACTGCGGCCAGATCGACCGGCGCGGCCAATTGCAACGACACTGTCAGGCTATCGCCGAAAAACACCGGGGCTTGAACGCAGGTTGCGGAAATCTTTAGCAAAGGTGTTTCCAGCACGGCACGCAGCTCGTGTACGAGGCGCTTCTCCAAGGCTGTATGACCTTGGGCGTCTGGCGTACCGACTTGAGCCAGCAAGTTGAACGCCATTTGCCGATCGAAGAACTTCGGCTCCAGTGGACGCACGTTCAATAACTCAGCGGTCTGCCGCGCCAACTCGCTGACGGCCTCCCGGCCCTGGGCAGAGACCGCCAGGTTGGCGGTGACATTCACGCGCTGGATGTCCACCAAACCCCGCAACGGCGCGAGCACTACCGCCAGGTAGGTGGCAGACGGGCTTGGGCTGGCGAGCTGGAAAGGCTTTTTCAAACCGTTCAACACCTGGGCGTTGGCCTGCGGCACCACTGGCGGCGCCTGTTCGGCAGGCAATGCACCGGACAAGTCGATCACCGAACAGCCAGCGGCTGTGGCGCGCGGGGCGAAACTCAGGGTCACCGCCGGGCCTGCTGCGAAGAACGCCAACTGCGCCTTGCTGAAATCGAACTCGTCGACCTCTTTGACCCGCACGTTCTTGCCACGAAACGGCACCGAAGCCCCCGCCGAGTTGCTGCCCGCCAGCAAATACAGTGTGCCTACCGGGAAATCCAGTTCTTCGAGGATCTGCACCAGCGTTTCACCCACGGTGCCGGTGGCACCGATTACGGCGATTTCAAAGGTCTGGGTCATGGGGGCTGCCTCGGGCATTGCAGGGGGGAGCGGCACTTTACCGGGTGGCTGGGGGTGAGGCAATTAGCCTGGGCCTTGTGGTGTGGCTGATGGCGCTATCGCAAGCAAGCCCCCTCCCACACTTGCCCTCCATTTCAAGGTTGGAACTGGGTTGAATGTGGGAGGGGGCTTGCTCCCGATAGCGCCCGACAGAACAATAAAAAACCCCGCGCCTGTCACCAGAGCGCGGGGTTCTTCAATGCAAGAAAGCGATCAACGCTCCAGCAAAATCCGCAACATGCGACGCAGCGGTTCAGCCGCGCCCCACAGCAGCTGGTCGCCGACGGTGAACGCACCGAGGAACTGGCTACCCATGTTCAGCTTGCGCAGACGGCCCACCGGTACATTCAGGGTGCCGGTGACCTTGGTCGGGCTCAGCTCCTGCATGCTGATATCGCGGTTGTTCGGCACCAGCTTGACCCAAGGGTTGTGCTGGCTGATCAAGCCTTCGATATCGGCGATCGGCACGTCTTTGTTCAGCTTGATGGTCAACGCCTGGCTATGGCAACGCATGGCGCCAATGCGCACGCAGATGCCGTCCACCGGAATCGGGTTCTTGAAGCGACCGAGGATCTTGTTGGTCTCGGCCTGGGCCTTCCACTCCTCGCGGCTCTGACCGTTGGGCAGTTCCTTGTCGATCCACGGGATCAAGCTACCGGCCAATGGCACGCCGAAGTTCTCGGTCGGGTAGGCGTCGCTGCGCATGGCTTCGGCCACACGACGGTCGATGTCGAGAATCGCGCTGGCCGGGTCGGCCAGTTGATCGGCGACAGCGGCATGGGTCGCGCCCATCTGCTTGATCAGCTCGCGCATGTTCTGCGCACCGGCACCGGAAGCAGCCTGATAGGTCATGGCACTCATCCACTCGACCAGGCCGGCTTCGAACAGGCCACCGAGCCCCATCAGCATCAGGCTGACGGTGCAGTTGCCGCCCACGTAGTTCTTGGTGCCGGCATCCAGTTGCTGGTCGATGACCTTACGGTTGACCGGATCAAGGATGATCACCGCGTCATCCTGCATACGCAGGCTGGAAGCGGCGTCGATCCAGTAACCCTGCCAGCCGGCTTCGCGCAGCTTGGGGAAGACTTCGCTGGTGTAGTCGCCACCCTGGCACGTCAGGATCACGTCGAGGGTCTTCAACTCTTCAATGCTGTAGGCGTCCTTGAGCGGGGCAATATCCTTGCCCACGGACGGCCCTTGGCCACCTACGTTCGAAGTGGTGAAAAACACCGGCTCAATAAGATCGAAATCCTGCTCTTCCAGCATCCGCTGCATGAGCACGGAACCGACCATACCGCGCCAACCGATCAGACCTACACGTTTCATCGCAACTACACCTTGTTAAAAAGTGGGCCGCCTTGCAGCAACAACTGCAAGCGGGCCCGAGAGATTACAGATTCCGCAGCGCGGCGACTACTGCGTCGCCCATTTCTTGCGTTCCGACCCTGGTGCAGCCCTGGGACCAGATGTCCCCGGTGCGCAGGCCCTGGTCCAGTACCAGGCTGACGGCTTTCTCGATCGCGTCGGCCGCTTCACTCAGGTTGAAGGTGTAACGCAGCATCATCGACACCGACAAAATGGTCGCCAGCGGGTTGGCAATGCCCTGGCCTGCGATGTCCGGCGCCGAACCGTGACACGGCTCGTACATGCCCTTGTTGTTGGTGTCCAGGGACGCCGACGGCAACATGCCGATGGAACCTGTGAGCATGGACGCCTGGTCGGACAGGATGTCGCCGAACAGGTTGTCGGTGACGATCACGTCGAACTGCTTGGGCGCACGCACCAGTTGCATCGCGGCGTTGTCGACGTACATGTGGCTCAGTTCGACGTCCGGGTAATCCTTGGCCACTTCCTCAACGATTTCGCGCCACAGTTGGCTGGAGGCCAGCACGTTGGCTTTATCCACCGAGCACACCTTTTTGCCACGCACACGGGCCATATCGAAACCGACCCGGGCAATACGGCGGATTTCGCTCTCGCTGTACGGCAGGGTGTCGTAGGCCTGGCGCTCGCCATTTTCCAACTCGCGCACGCCCCGTGGCGAGCCGAAGTAGATACCGCCGGTCAGCTCACGCACGATCAGGATATCCAGGCCCGCCACCACTTCCGGCTTGAGGCTTGAGGCATCGGCGAGTTGCGGGTAGAGGATCGCCGGGCGCAGATTGCCGAACAGGCCCAGTTGCGCGCGGATTTTCAACAGGCCGCGCTCCGGGCGGATGTCACGCTCGATCTTGTCCCACTTCGGGCCGCCCACGGCGCCGAGCAACACGGCGTCGGCCGCCCGGGCACGGTCCAGGGTTTCGTCAGCCAGGGGCACGCCGTGTTTGTCGATAGCGGCGCCGCCGATCACGTCGTGGCTCAGCTCGAAGCCCAGGCTGTACTTGGCGTTTGCAAGCTCCAGCACCTTGACCGCTTCGGCCATGATTTCCGGACCAATACCGTCGCCAGGGAGAATCAGAATCTGCTTGCTCATGGGTTCCTCATTTCATCAAGCGACCCGCCCGTGGGCAGGTCGGGAAAAATCAATCAACGCTGGGCAAAGACCACCAGCACGTCGGTGCTGAAGGTGCCGTCGGCCTGAATTTCGTAATAATCGCGCACTTCCTGGCCCATCGCCCTTTGCAGCTCAAGGATTGCCGCACGCAGCACCTCTGGCGTGCGCATGCGCTCGACCCACGAGGTGTACTCCAGGCGCAGGCGCTGGCGCAGACTGTTACGCACATGCAGACCGGACTCGCTGAGTTGCTGCATCCACTCGGCGGCGGCGTAATCTCGCACGTGGCTGGTGTCGCGCAGCACTTCGACGGTTTGCAGGTAAGTGTCCAGCAATGGGCTACCCGGTGACAAGACATCCACAAACGCCGCCACCCCGCCCGGCTTGAGCACGCGGCGCACTTCCCGCAGGGCCAGGCCCAGGTCACTCCAGTGGTGGGCCGAATAACGGCTGAACACGAAGTCGAACTCGCCATCGGCGAACGGCAGACGCTCGGCGGCGCCGTGGACGGTGCGGATATTGTGCAGGCCGCGATCTTTCGCGGCGGCGGTGACCACGTCGAGCATCTGCCGGGACAGGTCATAGGCCACCACTTCTTTAACCAGAGGCGCCACCTGGAAACTCACATGACCGGCACCGCAACCCAGGTCCAGCAGCCGTGCAGCGCCCTGCCCGGCCAGCTCGGCCTGCAGCAGCGCAAACTCGGTGCCCTGGGCGTGCACGGCACTGCTCAGGTAGGCCGCAGCCTGTTCGCCGAATTGTTTTTGCACGACTTGGGTGTGGGCGGTGGTAGTCATGGGCTTTCCTCAATGGACCTTGTGGTGTTTGTTCTGGCCCTATCGGGAGCAAGCCCCCTCCCACATGTTGATATGCGAACGCATTCAAATGTGGGAGGGGGCTTGCTCCCGATGGCGGCGGTCCTGCCTACCGCAAATCAGGCATCGCGAAACAACCAAGGCTGGCTCGCCCGATGTTTGGCTTCAAATGCCGCAATCGCATCGCCGTCCTGCAAGGTCAGGCCGATATCGTCCAGGCCGTTGATCAGGCAATGCTTACGAAACGCATCCACCTCGAAGTGATACACCTTGCCATCCGGACGGGTGACGGTCTGCGCGGCCAGGTCCACGGTCAGCTGATAACCCACATTCGCTTCCACTTGCTGGAACAGCTCATCCACTTCGGCATCGCTCAAGATGATCGGCAACAGGCCGTTCTTGAAGCTGTTGTTGAAGAAGATGTCGGCATAGCTGGGCGCGATGATGCTGCGAAAGCCGTACTCTTCCAGGGCCCACGGCGCGTGTTCACGGCTGGAGCCGCAACCGAAGTTTTCCCGGGCCAGCAACACACTGGCACCCTGATAGCGCTCGGCATTGAGCACAAAGTCTTTGTTCAGCGGGCGCTTGGAGTTGTCCTGGTAGGCGTAGCCCACATCCAGATAGCGCCACTCATCGAACAGGTTGGGGCCAAAACCGGTGCGCTTGATCGACTTCAAGAACTGCTTGGGGATGATCTGGTCAGTGTCCACGTTGGCACGGTCCAACGGCGCTACAAGACCTGTGTGCTGGGTAAAAGCTCTCATCGGGTATTCCTCAGATCAATTCGCGAACGTCGATGAAACGACCGTTGACGGCAGCGGCGGCGGCCATGGCCGGGCTGACCAGGTGGGTGCGGCCACCGGCGCCCTGACGCCCTTCAAAGTTACGGTTGGAGGTGGACGCGCAATGCTCGCCCGACTCCAAACGGTCCGGGTTCATCGCCAGGCACATCGAACAGCCTGGTTCACGCCATTCAAAACCGGCTTCGAGGAAGATCTTGTCCAGGCCTTCAGCTTCGGCTTGCGCCTTCACCAGGCCGGAACCCGGTACCACAATAGCTTGCTTGATGGTCGAGGCAACCTTGCGGCCCTTGGCGATCACCGCCGCGGCGCGCAGGTCTTCGATCCGCGAGTTGGTGCAGGAGCCAATGAACACGCGATCCAACTGGATGTCGGTGATCGCCTGGTTGGCTTTCAAGCCCATGTACTTCAAGGCACGCTCGATGGAGCCGCGCTTGACCAGGTCGGCCTCTTTGGCCGGGTCCGGCACGTTCTGGTCAACGGCCAGGACCATTTCGGGCGAAGTGCCCCAGCTGACTTGCGGCTTGATCTGCGCAGCGTCGAGTTCGACCACGGTGTCGAACACCGCATCGGCGTCGGACACCAGGTCTTTCCAGGCTTCGACGGCGGCGTCCCAATCGGCGCCTTGCGGGGCAAACGGGCGACCTTTGACGTACTCCACGGTTTTCTCATCCGCCGCCACCATGCCCACACGGGCACCGGCCTCGATGGACATGTTGCAGATGGTCATGCGCCCTTCGATGGACAAGTCGCGAATGGCGCTGCCGGCGAATTCGATGGCGTGGCCGTTACCGCCGGCGGTGCCGATCTTGCCGATCACGGCGAGCACGATGTCCTTGGCGGTCACGCCAAACGGCAATTGGCCTTCGACGCGTACCAGCATGTTCTTCATTTTCTTGGCGACCAGGCACTGGGTGGCGAACACATGTTCCACCTCGGAGGTGCCGATGCCATGGGCCAGGGCGCCGAACGCACCGTGGGTGGAGGTGTGGGAGTCGCCGCAGACCACGGTCATGCCCGGCAAGGTCGCACCCTGCTCCGGCCCGATCACATGGACGATGCCCTGGCGCACGTCATTCATCTTGAATTCGGTGATGCCGTATTCGTCGCAATAGTCGTCGAGGGTTTGCACCTGCAAACGCGAAACCTGGTCGGCAATGGCCTCGATACCGCCCTTGCGCTCAGGAGTGGTCGGCACGTTGTGGTCCGGCGTGGCGATGATGGAGTCGACGCGCCAAGGCTTGCGCCCGGCCAGTCGCAGGCCTTCGAACGCTTGGGGCGAGGTCACTTCATGGATGATGTGACGGTCGATATAGATCAGCGACGATCCATCATCGCGACGTTTCACTTCATGGGAATCCCAAAGCTTGTCGTAAAGCGTTTTGCCGGCCATCAGTCGGTCCTCATCAGCGGTGTTTCTATACGCCGGGCTTTTCAATAACCCTTTGGCTTGTGAGGCTGATGGTATGGCGCTACATTAAATAACTCAAATTCATATTTTTTATGCTTTGGATTACCAACTGGAATAGCACCATGGATCTGGCCAACCTCAATGCTTTTATCGCCATCGCCGAGACCGGCAGCTTCTCGGGGGCCGGCGAACGCCTGCACCTGACGCAGCCCGCCATCAGCAAACGCATCGCGGGCCTGGAGCAGCAATTGAAAGTGCGCTTGTTTGATCGCTTGGGCCGTGAAGTCGGCTTGACCGAAGCCGGCAGGGCCTTGCTGCCGCGCGCTTATCAAATCCTCAACGTGCTGGACGACACCCGCCGCGCCCTGACCAACCTTACAGGGGAAGTCAGCGGGCGCCTCACTCTGGCCACCAGTCACCATATAGGCCTGCACCGCCTGCCACCGATCCTGCGCACCTTCACACGGCAATACCCAAACGTGGCACTGGATATTCAGTTCTTGGATTCAGAAGTGGCCTACGAAGAAATACTCCATGGTCGCGCCGAAGTGGCGGTAATCACCCTGGCGCCCGAGCCCCACCATCTGGTGCGCGCCTCGCCGGTATGGGATGACCCGCTGGACTTTGTGGTAGCGCCGGAACACAGCCTGATCAGCAACGGCTCCATCAGCCTGGCCGATATCGCCAGGCACCCGGCGGTGTTTCCCGGCGGCAACACCTTTACGCACCATATTGTCAGCCGCCTGTTCGAAGCCCAGGGGCTTGCGCCAAATATTGCGATGAGCACCAACTACCTGGAAACCATCAAGATGATGGTGTCCATCGGCCTGGCCTGGAGCGTGTTGCCGCGCACCATGCTCGATGATCAAGTGGCAAGTATCGCTTTGCCGGGCATACAACTCAGTCGCCAGCTAGGCTATATCGTGCATACAGAAAGGACGCTATCGAACGCTGCGCGGGCTTTCATGAGCCTGCTGGATGCACAGGTCGATCTGCCAGGGTTACCGGCATGACACTGTGCGGCCTCGGGTTTCAAGGAAAACCGCGCTGTCTTCTCACCGAGCCAAGGCCCATTGACAATGCGCAACCCCGGCGACCCCGTACCCCCCCTGCCCCGCATCTACGCCCTGGACCCCCAAGCGGCGGAGCAAAGCTGGGACAGTGCCCCGCAATTGCTGGCAGCCCTGAATGCCGCCCGGCTGGGCGCCTGGTGCTGGGAAATCGACACGGGAAGAATCAGTTGGTCACGGGGTACTCAAGCGTTATTCGGCTTTGACCCGCATCAACCCTTGCCCAAGGACCTCGACTACCTTGACTTGCTGGCCCCGCAAGACAGCGCACGGGTGGTGCGTGGTTTTCACGCGGTCCTGGCAGGAGAGCCGTTCGAACGGGCCATGCACCATCGCATCCAGTGGCCCGATGGCAGTCTGCACTGGCTGGAAATCAGCGGCAGCCTCGCGCCGGAAAAAGCCGGACGGCGCCGCATGATCGGAGTGATCCGCGAGATCACCCATCAGCGCGACCGCGAACACGCCCTCAGCCACTCCGAAAAGCGCTTCGCCACATTGTTCCATTTATGCCCGAACATGGTGCTACTGACCCGCCAGGCCGATGGCTTGATCAGCGAAGCCAACCAGTATTTCGAAATGCTGTTCGGCTGGCCGGTGGCCGATGCCATCGGCCGTACCACCCTGGAACTGGGCCTGTGGCGCCATCCGGAGCAGCGTGCACTGCTGGTCAAGGCCACCCAGCGCAAAGGCGAACCCATCACCATGGAGGTGCAGTTCTGCGCCAGCAACGGCCAGATCCACGACGGCACGCTCAGCGCCCAGAAGGTGGAACTGGACGGTGAGGCTTACCTGATCAGCACGTTCCTGGACACCACCGAACGCAAAAACGCAGAGCAAGCGCTCAAAGACAGCCAGGAGCGCCTCGACCTGGCCCTGGATTCCGCGCAACTGGGCACCTGGGATTGGCACATCCCCAGCGGTATGCTCTACGGCTCGGCCCGCGCCGCCCAACTGCACGGGCTCGAACCGGCGCCCTTTCATGAATCCTTCGATGCGTTTTTCGAAGGGATGTCCGACCAGGATCGCGAGGGTATGCGCAATGCCTACCGCAGCTTGCGTGAAGGCCCGGACGGCAACTACCAATTGACCTACCGCGTGCAGTTGGAGGACGGCAGCCCACGCTATCTGGAAAGCCGTGCGCGCCTGTACCGCGATGAAGCAGGCAAACCCCTACGCATGGCGGGCACCTTGCTGGATATCACCGACCAGGTCGAACGCGAGCAACGCCTCACCGCCTCCGAGGAAAAATTTGCCAGCCTGTTCCAGGCCAGCCCCGACCCTATCTGCGTGACCTGCCTGGAAAGCGGCGCCTTTATCGAGATCAACCCGGCGTTTACCCAGACCTTCGGCTGGACAGCCGCCGAAGTACTGGACAAAAGCGCCGAACAAATCGGCCTGTGGGACGACTCCAGCAAGCGCCTGCAACGCATCGAGCAGGTGATTCGCGAGCAGGCCCTGAGCAATGTGGCCATCGTGGTGCATCACAAGGACGGCCAAAGCCTGACCTGCGTCATCTCCAGCCGCTTGATCAAGGTCAGCGACCAGCCCTGCATCGTCACCACTCTTCGGGACATCACCCAGCAGCAACGCTCGGAAGCCGCCCTCAAGGCCAGTGAAGAGAAGTTCGCCAAGGCGTTTCACTCCAGCCCCGACGCGATTTCAATCACCGAACGCGACACCGGCCGTTATGTGGAGGTCAATGACGGTTTTTGCCGCCTGACCGGTTACCGCACCGAAGAAGCCATCGGCCTGACCCTGTACCAGATCGGCATCTGGGCCGATGAAAACCAGCGCGCGGCATTATTGGCCGAGTTGCAGATCAAGGGCCGCATCCATCATCTGGAAATGCTCTGGCACAACAAACGAGGCGAGGTGCTGGCGGTGGAGGTCTCGGTCGAGCCGATCACCCTGAACGAAACCCCCTGCCTGCTGCTGACCGCACGAGACGTCAGCCTGCTGAAAAACGCCCAGGCGCAGATCCGCCACCTGGCCTATCACGACCCGCTCACCAACCTGCCCAATCGCGCACTGCTGATGGACCGCCTGAGCCAGCAGATCGCCCTGCTCAAGCGCCACAACCTGCGCGGCGCCCTGCTGTTCCTCGACCTCGACCACTTCAAGCACATCAACGATTCCCTCGGCCACCCGGTGGGCGATACCGTGTTGAAAATCGTCACCGCACGCCTGGAAGCCAGCGTACGCATGGAGGACACCGTGGCACGCCTGGGCGGCGATGAGTTTGTGGTGCTGCTCAGCGGTCTTGAGGGTAAGCGCCAGGAGGTCAGCGACCAGGTGCAAAGCGTGGCCGATACATTGCGTGAGTTGCTGTCGGAGCCGATGTTCCTTGACGGCCATCGCTTGCAGGTCACGCCCAGCATCGGCGTGGCGCTGATTCCCGACCACGGCACCACGCCAGCCGATTTGCTCAAGCGTGCCGACATCGCCCTGTACCGCGCCAAGGATTCAGGGCGCAATACCACGCAGATGTTTCACAACAGCATGCAAAAAACCGCCAGTGAGCGCCTGCGCATGGAGACCGACCTGCGCCTGGCCCTGTCACGCGGCGAGTTCAGCGTGCATTACCAACCCCAGGTAGATGCGCGCGGCAACCGGATTATCGGGGCCGAAGCCTTGGTCCGCTGGCATCATCCGCAGTTGGGCGCGCAGTCGCCGACGGAATTTATCAAGGTATTGGAAGACAGCGGCCTGATTCTGGAAGTTGGCACCTGGATTCTCGATGAAGCCTGTGGCGCGTTTGCCCAGCTGATTGCCGACGGTCTGGTGGACCCGCTCACTTTCAGCCTGTGCGTGAATATCAGCCCGCGGCAGTTTCGCCAGAATGATTTTGTGGAACGGGTAGAACACTGCCTCAAACAACATCAACTGCCCTCCAGCCTGCTGAAACTGGAGATTACCGAAGGCATCGTGATCCAGAATCTGGACGATACCGTGGCGAAAATGCGTCGCCTGAAACGACTTGGGGTGAGCTTCGCAATGGATGACTTCGGCACCGGCTACTCATCCCTGACCTACCTCAAGCGCCTGCCGGTGGATGCGTTGAAAATCGATCAGTCGTTCGTGCGTGATGCCACTCACGACCCCAATGATGCAGAAATCATCCGCGCTATCGTGGCCATGGCGAACAGTTTGAATCTGGAAGTGATCGCCGAGGGCGTGGAAACCCCGGAACAACTGGCGTTCCTGCAAAAGCTGGGCTGCCATTTATTCCAGGGTTATCTGCACAGCCGTCCGCTGCCGATAGAAGGCTTCAGGCGGTTGCTGGAACAGGGTCGAGCGGGACCGGATGCTGCATGCCCAGCAGACGGCTGACGCATTGCAGGTCGGTCTCGCGGCGCAGCGCGGTGAACAGCTCCACCGCCTGCGGGTAGTTGCGCGTCAGCATCGCCAGCCATTGCTTCAAGCGGCCGGGTGCCTGTTTTTCAGTCAGTTGCGCCACCGACTGGCGCCAGAACTCCTGAAGCATCGGCTGCATCTGCGCCCAGGTCATCTCGACCACTTCCTCACCGGCCTTGGCCGCCACAATCTGCCTTGCCAGGTCAGGACGCGCCACCAGGCCACGGCCGAGCATGATGTCTTCGGCGCCACTGATTTCACGGCAACGCTTCCAATCTTCGACGCTCCAGATATCACCATTGGCAAATACCGGCACCTTGACCACGTCCTGCACCCGCGGGATCCACTCCCAGTGGGCCGGCGGCTTGTAGCCATCGGCTTTGGTGCGCGCGTGGACGACGATATGCGCAGCACCGCCCTCGGCCAACGCGGTGGCGCATACCAGCGCGCCATCCGGACTGTCGAAGCCCAGGCGCATCTTGGCGGTCACGGGAATGTGGGCGGGCACGGCACGGCGCACGTGCTCGACGATCTGGTTGAGCAGCTCCGGCTCCTTGAGCAGCACCGCGCCACCCCGGGACTTGTTGACGGTCTTGGCCGGGCAACCAAAGTTCAGGTCAATCACCTCAGACCCCAGCTCGCAGGCCAGGGCAGCGTTTTCGGCCAGGCACACCGGGTCGGAGCCGAGCAGTTGCACACGCAGCGGCACACCCGCAGCGGTATGGGCACCGTGCAGCAGTTCCGGCGCGAGCTTATGGAAATACGCAGGGGTGAGCAGGCGGTCGTTGACGCGAATAAATTCGGTCACACACCAATCGATACCGCCCACGTGGGTCAACACGTCCCGCAGGATGTTGTCGACCAACCCCTCCATGGGCGCCAAAGCAATTTGCATGGAAAACACTCAACAAAAATCGTGGCGCAGTTTACTGGGTTTCCGGCGGCGACCGTTAACCCCCCGTCAGGGCGGGACCGTAACCGTCAATAAACTCGGCAGGCATGCGCTTGGGTTTGCCGCTGGACAACTCGATGCACACAAAGGTGGTTTGCGCGCGCAGCAGCGTCGCGCCGTCGCGAGGGCGTACCAGCTGGAATCGACGGGTCATTTTCAGGCGCTGGTCCCAGTCGACGATCCAGGTGGCCAGTTGCAGCTCATCGCCTTCATAACCTGCCGCCAGATAATCGATCTCATGGCGTACGACCGCCATGGCACGGTCCAGGCGACGGTATTCGGTGAGGTCCAGACCCAGGCGCTGGGAGTGGCGCCAGGCGCAACGCTCCAGCCAGGACACGTACACCGCGTTGTTGGCGTGCCCGAGGCCGTCGATGTCTTCAGGCGCAACCTGCAGATCGATGATAAACGGCGTTGCCAAATCCCAGCCCATGCCTTGCTCCAGTCGATTGATGTCGGCGGGGCAGTGTATCAGGCGGTTTGCCGCTGCTGTAGACGGCGGCAGTCGAGGCGCGCCTCTTCAGCGCACCGCCGACTTGGCCGCTCGGATTACGCGGTCCGACAACTCACCCGGCCCCAGTGCGCGAGCCAATGTCAGGCCACCCACCATCAAGGCCATGTCCGCCAGCGCCTTGTCGATGTCTTCAGGGCTGTCGGCCAGCTGCGCAGTCATCAGCTCCACGTGCTCGCTCAAGACCTCGCGAAATGCGTCGGGCAAGCGACCCATCTCGCCAACTGTGGCCGGCAAGGGGCAGGCCTGGGAGGTTGAATCACGATGCTTGCGTGACAGATAGAAGGCCGCCACCAGCGCCCGACGCTCTTCGCCGGTGAGCTGCGTGTCCAGATCGTCGATAGAGGCCCGGCGCTGCGCCAGCAACTGGCTGAACGCCTCCAGCATCAACGCGTCCTTGCTTTCAAAGTGCGCGTAGAAACCACCGACGGTCAGCCCTGCCGCCCCCATGACCTCCCCCACACTCGGCTCAGCCGGGCCGCGCTGGATCAATGCCGCGCTGGCAGCCTGCAAAATACGTTCGCGGGTTTGCGCTTTTTTATCGCTCATCAAGGCCTCCGACTTTCATGGGTTGGATATTATTACCATAATAATATTGCGCAAGCGAAAGGTACGACCGCCGGTCAGAACAAAAAAATGGAATCAATCAAGAAAATGGCCGAACGCCAGACAAACAAAAGGGCCATTCAATAATTGAATGACCCTTAAAAATCCCGCAAAGCGGGTAATCGTGGCGTCCCCTAGGGGACTCGAACCCCTGTTACCGCCGTGAAAGGGCGGTGTCCTAGGCCACTAGACGAAGGGGACAAAACCTTCTGTACATCTGATCAGAGCTGAGACCTGATCAATTCAAGGACGGTGTGGCCGGAACCTTGAACCTGTAAATTGGTGGAGCTAAACGGGATCGAACCGTTGACCTCTTGCATGCCATGCAAGCGCTCTCCCAGCTGAGCTATAGCCCCTCATCGGTGAGGACGGGGCGAATCTTAATGGCGGTTTGGAAACGTGTCAAATTTATTTTCAACAATTTTCAAAATTTTTTGCCGGGATAACAATCACTTACCGACGAAACCCCGGAAAACCGGGGTTTCGTCACTGCAACGGCCTGCTTAAGCGATGGCGCCCAGCAGCTTTTCCCATTCCTTGTTTTCTTTCTTCGACACACCACCAAGCAAATCAAGGGCTTGGCGCAGGCGGAAACGGGTCAGGTCCGGGCCGAGGATTTCCATCGCATCGAGCACCGACACCGAACTCGCTTGCCCGGTGATCGCGGCAAACATCAGCGGCATGGCATCGCGCAGTTTCAGCTCAAGGGATTCCACCACCGCCTGGATCGTGGCCGTGATCGCATCTTTTTCCCACTGGCGCAGGCTTTCGAGCTTCCACAGGATCAACTGCATCAGTTGGCGAACCTGGTCGCCGGAGAGCTTTTTGGATTCAAACAGCTTGGCATCCGGGTTCACGCCGCCGGCAAAGAAGAAACTGGCCAAGGGCGCGACCTGGCTGAATGTCTCTACCCTGCCCTGCACCAACGGCGCAATCTTCATCATGTACTCGGGGTTCAACGCCCATTGCTGCACGCGGCTGGCAAACTCTTCCACGGGCAAGTCACGCAGCCACTGGCCGTTGAGCCACGACAGCTTCTCGATATCGAAGATCGGCCCGCCGAGGGAGACACGGGAGAGATCGAAGTTGTCGACCATTTCCTGCAACGAGAATTTCTCGCGCTCGTCCGGCATCGACCAGCCCATGCGGCCCAGGTAGTTGAGCATCGCCTCAGGCATAAAGCCCATGCGCTCGTAGAACGTTACCGACGTTGGGTTCTTGCGCTTGGACAGCTTGCTCTTGTCCGGGTTACGCAGCAGCGGCATGTAGCACAGCTGCGGTTGCTCCCAGCCGAAGTATTCGTACAGCAGGATCAGTTTCGGCGCCGATGGCAGCCACTCTTCACCGCGTAGCACATGGGTGATGCCCATCAGATGGTCGTCGACCACGTTGGCCAGGAAGTACGTCGGCAAGCCGTCGGTCTTCATCAACACTTGCATGTCCATGCGGTCCCACGGGATTTCGACGTCACCGCGCAGCATGTCCGGCACCACGCACACGCCTTCGCTCGGCACTTTCATGCGGATAACGTGGGGTTCGCCAGCCGCCAGGCGTGCGGCCACTTCCTCCTTGGACAACAACAGCGCGCGACCATCGTAGCGCGGGGTCTCGCCACGGGCCTGTTGCTCGGCACGCATCTGGTCCAGCTCTTCGGCGGTGCAGAAGCACGGAAAGGCGTGGCCCATGTCGACCAGTTGCTGGGTGTATTGCTTGTAGATGTCGCTGCGCTCGCTCTGGCGATACGGGCCATGCGGGCCGCCGACGTCCGGACCTTCAGCCCAGGTAATGCCCAGCCAGCGCAAGGCATCGAAAATCTGCTGTTCCGACTCACGGGTGGAGCGCAGTTGATCGGTATCTTCGATCCGCAGGATGAATTCACCACCATGCTGCTTGGCAAAGCAGTAGTTGAACAAGGCGATGTAAGCAGTACCGACGTGGGGATCCCCAGTAGGCGATGGCGCAATGCGCGTGCGGACGGTGGTCATGGCAGGTCTCGAATGGGCGATAAAACTGAAAATTGAAACAAGGGGCGAATGGTAACAGCCTGGGTGATTTCTGGAAAACCGCGGCACGGCTATCGGGAGCAAGCCCCCTCCCACATTTGACTGTATTCACAAATCAACATGTGGGAGGGGGCTTGCTCCCGATGAGGCCAGTAAAGCCAGTGCAAATCAGACAGTCAGCAACCGCTCGCGCAACTTGCCAATCTCATCCCGCGTCTGCGCCGCCGCCTCAAACTCCAGGTCCCGAGCCAGCTGGTACATCTTCTCTTCCAACTGCCGAATCCGCTTGGTGATCTCACTCGGCGAGCGCAGTTCGTTCTCGTACTTGGCACTTTCCTCGGCAGCCTTGGCCATGCCCTTGCGCTTCTTGCTGCGCGAGCCGGGCACGGTGGCGCCTTCCATGATGTCGGCAACGTCCTTGAACACGCCCTTGGGGGTGATGCCGTGTTCCAGGTTGAACGCGATCTGTTTGTCGCGACGCCGCTGGGTCTCGCCAATCGCCCGCTCCATGGAGCCGGTAATGCGGTCCGCATACAGGATCGCCCGGCCATTGAGGTTACGCGCCGCCCGGCCGATGGTCTGGATCAACGAGCGCTCGGAGCGCAGGAAGCCCTCCTTGTCCGCATCCAGGATCGCTACCAGTGACACTTCGGGCATGTCCAGGCCTTCACGCAGCAGGTTGATCCCCACCAGCACATCGAAGGTCCCCAGGCGCAGGTCGCGGATGATCTCTACCCGCTCCACAGTGTCGATGTCCGAGTGCAGGTAACGTACGCGCACGCCGTGGTCGGCCAGGTAGTCGGTCAAGTCTTCGGACATGCGCTTGGTCAATGTGGTAACCAGCACCCGCTCTTCCAGGGCCACACGCTTGTTGATCTCCGACAGCAGATCGTCGACCTGGGTCAACGCCGGGCGGATTTCAATCTCCGGGTCCACCAGGCCAGTAGGTCGCACCAACTGCTCGATCACGCGACCAGCGTGCTCGGCTTCATAGTTGCCGGGCGTCGCCGACACAAAGATGGTCTGCGGGCTGATGGCCTCCCACTCGTCAAAGCGCATTGGCCGGTTGTCCAGCGCCGACGGCAGGCGGAAGCCGTACTCCACCAGGGTTTCCTTACGCGAGCGGTCGCCCTTATACATGGCCCCCACCTGCGGCACGCTGACGTGGGATTCGTCGATCACCAGCAAGGCGTCCGGCGGCAGGTAATCATAGAGGGTCGGCGGCGGCGCCCCGGATTCGCGACCCGACAGGTAGCGCGAGTAGTTTTCGATGCCGTTGCAGTAGCCCAGCTCCAGGATCATTTCCAGGTCAAAACGGGTGCGCTGCTCAAGGCGCTGGGCTTCCACCAGCTTGTTGTTGGAACGCAGGTATTCCAGACGCTCGGCCAACTCGACCTTGATACCCTCGATGGCGCCCATCAGGGTTTCACGCGGGGTCACGTAGTGGCTTTTCGGGTAGAAGGTAAAGCGTGGCAGCTTGCGGATCACCTCGCCGGTCAACGGGTCGAAGGCCGACAGGCTTTCGACTTCGTCATCGAACAGCTCGATGCGGATCGCTTCCAGGTCGGATTCGGCCGGGTAGATGTCAATCACATCGCCGCGCACCCGGAAGGTGGCGCGGGCGAAGTCCATGTCGTTACGGGTGTACTGCAGGCTCGCCAGGCGGCGCAGCAGTTCGCGCTGGTCGAGTTTGTCGCCTCGGTCAACGTGCAGCACCATCTTCAAGTAGGTTTCGGGGCTGCCCAGACCGTAGATGCACGACACCGTGGTGACGATGATCGCGTCCTTGCGCTCCAGCAACGCCTTGGTCGCCGACAGCCGCATCTGTTCGATATGGTCGTTGATCGATGCATCCTTCTCGATAAAGGTATCGGAGGACGGCACGTAGGCTTCGGGCTGATAGTAGTCGTAGTAGGAAACGAAGTACTCAACCGCGTTGTTGGGGAAGAACGCCTTGAACTCGCCGTAAAGCTGCGCGGCCAGGGTCTTGTTCGGCGCCAGCACCAGGGTCGGGCGGTTGGTCTGGGCGATCACGTTGGCGATGCTGAAGGTCTTGCCGGAACCGGTCACCCCAAGCAGCGTCTGGTGCGCCAGGCCGGCCTCGATGCCTTCGACCATCTGGCGAATGGCTTCCGGTTGATCGCCGGCGGGTTCAAAACGGGTAACGAGCTGGAAATCCGACATAACGTACCTCGTGAAGTCACCCCAGACTCGACACCGCCAGGGACGAAATAGCTCAGCAACCCGCGAATAATCATCGCAGGTTGCAGGAAAAAACCATGATAGCTGTAGAAGTGGTGGCGAATGTGACGGGTTTCAAGGCTGACGTCCTACATGTCCTTTCCCTTCAAGGTTGCAATAAGACTAACGGTCAGCAAATAAACCGAAAAACTTGGCCGAAAAGCCATTTCGGCTGTCGCCCTGCGCGGTGATGGCCTCTATACTAGCTCCCCGTTTGTGCACCGCTCTAGTGCATTCGGCTGGAGCGCGACACGTCCCTCCCTTCCCCCATAGAGCTGCCGCAAAAATGAGCCTGTTCTCCGCTGTCGAAATGGCACCACGCGATCCTATCCTGGGCCTCAACGAAGCATTCAACGCCGATACACGAACCACCAAGGTCAACCTTGGCGTGGGCGTTTACTGCAACGAGGAGGGGAAGATTCCACTCTTGCGTGCCGTTGCCGAAGCGGAAGCCATTCGTGTGGCGCAACACGCCGCCCGTGGCTACTTGCCGATCGACGGTATCGCGGCCTACGACCAGGCCGTGCAGAAGCTGCTGTTTGGTGCGCAGTCGCCGCTGCTGAGCGCCGGCCGTGTGATTACCGCCCAGGCCGTCGGCGGCACGGGTGCACTGAAAATCGGCGCCGACTTTCTCAAGCAACTGCTGCCCGACGCCGTTGTCGCCATCAGCGACCCAAGCTGGGAAAACCACCAGGCGCTGTTCGAAAAAGCCGGTTTCCCGGTGCAGACGTACCGTTATTACGACGCGGCCACCCATGACGTGAACCGTGCCGGCCTGCTCGAAGACCTCAACGCCCTGCCACCACAGTCCATCGTGGTGCTGCACGCCTGCTGCCACAACCCGACCGGCGTCGACCTGAGCCCGGCCGACTGGCAAGACGTGCTGGAGGTGGTCAAGGCCAAGAACCTGGTGCCGTTCCTCGACATGGCCTACCAGGGCTTTGGCGATGGCATCGACGAAGACGCCGCCGCAGTGCGCCTGTTCGCTGAGTCGGGCCTGACCTTCTTTGTGTCCAGCTCGTTCTCCAAGTCGTTCTCGCTGTATGGCGAGCGCGTAGGCGCGCTGTCGATCGTCAGCGAGTCCAAGGAAGAAAGCGCGCGCATCCTGTCCCAGGTCAAGCGCGTGATCCGCACCAACTACTCCAACCCGCCCACCCACGGCGCAGCCATCGTTGCCGCAGTGTTGAACAACCCTGAGCTGCGCGCTCAGTGGGAAGCCGAGTTGGCCGAAATGCGCCTGCGCATCCGCGGTATGCGCGAGCAGATGGTGGCCGAGCTGGCCAAGGCTGCGCCAGGTCATGACTTCAGCTTCGTCGGTCGCCAGCGTGGGATGTTCTCCTACTCCGGCCTGACCGTTGAGCAAGTCACACGCCTGCGTACCGAGTTTGGCATCTATGCACTGGACACCGGGCGTATCTGTGTGGCGGCGCTGAACCAGTCGAACATTGGTGCGGTGACCAAGGCGATTGTCGAGGTGCTGTAAGCCGGCAAGCGTTAGACGAAGGGGGGAAGCCATTGGCTTCCCCCTTTTTATTGGCGAACACACTAGACTGAACGTCGACTGCCTCCTTGCTGCGAGAACCCTATGAGAAACGATGACCTGGACCTGCGCGCCGACCGCGACGAATTGCACGACTATGCCCCACGCGCACCGCAAGCCAAGCGCCAGAAGAGCCTGGTGCTGCAAGTGGCGCTGGGAGTATTCCTCGGTGGGTTGGCGTTATGGCTGGTACAACTGGGCGCAACGGCGATCATGGCCAAACTGGCGATGGGCACCCTGCAATTTGGTGGCTGATGCAAGCCAGCTCCCACATTTGATCTAGGATGCTGGCAGATTGCGTTCTTCCAGCAGTTTTACGAAACTGTTCAAACTCTGCGAAACCGTGCCCCGCCGCCAGATCAGCCAGGTATTGAGCAGTCGAAAGCTGTCCGTCAACGGCCACACACTCACCGCCGCACACCCCGGCATACTCTCCAGCATACTGCGCGGCATCAGCGCCAGCCCGGCCCCGGCGCTGACACAGGCCAACATGCCATGGTAGGACTCGATCTCGAAGATCTTGCCCGGCACCGCGCCATCCTGTGAGAACCAGCGCTCGAAGTGGTGCCGGTACGAACAGTTGGAGCGAAACGTATAGATGTTTTCGCCATTCACATCCCGCCCCCGGCTGATCGACGCGTGATGCAGCGGCGCGATCACCACCATCTCCTCCTCAAACACCGCCACACCCTCCAGCGTGGAATGCAGCACCGGACCATCGACAAAGGCCGCCGTCAGCCGGCCCGACAGCACGCCTTCGATCATGGTGCCCGAGGGGCCCGTACTCAGGTCCAACTCCACCTTGGTGTATTGCTGGTTATACGCCGCTAGTAACGCCGGGATACGCACCGCCGCCGTGCTCTCCAGCGAGCCCAGGGCAAAGGCGCCTTGGGGCTCCTCCCCCGCCACCGTGGCGCGGGCTTCCTGCACCAGATCGAGAATACGCCGCGTATAGCCGAGGAAATTCCACCCGGCCGGGGACAAACGTAAGCGACTCTTCTCACGGATGAATAACTCCACGCCCAAATCCTGCTCCAGTTGCTTGATGCGCGTGGTGAGGTTCGACGGCACCCGATGAATCAACTGTGCGGCGGCGCTGATGCTGCCTTGTTCGGCAACCGCCTTGAAGATTTCCAGCTGCACCAGATCCAAGTCATTCTCCATTCATGAACGTATTGCTTAATATTATTCAGTTTCAAGAAAAGATACAGCCCCGTACCCTGGCCGTCATTCACTCTTTCAGCCGGACGGTGCCATGAACGCTATTTCCCACCAGACCCACGCCTTGTCGATCAACCCCGCCAACGGTGAAACCGTTGCCAGCTACCCCTATGAAAGCGCAGCACAACTGGATGCCGCCCTCACCCGCGCGACCGGTGCCTTCCGTACCTGGCGCCACACCCCGGTGAACCAGCGTGCCGACTATCTGCTGGCCCTGGCTGTCGCCCTGCGTGAGCAAGCTGAAGACATGGCACAGATGATCACCCTGGAAATGGGCAAGCCTATCGCCCAGGCCCGCGCCGAGATTGAAAAATGCGCCCAGCTCAGCGAGTGGTACGCCGCCCACGGCCCGGCCATGCTCGCCCCGGAACCTACCTTGGTGGACAACGGCAGCGCCCGGATCGAATACCGCCCACTGGGCCCGATTCTCGCGGTGATGCCGTGGAACTTCCCGGTGTGGCAAGTGCTGCGCGGCGCCGTGCCGACCCTGCTCGCCGGCAACACCTATGTGCTCAAACATGCGCCCAATGTAATGGGCAGCGCCTACCTGATCCAGCAAGCGTTGCGCAAAGCCGGTTTTGCCGAAGGCGTGTTTGAAGTGATCAACGTGACCCAGGACGGCGTGTCCACCGCCATCGCCGACACGCGCATCGCCGCCGTGACGCTCACCGGCAGCGTTCGCGCCGGTATCGCTATCGGCTCACAGGCCGGGGCCGCATTGAAAAAATGCGTGCTGGAACTGGGTGGCTCCGACCCGTTTATCGTGCTCAACGACGCCGACCTCGACGCCGCCGTACAAGCCGCCGTCATCGGCCGCTTCCAGAACAGCGGCCAGGTCTGCGCAGCCGCCAAGCGCTTGATCATCGAAGCAGGCGTGGTTGAAGCCTTCACCGCCAAATTCCTGGAAGCCAGCCGCGCCCTGGTGATGGGCGAACCCACCTCGACCGCCACCTATATTGGCCCCATGGCGCGTTTTGATCTGCGTGACGAACTGCACGGCCAGGTCCAGGCGACCCTGGAAGAAGGCGCCAGGCTGCTGCTGGGCGGCCATAAAGTCGCGGGCGCGGGCAATTACTATGAGCCGACCGTACTGGCCGACGTCACCGACCAAATGACGTCGTTCAAACAGGAACTGTTCGGCCCCGTGGCGTCGATCATCACCGCCCGCGACGCCGACCACGCCGTGGCCCTGGCCAACGACAGCGAGTTCGGCCTGACCGCCAGCATCTTCACGGCCGACTCGGCAAAGGCGCGAACGGTCGCCGACCAGCTGGAAACCGGCGGGGTCTTCGTCAACGCGTTCAGCGTGTCAGACCCGCGGGTGGCGTTTGGCGGCGTGAAGAAGAGCGGGTTCGGTCGCGAGCTGTCGCACTTCGGTGTACGCGAGTTCTGCAATGCGCAGACGGTGTGGCTGGATCGTAAGTAGCCTGCCAGCCTTGGCGCTTCAACAATTAATATGTCGTCGCACGCACTGCACCAAACCATCCAGGGCCTGGGATTTTACCGGCGCGAGCACACAGACCGTGTGCTCGCGCGCGCCTTCCGTCACTGTCAGGGTGTAATGCACCTGGCCGGGGTTGCCTGGTTCAGGGCGAGTGCTTTGCGGCAACCGAAAGAAACCCGAGTCTTCGATCAGTTGCCGTAACTCTTGCTGGTCCTGCTCGGGCAGCGCGTCCAGTTCGACGCTGCGCGGTTTGGCCAACCCTGGAAAAAACGCCGCCCCGCCGCTTTCCTTGATTGAAATTCGCATGGCTGTTCCTCGCCGCACAGGCGGCTTCGTCAAACGTTAATGCCCACCGCTTTCCAGCCTGCCTTGACCGCCTTCTGCTCATCCTTGTTTACGCCATAAAGCTGACCGGCAATATCATGGGTGATACGCGCAAAACGCAAAAAGCCGGAATTGGGCCGCAGCCGCGAATCGCGCAGTGCGTCATACCAGATCCGCCCTGCACGCTCCCAGGCGAACCCGCCAATCTTGGTCGCCACCTGATAGAACGCGTGGTTGGGAATGCCGGAATTGATATGCACGCCACCATTGTCCTCGTAGGTTTGCACAAAATCATCCATATGCCCCGGCTGCGGGTCTTTGCCCAGCAGCTTGTCATCAAAGGCGCTGCCCGGGGCTTTCATCGAACGCAGAGCGGTGCCTTTGATCTTTTTGGTAAACAGCCCCTTGCCGATCAACCAGTCGGCGTCCTCGGCCGTTTGCTTCAGCGCGTACTGCTTGATCAACGAACCGAATACATCCGACAGCGACTCGTTCAGCGCGCCGGACTGGTTGAAGTACATCAGCTTGGCCTCATCCTCGGTCACGCCATGAGCCAACTCATGGCCAATGACGTCGAGTGCCACGGTGAAGCGATTGAACAACTGCTGGTCGCCATCGCCGAACACCATCTGGGTCGAATTCCAGAACGCGTTGTTGTAGTCCTGGCCGAAGTGCACCGTGGCGTCCAGCGCCATGCCCGCATCGTCGATGGAGTTGCGGTCGAATACCTGGTCAAAAAAATCGAAGGTGGCGCCCAGGCCGTCATAGGCTTCGTCTACTGCGGCATCGCCACTGGCGGGCTGCCCTTCGCCGCGAATCAGCTTGCCGGGCAGGCTGTCGGTGTTTTCGGCGCTGTAGATCGAGCGTTGCTTCTCGGCGCCCATGGCCAGTGCCATGCGGGCCGGGCCCTTGGCGGGTACCGCGACCATACGCAACGACCGGAACGTGCTGTCCTTGGCGCGCGTGCGTAATGCGACCTCCCGCTGGGCTTTATCCCCGTGGCGGGCGATCTGGTCGAGCATGTACGGCGGGATCAGGCAGAAAATCGGGTTGCGCAGTTGGCGAACACACATGAGCTGGCTCCTTTTTGGCGTGTGATGAACGTCCGGGTAACGGTTTTCAGGATAGCCCTGTGTTCGCACCCTCGGCCAAATTGTCATGAGTTTGTGTTTCAGTGGTGTTTATCCGAGGCCCATAAGGAACATGCCCATGCCCGCCCGCACAGCCCAAATCGACCTTTCCCACCGCCCAAGGCTCGCCGACCTGCGTCCATTGGTCGCGGCCAGCCCCACCCTGCTGGAAGCCAGAGCCGCGACGCCGCGTGTCACAGCGGCCAAGGACTTCAAAAACCGCGCGGGCTATGCCGACGATTTCCTCAGCGATTTCGTGGTGCCATGGCCCACGGTTGGCGAGCCACTGGCGGGCGACGTGCAACCCAAGCGCCTGGACTACACGCATTTCTCCATCACCATGTCGCGCTCCCGACGATTGGCGCTCTACGTGGGGGTCAATATCGACGGCGCCAAGCATGTGGACATCACGCGCAGCAACGACACCTGGGCCTACGATGGCCGCCTGCCCCTGGACGCCCAAGTAGGTGAAGACCTCTATGCCGGCAATGGCCTGGACCGCGGCCACCTGGTACGGCGCCAGGACCCCAACTGGGGCGACGAGGCGAACACCGCCAACTTCGACACCTTTCACTTCACCAACTGCTCCCCTCAAATGAGCGGCTTCAACCAGAAAACCTGGCTGGAGCTCGAAGACTACATCCTCGACAACACCCAGCGCTGGAAAGCCCGGGCCACGGTGTTTACCGGGCCAGTGTTCGCCGATGACGACCGGCTTTACCGTGGCGTGAAAATCCCCAAGGCGTTCTGGAAAGTGGTGGCTTACCTCAGCGACGATGGCAAGCCCTCGGCCAGTGCCTACACGATTGACCAAAGCCGCGAACTGGGCCAACTCGACCTGGTATTCGGCCCGCTTCGAACCTACCAGCGCAGTGTGATTGCGATCGAACAACTGACCGGCATCCGCTTCGCCAACCTGGCCGACTACGACGGGTTCAGCAACGAAGAGCGCGCCACAGGCACCCGGATCGAAGCGCTGATCCGCGGGCCGCAAGATATTCGACTCTGATTCGCGCCTACAGGGCGCGATCGCTTACCATACCGCCGCCGGTTCCCGTATGGGACTAACAGGGAATTCGAAACGCCGCACGCGACGTGAACCGAAACTGCCCCCGCAACTGTAGATGCCGAGCCTGCTCCCCACTGCCACTGGACCGCGTCCGGGAAGGCGGGAGCAAGGCGACGACGCATCAGTCAGGAGACCTGCCGGCCCAGCTAATTCACTAACCGGCGGGGTGTCCGGGAAGGACATCCTGGCCCTGCCCATCAGCAGCGTCCATGGGCGTATTTCCGAGCCGTACCTCCCCTGCTGCATCTACGGTTCACAAGGAGATCGCCTCATGCTGCCACGCGTTACCGCCCTGATCGCAGGCTTGGGTATGTGTGCCCTGGCGCAAGCCGCGCCCACTCAGTACCCGTTGACCGTGCAAAACTGCGGCAGCACCCTGACCTTCCAGCACGCCCCCGCCCGCAGCGTGACCATCGGCCAAGCCGCCACCGAGATGCTCTACGCCCTGGGCGTGGGCGACAAGGTGGTCGGCACTTCGCTGTGGTTCAACAACGTGGCGGCGCAGTACAAGGCCCAGGACGACCGCATCGAGCGCCTGGCCAACAACGAGCCAAGCTTCGAAGCCGTACTCGCCAAGCGCCCGCAACTGGTGGCCGCCGAGCTGGAATGGGTGGTAGGGCCCCAAGGCGTGGTCGGCACCCGTGAGCAGTTTCATGAACTGAAGATCCCCACCTACCTGTTGCCGTCCGACTGCGAAGGCAAGGACAACCTGGTGGGCGCCGATGGCACCCGGTTGGAGCCCTTTCGCATCGAGACGATCTACCAGAGCCTCCAGCAACTGGCGCAGATTTTCGACGTACAGGATCGCGGCCAGCAACTGACCGACGAACTCAAGGCGCGCCTGGCCAAATCCGTCGCTACGGCGCAGGGCAAAGGCTTGAAGCAGGCCAGCGCACTGGTGTGGTTCTCCAGCGCCGAAATGGCCAGCGACCCTTACGTAGCCGGCCATAAGGGCGTGCCGCAATTCATGCTGCAAACCCTAGGCCTGCGTAACGTCGTGCAGTCCGATGAAGAGTGGCCCGCCGTCGGCTGGGAAACCATCGCCAAGGCCAACCCCACCTTCCTGGTGATCGCACGCATGGACCGCCGCCGCTACCCGGCCGACGACCATGAAAAGAAACTCGCCTTCCTGCACAGCGACCCCGTGACCCGCAACATGGACGCGGTGAAGAACAACCGCATCATCATCCTCGACGCCCTGGCGTTGCAGGCGAGCCTGCGCACCTTCGAAGGCCTTGAACAACTGGCCGCCGCCATCGACGGCTATAACCTGGGCCAATGATGCGCACCCTACTCGCCCTGGCGTTGCTGCTGCTCGCCCTACTCGCTGGCGTCGCCATCGGTGAAACTGCCATCGAACCGCAGGTGGTGCTGCAGGTGCTCGCCAATAAACTCTGGGGTGCAGGCTTCGTGCTGGACCCCATCGACGAAGGCGTGGTGTGGAACTATCGGCTCACCCGTGCCCTGGTGGCCGCAGCCTGCGGCGCAGGGTTGGCAACGTGCGGCGTGATCCTGCAATCACTGCTGCGTAACCCGCTGGCCGATCCGTACCTGCTGGGCATCAGCGCCGGCGCGTCAACCGGCGCGGTGCTCGTTGCCTTGATTGGCGTGGGCGGTGGCTTGGTATCGTTGTCGGCCGGCGCGTTTGTGGGGGCGATGGCGGCGTTTGCGCTGGTGACGCTGCTGGCGCGGGCCAGCGGTTCGTCCAGCGGTACCGGGCAGATCATCCTCGCGGGCATCGCCGGCTCGCAGTTGTTCAATGCCCTGACCGCGTTCCTGATCACCAAGTCCGCCAGCTCCGAACAAGCCCGCGGCATTATGTTCTGGCTGCTGGGCAACCTCAGCGGCGTGCGCTGGCCGTCGGTGTGGTTGGCGGTGCCGGTGGCGGTCGTGGGGCTCGCGGTGTGCCTGTGGCACCGTCGCGCACTGGATGCGTTTACCTTCGGCAGCGACTCGGCGGCCTCCCTCGGCATCCCGGTGCGCCGCGTGCAATTTGTGCTGGTGGCCTGCGCTGCGCTGGTGACGGCGGTGATGGTGTCCATCGTCGGCTCCATCGGGTTTGTCGGTTTGGTGATTCCCCACGCGGTGCGCCTGTTGCTTGGCACCGGGCATTCGCGCTTGCTGCCAGCCAGCGCCTTGGGTGGCGCGCTGTTTTTGATCGCTGCGGACGTGCTGTCGCGCACCTTGATCAAGGGCCAGGTGATTCCGGTGGGTGTGGTGACCGCATTGGTGGGCGCGCCGGTGTTTGCGCTGATCCTGATTGGCCGGAGGAATGCGCGATGAGCGTGCTCAGTTGCAGCGGCCTGGGCTTCAAAGTGCGTGAGGCGCAGTTGCTGCGTGACATTGACCTGGACGTGCAGTTGGGTGAAACCCTCGGCATCGTCGGGCCCAATGGTTCAGGCAAATCCACCCTGCTCAAATTGCTGGCTGGATTACGTGTGCCGGCCAGCGGCGATGTTCGCCTGGGTGGCAAGTCGCTGGGTGAGTTGCCGCGCCGCACCATCGCGCAACAATTGGCGGTCGTGGAGCAACAGGCCGACACCGACGACGCCATTCGCGTGTTCGATGCCGTGGCCCTGGGCCGCACGCCGTGGCTGTCGGCGCTGAGCCCGTGGTCGCGCGAAGACGATGCCATCGTGCACCAGGCCCTGCACGACGTAGACGCCACCCACCTGAGCCAACGCGCCTGGCGCAGCCTCTCCGGTGGCGAGCGTCAGCGCGTACACATCGCCCGCGCCCTGGCGCAACGGCCGCAGATTTTGTTGCTGGACGAGCCGACCAATCACCTGGATATCCAGCATCAACTGGCGATCCTCAAAGGCGTGCAAGGCTTGCCGGTGACGACCTTGATTGCGCTGCATGACCTGAATCAGGCGCTGACCTGTGATCGCCTGGCCGTACTGGATCGCGGGCAACTGGTGGCGCTGGGCGCGCCGCTGCAAGTGCTGACGCCGCAGCGTTTGCAAGAGACCTTCGGGGTGCAGGGGCATTACCTGACAGACCCGTTCGACGGTGCGCAAATCCTGCGTCTGCGCTCCAACTGAACCTGTAGGTTGGAGCAGCTTGTTCTGGTGACAGCCTGACAGCCAACTGTGATCAAAATGTGGGAGGGGGCTTGCTCCCGATGTCGGTGGGTCAGTCATAGATGTGTTTGCTGACACTCCCTCATCGGGAGCAAGCCCCCTCCCACATTGGTTCTACAGAGGCAGGTGCATATGGGTTGTTTGCCAGATCGGGTCGGCCTCGACATCCACCACTTCGAACCCCTGCCGCCGCCAGAAATCAATCGCGCCGGGCAGAAACGGATGGGTGTGCAAGTACATCACCTCCACGCCATTCGCCCGCGCCAGCGCCTCCAGCGAGCGGTACAACTGGCCCGCCAGGCCCAAGCGTCGCACTGCCGGGAGCACATACAGGCGCACCACTTCCACCGTCTTGCGACCCTGATAGTTCAACTGCGGGAAGCGGCCGTCGTAGGGCCGATAAGCCACCGAGGCAACTATCCGGCCTTCGGCACGAGCAATCAAAAACCGCCCGCCGCCCTCAAGATAGATGGCTTCAAACTGCGCCAGATCCTGGGGTACTCCGGTGGCACTGAGCGACGGAAACAGTTCATCACGCGCCTGCAAAGCGAAGCTCAGCACCTGGGGAATGTCAGCGGCCTGCACCGCCTCGATACTAACGCTCATCGCCAAGGATCCGACCCGCTATCCACTGGCGAGCGTAAGCCAACACGCGATCGGCCATCGCCACCTGAAAATGAATAAACCCATGGGCCGCTTCCGGCAGTAGATGGGCCTCAACCGCCGCCCATCGCTCGGCGATAAGCAGGGTGTCATCCTTGAGCGGGTCCAATTCGCCCACGAACATCAGCGCTGGCGGCAGCCCCTCAAAGTCCCCATACAAAGGGGACAACGGCGGCTGCCGGCGCGTCTGGTCGCTGATCCCCGGCGTCAGCAGGCGCAGCGCCTGGACCATGCCCGGACCGTCCAGCAACAAGGTGCCCGGCCCGGCCGTGCGCACACTGGGCGTGCCGGTCAAATCGTAGACGCCGTAATACAACACCGCGCCGCTTACCCGCTGGAGTAACTCGGGCCATTGCTTGAGCGCCAACAAGGTGGCCGCCGCCAAGTGCCCGCCGGCCGACTCGCCAACGAAAAACACCGGCAAACCGGCAAACTCCGGGCAGTCCGCCAAAAGCCAGCGCGCAGCCGTCAGGCAGTCGTCCAGCAACCCTTCGATCGGCGTATCCACCGCCAGCCGATAATCCACCGACACCACCGCCACATCGCAAGCGTTGACCATGCCGAGGTTAAGGTCGTCATTCATTTGCGCATTGCCGATCACCCAGCCACCGCCGTGGATATCCAGCACCACGCCTTTGAGCTTGCCACTGGGGCGCAAGATGCGCACGGGCACCGTGCCCAGCCTTTTCAGCTCAACCACGGGCGCCTTCTTGAACGTCTGGCTGGCGCGTAGCAGTGCCTGGATCATGCGCGGCGTCACGCGGTTGCGGATTTTAAAGCGCGGCATCCACGCCAGTTTCTGATTGAAGCGGCGCATCTGGGCCAGTTCGGGCTCACTGGCGGGCCAATGCTGGTAAGCCATCAGCGATTATTACGCAGGATCGAGAAGTTCAACGCCGCGGCCACGCACAGCCACGCCAGATACGGGAACAGGATCAGCCCGGTAATCAAATCCAGGCGCACGGCCAGCACCACCATCGCTGCCACGGTGAGCCACAAGAGCACGATAATCACCATCCCGGCGAACAACCGATGGGCCCCGAAGAACACCGGCGTCCACAGCGTGTTCAATGCAATCTGCGCCGCCCACAAGGCCAACACCATTTCGCTGCCGGGGATCAGGGTCAAGCGGTAACCGGCCCAGGCCAACAGCAGGTAGATGATCGTCCATGCCACCGGGAACAGCCAGTTTGGCGGGGTAAAGCTGGGCTTGACCAGGGATTCGTACCAGGCACCGGGTTTGAAGATCACGCCGGTACTGGCGGCGGCGGCGCAGGCGAGCAGGAAGATGAAAAAGGTCATGGTCGGTCCTTGAGGTCCTGTGGATGGAAAAACAATGCACTGCTTTGAGTGACTCAAGCAACCGCGGATAAATTCAATGGGAGCAGCAAAATACCCGCTCTTCTGCGCGTCATGAAAATTGGTTATGGTCGGCAACATCCAGCATCGTTGCCCGAGACGCCCCCTTGCCCAAGCTTGCCGATCACCGCAGCAGCCCCTGGTCAGTGTTCCTGATCTTCCTGCGCCTGGGCCTCACTTCCTTCGGCGGGCCGATTGCGCACCTGGGCTATTTTCGCCAAGAGTTCGTCAGCCGCCGCCGCTGGCTCAGCGAGCGCAGCTATGCCGAACTGGTCGCCCTGTGCCAATTCCTGCCCGGCCCGGCCAGCAGCCAGGTCGGTATCGCGTTGGGCCTGTCCCGCGCGGGTTACCGGGGCGCGGCGGCAGCCTGGGCCGGGTTCACCTTGCCGTCGGCCATCGCCCTGATCCTGTTTGCCCTGGGGCTGGCCCACTACGGCGGCGCCCTCCCCCATGGCGCGCTGCACGGCCTCAAGGTCGTCGCCGTAGCGGTGGTGGCCCAGGCCGTATGGGGCATGGCACGCAACCTGTGCCGAGGCGTTTTACGGGTGGCGTTGATGTTGATCGCCGCCTGCGTGGTGCTGCTGCAACCCTCCGCCTGGGCTCAAGTCGGGGTCATGGTGGTCGCAGGCGTGGCCGGCCTGTTGCTGTTCAAGCCCCAGAGCAGTGCCGAGCCCGACGCGCTGCTCATCGCCATCAGCCGCCGTGCCGGGGCCCTGTGGTTGATGCTGTTTTTGTTGTTGCTGGTGGGCTTGCCACTCCTCGCCGCATGGGCGCTCAACCCCACGCTGGCGCTGGTGGACGCCTTCTACCGCAGCGGCGCGCTGGTATTCGGCGGCGGCCACGTGGTGTTGCCGTTGCTGCAAGCCGAAGTGGTACCCAGCCACTGGGTCAGCAACGATGTATTCCTCGCCGGTTACGGCGCCACCCAGGCTGTGCCCGGCCCGCTGTTCACCTTCGCCGCCTTCCTCGGCGCCTCCATGACCCACGCCCCGAGCGGTTGGCTTGGCGGGGTGATCGCGCTGCTGGCGATCTTCACCCCGTCGTTTCTACTGATCTTCGGCGCCTTGCCCTTCTGGGCCAACCTGCGCAAAAGCCCGCGCACCCAGGCGGCGCTGGCCGGGGTGAACGCGGCGGTGGTGGGCCTGTTGTTGGCGGCGCTGTACCAGCAGGTGTGGACCAGCGCGATTTTCAACGGGTATGACGTGGCCCTGGCGTTGCTCGCACTGGTCGCGCTGATGGTGTGGAAGCTGCCGCCATGGTTGGTGGTGATAGGCTGCGGCGTACTCGGGGGGTTACTGGATTTGTGAGCGGGGGCTCAGCCCGGCTCGACAATCTTGAGCCACGGCCAACGCGCCTGATAACTCCTGGCCTTGTGCAAAAACAGCTCGGGCTCTGCGTGCAAAGGGTTGATCCGCAACACCCCCTGCTCCACATCCTCCAAGCCATAAGGCGCATACACCTCGCCGGAGGCAATCTCCAGCGCAATGCACGTGCCCGCCACCAGGTACCGATCAACGCCCTGCCTGGCCGAATGCAACTGTGGATAGGGCCGGCCAAACCGCTGCCCATACCAAAGGTGCACCCGCGCCTGATTCCTGACCTCCACATTCACCCCCAGGTCTTGGAATAGCACCTGCGCCGCACGAATTACCGCGTCTTCCGCCTCGTAGGACAGGTCCTCGTCAAAGTAAAAAACGTCATAGTCCTTCACGCCCTGAGCCGCCGGCAGATTCGCCTGATGGTTCCACACCGCCTGGAACAAACAGCCCGCCGTGAGCATGCACTGCTGCACACCCAGATCCGGCAGGCGCGCGGTGATTTGCGCATTGATAGGGTTGGCCATGGCCAATTCGAGCAAGGTGTCGACAGTCAATGTCATGTTCAGTCCTCCATCGTCAGCGCCAACCATAACACCGGAATATGGCACTTCTGTAGGAGCGAGCTTGCTCGCGAAAAACCCAAACGATAACGCAGCGCCTGAAGGCAAAATCCGATTTCCACACCGCGCCTTGCTCCATTGCCTACGCGTGCGTCAGAATCCGCCGGCTTGTGCGCTGGGGTGGCCGTCTCTAAGGTGGCTCGGTCGCTGAATTGTTCAGTGATTCGGGTTTAGTAGCCCACCTTTAGACCTAACAAGTGCACACGCTTCATCCATCAGACGTTCCCGTCTGTGCTTGATGGTGGCTGTGCGTAGGGCGTCCTCGGACGCGCCGGTTTTGTTAGGTTCCACCGGTCTACTAACCTGCGTACAGCTACCGCCCCTATTGTTTAGTAGCGATGGGAAAGTGGCCCAAGCAAGGAACTTAACCATGGTTAACGATTCAATCACCCTCTTCACCGTCGCCCCCAACGCCAGCAACGAAACCCTCATCACCAACAGCTACGAAACCTTCACCAGCGTCAGCACCCTGCTGCTCGACCTGTCCGAAGACCTCAACGGCAAACACCGCGACATCGCTCTCGCCATCCACCAACTGAGCGAACTGGGCGTACTCCTTACCGCCAGACTCCTGGACCGCGAAGCACCCTGCCCTGGCTGATGATTAGCTCTTCAGCTCATTAGACCGATGACTCGTCGCGTCGTTGTAAGCCATGTACAACGACTCGGCGAGTTGGCGCTTGATGGCATTGGGGGATTCAGCCTCGGCACAAAGCCCTCTGCGATGACGAGAGCGGCGACTGCTATCGGCCGATTCTGTTGAAAAAGTCGGATTTTCAAATGGCCTGAACTCAGGCACGACCACCACCGGAGAGCCTACTCACCACATTGAGTGGTTTTTCGGCCCTTCGGTGACCTTTGCTGCTCTGTTATTGGGTTAATTTTAGGTTTTTTACTTGGTGCAGGCGCACCTATCCCGTGACTGGTGGCCCTTGAGATGAAAATTTGGCCAGACGTCGCAGGTTCTGCACCGCGGCGGCCAACGTGAACTCATCGGACGCGCCACTCATGCCACGTAGTCGCAAGCGATCCAGTTTCAGGATGCGCTTGAGGTGGGCGAACAACATTTCGACCTTTTTACGTTCGTGGCGAGAGCGCTGATACGCCGGCGTCGCTGCGATGCGTCGAGCCACATCACGAGCGGCTTCATGGACGCTGCGGACGATCTTGCGAAACGCAGTGTTGGGGCAACACTTGGCCTTCATCGGACAGGCTACGCAGTCGGCCTGTCGAGATCGGAAGATGATGGTGTTGGCTTTGGTGACGTGCGAACGCTCGTTTTTGAAGGCTCGCCATTCGCTGCGTAATGCATTGCCGGCCGGGCAGCGGTATTCCTCAGCCTCTTCATTCCAGTGGAAATCGTTGCTCGAAAAACTGTCGTTCTTACGCTCGGTTTTGTCCCACACCGGCACATGCGGCTCGATGTCTTTTTCCTCCACCATCCAGGCCAGCATCGGCGCGGTACCGTAAGCGGTGTCGCCAATAAGGCGCTCTGGCTTGATGTCGAACTGCGCTTCGACCCGATCGATCATTGTCTTGGTGCTCTCGACTTCTGCGGTTCGATGAGCCGGTGTGGGTTCCACATCCATGATCACGCCGTGCTCGGTATCGATCAGATAATTCGTGGAGTAGGCGTAGAAAGCTGGGCCGCCTGGAGCTGCGGTCCAGCGGGCTTGAGGATCAGTCAGCGATAGGCGCTTCGGTAGCGTTTCGGCCAGAGCCTCTTCATCGAGTGCCTCGAGATACTCACGCACGGCGCGGGTGCTCAGGGCCAGATCGCTCCAGTTGACCTGTTCATCACCCGGTACACCGCGCTGCCGGCTGGCATCCGCTTTGATGATGCTGGCGTCTACGGCAAAGCCTTCACCTTTGACCAAGCCTGCGTCCATGCAACGACGCAGCACTTCATTGAACAGCCAGCGAAAGAGATCGCTGTCCCGAAAACGGCCGTGTCTATTTTTGGAAAAGGTCGAGTGAGTGGGGACTTCATCTTCAAGGCTTAACCGGCAGAACCACCGATACGCCAGGTTCAAATGGGCCTCTTCGCACAACCGCCGCTCGGAGCGAATGCCGTAGCAATAGCCCACGATCAGCATGCGGATCATCAGTTCGGGATCAATCGACGGACGCCCAATCGGGCTATAGAAATCGGCGAGGTAATGGCGCAGGTCGCTCAGATCGAGACACCGATCAATGCTACGCAGAAGGTGATTGGCTGGAATGTGATCTTCAAGGTTGAACGAGTAAAACAGCCGATCCTGCCCACTCGATAACTGTCCCATCATGCTGTGTGCTTCCCTGCTGGCCAATGCAGATATTTTGCCGCAGGCCAGATAGGGGAGCTACTTTTTCAACAGAATCGGTCGAAAGCTGCCGGTCATGTGTTACTGCTTTCGCCCCATACGACTCTCGGCAGTGATTACGAAAGCCGACGCGACTCACTCATTTGGTCCGGCGGTACGAAAAAGGGGACAGATTTATTTTCCTAGAAATAAATCCGTCCCCTTTTTTTTCCGTAACAGGCACCACAGAGAGGTCGTTTAAAATTTGCTACAGGGCGGGAAAGACAGTTGTCAGATTACGTATGGTCAGCGCATGTGTGGACCCCTGGTATCAAATGCCAAATACGTACGTATGCCCTAGTCGGACGCGAAAAAATTAACAGTTTAGAGAGACGAGTAGCCGGCGCCGGTACAAAACTGGTACGGGGCAAATCGTTGTCGGCTACAGGCTAGATAGAGAAAGGGGGGTAATCAGTAGTCAGTCCAATCCAGCACCGATAAAGCCGTTGGTATTGCTCCTGCCTGGCAGCAATCGCCCCAAAGCGGATCTTTGCCACGATCCGCTTTTCGGCCAGACGGTATCCACGCATCGGTGATGTAATATTTAGACAACAATGTGCTCAGGGTAGATTTGAAGGTTTTCGAATTGCTCTGAATTATCGTGCAGACGTAGCCGCATCTCTCGACTGATATAGCCAGGACTTGCTCTCTCGAGAGTCGCTTTGGGCCGAGTCAACCATGGCACTCTCTGCAGAGCCCGAGATATTTTTCTCTTCATCCATCAGCTCGGATTTAATGATGAGAAGCCCTAGCCCTCCACCCTTATTAATTAGGGCGCAAGGGGGATTACCATACCTTCAGAACAGCGCAAGTCTGGAAGGATTGAAGAACGGCAACGGACCAATAATCGAGCCGTCTCGAAGCATACTCACGCCACTGTAGACCCCGTCGACAGAATTCACCTCTGGCATGGAGTCTTCGAGTAAGCGATCAGCACCTCTGCACACCTGCACCAAATGTTTGAACACCGATAGTTCAAGACCTACGAACGTCCCGCTGTGAGCCCCCAGTCTGAATAGGTCAGACCGATGATGAACGATCCGATCGTCAACAAGCTCGATTAACTGATGATCTGGTCGCCCTCCATGATAGCCACCTACGAATAGCTTAGATCCCAACTTTCCTAGGCTGAACTCCCAGATTGTTGCCGTAATCCGAATCTGCGACTCCATGGATAATTGATTTCTGAGGGCGTGAGACATATGTGGCTGATCGAGCTTTAAAAGGACATCAGCATAATGGCTAGCGGCAATTTGCTTTGAAAGCAGCACCTCAGTTTGCTGGGAAATGGGCTCTTGACCTTCGGTGATCGGATCCTCTGCGTAGAGCTTGCTGTCAACTCGGGCACGATACTCGGTGGCAAAGCGGGTCGCTACGATATGCCCCTTAACACTCACCGGCGTACCTGTTTTGTCTAGTACTCTGATTCTGGTGAACTGTTGCCGCCAGCTGTCAAATTCTTTGTTTTTGAAGTTGATCGGCGTGTAGCGACCTTTCGCCTCTGCGACTGCGACTGAACCCGAACCGGCGCTACATAGATAATCTGGAGTGTCTCCCGGTTGAGAGCGTTCTACGGCGAACCCATGAAATGACGGGCTATGGGTTCCAATCAGGCTGCCCATGTGCGCGAAGTATTTGATACCAAGATGCTCATGCATGAACCATCTACAAAACGCTTGCCCGAGTTGGGTAGACGTGCTGCGTCTCGCGCTGGTTGAGATCGTTAAACCTCCACCCTGGAAGCGGAAATCCGTATCCGGCATTAGGAATCTAAGATACTCGAACTGTGCGGGATCAGGTGACGGTGGCTCGATACCATAATTGTCCATGTAATAATGGTGATACAGGCCAGCCAAGTCCACGTCGAGATCATTGACTGTCTGCCCGATGTGCGTCCCTCGCAGTGTTTCGGGAATTGGATTGTACTTGCTTAATGCCAACAACAGCGACTTCTTCATGCAACTCTCTCGATTCGTCTTGATCTTTTTACCTAGAGCGCCTTTCCGTTACACGCCAACAGGCCAACCGGCACTCGTGCTGTCGAAGAATGCAACATCGATCTCTCCAAGGTTGTCCCTTAGAGTCCGATAGGCGTGATCACATGTCCTTTGGCTCCGTCCATAAACCGAACATCCAACCCGTGTCACTTTTGCCAAGGTCAGTCGCTGAAGCAGATGAGCTTCCTGCTCACCAAGGCCCCACCCGAAAATCGTAAGGGGGCCAGAGAGCGAAGGGATGACTTCCCGATACACGGTGGACAGGTAATAACTGTTGCGGATTGCTGCGAGTTTTTGTGTCGCAGTACCCTCGCTCACAAAGAGAGGAATGCTCCGTCCCGTAGCCCAGGTGTTCAGGATGGCTGAGAGCAAGCCCGCGCCCTGATCATGAATTTTGGACTCATTATCCACAACGTCGCGCGTTAAGGCCAAGCTACCGTGAGGATAAAAAACCAAAGTGTTTGTTCTTTCCCTGTACGGCTCCCTGAACCGAGTCCAGTCGTCATCAAATCTAGAATTCAAGAAACAGTCTTTGAGTAGATGCTGGTCGTCGACGCTCATTCCATAGGTCATCGCCCAGTACACAAGAAGATCGTAGTTCAACGACAACACCGTTTGAAACCGCTTCAAAAAGCGATACATGCTGGGCAACCGGGCAGCCACATCACCATGTTCTGGGTGGACAGCGCGTACCGTTTCGATTAACGCTCTCCGGATATCTTGATAGACCTGCCGAGTTCGGTAATCGGGTATGGTAAGAGCACCATTAACCTTGGTAGCATGCCAGACCAATCTCAACACCAACTCGAAATCGACCGTCTCAAACGACTTGAAGAGCTCTTCTACTTCCTGAGTGAAGTGACCGAGGATTCGCGCCTGTTCTAAAAGGCTCCCGTAGCCGAACCCTCTATCGACAGCCATGCTCGCACCGTTTCCGACGATGAGGCTGCCTCCGTCGAAATCATCCGCGATGTCATCCCAACTATGAATTACGTAAACCATTTTTCCTTCCTTGGAGCTAGGCGCCACCGACTGGTCGTACGAGGCTTTGAATGGAAGACAGCTTCATGCCATAACGCTTGAGCCGCTGCAATAGCATCTGGCCATCCACATCTCGACAGTCCTATTTCCTGTCGCATAAGAAAATACCCGCAGGAGACTAGGGCAATGTCGCTGCCATGTCGCTGGAAGAGGCCGCTTTTGGCCGATTTCTGCCGTTCGTGAAGGACAGCAATCGGCCAACCTGATACCCAGAGAGCTAAACCACCGGTATCCGGTACACAACCGAATCATATTTCTCCGCCATCCGCCTCTCAATGACAACTCCCCCCAAAGCTTCGGCGATACGTCGACTCGCACGATTCTGCGTCGCAACAGGATAGATGAAGCTCTCTGCCATTACCCACTGGCTAGCCCACTGAACAACCGCCCGCACCGCTTCACCACCAAACCCCAACCCATGTTTATCTTCACGAATCCAGACACCCAACTCCGGTGTTTCACTGCCGGTATGGTGCAGCCCGACCAAGCCGGCAAAACGAGCATTCACCCGCTCCCTGACCGTAAACACAATATCGCTGCCATCCGCTATCGCAGGCAGCCACTGCCCCCAGACTTGCGCGTACTCTTCTAGCGAGACAGGCGGTTCCCAGGACATGTAGCGAGTCAGAGACGCAGTGATACAAGGGAAGGACTCAACAGCGTCCTGCTCGCAGAAGGGCTCGATGCTAAGGCGTTGCGAGAGAATGCGGATTGGGTGGGTGTCCATTGGCATCGCAATTTCCTTCCTGAGGTCCGTTACTCCATGTATGCCGTGAACATACCATGCAGGTCGCTTCATCAGTATCAGGCTCTCTATACTGAGCCCCCAGGATGGTAGTTGGAGCACACAATATGCCCGTCGCACCCAATCAAAATTCCCCCATCATTTTGGTCCCCGCTCAACATAGCGACTTGGATAATCTGGTAGCCATTCGAATCGAGGCCATGCGCGAAAGTCTGGAGCGTGTTGGGCGATTTGACCCAGTGCGTGCGCGGGAGCGGTTTCTTGGCGGCTTTGAAGCTCGCGACACACGCTATATTGAGGCAGCTGGAGAGAGGGTGGGTTTCGTCGTGGTCAAACATCACCCCAATGAACTCTTGCTCGACCACTTGTATGTCAGGCCGGGCGCGCAAGGGTCAGGGGTAGGGTCTGCTGTTCTCTCTCAGATTTTCAAAGAGGCGGATGCGGCTGCGCTTCCTATTAAAGTGGGGGCTCTCAAAGAAAGCGCTTCGAATCGCTTTTATACCCGCCATGGCTTCCAGTTCATCGAAAGCAGTGAATTCGACAATTATTATGTTCGTCAGCCTATTCCGGCGATTGGCGCTCATTCCGGAACCATGGGCTGACTGCACTAGCCCTTCAGTTCACCAGCCCGATTGCTCGCCGCATCGTCATACGCCACATACAACGACTCTGCAATTTGGCTTTTGATCGCCTTGGTGGCCTCCAGCCCCAGCACAAAACCCTCGGCTTTACCGCCAGCACGGTTAAGTTCTTCATGGGTCGAGGCGCCAGTAATAGCGTCAAGCAGCTTGGCGGCGTGAGGGCCGACGCCTTTGGGGAGGGAGATCTGGTCGATGGACATTATCGCTACCTTGAAAAATGGAGTTCGGGAGCGAGTGAAACCACTGCCGGGGCTGGCATGGTAGACCTGTTTGCAGTGAAAGGGGTCGCTTTACGCGCAGCGGCGCTATTCTTTGCGGCTACGCAGTGAGGTGGGGGCCATTGGTAAATCTGGAGGGGCTTATGGATTATTGCGTTGAGGGCTACTGCCTTCGGCCATTGTGCCGCGACGATTTCGAGAGGATCAGCCGTTACGAAAGCGTCAACCGCAGGCATCTGCAACCCTGGGAGCCGCTCAGGGATGAGGAATACTTCACCACTGGCAACGCCAAGGCCAGGGTCGAGCAGCAGGTAAACAATATGCAGGCTGGCAACGCTCTGTGTTTCCTCTTGCTTGAACCCGAGAGCGGAGAGGTTCTAGCGCGGTGTAACTACACGAACATTGTGAGGGGCGTTTTTCAGGCCTGTCATCTCGGCTTTTCGTTGGCGGAATCTGCCCAGGGCCGTGGCCTGATGAAAAGAACACTTCAGGTCACCAACCGTCATTGCTTTGAGCAGTTGGGGCTTCATCGGATCATGGCCAATCATCTGCCCCGCAATGTGCGAAGTGAACGCCTTCTGGAGTCGCTGGGGTTTGAGAAGGAAGGACATGCGCGAGCCTATCTGAAGATTGCTGGTGTTTGGGAGGACCATACGTTGAGATCGTTGATCAACACTTATAATAAATGAGCCCCCTACAACCCATTTCCACGATTCACGACCGTGGTTGCTCCAGCCGCTCATCCTACGAATGGAATCGACAGAATGCCAAGCAACCGGCAGATAACACCCAAGGAAAGCCATGACCTCTGAAATTGAAAAATACCTGCACATCAACGCCCAAATCGAGCAGACCTATAAACAAACGATCCGCAACAGTCGCAAGCAAAATCAAGCTGGCTGGGATTACCGATTTGGCGTTCTTTACTTCTGGCTCGCAGTGGTAGGTCCCTCAATCCTTGCGATTGTGCTGGCCGGGCTAGGGAAAGCCTTTCAAGCGTACTGGTGGTTCAGCGTGAGCTGGGGGCTGATTGCGTTCTCTTACCTGGCGATGTTTCTTTACCCTTTGCTAGGGGTGCTGCTGTACCGCCATTCATTAATGAAAATGTTCACCGCCCCATTCGCCAATCTTTTGGAGTGGAACGTAAAAACGGTCATGCAAGTGGAAGCACGGCATTTGCCAGAGCTCGTAGCACTGTCCAGAGAAACCCTGAAGCTTGGGGCACTGGAACTGAAAAGCGAACGCGACAGTTTCGAAAAGCGCACCTATATGGTCACTGGGGCTTTGGAAAAAGTCGGTATTTTACCCGGAGCCCTCGCTTTGGTTATCGGCCTCTCAAGCTTTGCCAAAACCCTGGACAGCGCCGGGATCACCGCCCACATGGATTGGATATTTGCCGTAGCAGCGGTCAATATTTTTTTCTTCCTGATGTGTTGTTACGTGCAAATGATGCTCGTGCGCTACGATCGAATGATCGCGCTCACCGAACTGGCCGTGGACTGTAAGGCGAACCCAACATCCCCTCAGGAACGCCCCCAGTTCGTTCATCTGCATGATTCAATAAAATAGATAGACACGCTGTGTTTGAAAGACTCATGGCGCCCCCACCCAATAGTCGGCGGCCTCCAGGCAGTCACGGGACCAAGCTCCCTCGCCGCAGGTGCTGGGTCGCGCCACAGTCGCATCGTCATGGCGCACGCCTGGGGCGCCGTTGCATTCGTCCTTCAGATAAGGATTACTGTAGGCCACGCCTACACCGAGACAGCCCCCATGTTCGAACTCGCCTCGCTCATCACCTATGTCGCCGTGGTGATCGGCCTATTCCTGATTCCCGGCCCTTCCGTGCTGCTGGTGATCACTCGTACCGTGCAAGGTGGCCGCAAGGTCGGCGTTGCCACCGGGCTGGGTGTGGCATGCGGTGATCTGGTGCATACGCTGTGCGCCGCACTGGGTCTGTCGGCGATTCTGATGACCTCAGCGACTGCGTTCAACGCCGTGAAGTGGGCCGGTGCCGCTTACCTGATCTACCTGGGCGTGCGCGCGTTCATGGCCAAGTCAGGCACCTCCGGGCGGCTTGAGCTGCCTGCGGTCTCGCCGCGACAGGCGTTTTTCCAGGCGGTGGGTGCCGAGGTGCTGAACCCGAAGACGGCGATATTCTTCCTGGCGTTCCTGCCGCAATTCGTCCACCCGGAATCGGGCTCGTCGCTGGTGCAGTTCGCGGTACTGGGCTTGATCTTCTCGGGGCTCAGCGCGGTCTACACCAGCCTGCTGGCCATCGCAATTCGCCCCTTGAGCCGAGGCATCAAGGGGCTTTCCCGGCTGCGCCGCTGGGAAGGGAAAATCATCGGCACGTTGTTTATGGGCCTTGGGTTGAAAGTAGCCTTCCAGCAGCGCTAAAAACCCGCCGTACCCTGAGGAGCCACTGATGCCTTCATCCAAGCGCGACAACGCACGCATTGAGCGCCGCCTGGTCGCCAGCCTGACTGAGGCCTGCGAGACCGCCAAGGGCGAAATCATCGGTTTCGCCTGGCTGACCCACACCGTCGATTACACGGCCTTCCCCCAAAGCCTGCGTGTAACCTGGGTATTCGACACCCGCGCCAACAAGGACCGGGCTCTCGCAACCGGCGCCGATCAACGCATGCGTGAGCTGGCTGCGGCTGCGTTGCACGAAGCCGATATTCCGCCCGTGCCTATCAATCGCTGTGTACATTTTGACTGTGAAGAAGACTGCCAACGCCAGCACGGTGGCGACTGGCGCGTACGGTTGGCACGGCACTGACGTTTTAGGTGAACCCCTTGCAGGATCGTACAAGCCCGCTGATCGTTCGCCCGGATACTCTGGCTCCTCCCAAAAAGAGGATCCAGCATGACTCAATTACAGCACCCCGCCCAGCCTGTAAACCTCGCGCACAAAGCCTCGCTCATCGACCAGCAATGGAGCCCAAGAGTGGTTGCCGAAATGAACGACTACCAGTTCAAGGTGGTGCGCATCGAGGGCGAGTTCATCTGGCATTCGCACCCCGAAACCGATGAAGCGTTCCTGGTGCTCGAAGGCACGCTGCGTATCGACCTCCCGGACGGCCCGGTGTATGTGAAGCCGGGTGAGTTGTATGTTGTGCCGCGTGGCATTGAGCACAGGACCGCCGCCGAAGGAGAAGCCAGGCTGATGATGATCGAGCCAAGGGGTATCTTGAACACCGGACACGAAGGCGGAGAGCGGACGGCAGTCAACGATCAGTGGATTTGAGCGCAGGCGTACGCTGCTTAGCGCTGTACAACCCTTAACCAAAACCCATAAGATGAGAAGAGTTATCATTTAAGCCAAGCGAATCTCACATGTTCAACGACAGCACCGCCTCGCCGGTCGAGCAGTTGTATACCCGCCACCGCACCTGGTTGCGGGGCTGGTTGCATCGACGTCTGGGGCACCGTGCCGATGCCGAGGACCTGGCCCACGACACCTTCGTGCGCGTGTTGTGTTCGCGCCAGGAGGTGGACGAGCTGCGCCAGCCCATGGCGTTTCTGGCCAAGATTGCCAATGATTTGCTGATCAATCGCTGGCGGCGTCAGGCGATTGAACGCGCTTACCTGGAGGCACTGGCCGCTCGGCCCGAAGCGTTGGAGCCCTCGCCGGAGGAGCGACTGCTGACCATCGAGACCCTGCTGCAACTCGACTCATTGCTGGTGGGGCTGTCGATGCCGGTGCGGCGGATTTTCTTCTTGTCCCAGCTCGACGGCTTGACCTACCCGCAAATCGCCGCGCAGCTGAACCTCAGCGTGGCTCAGGTGCAGAGGGCCATGGGCAAGGCGTTCAGCGTGTGTTACGCGAGTCGTTTTGAATGAGCCTGCCGGTTGATCCGCAGGTCCGCGACAGCGCCATCAACTGGCTAGTCAAAAGCCAATCCGGGCTGATGAACGCTGCCGATTGTTTGGCTTTGCAGCAATGGCGCCAAGCCAATACCGAACATGAATACGCCTGGCAGCGCGTCAGCAGTTTGCCGTTGTCGTTGCAACCGGGAGCGAAGCTGTTGGCGGATGCCACCACGCGACGGGCGCTGGAAGCTGCCGGCAATGATCCACAACAGCGCCGCCAGGTGCTCAAGGCACTGCTCTCCGTCGGCCTGCTCGGCGGGCTGTCGTGGCAGGGTGCGCAGTCCACCGTGGTGCGTTCGGCGTTGGCCACTTATAGCACTGGCACCGGCGAGCGGCGCGAATGGCGGTTGGCCGACGGCGGTTCGTTGTGGCTGAACACCGCCAGCGCGGTCAACCTGGACTTCAACGCCGCACAGCGCAGCGTGCAGTTGGTCGAAGGCGAGATGGCCCTGGACGCGCCCGTCGAATCGCGGGCGCTGCAACTGCTGACACCCGACGCGACGCTGCATAGCCCGGGCGCTCATCTGCTGGTGCGCCACGACCGCCGGGGTACCCAGGTGACGGTCCTGCGCGGTTTGGTGCAGGTGCACGCGCGAGGCCACCAACTGCCCCTGCGGCTGGACGCGGGCTGGCGTACCCAGGTCAATAGCCAGGGTATCGCCGCGCCGGCTCCTGTCGATGGGTTCCTCGCCCAGGCCTGGCTGCGGGGTTTGCTGCCCGCCGAACGCATGCGCCTGGACACGCTGCTGGCCGAACTCTCGCGCTATCGCCCAGGGATTCTGCGCTGTGGCGAAGCCGTTGCAGGCTTGCGCGTCACCGGCAGTTTCCAGCTCGACGACACCGACGCCGCCCTGGCCCTGCTGGCCAAGGCGCTGCCGGTGCGCATTGAGCGGCGCACGCGTTATTGGGTGACCGTGGTGCCGGCCTGAAAATATTTTCGTAATACAGCGCAGTTTTTTCCACGTCGCTTGGCCTATGGGAACAACCCATCGAAACAGGTGGGCCTTCACCCTCAGGAGCCCTGCATGACCTCCCCCCTCCATGTTCTGCGCAGCCGCACGCTCGGCCTGCTGTTTCTTGGCTTGCAACCGCTGTACGGCGCGGCGGTGTTGGCAGCCGATGAGCGCCAGCACTTCCACATCGACGCCGGTACGCTGGACCAGGTGCTCTCGCGCTTCGGCGTACAGGCGGGCATCAGCATGGCGGGGCGCGCCACGCTGACTGCCGGCAAGAGCAGCCAGGGCCTGACCGGCGACTTCACCACCGAAGCCGCGTTGACACGGCTGCTGGAAGGCACGCGCTTGAGTTATCAGCGCCTGGCCGATGGCAGCTACGAGCTGTACCCGGGCGGCACGGCGCTTGCGCTGCCCACGCAGAAAGTCACCGGCGAAGACCCGCAGAAACAGCAGGTGTATTCGGCGCCGCGTTCCTCCGTGTATATCTCCGGTGAGGACATGCAACGCTTCGGCGTGATCTCCGCCGGCGACCTGCTCAAAGGCCAGCCCGGCGTGCAGGTGGGCGACAGCCGCAACGGCGGCGGTTTGGATGTGAACATCCGCGGCATCCAGGGCCAGAGCCGCGTGGCGGTTACGGTGGATGGCGCGCAGCAAGCGCTGGATGTGTATCGCGGCTATGCCGGCACCCAACAGCGCAGTTACATCGACCCGGATTTGATCAGCGACGTGACCATCGACAAGGGCCCCAGCGTTGACTCCAGCGCCATCGGCGGCACGGTTAAAATGCGCACCCTGGGGGTTGAAGACATTCTGCGCGATGGGCAAAACATCGGCCTGCGCCTCAAGGGCGAGGCGTGGAACAACGGCGTTGCGCCCGCCTACCGCGACGGTCACTCATCCGAGGGCAGCCTGTACGCCGAACCGCACCGAAACCGTGGCGGGTTGTTCGGCTCCCAAGCCGAATCCGGCAGCGCCGCGTTTGCCTACACCCATGACCTGTTCGATGTGGTCGCAGCCTACGCTCACCGCAATCAAGGCAACTATTTTGCCGGCAAAAAGGGCCAGGATCGCTACCGTACCTACGACCGCTATGGCGACGAAGAAAGCACGGTGGCCAGCACTTATAACGCCGGCGAAGAAGTACTCAATTCGTCGGCCGAGACTGAATCCTGGTTGCTCAAGACTACGATCCGCCCCACCGACGAGCACACCTTCGACCTCGGTTACCAGCGCTACAACGGGCACATCGGCGAGATCATGCCGTCGGATATTTTTCGGTTCGGCACCGGCGGCATCTACCAGTACCCGCTGGGCCATACCCGGATCGACACCTATACCGCGCGCTACCATTACCTGCCCACCAACAACCCGCTGGTGGACCTTACCACCAGCCTGTGGATGACCGATGCGCAAACCAGCCAACTGACTTCAGTGCTCGCGCCCGCTTCTCAAGCCTACCGTTCGGACCGCAACTGGAGCCGTCAGGCCAACCGTCGCATCGGCGGTGACCTGGCCAATACCTCACGGTTCACCAGCGACTATGGTGACCTCAAGCTGGACTTGGGCGGTGGCTTCCAGGTCGAAGAGCTGCGCCCGCAAAAAGGCGTGGTCACCACCCAGCACGACATCAACGCCAACCGCAGTTTGCGCGATGGTTCACGCCAGGAATTCAACCTCAACGGCAAGCTCGAATACCAACCCGTGGACCGCCTGACACTATGGGGCGGTGGCCGCTATACCTATTACCGCACACAAGACCATGTGCCGCTTTCAACGGCGCGCCGGGAAGAGCGCCCGTTGCGCTACGTGTCAGCCACGAACGCCGGGGCCTACGGCAACATGCTCTGGTTCCCCGACATGAACGGGGACTACACCGACGCTACCGACCCGCGCCAGAACAACGGCATCGTTTTCAGTAACACCAACTACCCATTTGAGGGCCCGCGCTATAACGATTTCGGGGCCACGGATACCACGGCGTATGAGCCCCAGGTGGGCGAAGTGGTCAGCGGTTATGACTACTCCGGAAAAAACCGCAACAGCGGCGGTGCATTTGCGCCTGCCTTCGGCATCAATCTGGAGGTGGCGCCCGACACCTTCGTCTACGCCTCTTACACCCAGGGCCTGCGGATGCCGTCGCTGTTCGAGACCAGCCAGGGCGTATTACAAACCCTACCCGGCAAAGGCTTGAAGCCCGAGCGTTCGAGCAACTGGGAAATCGGCGCCAGCACCCTCCAAAAAGGCCTGTTTGTGGCTGACGATGAGGCGGCGATCAAACTGGCGTACTTCAACAACACGATCAAAAACTACATCACCCGTTACTACGACCCCAGCCCCGGCCTGATGGGCCAGATGCAATTCAGCAACACCGACAGCTTCAAGACCAGCGGCCTGGAGTTGCAGTCCCATTACGATGCCGGCCGTGTGTTTGCCGACCTGTCATCCACCTACTACCTCAAGACCCAAACCTGCGACTCGGCGTTCGCCGCTCGCCTGCGTGCCAGCAGCAACCGCTATCGCGACACCAGCCAGACGCCCAACTGCACGCCCGGCAGTTTCATGGGCTCCTACACCAACACCCAGAACCCGCCACGCTTTGCCGCCAACCTGACCACCGGCGTGCGCTTTTTCGACCAGTCGCTGACGGTCGGCACGCGCATCACCTACACCTCCGGCCCCACGGTGACCGCCGATAAACCCTGGCAGGCAGGCGCCACCACGCCACAATTGGTCTATCGCGAAGTGACGCTGGTGGACTTGTTCCTCAACTACAAATTGCAGGACCACACCCAACTGAATGTCTCGCTGCAAAACCTCACCGACCGCTACTACCTGGACCCGCTGGCGCAAAGCTTTATGCCGGCACCGGGCCGAACCCTCAGGGTGGGTCTACAGACGAAGTTCTGACAGGGGCAGGCACAACTCTCGAAAGGCACACATTCCAACTGTGGGAGCTGTCGAGCCCCGGCGAGGCTGCGATGGCGGCGGCACAGGCGAAATCTTCATCGTCTGAACCACCGCTTTCGCAGCCTCGCTAAAGCTCGACAGCTCCCACAGGGGTTCGGCGGTGCAGGGTTCAACCCAGTTGGCAGGGCCATCGCGCCAAGCACAACTCCCGACAACAACACCGCCCACAAAGAATCTGCAATGTCAGGCTTGTTCCACCACAACCGGCTTAATTGCCCGGTTGTGCTGGCGCGACGTGACCAGGCCGATGAAGGAAATCACCAACGCCAGGCCAATGGTCGAGGACACTTCGGTGCGGTGCTCGGGCGTCACCATCATCACCCCCAGGGCCAGGCAGATGAACACGATCACCAGGTAAGTCAGCCACGGAAACAGCCACATGCGAAAGGTCAACTCGACGTTTTGCCGAAGCAGCAAGCGACGCATACGCAGTTGCGAGATCGCGATCACCAGGTACACCAACAACGCGATGGCGCCGGAGCTGGCGAGCAGGAACTGGAACAGACCGGCTGGCATGAAGTAGCTCAGCAACGTGACGCCCGCACCGATGATGGTGCTGGCGATCACCGCCGCCCGGGGCACGCCCGCCTTCGAGGTGATTTTAAGGGCCGATGGCGCATCGCCGCGTTTGCCCAGGGAAAACAACATGCGCGAGGAAATGTAGATCGAGGAGTTCATGCAACTGGCTACGGCGATCAACACCACCACATCGACCATGAACTTGGCGTTGGGAATATTCATCAGTTCCAGTGCGCGCTGATAGGAGCCCACGGACGCCAGCAGCGGGTCGTTCCAGGGCACCACGGAAATCACGATGGAGATCGACAACAGGTAGAACACGCCGATGCGCCAGATCACCGAGCGGGTGGCCTTGGCGATGTTCTGCGCCGGGTTGCTCGATTCGGCTGCGGCGATGGTCACCGCTTCGGTACCAATGAAACTGAACATGATGGTAATGAACGCGCCCACCACCGCCGAAAGGCCGTTGGGGGCAAAACCTCCGTGTTCTTCCATCAAGCGGCTCAAGCCGCTGGCTTCACGATCCGGGATCCAGCCCATGAGCACGCTGAAACCCAGGCCGATAAAGCCGACGATGGCAATCACCTTGGCCATGGCGAACCAGAATTCGAACTCGCCATATTTGGCCACGCTGAACAGATTGGTGATCACCAGCAACACGATTGAGACCAAGGCGAACAGCCACGCATCGACCTGAGGGAACCACTGGTTGAGCACGTGCCCGGCGGCCAAGGCTTCGATGGGAATGACCAGCACCCAGAACCACCAGTACAACCAGCCGATGGTGAACCCCGCCCAGGGGCCGATGGCCTGGTCGGCGTAGGTGGAAAACGAGCCGGTGTCCGGGCGCGCCACCGCCATTTCCCCCAGCATGCGCATGACCAGCACCACCAGCAGGCCGGAGAACAGATAAGCCAGTAAAACCGCCGGTCCCGCTGCGGCGATGGCGTGTCCGGAGCCGACAAACAACCCCGCGCCGATGATGCCAGCGATGGACAACATGGTCACATGGCGCGGCTTGAAGCCCTGCGCCAGCTGACCGTTGGAATCGTTGCAGTTGAGGCTAGTCATTGTTTTTGTTGTTCTCGGGCGGCCAATGACCCTCACCTTAAGTGCCCGAGGCCAGACGCAAGTAGCCTGGTTACGCCGCCATCGTGTCTGATATCGACATTTGTGAGGGTGGCCCCCTGAAGTGACGAGCGTGGCGCCCTACTCTTGCGCGCTACGTATCAACGACCCGAACAGCTCTCCACGCGGCATCTTGCTCAGCTCGATATCGGCATTTTCAAACCACTCTCGGCCGGCTTCCGGATGCGGCCCGCTCAGAACAACCACGCCACGTTCGTAGATGTAGCGCGCCGCCGCCACGTCGCCATTGTGGTAGGTCGCGATGACCTTGTAGGGCGCCGCGGCGCTGGCTTTGGGGAAGTAAGGGCCGTCCTGGTAAAACACATGGTCAGGCTGCCCGTCCCACGTCACCCGCACGGCGGCATCGTCGATACCAGTCACTTCAAAACCGGGGCGGCCGGCTTCGGTGTCAATGGCCTGAGGGATCAGGCCGAGGTTGTTGTCGTCGGCCAGGTAGGCGCCCATGCACAGGCCCAGGTAGCGGCCGCCGTTGGCGACGTAAGCGCGGATGGCTTCGGCACGTGTATCGCCCAGGCTGTCGAGAGCGGCCGGGATGTCCTGGCCGCCACCGGGTTGCACGTAGAGGTCATAGTGCGCCAGGTTCTCTGGCGTGATGTCGATGGGTTCGTCGGCGCCGACGAAGTCGATCTGGTAATTGGGGTTGAGACGCTGCAGGGCGGTTTTCACATTTTCCGAGCAGTCCGGGCAACCTGCCGGGCCACGGTAGATGGCGACATGGGTGATGGGGCCTGCGCCGTGCACGGGTAAAGGGTGCAGCGTAGCAACGGCGAGAAACGTGGCAGCGAGGGCAGGCAGTTTCATGGGGCAGGCTCAACGCTCAGTTGAATGGGTTTGATCCAGTGATCGCAGCGCCAAGCCTATAACGATGAGCCTTTTGAATTCGTGAAGAGTTGTAAACCCACGTGGGCCATTCATCCACTCCCCAGCATCTGCCACAACGACGCGCCCACGCCGGTAATGCTCTCGCCGGCGATCAACCCCGCCGCTGCCGTGATCGCAAAGCGCTGCGTCACGCTCGGCCAGCGACAGCTCACGGCCCAGGTCATGATCGCGCCAAGGGCCATCATCAGCGACACCGACGCAGGCAACACAAACGCTAGTCCCAGGGCTGCCGCACTTGGCAGATAGCGGGCGCGATGTGTGGGTAATGTGCTGTCGAGTATGCCCAGCAGCACGCCGAACAAGCTTGCAATGCCGATGGCCCAGCGGATGCTGGGGGACAGTGAATCCAAACCGTGGGTCAGGGTTTGGGCCACGGCTTTCCAGGTGGCGACGGCCGGGGCCGGCCATTGTTCGGTGAGCAGCATGGTCTGAGGGTCAGGGATCAGCGCCAGGTACGCGAACACGCCGACGATGCTGCCGACGAAAATCCCGAGGATCTGGGCGATCACTTGCTTGTGCGGCGTCGCGCCAATCGCCTTGCCCACCTTGAAGTCATTCATCAGGTCGGTGCACTGCCCCGCCGAACCGCCGGCGGTGTTGGCGCTCATCAGGTTGATCGGCACCTGGCCAGGCGCAACAATGCCAAAGCTCAGCTGGGACAGTTGCCCGATGGCGCCAATCGGCGGAATACCGGTAGCTCCCACCACCCGCGCCGCCACGGCGGCCAGGCAGATCGCCAGGGGAATGGTCAGCAGCGCCATCCCAAGGTTGATACCGAACAACAGCGCTTGCAGGCTCACCACCAGCGCGATCGCCAAGGCAAACCCCACGGCAGACCCGGGCTTGGGAATCGCCCACGGCGTGCCGCCAGACGCCCGGGTCGAGCGATGCAATGCCCACAGGCGAATCGCCAGGGACGCCAAGGTGGAACACACCATCAGGCTCACCCCGGGCCACAGCAGCCATTCCACCAGCGCGGCAAATTGCGGACCGTTGCTGTCGGCGGGCAGGCTCACCAAGCCGTTGGCCAACAGCCACGGCCCCAGCCCGCCCCATGCCAGCAAGGCGCCGAGCAGCAGGGTCAGGCCCACGCGAATGCCGATAATGCCGCCGAACCCCAGCAACAGCAGCGAAGGGTCTGCGGTGAAGGTCAGGCGCTCCAACGCGGGGCTCGGCGACCAGCGCGGGAAGGCCCACATAAAGGTATCTACCCACTTGACCGATCCGGACAACAGCGCCGCGCCGAGCAGCACTTTCAAGCGCGTGGCGGCTTCGCGGCCATGGTTGTAGATGTGCAGCAGGGTTTCCAGGGTGGCCATGCCTTCGGGAAACTTCAGCGCCTTGTCATTGAGCAATGAAGGCCGCAGGTACCACGCGATCCAGATCCCCAGGAAACTCACCGAAAACACCCAGGCGATCATCGGCAGCGCCGCCAGTTGGTTACCCGTCAGCAGGGTATACGCCGGGATGGGCGCGACCAGCCCGCCGGAAATGATCGACGCTGCGGCAGAGGCCACGGTCTGGTTGATATTGCTCTCGTGCAGGGTCCACGGCAGGTGCTCGCCGGAACGCCGGGCCAGGCCCTGCCAGATGCCATAGCCAATCAGCAAGGCGATGATCGACATGTTGAACGACCAGCCGATCTTCAAGCCCGCGTACACGTTGGAAGGGGTCAGCAGGATACCCAGCACGATCCCGGTGATGACTGCCCGCAGGCTCAGTTCACGCTCTACGGGCGCGATTGACGAGGTGGAGTGCATGCAGATTCCTTTCGAGAAAAACCAGTGCCACCTCTTAAGTGAGCGCTGGAGGACTCGAAGGTTCACCTGGTTCCAAATGTGGGAGGGGGCTTGCTCCCGATAGCAGTCTGTCAGTCAGCATTTTTGTAGCTGACCCACCGCTATCGGGAGCAAGCCCCCTCCCACATTGGTCCTCTTCACCTCTGGCTATTTGGCGAACGCATATTCCCCGCCCCGCTCCACCGCCTTGCGGTAAGCCGGCCGCGCCTGGAGCTTTTGCAGCCACGCCGCCAGGTTCGGGTAAGCCTGCAATTTGCCCTGGGCCTGGGCAACTTCACCGATAAAGCTCATCTGGATATCCGCACCGCTGAGTTCGTCGCCCACCAGGTAAGGCGTGCGCCCCAGCACATCATTCAGGTAGCCCAGGTAGTTGGCCAACTCCGATTCAATCCGTGGATGCAGCGGTGCGCCCGCTTCACCCAGCCGACCCACATAAAGGTTGAGCATCAACGGCAGCATGACCGAGCCTTCGGCAAAATGCAGCCATTGCACATAGCTGTCGTAGGCGTCGGTGGCCGGGTCGGGTTGCAGTTGGCCGTTGCCGTGGCGGCGGATCAGGTAGTCGATGATTGCGGCAGATTCGATCAGCACGCGGGAACCGTCTTCGATCACCGGGGATTTGCCCAGGGGGTGAATGGCCTTGAGCTCAGGTGGCGCCAGGTTGGTCTTGGCGTCGCGCTGGTAGCGTTTGATGTCGTAGGGCAGGCCCAGTTCTTCAAGCACCCACAGGATACGTTGTGAGCGGGAATTGTTGAGATGGTGAACAGTGATCATAGCGGGCAACACCTTGGGGGATTTAGGAGAAGACTACAGGGTAGCGGTGAAGTGCCGTGAATGTGGCTCAGGCGAGCAACTGATCGATCCACTTCACCTGCTGCACGATCTCCTGCACTTTCTGCTCGGGCACGGCCTGCCGTGCCTGTTCGAGGCTGGCCAGTGTCTTGCGTTTTTCGCGCACCATACGCTGCCACTTCGCCAGGAACTCCTCGCTACGCGCCTGCATTTGCAACGGGCCGAAGTACAGCTGCTCGGCGGTATAGGTGACCGCCTCGGCGCGTTCGGCGACGATGATTTCGTAGTAGAAGCGGTTTTCCAGCAGCAGCTCCTCGTGCAGGATCCGGTAGCCGTTGTCCATCAACCATTGGCGCAGCGGCTGCTCGCCGCCGTTGGGTTGCAGGATCAGGCGTTCGCGGCCATTGAGGTGCGCCTTGCCGCTGTCGAGAATGTCGCGGATCGTTTCGCCGCCCATGCCGCACAGGCTGACGACGGTAATATCATCGCCCGCCTCGATTGCCGCCAAGCCATCAGCCCGGCGCACGGTGATGTGCTGCGCCAGACCGTTGTCGGCCACGGTACGGTTGGCTGCGTGAAACGGTGTAGCGGCCACTTCCCCCGCCACTGCCGCCGCAATAACGCCTCGGCGCATCAACGCCACCGGCAGGTAGGCGTGGTCCGAGCCGATATCGGCCAGGCGTGCGCCGGTCGGCACATGCGCTGCCACACGCTCAAGGCGCATGGACAAGGTGTGTTGGTTCAACGGTGGTTCCTTATGAGTGCCCGGAAAATCGATCCCGGCTGTTGGTCAAGTGCAACACCATAGCTGCCCGTGCGGCGTCCGGATCCTGGCGTTTGATGGCGTTGTAGATCGCCTCGTGCTCCAGGTTCGCCAACTGCCCCAGCTTGGCAAAGTCCGCGCCGCCGCGTTCGGCGTCCTTGACCTGGGTGCGCGGGATCATCGCACTGCCCAGGTGCAGCATGATGTCGGTGAAAAAGGTATTGCCGGTGGCCTCGGCGATCAGTTGGTGAAAGCGCTTGTCTTCCTCCACGCAACTGTCGTTGTTGGCCAGCGAGGCCTGGTAGTCGTCCAGCGCCTGGCGCATATGGGCCAGTTGCGCTTCGCTCCTGCGCAGGGCGGCCAACGCCACGGCCTGCACCTCAAGGCCCAAGCGTAATTCGAGCATGTTGCGCACGCTGGCGACCGTGTCCACATGCAGGCGCAGGCCCGGCTGCGTGTGTTGCTCCAGCACAAAGGTGCCGATGCCGTGACGCGTCTCCACCAGCCCCGACGCCTGCAACTTGGACAAGGCTTCACGCACCACGGTGCGGCTCACTCCGTGCTCAAGCACGATGGTGGATTCAGACGGCAGTTTTTCACCGGGCTTGAGTTGCCCGAGCAGGATGCGCTGGGTCAGCGCCTCAACCACGCCCTGGGCCAGGTTGGTTGAGCGTTTACGCACAGGCGTTGGACTTTCAATGGGCATGACTACAGGTCCACAGGGTTGGGCAGGAGCAAGCTTATCACCCTGTCTGGAAGCACCGCCCTTTTGCTGCAAAAAGCCTTCAACTTGTATGACAACACATCAAATGCTCACCACCCGTATTTGCTGAAATGTTTGCCCCCCCACGCAAATTCCGCTGAAAAAACCAATAAAAACGGCTAAATAACCGAACAAACTAGTCAGTCGCCGTACTTATAAAAACAAATTCACTCATCAGCGCATTGCGATTCCCGGAAAGCCACTTGTATGATGTCTGTCAACGAAGCAACCAAACCCGCATAAAAACAATCAGGGGGAAGTTTTCAAATGGTGAGCCATTCAAGCCCAGCATCTGCCGTACCCGAAAGTGATTCAGTGCTCGCCCGCGCCGTGAGCAAAGTGAAGCGCCATGTGCTGCCACTGTTCGTGGTCATGTTCATCCTCAACTACATCGACCGCGTCAATATCGGCTTCGTGCGCACGCACATGGAGCATGACCTGGGGATCGGCGCGGCGGCCTACGGCTTTGGTGCCGGGTTGTTCTTCATCGGTTATGCGCTGTTCGAAGTGCCGTCCAACATGCTGCTGCAAAAGGTCGGCGCCCGTATCTGGCTGACCCGCATCATGTTCACCTGGGGCATCGTCGCCACGCTGATGGCGTTTATCCAGAACGAAACCCACTTCTACATCCTGCGTTTCTTGCTGGGTGTGGCGGAAGCCGGGTTCTTCCCCGGGGTGATTTATTACTTCACGCGTTGGTTGCCCGGCGTGGAGCGCGGCAAGGCCATCGCGATCTTCCTCAGTGGCTCGGCGGTGGCGTCGTTGATCTCCGGGCCGTTGTCGGGTGCGTTGTTGCAGATCGAAGGTTTTGGTTTACATGGCTGGCAATGGATGTTCGGTATCGAGGGCCTGGCTTCGGTGGCACTGGGCTTTTTTGTGTGGTTCTGGCTGGACTCCAAGCCCCATGATGCCAAGTGGATGACCCGCGAAGAACAGGACGCCCTGGTTGACGCCATCGACCAGGAACAGCGCGAACGTGAAGCCCTGACCACGGTGAAACCGACCATCGGCAAGCTGCTCAAGGACCGCCAGATCCTGCTGTTCTGCGCTCTGTACTTCTGCATTCAACTGACGATCTATGCCGCCACCTTCTGGCTGCCGAGCATCATCAAGAAAATGGGCGACCTGAGTGATGTGCAGGTGGGTTTCTTCAACTCGATCCCCTGGCTGATCTCCATCATTGCCATGTACGCCTTTGCGTCGCTGTCGGGCAAGTTCAAGTTCCAGCAAGCCTGGGTCGCGGCGGCCCTGCTGATCGCGGCGGCCGGCATGTTCATGTCCACCACCGGCGGGCCGATCTTCGCCTTCGTCGCGATCTGCTTTGCGGCCATCGGGTTCAAGTCCGCGTCGTCGCTGTTCTGGCCGATCCCCCAGGGCTACCTGGATGTGCGCATCGCCGCCGCCGTAATCGCGCTGATCAACTCGATCGGCAACCTGGGCGGCTTTGTGGCGCCGACCACCTTCGGCTTTCTGGAACAAACCACCGGCTCGATCCAGGGCGGGCTGTATGGCCTGGCCGGCACCTCGGTGCTTGCGGCCATTCTGGTGTTCTTTGCCAAGACTTCACCCTCTGCCGTGTTGGCCTCACCTAGCGCCGTACCGTCAGGCGCCGCCATCAGCAAATCCCTTTGAGCGTCTATAAGGACCTTGCCATGAATACCCCTGTAGTCACCCATTTCCAGGTCATCCCGGTCGCCGGCCACGACAGCATGTTGCTGAACCTCAGCGGCGCCCACGGCCCCTACTTCACGCGCAATATCGTCATCCTCAAGGACAGCAGCGGCAACACCGGCGTGGGCGAAGTGCCCGGCGGCGAGCGTATCCGTGAAACCCTGGAAGACGCGCGCAGCCTGGTGATCGGTCAGCCGATTGGCCAGTACCAGCGCGTGCTTAACCAGATGCGCAGCACCTTTGCGTCCCGAGACAGCGCGGGACGCGGCCTGCAAACCTTCGACCTGCGCATCACCATTCATGCCGTCACCGCCATGGAAGCCGCGCTGCTCGACCTGCTGGGCCAGTTCCTCGAAGTGCCGGTGGCCGCCTTGCTCGGCGAAGGCCAGCAACGCGACGCAGTGAAAATGCTCGGCTACCTGTTCTATGTGGGAGACCGCAACGCTACCGACCTGGCCTACCGCAACGAAGCCGACGCCGATGATGAGTGGTTCCGCCTGCGTCACGAAAAAGCCCTGACCGCTGACGCTGTGGTGCGCCTGGCCGAAGCCGCCAAGGCCAAATATGGCTTCAACGATTTTAAGCTCAAGGGCGGTGTGCTCAGTGGCGATGAAGAAATCGAAGCCGTCACCGCGCTGGCCGAACGCTTCCCGGATGCGCGCATCACCCTTGACCCAAACGGTGCCTGGTCGTTGAAAGAAGCCATCCGCCTGTGCCGCGACCAACACCGCGTGCTGGCCTACGCCGAAGACCCCTGCGGCGCAGAAAACGGCTATTCGGGCCGCGAAGTCATGGCCGAATTCCGTCGCGCCACGGGCCTTAAAACCGCTACCAACATGATCGCCACCGACTGGCGTGAAATGGGCCACGCCATCCAGCTGCAATCAGTGGACATCCCCCTCGCCGACCCGCACTTCTGGACGATGCAGGGCTCGGTGCGCGTCGCGCAAATGTGCAACGAGTGGGGCCTGACCTGGGGCTCGCATTCCAACAACCACTTCGATATCTCCCTGGCGATGTTTACCCAGGTGGCCGCGGCCGCCCCGGGTGAGATCACCGCCATCGACACCCACTGGATCTGGCAGGACGGCCAGCGCCTGACCCGCGAACCGCTGAAGATTGAAGGGGGTTACGTAAAGGTGCCGGCCAAGCCGGGCCTGGGTGTGGATATCGATATGGACGCCGTGGCCAAGGCCCATGAGCTGTACAAAGGCATGGGCCTTGGGGCGCGGGATGACAGTGTGGCGATGCAGTTCTTGATTCCGGGTTGGGGCTTTGATAACAAGCGGCCTTGTTTGGTGCGGTAAATCGGAGTTATGAACGCTCAGCGCAATTTGAGCGTGACGCAAAAAATCCGATGCCCAAACAGGCATCGGATTTCAGTCAGATCAGAAGCTTAGCTGTTTGACCTCTGGCACGTCTGCCAGAGGCCTCTTTTGCACTACTGCTGATTGGCGACCTCGAGATCCGCCGTATCCTCCTCAAGGCCAGAGAGAGCAGTGCCATTGACCAGCGGCCCATAACGACGGCTGAACTCCCAGTTGTAGGGCACGTGGTCTTTGTTGACCCCGTTATCCCAATTCACCGACCAGGTCATCAGGCCCTTGATCGACAATCCTTTGTCGTACAAACGCTTGAATGCATGGGTCACGGCTGTTGGGTTGATCACATAACCGGTGGCAGCCGCGTCGACGTTCGCGGGCAGGCCAATGACGAACTTGTCTGCCGGGATTTTGGTAAACCCCCGCGTTCCGCTCACCAGGCTTTCGGTCAGGTAAAACAGGAAGTCCTCTTTCATCGCGTCGTTGTTCTGGGCAATCCAGGCGCCGTTGCCGCTGTTGACCTCCTGCACCCAGATCCCGTCGCCGCCCTGGTTGTAATACTGTGGGGCGATGAAGTCGTAATAGCCTTCCAGCGCCTGGATGTAGCCGACGTATTTGCCGGCGGTGGTCAGGTACGGAAACTCCGGCGCCATGCTGATGATGAAGTGTTTGCCTTGACCGGCGTAGTGGTCCTTGACCAGTTTCAACGCGGCGGGCAGGACAGTCTTGTTATCGGCGAAATCAATCGCGCTCTGTTCAAGATCGATATCCAGGCCATCAAAGCCATAGGTTTCCACCAGGCGGATAATCTCGTTGGCCAGTGGCTGTTCGTTGCCTTTATGCAGTTCGATGTGTGCATCGGCGCCGCCAAGGGAAATCAGCACCGCCCTGCCCTGGCTGTTCAGCACGCCCACCTGGCGACGGAACTCGGCGTCGGACAGGTTGTACGGCTTGAAGGTTGGGATACCGTTGCCCTTCATGAAGGCCACGGCCACCACGTTGTAATCCCTTGGTACGTCCGCCAGGCTCATATTGGCGAACTGGCCACGCTGGTAGCCATCGCTCGGGCCGGCAGGCCAGTTGTGCCAGAAGCCCATGAGGATCTTTTTGCCGGCAATGCTCGGCATCAGCGAAGCGGCATCGTTGAGTGGCGATTTCAGTGAGGTAAAGTCAATATTTGACATGTTCTAATCCTTCAGAACGTGTGGGTTTAACGGCGCGGGCTTATTTGAAGTCCACGTCGAAGGCTTGATAGAAGGCGTTGCCGGTGTTGGCGACGATCCACATCAATACGATCACATGCTGGCCCTTCTTGTTGGCCGGCAGTTTCACTTCATGATTGACCTTGGCCTTCAGTTCGCCGGCATGGCTGTAGTACGGCACCTGGGCATAGAAGTCTTCGGCGAACGGCTGGGTTTCCAGCTGTGCGCGGGTGATGCGCTGTTTCGGATCCCAGCCATCCTTGGTGATCAGCCAGCGATAGCCACGGGTGGTGTGCGGCGCGGTGTATGCCCAGGTGACCTTGAAGGTCTGACCCGGCTCGACATTGAGTAACGGCCAGGTGAAGGCGCGGTTGAGTTTCTTGGCCATTTCCTCGTTGGTGAAGTTGATGCAGTCACGCGCATCGGTCTTGCCACCGCTGAGGATGAAGCCGTCGGCTGGTGGAGTGACGCTGTCACTGTCGGTTTGGTAAGGCGCCGGGAACGGGCCGGCCATCAGTGCCGGGAAGTTTTTGCCGCCTTCCATTTCATTGACCTGCCAGGTCTCCAGCAGGCCAAGATCCACGGCGACTGCACCACGGCTGGAAGGGGATGTGACACGACCATGGCGAAGCGGTGTCTGGGTTTGTGGTTTGTTCATTTTTTGACTCCATTGATAGTGATTAAGAACTCCCCTTTCTTGAAGGAGAGAACCTCAACCTAACGGAGTCGCTTTTTTTTGCCACCGGCCCATTTTTCACTCATTTTCGTTTCATGAGCGCGCCGCCCCGAAAATACTGGATATATAACCAGTATTATGGGAATAACCTTACGCTGCAAGAGGTCGATTTCCTACAAGACCAGGCGCACATCAACACCGCTTCTCTCGTAAATCGCATCATCCCTTCGTAACGGATAGCCCTCTGTGGACAAAAAGGGACGTCTCTATTTTCAATCAAATAAACCGTCCTCTTTTGGGTCCATCAGGTTTTGCCGATGACGGCCGTTTTTTCAATTGCGGTCGCGGCAATCGGTTGCACCGTCAGTTCCACCCCGAATGCCAACATCAGCTTCTGGACCGTCTCATAACGCGTCTTTGAGCCGCCTTTCAGGGTTTTATACAGGCTCTCCCGATTCACCCCCGCCGCTTCGGCAACCTTGTTCACACCCTGGGCTTTGGCAACCTCGGCCAGCGCCTTCATAAGGACTTGCGGGTCATGGCACGCCATGCTTTGCGCAAGATAGCCACTGATGGTTTGCGGGCTATCAAGGAAGCGTGAAGCCTCATAGGCGCTGGTGCCGGATGTATCCAGCTCGAGGATCGGCATGTCCTCTGGTTTGAATGTCGACTGACTCATGTCATTGACCTCTCAGGGCATCGAGAATCTTTTGTCCACCTGTAGCCTACTGGCTACATCTTGCATCTGCCAGTGCTTTTTTAAAACCAGCAACACACAGCCAATGTGGGAGGGGGCTTGCTCCCGATAGCGGTGTATCTGCCACTGAGAGGTTGGCTGACCTGCCGCAATCGGGAGCAAGCCCCCTCCCACATTTGCACTGCGTTGTCGTTGAGGCAGCATTTTTGCGCACAACGGCGACCCGCGACTTTCTTTGGTACTAAGTAAACCGGGGCAGACGCTATTAAGATGTCGCCTGAGCCCACCACCCTATCGTCACAGCGGGCTCTACCCTCCCACCCCGACATCGGAAGCGCTCTGCATGAAGCTACCTGAGATCAGTACATTCATTGCTCAATGGCCCTCCCTTGGCGTGACGCAGCCCGCCGCTTGGCGGGTATCTCAAGACTGCGAAAACCAGGTTCTGGCCTTGCTGTCACGCCTCGGCACGGGCTACCGGCGCCACGGAGACTGTGCCATCCACGAAAGCGCCATTGTCGAAGAAGGCGCTGTGTTGAAAGGCCCGATCATCATCGGCGAAGGCTCATTCGTAGCAGCGGGAGCGTACCTGCGTGGCGGCGTTTATCTGGGCAGCCATTGCATTGTGGGCCCAAGCTGCGAACTGAAAAGCACCTTCATGCTGGCCGCAAGCAAGCTGGCACACTTCAACTTTGTCGGCGATTCATTGATTGGCGAAGGGGTAAATATTGAAGCCGGTGCAATCATCGCCAATTACCGTAATGAGTTGGATGGGGCGGATATCAAGATCCGCTACGCAGACAATGTGATCGACACAGGGGTAAACAAATTTGGTGCCCTGGTAGGCGACGGCTGCAAAATCGGCGCGAATGCCGTCATTGCTCCAGGCGCAATATTAAAGCCAAACAGTCGTGTTCCGCGTTTGGGGTTGATTGACCAGTTCGCCTACGAGTAGCGATAGCCCGTAGACATGTCCTACAGCGCTCTGCACCACCTTGCTCCATTGCCTACAGTTGCGTCAGAATCCGCCGGCTTGTGCGCTTGGATGGGCGTCTCTAAGGTGGCTCGGTCGCTGACAACTCAGTGATCGGGTTTAGTAGCCCGAGTGACAACATAAAGTGCATGAGCCTCATCGATCAGATGTTCTTGTCTGTGCTTGATGGTGGCTGTGCGCAGGGCGCCCTCGGGCGCGCCGGCTTTGTGTGTTTCCCCGGTCTACTAACCTGCGTACAGCCGCCACCCCATCGTTTAGTAGCGATGAGGTGTTGGCCCTAAAACAGGTACAACACACATGTATAAAGTCACGCCTAACCCTCAAACGATCCAAACCTCAAGCTTGATCAGGCATCCCTTAACACCCACGCCGAACCACCTCCCTCACCGCTGTTCAGCGTTGCCGACGACGCCAGCAACGAAATGCTCATCACCAATAGCTACGAAACCTTTTCCTCGGTGACAGCGTTATTGCTTGACCTGTCGGATGAACTGTCAGGCAAACAGCGCGATGTCGCGCTGGCGATTCATCAGCTGAGTGAATTGGGGGTTTTGTTGGTGGACAAATTGATGGCGAGGGAAAGTGCTTCAAGGGTTAGCTAGTCTTGCAGCCACCCGATAGACCGCCGCGTCGTCATGATCGACCTCACGACGACTCGGCAGCACCTAGGCGCCGGTCAGGCCCTCGGAGCCTGGTGGGCGCCCTTTCTCTTGGAAGACGCTGGAGCCACCCCTTCCTCGCGCAGACGATTAATCAGCAACTGCGCATTCTGCACATGCCATACCCTCGGGTTTAACTTCGAATACCATTGACCTCAAAGTTGGCTTTAAACCTAAGTCATTGGGTGGCCAAGGCGTGTGATTGCCCCCTCCTCATGGTTTTGGATTTTTCATCAATTTTAATAAATACCCAGGCCAGCGCCATCGCGAGGTGAACTGATCGGGGGTGCCTGCAAGGATGTCTACCAGTGAGCGCGTCTTCAAAGGGTCGGCTACGGCCTCACCGACGACGCTGTGCGGCTGCCTGTCGTCGACTGAAGGCGCAGCCGCCCGACGCGGTTTTCCGGTGGCCGGATCCATGGTGTAACCCGCGGCCTTACCTTTTTCGGTGATGGTCCAGATGCCATCGGTGTTGATAAGCACGGGCTCATCAAATGTGAGCGTTACCTCTTCGGCTACTGTGACCACCATATTGTCGTTGATACTTATCGGTGTATAAGTCGCGAACTCCCTGCCCAGCAAAGCTTGCGTGGCACCTGCACTGGAAAATTTCAGCACCATCTGCTCAAGAAAAGCGATGCTGCCCATATTGCTCAGCGCGCCGAAGTCCGGGTTCAGGACATGACGCAAAAAACCCTGTTCGAGGCGGGTAGAGTCAATGGCCGAGCCGTTCAGAATGCGTGATGCCGCAGCTACATCATGCTCCTTGAAGTTGAACGTCACCCGGCGCCCCTCCTGGTTGTAGCCATTGTTACCGCTCAAGAGCTGGCGACCATTGTCGTGATGGCGGTAGTTGCCGAGGTCGTAGGCCAGCATGTCGACATATGCCAAGTCGGCTCCTTGCTCCTGCGCATAGGCGTACATGTCCGACAACAGGCTGCGATCATCACGTGTCAGGAAGTCGTAACTGCTTTGGGCCATATTGCTAGAGGTCAGGGTGCCTTCGGCCACCGCAGGTTCATACCCCAGGAAGAGCCGAGAAATCATGAGTTCACGCCCAATGGCGGAACCTGAAGAGGCGCTGACCCGCTGTTCATTCAGGCGAACCTCCTGCCAGGCTGCGCGCCGTTCGTTGACGGTGAACGTACCGCTTTCGTCGCGAGCAATCAGCGTCAATTGATCGACCGCGAGTCCTTTGAAAGGGTTACTGGCCAAACCGTTGGCAAAGGCGGTGGCTTGCTTGGCGCGCTCAAGCAATTCCAGAACGTGAGTATCGGGAACCTCAGCATCATGCTGAGCTTTGTCAGCGAAATATCTTTCGTCGCTGATCGCATCGAGCGGGTTGGAGAGGTTGTTGCCTGGGTCTTCTTGACGCATGCCGGCGTCATGGTTGGCAGCGTCACTTAGTTGCCTCGCCAGGATCGATAAGGTGTTGTCAGCATCGGCTTCAACAACGGCAGGCGCGCCGATAGGGTCTCGAAGAGGTAACACCGAGGCTGGGCTCAAGTCACGGACAACAGGACCAAATGATGCACCTATAAGCTCCATAATCATCACCCTTTAATTAAAGGTCAGTGTCGACACATCCAGTAGGATTCACGCTCCAACACTGCATGATTTACAGCTTCAAGTAAGCCAGCTACTTCCTAAAAACGTGAAGTCCGCATCTGTAATACCAAGCAGTAGGACTCTGTCAGCCACTTCGTAGTCCCGCCTCCCCTCTACCTGAACCGACCGTTTCGGGTCATGCTGCGCCCTCCCTTTCAAGGACGAAAAAAGCATGAAAGCCCGCCTCGCTGCTCTGCTGCTGATGTACCTGACCGCTCCCGCATTCGCCGCTGACAACCCCATCGGTTTCCAAACCACCACCCTGCCCGACACCCTTAACAGCCGCCCGCTGGAAATGGCTGTGTGGTACCCCGCTGCCGCCACTGCCAAACCCAAGCTGATCGCCGACAATGTGGTGTTCATCGGCGTGCTGGCCGTTCCCGATGCGGCGCCGACGCCCGGCAAGCATCCTTTGGTGGTGCTCTCCCACGGCTACGGGGGCAATTGGGGCAAACAGGCGTGGCTGGCCAGTGCGTTGGCGCAGCAGGGTTATATCGTGGCGGCGGTCAACCACCCGGGCACTACCAGCCAGGATCGCAGCGCACAGGCCGCTGCGCAGTTATGGCAACGGCCTAGGGATTTAAGTCGGGCCATTGATGCGCTATTGGCCCAGCCCGAGCCATTCGGTGCGGTGGATAGCGGCCGGATCGCCGTGGTGGGGCATTCCCTGGGAGGCTGGACGGTGATGGAGACGGCCGGTGCGCGTTTTGACCCGGCGCTGTTTGCCCGGGACTGCAGCGCTCATCCGACGTTGGTCGCGTGTACCGCCTACCGTGAGATGAACCCTGAAGGCACTGCGAATGGGAAGGAGCAATTGGCGGCGGACTTGAGCGACAAGCGCGTCAGCGCCGTGGTGTCTTTGGACCTGGGCCTGTCGCGCGGGTTTACCGATGCAAGCCTGGCGGCGCTGCCGGTGCGGGCCTTGGTGATCGCCGCCGGTGTACCGTCAGCGGATTTGCCGGCGCAGATGGAATCGGCCGACATGGCCAAGCGGTTGCCAAACGCCTCGACGCAGTACGTGCAGATCAGCGACGCCAATCACTTCAGCTTTATGTCCCAATGCAAACCGGGCGCGGCGGCGGTGCTCGATGCGGATGTGCCCGGCGACAGCATCATTTGCCAGGATGGGCCGGGGGCACGGCCACGACCGATTATCCAGCAGCAGGTGATCACGTTGATCAGCCAGTTTTTGGCACGTTGATCAGGGTTTGATGATGTAGGAGCGAGCTTGCTCGCGAAAAATCTCAACGATAACGCGCGCTTCCAGGTAAAACGTGGCGTGCTGAAGTGCTTCGCGAGCAAGCTCGTTCCTACAGAATAGCGGTTCAAATAAGTATGAAAAGAAGCAAAGACACCTTTGCCTATCAGGCGGTGTACCGCTACCTCATCGAGCTGATCGAGGCCTGCCCTGCCGACGGCGCACGCAAATTGCCGTCCCTGCGCCAACTGGCCCTACGCCTGGGCGTGTCGGTGTCGACCACCAAGTACGCGTATGCATTGCTTGAGGAACAAGGACGGATCCAGGCCAGGCCCAAGCTCGGTTTTTTCATCGCCCCAGGCTTGGCTGCCACCATCAACCCAAGCTCATCCCCCCTGCTCGACCAGGTCTTCGCTAACGCACGCCAACCCGGCATGCTGGCCCTGAGCAGCGACGCGCCGGCGATGCTGCTGTCGCTGGAGCAACCCTTGCTGATGGTGGAGCGTGAACTGACCCGGCAGTACCCGCGCTCGCTGGCACCACTGTATCTGCCAATGGGCGAGCCCGAGTTGCGCGCTGCCTTGGCCGAACGCTACAGCCGCTCTACTGACCATTACTGGCAAGCCGACCAGGTGTATATCGGCTCGGACTTGCACAGCGTATTGGAGGTTTCGCTCAACGCCTTGAACCTGGCGGGCACGCTCGCACTGGTGGAGTCGCCGTGTTCGTGGGCGATCCTGCGGCAATTGCAGGCGGCGAAAATCCGTGTGATCGAGATGCCCCTCGGCGCAGATGGGCGTTTTGGCCTGGGCGCTCTGAACACGCTGCTCAAGCGTGAGCCGATCCGCCTGGCGGTGCTGTCATCGACGGTGAATATGCCCCAGGGCGGTGTGATGCCCGCGCAGGATAAACAGCAGATCTGCGAATGGTTGGCCGAGCGGGATATCTGGCTGTTCGAAAACGACACCTACGGCGAGCTGTATTTCGGCCCGCAACCGGCGCGTTATCGCGACTACGCCGACCCGCACAAACTACTGGTGTTCTCGACCTTCGACAAAGTCATCGGCTCGGAAGCACCCTACGGCTATGTGCTGTGTCGCAGTGCTGGGGCGCCGTTGCAGCAGCTGTTCCTGGAGCGCGGCTTTCGCCTCTCGCCGATCCGCCAGAAAGCCATCGCCAAGCTGTTTGCGTCCAAGCGTATCGACGCCCATCTGAAGGCGTTGCGCGCACGGTTACTGGCGCGCATGACGCAGCTCAAAGCCCTGCTGTTAACCCACGGCAATGGCCAATGGCAGGTGGTCGAACCCCACGGCGGCGCAAGCTTCTGGCTCCGGGCCAGCCGCCCGGTGGATATGCGCCAGGTGTTCGCGCACTTGCTAAGCCAGCGCATCGTCATCGCCCCCGGCGAACTGTTCAGCCAGCAAGGCGCCTGGCCAGATCACCTGCGCCTGAGCTACACACTCGACTGGAGCAAGGACATTGCCCAGGCCGTCCAACTACTGGCCCAGGCGTTGCGTCAAAGCCCGTAGCAGTGCCGGTCTTCGGGAAAACGACCCTGGCGCACATCGTCGGCGAAACGCTCGCAGGCATCGCGAATCACCGCCCCCACATCAGCGTATTGCTTGACGAAGCGCGGCATCGAGCCGCCGCCCAGGCCCAGCACATCCTCGGTGACCAACACCTGGCCGTCACACGCAGGCGATGCGCCGATGCCGATGGTGGGTTGGCTTGAGTCCAGGGTGATCTGCCGGGCCACACCTTCGGCCACCCCTTCCAGCAGCAGACTGAAGGCCCCCGCTTCCAGGTTGGCGCGAGCATCGGCGGCAATCACCGCAGCGGTTTCAGCGCTCAGGCCCTGAGCCTTGAACCCGCCCATGACGTTGACGAATTGCGGCATCAGCCCCACGTGGGCCATCACCGGTACACCCCGTGCAACCAGGAACTCCACGGTACCGGCCAGGGCCTGATTGGCCTCCAGCTTGACCGCATCGCAACCGGTGCGCGATAGCACCTGGGCGCAGTTGCGAAAAGCCTGCTCATACGACTCCTGGTAACTGCCAAACGGCATGTCGGCGATCACACAGGCCAAGCGTGTACTGTCGACCACCGCCCGGGTGTGGCCGATGATTTCTTCCAGTTGCATGCTCAGGGTTGACGCCCGGCCATAGCCGACCATGGCCGTGGAGTCACCCACCAGGATGAAGTCGACGATCGGATCGATCAGCTTGGCCATAGCGCTGGAGTAGGCGGTGAGGGAGACGATTTTCTGTTGCCCCTTCATGGCGACCAATTGAGGGACAGTCATGCGTTTGGTACGGGTGTGAATGCTCATCGGGGCTTTTCCGTTTGCGCTGGATACTCGGCCCGATTATTGGCGAAACGAAGGACGATTCAATGCACAGATCAGCGCTAAAAAGCGACCCAGGGCCCGGCCACATTTGCTGAAACTGGTATCATCCGCGCCTTTCCCTCTCAGGCTCCGCGACATGAACCGCCAGAAAAAACTCCAGCAGCTCTTCAAGGCCAAAGCCAAAAAGGCCAGCGCCAAACTGGCGCCCAAAAGCAAAGACAAATACATCAGCAAGGCCGACCGCTTGAAGCTGGCGACCGAGGCCGGCCAGGAACCGGTCACGTCCCCCGAGACACCTGCTGAGTAAGGCGCATGGCTGAAGGGGTGGCCGCTTCATACTTGCCCCAGATGCGCCGCAGATGACGCGCCGAACCAAAGCCTGCGCGCTCGGCGATGGTTTCAATGCCCAAGTCCGACTCGGCCAGCAGTTCACGGGCCACAGCCAGGCGCAGGCGGTGCAGGTAGTCCAGCGGGCTGATACCGACATGCTCCTGGAACAAGCGCCCCAGGTGGCGGCTGCCGGTGCAGGCCAGGGCGGCCATGCGGGTTACGGTCCAGGCTTCACAGGGGGCTGCGGCGATGGCGTCCTGCACCCGATGCACCGCAGGATGCAGGTGATTACGCCCGGTTATCCAGGGCGACAACTGCGGGTCGCTGCCGCTGCGGCGCAGGTACACCACCATGTCCCGCGCTACCGCGCACGCCAGCCGTGGCCCGGCCAGCTCGGCGACCAGGTGCAGCATCAGGTCGATACCGGCCGTGACACCGGCGCTGCAACTGACCGGACCATCGGTCACGTACAAGCGGTTTTCCAGGACGCGAGCCTTGGGCGCCATGGCTTGCAAGGTGGCGCACAACGAGTGGTGCGTGGTGCATTGGCGGCCATCCAGTAATCCGGCGCTGGCGGCACTCAACGCGCCGGCGCATACGCAGATAAGGCGTTCAGCCGAGGGTGCGAAGACGTTTTGCAACCAGTGGGTCAGCCGCTTGCTGGCCGACTCGAACGCCTGCTGGTGCGCCTTGCTGACCTTCATCGTGGAGCCCACCAAGACCACCAGGGTGCCGGGGGCCAAGGTCGGTGGCAGTGGCGCCAGCCCCGTCAGCGGCAAACCGATGGAGGTGTGCAGCGTTGCCACCGGGCTGACGTACTGCAAGTCGAAATCCACCACCGCCGGGTCATCGACCTGGGCGGCCAGACGCAGCACTTCGGCAGGCCCGGCCAGGTCGAGCATCAGTACGTTTGGCAACAGCACAAACAGCACCGGCACACTCATCGATTCACCCCGCCAGGGCCTGGGCGACCGTCACGATGCGGGCGAAGCGGTCATCGAGGACCAGCTCCGTGCGTTCGCGAATCTCGGCCGGCGTATAGACCCGGCCGCTACGCGCGTGGGTCATCGGGAAGGTCAGCGTCGCCTCGCTGACAAAATCCACCTTGAAGCCACTGTCGCAAGCCTGCCGCGTGGTGGTCTCGCAGCATTGCTCGGTGCGGATGCCGCTGATGATCAGCGTGGCGACGCCCATCTCCACCAGGCGAGCGGCCAGGGGCGTACCCGCAAAGGCACTGTGGTAGCGCTTGTGGATCACCAACTGCGGATTGATCGACAGCTCGCTCAGTGCCCTGACGTTGCCCGATTGCATGGAGAAATGCCCCTGGTCTTCAACATGGAAGACTTGTACCACCGGGATGCCCCGCTGAACACAACCATCGATGAGGGCCTGCTGTTTTTCCAGATAGTCGGGCAGGTCATTTTCGGACCAATAGGTTGAATGACGGAACGAGTGCTGGGCGTCGATAACGATCAGGGCTTTACGGCTCATGGGCAGTCCTTTTGGCTTGCATCAGTGGGTGAACGATGCAAGCCATGGTAAGGACAACCCACAGCGCACGACAGGCGCAAGGCAGACTACTTCAGGACGGATTCGGACATGTCACCGGGCACGCCATGGCACAACGACTGCCGGGTTCGAAGCCATGGGCGTACTCATCCGCCAGGATCGTTTCCAGACGCGGATCACTGTGAGTAGCGAAGCCCAGGCGCCGGTAGAACGGTGCATTCCACGGTACATGCACAAAGGTGGTCAGGGTCACTGCATACAGTTGCTGGGCGCGGGCGTGGTTCATCGCCGTTTCCACCAGCCTGCGCCCCCAGCCCTGGCCTTGCAGCGGCCGGGCCACGGACACTTCATGGATATGCAGATCGTCGCCAAAGCGTTCTGCGCTGAGGAAACCCTGGGGTTGGTCGTGGTGATCAACCACCACCCAGCAGGTCGATAGCGCGATCCACTGCCGATGGCACTCGATGCCAATCGACGCGGCATCCGCCAGCCAGGCCAGCCCTTCGATTGCGCGAAACGCCTGGGCCGCGCAATGCTCGATGGCGGGCAACAAACCGGCGTCTTGCGTGCGCGCCAGGCGAATGTGGGCGGCCTGCTCAGCAACCACTCAAGGCCACCTGGCGCCGTTCGCCGGCAAAGAAGAAGGGCCGCAGGCGCACGCCCACGCCGTTGCCGATAAAGGCCGCCACCAGCCACACCCAGCCATGCAGGCTGCCCGAGGCGATGCCGCTGAAATAGGCGCCGATATTACAGCCATAGGCCAGGCGCGAACCGTAGCCGAGCAGCAGGCCGCCGATCACGGCGGCGATCAACGAGCGTGCCGGAATATTCAGGCTGGGAGCGAAACGCCCGGCCAGGCCAGCGGCCAGCAGCGCGCCAAGGACAATGCCGATATCCATGACGCTGGTGATGTCTTCCCAGACCGGCGCGGCCAGGGCCTTGGCATTGCCCGGCATCTGCCAGAACGCCCAACTCGCCACATCCACACCCAGCCCGCTCGCCACTTTGGCGCCCCACAGCGCGAACGCCGAGGTGATGCCCCACGGCCGCCCAGCCAGGGCCAGGGTGGCGTAGTTGAGCAGCGCCAGGCCAATCGCGCCCCACACCAGCGGCCAGGGCCCACGCAGAAAACGACGCAGCCCTTGATGCTCGCTGTGCACGCCTTGTTCAAGCTGGCCGTGACGGCGCTTTTCCAGACGCACGGTCGCCACCGCAATCAGCGCGAACACCGCCAGGCTCAGGACCAGCGCCGGCAGCACACCGAAACTTTTGACGATGGAAACCGCCGGCAACGACGGCAACGCAAACCACCAGTCGACATGGTGGGTGGCGATCAACGAGCCACAGATAAAGAACAGCAGCGTCACCAACATGCGCGCATTACCGCCGCCCACGGTGAACAAGGTGCCCGATGCACAGCCGCCACCCAGCTGCATGCCGATCCCGAAGATAAACGCCCCGAACACCACCGACACACCGGCCGGCGCCACCAAGCCCACGACCGGCTGGCCGAACAAAGTGCCCGCGCCCAGTGCCGGGAAAAACAGCAGCACCGCCACCGCCAGCATCACCATCTGCGCACGCAAGCCGGCGCCACGCCGATCATTGATAAACACGCGCCAGGCCGAGGTAAAACCGAAGGCAGCGTGGTACAGCGTCAGGCCCAGCGCGGCGCCGACCACCAGCAACAACACTTGGCGTGCGCCAACGGTGTTTTGCAGGAACAGGGCGCCCGCCACCAGGATGATAAAGGCTATCAGTGGCGCTGCAGGCTTGCGTGCAGGCGCCAGGGAAAGGGAGGTGCTCATGGGGATCTCGATGGGTTGGAAGGAGGCCAGTATAGCCCCAGACGGAACTTGATCAGGCGGTGGCATTGCCGAGAGGCTCATCGTTTGAACCACCGCCTTCGCAGCCTCGCTGGGGCTCGACAGCTCCCACAGAGATTAGCGGTGCTGAGTTGATCTCGATTGGCAAGGCCATTGCGCCAAACACAACTCCCGACAACAACACCGCCCAAATGTGGGAGCTGTCGAGCCCCAGCGAGGCTGCGAAGGCGGCGGCACAGGCACCCTCTTCATCGCCTGAACTACCGCTTTCGCAGCCTCGCTAAAGCTCGACAGCTCCCACAGGGGATTGGCAGTGCTGAGTTGATCTCGATTGGCAAGGCCATTGCGCCAAACACAACTCCCGACAACAACACCGCCCAAATGTGGGAGCTGTCGAGCCCCAGCGAGGCTGCGAAGGCGGCGGCACAGTCAACCCTTCATAGCCTGAACCATCGCTATCGCAGCCTCGCCAAAGCTCGACAGCTCCCACAGGGGATTGGCAGTGCTGGGGTGATCTCGGTTGGCAGGGCCATTGCGACAAACACAACTCCCGACAACAGCACCGCCCTAATGTGGGAGCTGTCGAGCCCCAGCGAGGCTGCGAAGGCGGCG
>NZ_SPKQ01000053.1:232456-243585 GCF_023127895.1 Pseudomonas sp. NCIMB 10586
ATTAGCGGTGCTGGGTTGATCTCGATTGGCAAGGCCATTGCGCCAAACACAACTCCCGACAACAACACCGCCCAAATGTGGGAGCTGTCGAGCCCCAGCGAGGCTGCGAAGGCGGCGGCACAGTCAACCCTTCATAGCCTGAACCATCGCTATCGCAGCCTCGCCAAAGCTCGACAGCTCCCACAGGGGGATGAGGAGGAATGACTAACGCTGGCTGATCGAGCTCCACGCCGCTTCAGCCAGCAGCTCACGGTACTCAAAGGGGCTCTTTTTGACCTTCGCCGACAGCCACGCACGGGAGTAGCTTTCCGCCGCGCCAATGATCAACGAAGGGATAAGTTCTGCGGGCAAATGGCTGAAGTGTTCCTTGCGCCCTTCCCCGCCCATCCACTCCTTCAACTGCTGGTTGCGCTGCTTGTTGCGCGCAATCAACTCGTCCTTGAACGGGCCGTTGGACACGGCAAAACGGCTTTGGAAAACAAACCGCGCCCAGTCCGGCTGGGCGGTGACCCATTCAACGTAGCTGTACACCAGGCCGACCACACCGGCGTGGGCCGTATCCGCCGCTTGCAGGTAGTGGTCACGCAGGCTGGCCTGGTCTTCCAGCGCAGCAAAGAACAGCGCGGCGACCAGCCCTTCCTTGTTGCCGAAGTGGTGATAGATAGCGCCCACGCTGGTGTCGCAGCGCGCACGGATGGTCTCGATGTTGGTCGCCTCGATGCCTGCCTCGTTAAAACAGGCCAACGCCTCACGCAGGATGGTGCGCTTGAGGTCGCTGCGCCTGCCGGGGAAGGTGCGCTCGATGAGATCGATGGAGTGCATGGGGGGAACGCCAAATCAAAACAGTTTATAGGCTGAGCGACCGCCAGAGAAAGCTCGGGTTGACAGGCATGGAATCTACAGAATATTGTTCTGTTACGGAATATTATTCCGCAATTAAACCTTGAGGATATTCGTATGAGCCAAGCACTGAGCATGTTCAATAGCGTAGGTCCTGCCGCATTCAGCAACCTGGCGTGCCAGATGGCACCCTACTTCAGCACCATCACTCCCGAGATCGCGGAACTCAAGCCCAACCATGCAGTGGTCACCGTGCCGTTTCGCAAGGAAATCACCAACCACCTGGCTTCGGTGCATGCCATTGCGCTGTGCAACGCCGCCGAACTGGCCGGCGGCATGATGACCGATGCGTCGATCCCCGCTGGCGCACGCTGGATTCCCAAGGGCATGAGCGTGGAATACCTGGCCAAGGCGAAAACCGATATCCGCGCCGTCGCCGATGGCAGCGCTATCGATTGGCAGACCGCGGGCGACAAGATCGTGCCGGTAGAGATCTTCGATGCGGGCGGCGTCAAGGTCTTCACTGCCCACATCACCATGAATGTGAAGCTCGCTTAGCCCCTCAGCCGGCACAGGCGGTATCAGCGACACGGCATCTGCAAGGCGTGACTGAACGCGTGGATGTGGTCGACGATGCGCTGCGAAGCGGTGCGGATTGCGGTGGAGGTATTGCCGGCGATATGCGGCGTCAATTGCGCACCGGCAATGCCCGCCAACGGCGAGCTGAAACGGTCTTTTTCCAGGGCGAAGGTGTCAATGGCGACCGCCTTGATATGCCGGGGAAACCGGATCATGAAGGCGGCCAGTTGCTGCTCGTCGACGATGCCACCGCGAGCGGTATTGATCAGTATCGAACCCTGGCGCATCCGCTTGAACTCGGCGCTGCCGAATAAGCCGCGAGTCTGCGGGGTGAACGGCACATGGATCGAAACGATATTGGCCTCATCCAGCAACTGTTCCAGGGTTTGCCTGCGTTGCAGCCCGAGGCGGCGCGCCTCCTGCTCGGTAAAGCGCTCGGACCCGGTGGCAATCACCTTCATCCCCAAGGCGCTGGCTTTGCACGCCACCTGCTGGGCAATGCTGCCGGTGCCCACCAGCCCGAGGGTGAGTTCGGCGTATTCAGCAGCAGGCGCCAAGGTGCCTTTTGACCAGTGGCCTTGGTGGGTTTGCGCGTTGTAGTGGTCCAGATCCCGAGACAGAAACAACGCCTGGGCCAACACGTATTCAGCGACAGCAGTCGCGTTGGAACCCGGCGTATGCAGAACCGTCACTCCCGCCTGCTCGCACGCCTGTCGGTCGATATGGTTGAGACCGGTCCCGGCCTGGGCGATGGCGCGCAGCGGTGTGGGCAACCCGGGTGAGCTGGCGGCGCGAATCAGTTCGCCGCCCAGCGGGATGTTCAAGCGCGTCTTGAACACGCTGTAACCCCCAGCCTGATCCACCGCTGCGATAAAACCCCGCTCGTCGTGGCCGTTGATATCGGCATACCCGATGCGTGCGCCGTAGTGCTGCTGGATGCTGTGTTTATCGGTGAAGTAATACAGGTTAAGGACGACCGCCAAGCCCAGTTCAAGGAATCGATCGATTTCCTCATAGAGCAGCGGCGGACCGGGCGCGTCGAGTATCAGAGTGGTGAATGCCATGGGTTGATCCTTTTGAAGGCACCGCTAACTCAAACAATGGTTGCTTGATTGCCGCTTAGAAGACCGCATTGCCCAAGGCCGCCGCCCGCTTGGACCAATAAAGCATGGGCCTGATTTTTCGGTAAAAGACCTGTTTGGAATAAAACGAATGGAAAAAAATCATCGACCCGTCAAAAAAACACGCCTGCGCTCCATGACCATAATCGAGGCGTTTAACTTTTTGATTAATCAGGGCTAAATAAAATCATTCGAAAACGTCTTACTCAAAGGAAAATCTCGGCCCCCATAGCGTGCGAGAGAAACCTGAAAAAATCTTCATAACCCCTGAACGTCAGCCAATTGAGTAGGCGAAGCGCTTGCGAGTCCTGTCCATCGGCATATTCAGGAACATACGCCCCGGTGAAACGGCGCGCCCCTAGCTCAGAAGGATCTCTATGCAAAGCCTCCCGTTCTCTGCGTTACGCCTGTTCAGTGTGCTGGCAGTCATGGTCTGCGCGCTGTTGACGACGCAAGCCCGTGCCGATTACACCGACCTTTCCCTGACCCACGAAAAAAATATTCAGTCCTACGTCGTGAATGCCGACGGCAGCTTTGTACTGGATGTCGAACGGGTTATGCGGATCAATGAAGAGCGCGCGATCACCTCCAACGCCCAGCGCTCGGTCACCTACAATCGCACCCTCGAAACCCTGGATATCGTCGAGGCCTACACCCTCAAACCCGATGGCCGCAAAGTCGTGGTAACACCCGACCGGATCAAGGAGCAGCAGGAGCTTGAGTCTGCCCAGGCGCCGATGTTCCAGGACTCGCGGGTCAAGGTGGTGATCTTCCCGGAGCTGCAAGTGGGCGATCGGATGGTGCTGCGGTACCAGCGCCATCGCAATACGCCGTTGTTTCCAGGGCAGTTCGAGGACCTTTTCTCGCCGGATTTCTACCAGAATGAACAGGTGCGCCTGAGCTACGACATGCCCGCCGAAATGAAGCTGTACGCCGACTCACGGGGTTTCAAGGCGTCCACGCCAGCCAACGCCAACGGGCGAACGGTGTACCGCTGGGACTTGGAACAAACCAAGAAGAACCGCGTGGAAGAAGGCTCCGTTGCCTACACCGACTACGGGCAACTGCTGGCCGTATCGACGTTCACCGACTACAAACAGTTTGCCCAAGCCTACGCCGCACGCGCACAGGTAGAAGTGACCCCGGCCATGACCCAACTGGCCAAGGAACTCACCGCCAACCTCGACAGCCCACGCAGCAAGGCCCTGGTGCTGAGTGATTGGGTACGCAAGAACATTCGCTATGTGGCCGTGTACGTCGGTGCCGGCGGCGTAGTACCGCATTCTGCGCAAGCGGTGCTGGATAACCGCTATGGCGACTGCAAGGACCATGTGGCCCTGCTTGAAGCGCTGCTCAAAGCCGTCGCCATTGAAAGCTCGCCCGCCCTGATCAACGCCGACAACGCCTACGTACTGCCCAAGGTACCGACCCTGGGCGTGCTCAACCATGTGATCACTTATGTACCCAGCCTCGATCTGTACCTGGACTCCACCGCAACGCCCATCGCCGCTGGCTACCTGCCTCTGCCCGAACTCGGCAAACCGGTGTTGCTGACACAGACCGGTGAACGTACACAAACGCCGTCCGGCCAGCCTGGCAAAGTGAACACAACCATCGCGTTCAAGGTCAACGCCAAAGGCGCTGCAGACTTTACCAATGACTCCACCATCGACGGTTGGGGCGCGGAGTTTAACCGCTTCATGCTCAAGGCCATGCAGCCGGCCGACCGTAATCAGTTGGTGCAGCAGATTCTGAGCATGTATGGGCAATCCGGCAGCGGGTTGATCGAAACTGACGCCTTGGACGGCACTGCCAATACCTTCAAATTCGCGATTAAAGGCCACACCAGCAACCTGGTGAACCTGCCTGGCCCGACCGGAGTGCCTACCCTCTCCAGCCTGGCCGGCGGTATTGGCCAGAGCGTGTTTTCCTTGATCGTCGAAAAGGAACGTACTCAGGCCTTCACTTGCCTCTCAAGTGAGATCACAGAGGTAGCGCGCCTGGAGTTCCCGGCCAAGGTGAAGATCCTCGCGGTGCCCAAGGCTGTGTCGGTGAAACAGGCAGGCTTCGACTATCGCTCGACCTATGTGAAGAAGGCCAATACGGTGCTGATCACGCGCCAATATGTGTTTAGCAAGCCAGAGATTCTCTGCACCCCGGAAGATTTTGCGGCCATGCAGCCGGCGATTGAAGACATGGTCAACGATTTGAAAAGCCAGGTCATTGTGCAGACGTTGTAACGCCCTCGCCCTTCTTGCGTGTCAGTGGTTATGCACTGGCGCGTGGGAATCGTGGGCTGCGATGCTGAGGCGCGGGTATAAAAACCGCTCCCCAACCAGCCGTCGCTATTGTGAAGCGCTATCTGCCTTTAATGTTCTGACTCGACAGCCCGCACGCTCGTAAAATCAAGAACGACCGTAAACCTCTGTTGCTCACGGATCACTTCAATCTGCCAGCCCAGCTTTGCGCACAATTGCCGCATCAACTGCAACCCTAGCCCATACCCAAAATCGTCGGACTCCTGTCGCGGCTTGGCCTCGCGGACGTGATTAGCAATCATCAGCCGTGGGTATTTGAAACGGATGTCTACCGTGCCCTCTTCTGCGTATTGCAGCGCATTGCGCAGGAAGTTGCCGATCACGATACGACACGCCGTAGGGGGCAGTCGGCAAGGTTCGGTGTGGATGTCGATGCTTAGCTTGATATCCCGATTACCGATCAGGTAGCGGTGCTTCTCAATCAGTTCGCCGACTACCTCGCTCAGATTAACGTCTTGCTCGGGCAGCGATTCGGAACGCTCGCGGCTCATCCACAGCAATGTCTCGGCAATCAGCTGCATGTTCATCACAGAGCGTTCTATACGTTGCAAGGAAGGCGGCAGCACACCGCCCGATTGCAGGGCCAACAATTCGATATTGGCCTTGAGCACCGCCAGTGGCGTGCGCAGTTCATGGCTGGTGTAGCGCAACAGGCGGCCTTCACGCTGGCTGGCGGCCTGCACCTGCTCAACACTTTTGGCCAGGGCATCGGCCAGCATATTGAACTCCTTGAAACTGAAACCCGGCCGTGTGCTGGCCAGGGCATCAGGATCTTTGAGTGTGCCGGACCATTGCACCAGACGCCCCAGCGGCCGAACCAGCCACCAGACCAGCAAGGCGATGATGATCAGCGCCGGCACGAATACCGCCAGGCTGATGAACTTGACACTCTCTATGACCTGATCGAAATAGGCGTCAGACAACGGCGTCTCGACCTCACCCCCGGCTTCCTTATCGTGATCGATGTCGTACATGTAGAGGGTTTTGCCGTCACCCAGGGGCTGTTCGAGGATGATCTGGAAAGGCTCGTCGTCGTCATCGGAATAGAGATCGCCGAAGATATTCACCGCACCGAAGGACAGGCTCGGTGGGGTATCGAGCAACTCACGCACGTCCTGCGGCAATGCCTGCTTGCCGATGACGCTGGTATAGAAGTAATTGTGCGGCGTCGGCGTGGTCGGGTCCTGTTTGTAGTGCCGGAGAAAATATTGGGCTTCCTCCTCCATCATCGCGCTGGCGGTATAGAACAGGCCGCGCACGGTAAATTCAGGCAGCAGCTTGCTGTAGATCACCAGCACCACAGCAATCAAGCACAGGAAACTGCCGCTGATTACCCACTTCAGACTCAGGCCGTTACGCATGGGGTTTTACCTGAATGCCGACACCCGCCAGGGTATGGATCAACGGCCGGCCAAAAGGCTTGTCCACAGCCTTGCGCAACCGATGCATATGCACCTTGAGCGTATCAGTGTCGGGTGGCTCGTCGCCCCAGATCTTCGCTTCCAGACGTTCTCGAGAGACCGGCTGTGGGCTTGCGCGCATCAGGTTTTCCAACAAGGTCCAGCAGATGGGCGACAAATGCAGCTCCTGCCCTGCGCGGCTGACCTTGCGGGTGGTCAGCTCCATTACCAGGTCATCCACTTGCAGGCGACTGGTCTGGCCGCTGCGGCGCAGGCTCAGGGCGCGAATCCTGGCGACCAGCTCGGCCAGCTCGAACGGCTTGACCAGGTAGTCGTCGGCTCCGGCAGCGAAACTGGCGAGCTTGTCGGATAACGCGTCCAGCGAGGTCAACATCAGGATCGGCGTCTGGATGCCCTGCTGGCGCAACCGGTCGCATACCTGCTGGCCGTTCAGTCGCGGCAGCATGATGTCCAGGAGGATGACGTCGTAATGCTGATTGAGCGCCAGGTTAAGCCCGGTCTGACCATTACTGACGTGGTCGCAGACAATGCCGCTGATCTCCAGATACTCGATGACGGTGGTGGCCAGATCAAGGTTGTCCTCGACCAGCAGCAAGTGGATATGCACGGGGAAAACCTCGAACAGGGAGTGCGCAGAGGTTTGCAGGATAACGGAACTCGAGCTGCTTTCTGCTGACGTTTACCTGACGTTAACCCACTGCTGCTTAAGCTAAGGCTTCTCTTATCCAGAGCTCGCCCTCGCCATGAACCTGTCTTCGATGATCAAAGGTGCCCTGCTAGCCTTGATTTTCCTCGCCCTGCTGGTGGGTTTCCTGCCGCCGGACGCTCAGCGGGGGCGCATGGGCGGCAGCGGCTGGTTTCCGATTGGCCAGAATGCCGAGCGCACGGGATCGAGTTATGTCGCCAGCGCGTCCTGACGACATCGGCGCCAGTTATGCCGCCCAGTTGGTCGCGTGCGTGGTGCTGATTGTTGGCGTGTCGGTTTCGGTGGGTATCTATATTGCTCGCTTGAATGCCCACGTCGATAAGCAACGAGAGCTGGCGCCGGTGTATCTGCACGCCTGCCCCGAAGGTCGCGGGGGCTTTATTGTCTACCCGGATGGCAGGCGCAGCGGTGACAGTTGTTATAGAGCCGATGAAGGTGAATCGACAGAGGCCGGCCAGGCGCGGGATTAGACAGGACTCATGCCTGTCGCACCATGCATTTGCGCGCCCTATTTATTGCTCAGCGCATTGGCCAGACGCAGCATGGCGGATTCAATTTCACATGCGCTCAAGGACGAATACCCTAACAGCCAACCTTGCTTCTTTTGTTCGCCGGCGTATAGCCGGCTGAGGCCGGGCAGTTGCACGCCCGCACTGGCAGCTTGGCGGATGGTCTTTTCTTCCGACCAGCCCTCGGCCAGCAGGCAGGGAATCTGCAATCCACCTTGGGTGGTCAAGGCCGTCGCAATACCGTTCAGATGCTGGCTGATAGCATTGAGCATGACCGCACGGCGGCTGGCGTAGAGTTTGCGCATGGCCCGAACATGGGCGTTGTAGTGACCGTCCTCCATGAATCGCGCCAGGGTCAATTGAAGGACCTGCGGCGTATGGCCGTCCATCATGCTGCGCGCATAGGTGAAGGCTTTGACCAGTTCGACAGGCAGCACCATATAGCCCATCCGCAACCCCGGATAGAGCGTTTTGCTGAACGTGCCGAGGTAGATCGTGCGCCGATATTTATCCAGGCCCTGCACGCAGGCGGTCGGTAGCCCGTCGTAGTGGAACTCGCTGTCGTAGTCGTCCTCGATGACCCACTTGCCGTGCTCGGCTGCCCAGTTGATCAACTCAAGCCGACGTTCCAGGGGCAACGTCGCTCCGGTGGGGTATTGATGCGAGGGGGTGACATAGACGCAATCGGCGCCGCTGCGGTCTGCTCGCAGCAAGTCCGTGCGTATGCCTTGGCCATCGACATCTATGGGCACGACCTTGGTCTCGGCCGTTTCAAAGGCCTTTCTGGCGCCGTAGTAGCCGGGGTTTTCCAACAAGATCGGTTTACCCGCATCCACCAGCAATTGGGCGCACAGGAACAGGGCTTGGCGCGTACTGCTCAACACCAGAATCTGGTCGGCAGAGCATTTGGCTCCGCGTTCAAGGTTCAAGTAGGTGGCGATGGCCTTGCGCAGAGGCTCAGCGCCTTGCGGGTCGCCATGCAGAAGAACGTTACTGCGATAGTCCTTCATGACGTGGCGTTGCAGGCGCTCCCATACATCAGTGGGGAAGGTACGGGTTTCCGGCAGCCCTGTAGCAAAGGCCTTAACCGTCTGTTGATCGTTAACGCCACCACTGTTGAAAATCATCATGCCGCGCTGACTCAAGCCCACTCCTGGCGTCACCTCACTGGGTCGGGTGGCTTGCGCCTTGATACGGCGACGTGCAGCACCGTGCAATTGGGCGCCGACCGTTTCGCAGACATAGCTTCCCGCCCCCTCACGTCGCACGATGAAACCATCACGATGCAGTTGCCCATAAGCGTTCTCGACCGTGTCGCGGGCCACGCCAAGCGACTTGGCCAGGACCCGCGTCGCCGGTAATTTCAGGCCAGACCCAAGGGTGCCCTCAAGGATAAGTGCACGCAGGGCCCGCTGAATCCGCTGATGCAGGTCCAGCTTCTGAAACTCGGCGTCATTGATCCTTATCTTCAAGGTGTCGAGCTCGAAGGTTTTCGCCATGCGGTCTGCCCTATGCGAATAAATTGGCCGGAAAAGGCAGGCCAGTTTATCCGTAGACTCTGCTCATCGCCATTTGCAGGGAGCAACGTAAAGCCATGTCTTCATCAACATCCATGTCATCTGTTCGCCTCGGCGATCTGCTTCATCCGATTCTCGCCGGTTTGATCTCGGTCATCGTCAACTATGGCGGCACCTTCATTCTGGTGTTCCAGGCGGCCAGAGTCGCCGGGTTAAGCCCGGAGTTGACCGCTTCATGGGTGTGGTCCGTATCGATTGGTGTGGGCGTTACCGGGTTGTTCCTCAGTTGGGTTTCTCGCGAACCGATCATCACCGCCTGGTCAACACCGGCGGCGGCATTTCTGGTGATCGCCCTGGCAAGCGCGCCTTATGCCGAAGCGGTGGGCGCATACATGATCTCGGCCGCCGCCTTTGTGCTGCTGGGGTTGTCGGGCTACTTCGAAAAAGTCATCCGCCTGATACCGCCGGGTGTGGCGGCGGGGCTGCTGGCCGGTATCCTGCTGCAGTTTGGCATCGGCGCGTTTGGCGGCATAAGCCTTGATCCCATGCTGGTCGGCTTGCTGATTACCGTATATATCCTGCTCAAACGCTTTACCGCACGGTACGCAGTAGTGGGCATCCTGGTAGTGGGAGTGGTTGCGCTGCTGCTTCAGGGACGTCTGGATATGTCTGGGCTGACACTGCAACTCGCGGCACCTGTGTTCACCCGGCCAGAGTTCTCGCTCAACGCTTTGCTCAGTATCGCGCTGCCGCTGTTTCTGATCACGCTGACCGGCCAGTACATGCCTGGGATGCTGGTGTTGCGCAATGACGGGTTCAGCACCAGTGCCAATCCAATCGTGACCCTTACCGGGTTGGGCTCCTTGCTTATGGCGCCCTTTGGTTCCCACGCATTCAATATCGCCGCGATTACCGCCGCCATCTGCACCGGCAAGGAAGCCCACGAAGAGCCCTCCAAACGCTGGATCGCCGGCATTGCAGCGGGCTTCTTTTACATCCTTGTAGGGATATTCGGCGTGACCCTGGCAGCGGTGTTCATGGCCTTCCCGCCAGCTTTCATCACGGCGCTGGCCGGGCTCGCCCTGCTGGGCACCATTGGCGGCAGCCTGGCCAATGCGATGGCCGACGCCAAAACCCGTGAAGCCTCGCTGATTACCTTTCTGGCAAGTGCGGCCAATATCACGTTGTTCGGGATTGGCGGGGCGTTCTGGGGGCTGCTGATTGGTCTGATGGCGTACGCCTTAATCAATGGCCGTCTGCTGCGTGGCAAGCCGGTCGTCAATGTGGCTGCCGAGTCTGTCAGTGGTAAAGAAGCCGCTAGTTGAGGCGCGTACGTATTGTTTTCGTTCATGGTTGGCAGATAGCTAATGATTGGGAGCTACCTTCGTATGGCGGGTTAACCGGCGCGTCAGCTCCCTGTAGCAATGACTTGACCCACGCCCCCCGCTGTTCGCGGTTTAGATTCACGCTTGCTCCCCACATTCGGTCGCCCTCATGCAGTTGCGCTTCACTTCGTTCGCTGTGATCAGCTTACGGTGGAACTTTTACCCACAAGATTGCGCCCCATGCTGGGCGCAAAGCAAAAAAAAAGCCTGCATCTCTGCAGGCTTTTCTCTATCTGGCTCCACGACCTGGACTCGAACCAGGGACCCAATGATTAACAGTCATTTGCTAGCTGTTAGTCACACCGGTGCCACGAAAAACGTGGTGGAGACATAGAAACGCTGTGTAGCGCGAGCGCATGAACGCATCACGCCATGAAAGTTAGTCGCGTTGGATTAGCTTGTCAAAGCAGGGTAATTCATTGGGCTGTAGGAAAAGGAGACGGTAGGAGTCAGCTACCGCATCATCTCCAATGCATGCCTTACCTGGTCAACGTCGACGTGTACGTATTTCAAGGTAGTGGCAATGCTTCGATGTCCTAGCAAATCCTTAACGATATGAAGATTACTCTTGGGCTGCTTCATCAAATCGGTAGCAATTGTATGCCTGAAACGATGCGGGCTCACATGCACCCCAAGCTTGCGACTCAGCGATGTATAAAACCGTGACAGCTGGCTCATATCCTGAATCGCCCCGGATTTTCTAGACACCTTTCAAGCTCATTGCGTAACGCTT